>NZ_JBOFIN010000138.1:0-16307 GCF_051650185.1 Scandinavium sp.
AAAAAACCCCGCCGAAGCGGGGTTCAAAATTGGTCGGCGAGAGAGGATTCGAACCTCCGACCCACTGGTCCCAAACCAGTTGCGCTACCAAGCTGCGCTACTCGCCGATGTACTGCTTTTTGAATTTTTAGTTCAATTCTGTAGAGTTATGGTGCGAGGGGGGGGACTCGAACCCCCACATCCTAAGGACACTAACACCTGAAGCTAGCGCGTCTACCAATTCCGCCACCTTCGCATTGCCATAAAACTCTTAAATTAATGGGGTGGCTAATGGGATTCGAACCCACGACAACTGGAATCACAATCCAGGGCTCTACCAACTGAGCTATAGCCACCACTGAAAATCTTTTCTACGCGGTCATAAACCACCGCAGCTCCGACACCGGGTTAATGGTGCGCCCGACAGGATTCGAACCTGAGACCTCTGCCTCCGGAGGGCAGCGCTCTATCCAGCTGAGCTACGGGCGCTTAGCGCCGTTGCGGGGTCGGATAATACGGACTTCCCCCCCCGCTGTCTAGTGCCTTTTTAAATAAAATGTTCGTTTGCTCATGCTTTGTGCATTTTGTCGTTTATTCCTTCACTTTCTGCGGATCGCCGACACGATGAAGGCCCAAAAGCTTATACAGCACCGTCACCACCGCCAGGAAGAGAATGCCAACAAACAACGACATGCGCGTATCTTCATTGAATCCCATACCGATCAGCACGCACTTCAGGAACGCCATCGTCAGGTAGTTCGTCCACGGGAACAGCACTGAGCGGAACGGGTGATTCACCATCGCCTGCTTGTGAGCCTCACGGAAGCGCAGCTGGCTGATCAGGATAACAAACCACGGTACCATGCCCGGCAGCACGCTGGCGCTGTAGACATAGACAAACACCCGCTGTGGATTAGGAATAAGGTAGTTAAGGCACGACCCAAGCAGCAAAATGGCAATCGACACAGCAACACCCACCACCGGCACGCCATTGCGGGAAAGCGTCGCCACCTTAGCGGGTAATTGGCGATTCTTCGCCAGCGCGTAGAGCATACGCCCGCAGCTATACATACCGCTATTACACCCTGATAGCGCCGCCGTCAGCACCACAAAGTTGATGATCCCCGCCGCGGCGGTAATGCCAATCTTCGCGAATGTCAGGACAAACGGGCTGCCTGTGGTGCCAATTTCATTCCACGGGAAAATGGTGACGATAACGAAAATCGCGCCCACATAGAAAATCAGGATGCGCCACAGCACCTTGCCCACCGCGCTGCGCAGCGTGACCTGAGGATTTTTGGCCTCACCCGCCGTAATGCCAATCAGCTCAACGCCCTGATAGGAAGCGACGACAATACAAAGCGCAGTCAGGAAGCCTTTCCATCCGCCCGCAAAAAAGCCGCCATGTTCCGTCAGATTGCCAAAACCAAGCGACTGTCCGCCATTGCCGAAACCAAAGAAAATGACGCCCAGCCCGACCACAATCATCACGATAATGGTGGTGACTTTGATCATCGCAAACCAGAACTCCAGCTCGCCGTACAAACGCACGGCGGCAAGGTTCGCTAACGCGACCAGCGCGACGGCTATCAGCGCGGGGATCCATTGCGCCATATCAGGGAACCAGAACTGGACGTACACCCCAATCGCCGTGATTTCGGATATCCCCACCGCCATCCACATAAACCAGTACGACCAGGCGGTGAGATAGCCAAAGAACGGGCTCATGTAGCGATGTGCGTAGACAGCGAAGGAGCCGGTGACCGGTTCGAGGAACAGCATTTCGCCCATCGAGCGCATGATGAAGAACACGAACAACCCGGCGATGATGTACGCCAACAGGACAGACGGGCCAGCCCATTTCAGCGTGCTTGCCGAGCCCATAAACAGGCCCACGCCAATGGTGCCACCGAGGGCGATTAATTCGATGTGTCGCGCTTCCAGCCCTCGCTGTAGCGCCGATTGTTTCTCAGCCATAGATCCTCATGTATTTGCAACGTTCCGGTCGGTGCCGGTTATTGTTATGAAAAAATAAGGGGCGCATGGTTGAATAAAATCGGTGGAATGGCAAACAAAGTATTAATTATACGAATGTATTGCACAAATACTGTGCAATACAGTGTTAAAGCGGAAGGGGATCAGAGGTTGCCGGAATAGTGCCAGCGAAGGTAACGCAGTAAGCGTAACTGACGGCTGATGCGGCTCGGCTGGGACAACAAGCGATACAGCCACTCCAGGCCAAGCTGTTGCCAGATTTTCGGCGCACGCTTCACGTGACCTGTAAAGACGTCGTAGGTCCCGCCAACGCCCATGTAAAGCGCATCAGGATGAACATCGCGGCAATCACGCATAAAGATTTCTTGCTTTGGCGACCCCATGGCCACCGTGACAATTTTCGCTCCGCTGGCATGAATGCGCTCAAACAGCGCCGCCCTGTCCTCGGCTTTGAAGTAGCCATTCTGGCTGCCCACGATGTTGACGTTCCACTGCTGGCGAAGCTTCGCTTCCGTCTGGGCCAGCACTTCAGGCTTGCCACCCACCAGAAAGACGGGTGTTCCTTCAGCGCCCGCTCGCGCCATCAGCGCTTCCCATAAATCAGCCCCCGCCACGCGTGAAACATTGGCCTGCGGATATTTTTTGCGAATCGAACGCACAACGCTGATGCCATCGGCATACTTAAACTCCGCCGCCTCAATCAGCGTGCGCACGTCGGCATTGTCTTCCGCCGTCAGCACTTTCTCCGCATTGATGGCAACCAGCGTGCCCTGCTTCATTTCCCCGTCGGCGTAGAGATAATCGAGCGCATGCTGCATATCCCGCCAGCCGATAAGTTGCAGCCCACGCACGGTGTAAAGCGGTGCTGCTGTCGAATCCGTCATGTGTTTCCTTCTCAAACCAGAGGTTGCGGCTGTGTGCTTACGCGCTTGTGAACAAGCCCGGCACAGTCCAGCAGCCAGTAAAGCAATTTGGCAATCAGCAGGCAGAGCCCGAAAATCACCAGGAAAAAGACCACGCGGGAGACAAACGAGTCCAGCCCCTCTCGCGCCAGCACAATCATGTTGAAGATAGCCCCAAAACAGAAACTGTGCAGAATGGCCGCTTTATAGCGGTTCGTTTCGCGGTTGCCGAGCAGATAGAGCCAGTCGAACCATTTAATGATTAACCCCACAACCACCGCGCCCAGTGGAATAAACCACGCGCCGCCCATCACCACCAGCGAGCCGATAAGCGTGGGTGAAATCGCCAGCCCGGAATGGTTATTCAGGACTTCCCAGGTAAAGTAGTTGGCGGTATTGAGCACAATCCCGGGTCTGTCTGGCCACAGCCAGGTCGGGATGAACACGTAGAAGTCGCGCACAATCGGGGCCAGCCCCTGGAAATCGATTTTGTCGTAATTTTGCAGCAGCAGCGCCAGGTTCTCCCACGGCGAGAAGGTGTCGCGCGTGAGATACAGGAAGGTGTAGAACGCTTCATCACCGCTGACGTTCATGCCATAACGCTTCAGCGCCAGCCAGAACATGCCGACGATCCCCATCACGCCTGCCGCCGCCAGCATCCATAACGAGATCCAACCGCGAATGATGCCAATGAACAGGAAGATAGCGAAGGCGATAATGATGTTGGCGCGGGTGCCGCCGACGATCACATAGGTTAATAAACCAAAAGCCACGGTGCTGACGAGGAAGAAAATCCACGCTTTGCTGTCCTGGCGCAGGAAATAGACCACCAGCATCGCTGGAATGAAGAAGTAAAAAAAGCGCTTCAGGGCCACGCCAGAGACTTCACTGGAGAAAATCTGGCTGTAGGAGTGCAGCTTAAACAGCAGAAAACCGTTGTGGGCAAAGAAAATGCCGACGCTCACCAGCGCAATCAGCGCCAGCATCAGCCACGTCAGATGGGCTTCCACCCGGTTAAGGGTAAATAACGGGCGGCGTTCACTCTGCGAACGGGCAGCACGCAGGCGAGTTTTATAGGTCACGTAGTAAATCGCGTAGAAGCACGCCGCCGACAACAATGCCTGAAGCAAGATCTCCGGCGGCGCCACGCCGACGTCAAAACGGAATACCAGCGTCATCGACAGCGGGAAGCCGAAGAAAAACGTCAGCAGGAAAAGCAGCGAGAAAAAGACATTGAAGTTAAAGCGTACGCGACGAAACTCAAACCAGGTCAGCGTGGCAATAAACAGCGACGAGAACAGCCACACCACCAGCAGGCCGGTAAACTGCATCAGGCTCATTGCGATTCTCCTGCCGCTAGCTGCAGCGCACGGTGCCACGGTTCAAGATAATTGGGGCGAAAGAAAGCTATCTGCGTTTTATCCACGCTTTCCAGCTGACGCTGAGCTTCGCGCACGACGGCAACATCAAGCTTGTCGGCGGTGAACAGCACCGGAATGTGCTGTTCCGTCATATCCTGCCAGAAGGGATTTTCGCGATTCAGAACGCACGGGATCCCCGCCTGAATCAGCAAACAAAGCGTGCCAATACCTTGCTGGCGTGGGAACAGGAAGTACCCCAGATCGCAACGGCGCAACAGCGCCAGATAGTCGTTAAACTCAAGTTTCTGGTCGAGTATGTTCAGGTGTTCCGGGCTGAACAGCGCTTCCCCTGCGGCACGGACTTCACGAATGTAGTCGTCATTATTTGCCGGATAGCCCATCGGGACGACGACGTTAACGGTGTCGCCAAACTGTTCATGGATGGCCTTCAGGGCGGCGACATGATCGTTACTGCGGTCGCCCGAATTGCCCACCAGCACGGTCAGCACATCGCCCTCACGAGAAGCTATGCTCATCTCATTTAATGTCGGGTCCATGCGCGTCGGGAAATAAAGCAATTCACTTTTCACACGCGGATGCTGCCGGGCAAAGGTATTGAGATCGCCACGCGTGGCAAACACTCTGCCAACACGCCCTTGCGCCAGGCGACGCAGTGGGTAGAACAGACGGAATTTCAGGCCCCGGGAAACTTCATACAGATCGGCTCCCCAGATATGCCAGTTAAACTGGGCCGGCTTAATGCCACCCGACAGCAGCGCCAGCCACAGGCCGAAATTGAACTGCCCGTGGAAAAAGAAGCGCTGAGAGCGATTCGCTTTTGCTTTCGCGAGAACCGCATCGGCCAACGCTTTCTTGCTGGCATAAAAGCTCAGCGTGAGCGCCGGGTAGGCTTCATGTTGTCCCTTCTCCGTTCCCACCACCATAAATTCACGGGCGTGCTGCCCTGAGCCCGCAAGCTCATCGTTGAAGAACCGCAGTACGGTCTGGTTGTGGTGCGGGATATCCGATCCCAAAACGTGTATCAGTGCAGTCATGCCCGTTTACGCCAGATTAAAAATACGCCGCTACACAGCGCAAAATAAACAATGTAAGTAGCCATGTAGGCCTGTGCTGCGCCCAACGCGCCGTGAACCGGGATCAGCCAGTGAGAAAACGCGGTCAGCAGCGCAAACTGGCTGATCTCCGTCAAAATATAAAACCGCAGCGACGCTTTGGCGATCACCAGATAGCCGTAGACGTAAGCACCCACTTTCAGGACGTCGCCCACCAGTTGCCAGGCGAAGAGATCGCGCATCGCGGTAAACTTCGCCGAAAACAGCAGCCAGATGGCGAAGTCGCGCAGCAGCCAGACGGTCAGGCTTGCGGCCGCCACAGCCGGAAGCACAAACTTCAGCGATTTGACGATTTCGCGGGTGATATCAGCTTTCGCCGTTAACCGGGATAAAGTAGGTAACAGATAGACGCTAAACGAGGCGGTAATAAACTGCAAATAAGCGTCTGAAATACTGCTGACACCCTGCCAGATCCCCACTTCATCCCAGCTGTAATGCGCCGCCAGCAGGTTTCGCATCATGACGTACGCCACTGGCAACGTTACCGAGGTGATCAGCGCCATCAGGGTAAATTTGCCGAGCTGGCCCGCCAGGAAAGTATCCCACTTTGGTTTTAACCAGGAAAACGAAATCACTTTTCGCTTCGCCAGCATGATGCCTGCCGGGAGAACCACTAAAGCAGGCACCAGCGCCAGGCCCAGCAATGCGCCTTCATAACCGCCAAAATGCCAGCTTATAAAATAAGCCGCCACGCCGATGAGGCTCCCGGCAATCAGCGCCAGTGCGTTTCCGGACGCATCGCGAAAGCCTTTCAGCAGAGCCAGCAGCAAATTCGCCCAGGCGATACCCATTTGCACCAGGGCGACCAGGCGCACCAGCCCTTGATAATGCGTGTGCCCAAACAGGCCCTGGCTGATGGGTGCCGCAGCCAACAAGAAGATGACAGCCAGCAGCGTGGAAAACCCCAGCACCATCGCTGAAGAGGTGCCCACGACTTTGCGCAGTTGCTCAGGATTATCGTGGTATTGCGCGACATATTTGGTCACGCCATTGAAGATACCTGCGCCAGCCAGCACGCCCAGTACCGTAACCAGCTGGCGGAAGTTACCCGCCTGGCCGACGCCGGACGGGCCATAAGCGACCGCCAGCAGTTTAACCACCAGCAGGCCAGCGCCAATTTTTACCAGCGTGCTGGCGGCGGTCCAGATTGAAGCTTTTGCCAGTGACATATCAGGCGAAATAGCTCAGCAGCGAGTTGATCACCGTGCGCTGATTAACAGTAGACAGATTGTAGAACAGCGGCAGGCGTAGTAAACGCTCACTTTCTTGCGTGGTGAAACGATCTTCACCTTTGAACTCACCAAACGCTTTACCCGCAGGTGAAGAGTGCAGCGGGATGTAATGGAACACCGCCAGGATCTCTGCCTCTTTCAGCCAGGCAATGAGCTTGCTGCGATCGTCTTCATCACGCAGCTTGATGTAGAACATATGCGCGTTGTGTACGCAGTCGGCCGGAAGGGTTGGCAGCTCAATTCGCCCGGCTTCTGCCAGCGGCTTCAGCGCGTCGTAATAGGTTTGCCACAGGCTTAAGCGCTGCTGGTTGATGCGATCTGCCGCTTCAAGCTGCGCCCAAAGATAGGCGGCCTGCAAATCGGCCATCAGGTAGCTCGACCCGATATCACGCCAGGTGTACTTGTCCACCTGCCCACGGAAGAACTGGCTGCGGTTGGTGCCTTTTTCACGAATGATTTCCGCCCGTTCCACCAGCGCTTTATCGTTAATCAGCGTTGCGCCGCCTTCTCCACCTGCGGTGTAGTTTTTGGTTTCGTGGAAGCTAAAGCAGCCAATGTGCCCGATGGAGCCGAGCGCCCGACCTTTGTAGGTCGACATCACGCCCTGTGCGGCATCTTCGACGACGAACAGATTGTGCTTTTTGGCAATCGCCATGATGGTGTCCATTTCACAGGCCACACCCGCATAGTGAACCGGCACGATAGCGCGGGTTTTGTCGGTGATGGCCGCTTCAATCAGCGTCTCATCGATATTCATGGAGTCACGGCGCACGTCGACAAACACGATTTTTGCCCCACGCAGCACAAACGCATTGGCGGTCGAGACAAACGTGTAGCTCGGCATGATCACTTCGTCACCCGGCTGGATATCCAGCAACAGCGCGGCCATTTCCAGTGAAGCAGTACAGGACGGCGTCAGCAAGACTTTGGCGCTGCCGAAGCGCTGTTCCATCCACTGCTGGCAGCGGCGGGTAAAACCACCGTCGCCACAGAGCTTACCGCTGCCCATGGCAGACTGCATGTAATCCAGTTCGGTGCCGACTACCGGCGGAGCGTTAAAAGGAATCATCGTGTCACCTGTATAACCACCAGGCAGTGCTCTCAATCGTGGCACCACTGGCAATGTAGAGTTTAAGTGCAGCGGCGTTGCCCATTTGGGTTGCCACTCGCAGCGTTGTCAGACGGCGTTGACTCGCCCAGCGTATCGCCGCCTGCATCAACTTTTGTCCTGCGCCACGCCCGGCCAGCAAGCCAATGCGCGCTTCGCTTTCGTTTAACTGACGAAGGGAGACAAAAGCGTGAATATCCTCGCCCTCATCCCTGAAAATCAAACACTGGTGATCGAACGTGCCGCGAACGGCATTTTCAATCCACTGCGCGTAGAAACGCCCGCTGGCCCCTTCCGCATACCAGGGCGTGCGAAAGCGGCTCTGAGCAAAGGCCTGGGCCGCTAATTCACGCAAGCGCGGAATATCGCTTTCAGTGGCTATCTCAGGTTGCGGATCGGCACAGGCCACCGCCGGCAACGTCAAATCCACTTCACCTTCAACAAGATGAAAGCCCAGGCGCTGCAAAGCATCCAGCCAGTCCGTGCGATGCGCCGGGATTTTCGCCTGAACGCGCGACCAGCCTGCCAGCGCGGAGTCTGTCAATTCCCCGGCTTCGTCGCTAAAACGCACGATGGCGCTGTTGACGCCGAAGAAGTGATTCTCCCAGTGGAGAGGCTCAATACTGGCGCGGACGGGCACGAAGTAACTCCAGCAGATATTGGCCGTAGCCGGTTTTGGCCAGCTGCGTGGCGGCGCGTTTTACGCCTTCGTCATCGAGCCAGCCGTTTCGCCAGGCTATCTCTTCCAGGCAAGCAATTTTAAAGCCCTGACGTTTTTCCACCGTCTGCACAAAGGTACTCGCTTCAATCAGGCTGTCGTGCGTGCCGGTATCCAGCCAGGCAAAACCACGGCCTAACAGTTCGACCGTGAGTTTGCCGTCTTCAAGATACATCTGGTTGATGGAGGTAATTTCCAGCTCGCCGCGCTCGGACGGTTTGACGCGTTTGGCGTATTCCACGACGTTACTGTCGTAGAAGTAGAGCCCGGTCACCGCCCAATTGGATTTGGGCTCTTTCGGTTTTTCTTCCAGTGAGAGCGCGCGGAAGTTGTCGTCGAACTCCACCACGCCGAAGCGTTCGGGGTCCATCACCTGATAACCGAAGACGGTCGCCCCTTCCGTACGCGCTGCAACGCTGCGCAGTTTTGGGCTGAAACCCTGACCAAAGAAGATGTTATCCCCGAGCACCAGACAGGACGGCTGGCCTGCAAGGAAGGTTTCCCCGATGATAAAAGCCTGCGCGAGGCCATCCGGGCTCGGCTGTTCGGCATAATGCAATTCGATGCCAAACTCTGAGCCATCGCCCAACAGGCGCTGGAAATAGCTTTTATCTTCCGGGGTGGTGATGATCAAAATTTCCCGAATCCCCGCCAGCATCAGTACGGACAACGGGTAATAAATCATCGGTTTATCGTAAACAGGCAGCAGCTGTTTCGACACACCTCGCGTAATCGGGTGTAAACGTGTGCCGGAACCGCCAGCCAGAATAATACCTTTCATTTGTCCTCCCGGGAGGGTTAGCCTTTCAGGCCCAGACGCTCGCCCTGATAGCTGCCATCCAGCACCTGTTTCCACCAGACTTCGTGGGCCAAATACCACTGCACGGTTTTGCGCATGCCGCTTTCGAAGGTTTCATCCGGCGTCCAGCCCAGCTCGCGTTCGATTTTCGCGGCATCGATGGCGTAGCGAACATCGTGCCCAGGTCTGTCGGTGACAAACGTGATCAGGTCTTTATAGTGCGCCACACCCTGAGGTTTTTGTGGCACCAACTCTTCCAGCAGCGCGCAAATAGTCTGCACAACGTCAATGTTCTTGCGCTCGTTATGACCGCCGATGTTGTACGTTTCGCCCACCACACCGGTGGTCACCACGCGGTAAAGTGCTCGCGCATGATCTTCCACATACAGCCAGTCACGAATTTGCTGGCCGTTGCCGTAAACCGGCAGAGGTTTGCCCGACAACGCATTCAGGATGGTCAGCGGGATCAGCTTCTCCGGGAAATGGTAAGGGCCGTAATTGTTGGAACAGTTAGTCACCAACGTGGGCAGGCCGTAGGTACGCAGCCACGCTCGAACCAGATGGTCGCTTCCCGCTTTTGAAGCGGAGTAAGGACTGCTCGGCGCATAAGGGGTTGTTTCAGTGAAGAAATCATCGCTGCCGTGCAGGTCGCCGTACACCTCATCCGTGGAAATGTGATGAAAACGGAAGGCGTTCTTTTTTGCTGCCTCCAGCTGATTCCACCAGGCGCGTGTTGCTTCCAGCAGCGTATAAGTCCCGACAATGTTGGTTTCGATAAAAGCAGCCGGGCCGTCAATCGAACGGTCGACATGGCTTTCCGCAGCCAGGTGCATCACCAGGTCAGGTTGATGCTGAGCAAAGACCCGATCCAGCGCCTGGCGATCGCAAATATCAACCTGCTCGAAAGCAAAACGCTCGCTTTGTGCGACGGGCGCCAGCGAGGCAAGATTACCGGCGTAGGTCAGCTTGTCGACAACCACTACGCTGTCAGTCGTGTCATTGATGATGTGACGCACCACGGCGGAACCGATAAAGCCCGCCCCACCGGTAATCAGGATTTTTTTCAACGCCAGACTCCTTTGGTATCGACGATGAACGCCTGAGCGACAGCGTTGCCATCAATCGCTTTGAACTGCTGATGATCAACCAGCATCACCAGCACATCGGCGCTGGCGAGAGCATCCTGCAGGGTTGCCAGGGTCGCTTTCCCGGCCAGCTGTTTCGGCAACTGATGGATATTCGGCTCCACCACCAGCGTTTCACCGCTGTGCCAGTCGGCAATGAGTTCTGCGATTTCCATCGCCGGGCTTTCACGCAGGTCGTCAATGTTCGGCTTAAACGCCAGACCAAAACAGGCAATGGTAACGTCAGCAGCACGCTTACCGCTGGCGGTCAGACAGTCTGCAACGGTGGCTTTGACCTGATTCATCACCCAGTGGGGTTTGTGATCGTTCACTTCGCGGGCAGTGCGAATTAAGCGCGCCTGCTGCGGGTTCTGCGCGACGATAAACCAGGGATCGACGGCGATACAGTGCCCACCCACGCCTGGACCCGGCTGCAAAATATTCACGCGCGGGTGACGATTCGCGAGGCGAATCAGTTCCCAGACGTTGATGCCCTGATCGGCACAAATCAGCGACAGCTCGTTGGCAAACGCAATGTTAACGTCGCGGAAGCTGTTTTCGGTCAGTTTGCACATTTCCGCCGTGCGGGCGTTCGTCACCACGCACTCACCTTCGAGGAAGATGTTGTAGAGCTCGCTGGCGCGGGCAGAACATACCGGCGTCATGCCGCCAATCACGCGGTCGTTTTTAATCAGTTCCACCATCACCTGCCCTGGCAACACACGCTCCGGACAGTAGGCGATATTGACGTCAGCCTGTTCACCCGCCTGCTGCGGGAAGCTCAAATCCTGGCGGAGTTCAGCCAGCCACTGCGCCATTTGCTCTGTCGCCCCCACCGGTGAGGTGGACTCCAGAATCACCAGCGCGCCTTTTTTCAGCACCGGGGCAATGGATTTAGCGGCGGCCTCAACGTAGGCCATGTCCGGCTCGTGATCGCCTTTGAACGGCGTTGGCACGGCAATAAGATACGCATCGGCCTCAACGGGCGAAGTGCTGGCCCGGAGATAGCCCCCGGCAACCGCCGCTTTCACGACTTTATCAAGGTCGGGTTCGACGATATGAATTTCACCGCGGTTAATGGTGTCCACCGCATGCTGATTGATATCCACACCTACCACTTGCTTTTGCCGTGAGGCAAATGCCGCTGCCGTCGGCAGGCCGATGTAGCCGAGGCCAATCACAGAAATGGTCGAAAAACTCATAGCGTTACCTGATTGTTTTTAAGGGCTGACAAAATGCGGCTGCAGGCCTGTCCATCGCCATAAGGATTATGGGCGTGGCTCATGGCCTGATACTCCTCTTTGTCTCTTAGCAGACGCGTGACTTCATCAACAATACGCTGACGGTCGGTGCCCACCAGGCGCACAGTGCCCGCCTCAACGGCCTCCGGGCGTTCTGTGGTTTCACGCATCACCAGTACTGGCTTGCCAAGAGAAGGCGCTTCTTCCTGAATCCCACCGGAATCAGTGAGGATCAGCCAGGCGCGGTTCATCAGCCAGACGAAAGGAAGATAGTCCTGCGGCTCAATGAGGAAGACATTGTCCACATGGCCCAGAATTCGGTTAACCGGCTCACTGACATTCGGATTGAGGTGCACCGGGTAAACAATTTGCACATCCGGATTCGCTGCGGCGATTTCCGCCAGCGCCTGGCAAATCTGTTCAAATCCACGCCCGAAGCTTTCCCGACGATGGCCTGTGACCAGAATTAATTTTTTGTCGTGATTCAGGAAAGGGTAGCGTTCGGCCAGGTTTGCGCGTAATGCCTCATCGCTGAGCACTCTGTCGCGAACCCACAGCAAGGCATCAATCACCGTGTTGCCGGTGATAAAAATGTTGCGGTCAGAAAGGTTTTCACGCAGCAGATTTTGGCGTGAATTTTCCGTTGGCGCGAAATGGTACATCGCTAAGTGACCGGTCAGCGTGCGGTTGGCTTCTTCCGGCCACGGCGAATAAAGGTCGCCAGTGCGTAAACCGGCTTCAACATGCCCAACGGGAATGCGCTGGTAAAACGCTGCAAGGCTTGCAGCAACCGTCGTAGTAGTGTCGCCATGTACCAGCACAACATCGGGTTTGAAGGATTCGAGTACCGGTTTTAGCCCCTGCAAAATTCGGCAGGTGATCTCCGTGAGCCCCTGTCCCGGGCTCATGATATTGAGATCGTAGTCAGGCACGATGGAAAACAGTTTTAACACCTGATCCAGCATTTCCCGATGCTGTGCGGTGACGCAAACTTTCGCCTCGAAATGAGGATCCTTTGCCAACGCATGAACCAGCGGCGCCATCTTGATCGCCTCCGGACGTGTGCCAAATACGGTCAGTACTTTCACATCGATTCTCTTTGGTAGACGATGAAGGCTTACGCCTTCATCAGGATGGTGCTGTTACTGAGGACGACGACGAGCCAGCGCAACACCTGCGCCAATCAGAGCCCCCACAATGCCCCACATCACCATCAGAAAGACGCGGCGAGGACTGTCGCGTTTTACCGGTTCTTCTGGCGTACGCAAATAACGATAGGTCTGAAAATGGCTGTCTAAGGTTGGACCTACACTCAGCGTCGTCAGCATCGCCCGGTTTTGATCATAGTCGAGATCAAATTCCGGACCGACGGATTGCAGATTCTCCAGACGCGCCTGAAGCATCGGACGCCCCAGAAGGAAGAGTTCAGAATCAGGAAGTTCGCCCACCGGCACATCGGTTTCGCTGCGTGAGATATTGTTCTGCTGAGCCACTTTCAACGCTTCCTGAACGCTGTGAATGCGTCTGTCGAAGATTGACTGTGCGGCCTCTTCCTCACGCTTCACCTGAGCTTTCATCTGCACGGTGCGCGCCGCCCAGGCCCCTTTCAGTTCATCGTTCAGATGGCCTGCGGCACGCTCGCTGGCAAACGCCACATACTGGCGCAGGAGGTTGTTGGCATCCGGTGCCGTTTCAGCGACCAGCTTCACGCTGTCGTTGACGTTTTTGAGCACATCGCCCGGGGTAAACACGATGTCGTTGATTTGGTCATCAAGCAGCGCAGCATCTGCTCGGGCATTGCCCGATTTACGCTGTTTGTAGTAATCCGTTTGCAGCCAGAATTCACGGCGGGTATCCCAGGAAGCCAACTGCATGATGAACTCTTTGTAGGATTCATCCATCACCGAAGGCTGATCGGTGGAGGCGAGATTGGCTTTAATGTCCAGGTTGCGGAGAAACTGCTGCTGAGAGTAGTAACCGCCCAGCATATTCACCGTTGGGCGATCGGTAATCGCCGTCGCGCTCCACTCCTGCCGGGCGAAGAAGGTGTAGATGAGCACAATCAGAGCAAACAGAAATGCAATGCCGACAATCCAGCGTTTTCCCGCCCATAACGTACGAAACAGACCGCGAATATCCAGTTCATTTTCAGCGTTCACTGAGTTTGCTCCCGGTAATTGTTGTGTCATCGCTCTTCCAGATTGTTGGGGTTAGGTTGGACGTGTCGTACTTTTACGGCGCATTCTGCGCTTCACGCGTTTGATAAAGCGCGCCACTTTCCATGCACGTTTAATACAGTAGCCGTACAGGAAAAACGCCACTAAAAACAGGATCAGCATGCCCCATTCAGGAACAATGTGGGTGTATTCGCCCAACACGCCAATTCCCGCTAACAGCGCTGCCGCGAGGGTGATAAGCACAAATGCCTGCCGGGAGGTAAACCCTGCACGCATGATCAGGTGGTGGATATGCTGGCGGTCAGGAGAGAACGGGCTCATCCCTTTGCGCAGACGGCGATACATTATCGCCACCATATCCATCAGCGGGATCGCGATAATCCACAGCGCCGTGACCGGGCTAATCGGGTGCGTTTTCCCCTGCGTGGTTTCCAGGAGGATCCAGATGACGGTGAAGCCGATTAAGGTACTGCCAGCATCACCCATGAAGACTTTATAGCGACGGCCCAGAATGCCAAGGTTGAGCATGATGTAAGGCACAATCGCGGCGATCATCGCAAAGCACCACATCGCGAGGCTGGTCTGCCCGTCGAACCACAGGATGAGGCCCATCGCGGCAAAGGACACGCAGGAAAGTCCGCCCAGCAGGCCATCGATACCATCGACCATGTTGAAGGCGTTAATCGCGGCCCAGACGGCAAACAACGTCAGGAAATAACCGAATGGCCCTAAAACCAGCTCCCATGAGCCAAAAATATAGCCCAGGCTCATCAGGTGCAGATTGCCGACAAACATCATGACAATGCCTATCAACGCCTGAACAGTCGCCCGGATTTTTACGCTGATATCGAATCGGTCATCCAGTGCGCCAATGAATACCAGCACACCCGCGCAGGCCAAATAGAGCATGGCATGGGGTATGTAGGCGTTAACGATTGCAAACGTGAAGCATATCCCTGCATACACTGAGATGCCGCCAACCAGAGGGATCAATCCTTGATGACGTTTACGGTAGTTGGGTTTATCCACCAGTCCGACCTTTTTAGCGACCTTGCGGGCGAAAAAAAGGAACAGGGTTGTGAACAAAAAAATACTGATCAGATCAGTACTGGCGGTCAGTAAATTCACAATTGGTGCTCTCTGGAAAAATTATTAGCGAAAGTATACTCACGATAGCCGCTCGCCTGAAGAGGAATACGACTGAGTTTTAAGGGGATTGTTGTAATTTTAGCCAGAAATGACGACATCAACCCTAACACCTCAAAAAACTCATCCCTTATGGGCCTTTTTCGCCGGTTTGATCGCCGTGCGCTAAAAACAAAAATGCCACGCGACTGCGTGGCATTTATCAGCGTCAGAAGACTTACGAACGCTTCATCATATCGAAGAAATCGTCGTTGGTTTTGGTCATCGCCAGCTTATTAATGAGGAACTCCATTGCGTCGATTTCACCCATTGGATGGATGATTTTGCGCAGGATCCACATTTTCTGCAGCTCTTCCTGAGTGGTGAGCAGCTCTTCTTTACGGGTACCGGAACGGTTGTAGTCGATAGCCGGGAAGACACGCTTCTCAGCAATCTTACGAGAGAGGTGGAGCTCCATGTTACCGGTGCCTTTAAACTCTTCGTAGATAACTTCGTCCATTTTGGAGCCTGTATCGATAAGCGCCGTCGCGATGATGGTCAGGCTGCCGCCCTCTTCCACGTTACGTGCCGCACCGAAGAAGCGCTTCGGACGATGCAGGGCGTTAGCGTCCACACCACCGGTCAGAACTTTACCGGAAGCCGGTACGACGGTGTTGTAGGCACGAGCCAGACGAGTGATGGAGTCGAGCAGAATGATAACGTCTTTTTTATGCTCAACCAGACGCTTCGCCTTCTCGATAACCATTTCCGCAACCTGAACGTGGCGAGAAGCGGGTTCGTCAAAGGTGGAAGCTACCACTTCACCCTTAACCAGACGCTGCATCTCGGTCACTTCTTCCGGACGTTCGTCAATCAGCAGGACCATCAGCACGCAGTCTGGGTGGTTGTACGCAATGCTCTGTGCGATGTTTTGCAGCAGCATGGTTTTACCGGCTTTCGGCGGGGCAACAATCAGGCCGCGCTGGCCACGACCGATTGGCGACGCCAAATCAAGTACGCGAGCCGTTAAATCTTCGGTGGAGCCATTTCCACGTTCCATACGCAGACGAGAATTCGCGTGCAGCGGCGTTAAGTTCTCGAACAGGATTTTATTACGCGCATTTTCCGGCTTGTCGTAGTTAACTTCGTTAACTTTCAACAGAGCAAAGTAACGCTCACCCTCTTTAGGAGGACGAATCTTACCGGAAATGGTGTCACCTGTGCGGAGGTTGAAACGGCGGATTTGGCTGGGGGAAACGTAGATATCATCGGGGCCGGCGAGGTAGGAGCTGTCTGCGGAGCGGAGGAAACCAAATCCATCCTGCAGAATCTCCAGCACACCGTCGCCAAAGATATCTTCGCCACTCTTCGCGTGCTGCTTCAGGATGGCAAAAATGATGTCCTGTTTGCGCA
>NZ_JBOFIN010000139.1:0-13463 GCF_051650185.1 Scandinavium sp.
GGTTGCGGAGGCAATGGCCATGGTGCGAGCGCTGAACAAAATGACGAAAGCAGGTATGCCAGAAAGCGTGCGTATTGCCTGAAAACACAACCTGCTTCGGGGAGACTTACCCGAAATCTGATTTATTCAACAAAGCCGGAGCAAACACTAAAAACGGCAACCCGAAAGTTGCCGTTTTGCTTTTACCTCGCCTCAGGTTCTGCCGGCTTTTTCTTTTTCGCTTTGCTGAAACTCTTCTTCTTCGGCTGCTCGCCGCCTGGCGCGATTAAGCCCCGGAACTGCTTCACCGGCGTGCTGCGGGCCTGCTGAATCAAATCGTACAGCGTGCCGACCAGCGGCTGCATGAAGTCCTGATAGCGACACTGCTTTTCGCTGATTTGCGTTAACACGGATTCCCAGTGCGCGGTCATATCCGGGCGACCGGCCATTTCCGGCAGCGAATGGATCAGCGCCCGTCCGGCTTCCGACGAGTGAATGTAGCGTCCTTTCTTGGTCAGGAAACCGCGCTTAAACAGCAGCTCAATAATCCCCGCGCGCGTGGCTTCGGTGCCGAGTCCATCAGTCGCTCGCAGGATCTTCTTCAGATCTTTGTCCTGAACGAAACGCGCGATCCCGGTCATGGCCGACAGCAGCGTTGCATCGGTGAAATGACGCGGAGGCTGTGTCTGGCGCTCTATCACTTCACCCTTTTCACAAAGCAGTTCATCGCCTTTCGCCACGACGGGTAACGGCGTGCCATCGTTTTCTTCATCGCGTTCTTTGTTACCCAGCAGCGTGCGCCAGCCCGCTTCCGCAAGGAAACGCGCTTTGGCGACAAACTTGCCGTTGGCGATATCAAGATCAATCTGACATTTGCGGAACACCGCGTCCGGGCAGAACTGCATCAGATACTGGCGGGCGACCAGCTCGTACACTTTCGCTTCGTTATCGGTCAGACGCACCGAAGAGCTACGTGCGGTTGGGATAATCGCATGGTGAGCATCGACCTTTTTATCGTCCCAGCAGCGGTTGCGAATTTCCGGGTCAACCACTGGCTGCGGCAGCAAATCCGGCGCATGAATGCCGATGGCATTGAGCACCGCCTGGCGCCCGGCAAAGTGCTCATCCGGCAGATAGCGGCTGTCGGAACGCGGATAGGTGATCAGTTTGTGGGTTTCGTACAGCTTCTGACAGATATCCAGCACGTTCTGCGCGCTGAAACCAAAGCGTTTCGCCGCTTCAATCTGCAAAGCTGACAGCGAAAACGGCAGCGGAGCCGGTTCTGATTCCCGTTTATCGTTATAGCCGGTGACCATCGCAGGCTGCCCGGCAATGCGGGCGACCACGTGATCGGCCAGCGGACGATGCAACAGACGCCCTTCTTCATCCTGATACGGTTCGCACGCCTCACTTGGCTGCCAGGTGGCGGTGAAGCGCTCATCGGCTGGCGTGACGATATGCGCTTTAACATCAAAGAAGTCCTTTGCGACGAAATTTTCGATCTCTTCGTCGCGACGCACCACCAGGCCCAACACCGGGGTCTGTACGCGGCCCACGGACAACACGCCCTGATAGCCTGCGTTGCGGCCAAGCAGGGTGTAAGCGCGCGTCATGTTGATGCCGTACAACCAGTCAGCCCGGGCGCGAGCCAGCGCAGATACGCACAGCGGGATGAACTCGCTGTTCGCACGAAGACGTGAGATTGCACGCTCTACCGCCTGCGGGTTGAGATCGTTAATCAGGCAGCGCTGCACCTGCTGGCGCTTTTCGGCGGGCAGCTCCAGATAATCCAGCACTTCGTCCACCAGCAGCTGCCCTTCTCTGTCCGGGTCACCTGCGTGGATAACTTCAGTGGCTTTTCCGAGCAAATGCTTGATCGCGTTCAACTGTTTGGTCACTGACGGCCGCGGTTGCAGCCGCCATTTTTCCGGGACGATCGGCAAATCCATCAGGTTCCAGCGCGCGTAACGGCTGTCGTAAACATCCGGCTGCGCCTGTTCCAGTAAATGGCCGATACACCAGGTGACCACCTGGCCGTTACCACATTCGATATAGCCATCGCCTCTGCGGTGCGGTTTAGGCAGCACATCGGCAATGGCACGAGCCAGACTCGGTTTTTCCGCGATAAACAAACGCATGGGGTTAGCGGATCTCGATCATCGGACGTCCACCGCGCGCGGCCACCAGCTCGCCGATAGCCGTCAGGGTGATGCCATACTCGGCGGCTGTCGCTTTCATCTCTGTTTCTGCTTCCGGCGTGACGGCCAGCAGCAAACCACCGGACGTTTGCGGGTCGCACAGCAGATTACGCCACGCTTCCGGCATTTCGCCCATCAGGTGGCCGTAGCTCGCGAAGTTACGTGAAGTGCCGCCCGGCACCGCGCCCTGAGCGATGTACTCTTCAACACCCGGCAGTTTTGGCACATCGGCAAAACGAATTTGCGCCTGCACGCCTGCGCCCTGACACATTTCACTGAGATGCCCGAGCAGACCAAACCCGGTGACATCGGTCATCGCTTTAATACCGTCGATGTTGGCGAAAGCGGCGCCAGCGATATTCATCTGGCACATCACTTCCGTCGCCAGCCCCTGATGTTCAGGTTTGAGCAGCGATTTTTTCTCTGCGGTGGTCAGCACGCCGATGCCGAGTGGCTTCGTCAGAAACAGCTTACATCCGGCCTGCGCCGTGCTGTTTTTCTTCACGCGTTCCGTTGGCACAATGCCCGTCACCGCCAGGCCAAAGATAGGTTCAGGCGCATCGATGGAGTGCCCACCGGCCAGAGCAATACCCGCCTGCTGACAGGCAAAGCGCCCGCCCTCAATGACTTCACGGGCGATTTCTGGCGCAAGGGTGTTGACTGGCCAGCCCAGAATGGCGATCGCCATGATCGGCTTCCCGCCCATGGCAAAAATGTCGCTGATGGCGTTGGTGGCAGCGATGCGGCCAAAATCGAACGGATTGTCGACGACAGGCATGAAGAAATCGGTGGTGCTGATAACCGACGTCCCGTTACCTAAGTCATACACCGCCGCATCGTCGCGGGTTTCGTTGCCGACAAGCAGGTTCGGGTCGACAAACTTCGCCTGGGAGCTCAGAAGGATGGTTTCCAGCACTTTGGGGGAAATTTTACAACCGCAACCGGCTCCGTGGCTGTATTGCGTCAAACGAATGGCTTGCTCGCTCATGGACATCTCCTGTCATTGCAATCCCGCTATGTTAGCGCCCATTTGCGTGGGTGATAAGTGTGACAGTCTGAAATCGCGCGCTGTTGCTCACTATCCGCGCAATCCCTCGCATCGTGCGCCGCTTTAATACATTCACCATTCTTATGTATCTGCAATTTTGCGAGGTACCGCAATTTTTTCTGCGCCGTTTTTCTTTCTACTGTTTATGACAGAAATGTTACAGCCTGTTTGGGACGATTCGATAACGAAAGGAAACCTCGATGAAAAAAAGTCTTTTGGCGTTTTGCGTCGCCAGTTTGTTCTCTGTGAATGCCTTTGCGCTGGTGCCGTCTGGCAATGATGCCACCACCAAACCTGACCTCTATTACCTGAAAAACGCCCAGGCTATCGACAGCCTTGCCCTTCTGCCTCCGCCACCGGAAGTGGGCAGCATCGCGTTCCTGAACGATCAGGCCATGTACGAACAAGGCCGCCTGCAGCGTAATACCGAGCGAGGTAAGCAGGCAGCGGAAGATGCGAACCTGAGCAGTGGCGGCGTGGCGAATGCGTTCTCTGCGGCGTTTGGTTCACCAATAACTGCGAAGGACAGCCCTGAGCTGCATAAACTGCTGACCAATATGATCGAAGATGCGGGCGACCTTGCCACCCGTTCGGCGAAGCAAAAATATATGCGCATTCGCCCGTTTGCGTTCTATGGCGTGCCAACCTGCAATACCAAAGAGCAGGATGAACTGGCGAAAAACGGCTCTTATCCGTCAGGCCATACGTCGATTGGCTGGGCGACCGCGTTAGTGCTGGCAGAGATAAACCCGACTCGTCAGAACGAGATCCTGAAACGCGGATTCGATCTGGGCCAAAGCCGTGTTATCTGTGGTTACCACTGGCAAAGTGATGTGGATGCGGCGCGTATCGTAGGGTCAGCGGTGGTTGCCACGCTGCACACCAATCCGGCGTTCCAGCAGCAATTGCAGAAAGCCAAAGACGAGTTTGCGAAAGCTCAGAAATAAGCCTTATCAGGGCCGGGAGCGTCCCCCTCTCCCCGGCCCTCTCCCGCGGGGAGAGGGAGAGAAGATTGCTCCTGGCTTTTATTTCTGACTAAAAATCAGAAACGCACGACAAACGGCGTGGTGTCCGGCACGGAAATACTGGAGGACGCTTTCAGCTGCGGCGTGCCCAGATAGAGGAAACCGACGATCTTATCTTGCTCACGGCACTGCAAACCATCGCGGACAACGGGGCTTTCAGTTAATGCGCCGCTGCGCCAGATCCCGTTAAAACCTTGCGCCACGGCCGCCATTTGCATTGCCATCACGGCGCAACCGGCAGACATCTCTTGTTCCCACATCGGCACCTTGGGGTGCTCCTGACATTTCGCCACCACGGCGATGATCAGCGGTGCGCGAAACGGCGCGTTGCGGGCTTTCTCGATAGCTTTTTCATCCTGTTCAGCGGCAACTGCGCCCTTCTCAAGAAGCTGGCTGAAACGCTCGCGCCCTTCGCCTTCAATCACAAAAAACTGCCAGGGTGTGAGCGTGCCATGATCGGGGGCTCGCAGTCCGGCACGGAGAATATTCTCCAGCTGTTCGCCCTGTGGGGCGGGCTCGGCCAGGCGTGAAGCGCTGCGGCGGTTGACGAGCAGGTCAAGTGCATCCATTACTTATCTCCGGGTTACAGGGATTTTCACAAAATTAACATGGAAGCAGATTTTGTTACAGCGCGGGCGCCGATTCCTGCTGACAACCGGCGGCGGTGTCTTTAGGATAGCCACACGTCGCGCCTTCGCGGGCGGACCTCTATTCATTCAGGCAGGGAGAAAACATGCGAACCCTTTGGCGAATCATTGCCGGATTCTTTAAATGGACATGGCGTCTGTTGAACTTTATTCGCGAACTGGTGCTGAACCTGTTCTTTATTCTGCTGGTGCTGGTGTGCGTTGGCATCTGGATGCAGGTGAGCAGCAGTACAGCTGAGAGCACGGGCCGCGGCGCGTTGCTGATGGATCTCACCGGCGTGGTGGTCGATAAACCGTCAACCAGCAGTAAAATCAGCGCCATCAGTCGCCAGTTACTGGGTGCCAGCTCCGACCGCCTGCAGGAAAACTCCCTGTTTGATATCGTTCAGACGATTCGCCAGGCCAAAGACGATCGCAATATCACCGGTATCGTCCTGGATTTGAAAAACTTTGCCGGGGGCGATCAGCCTTCCATGCAGTATATCGGTAAAGCGCTGCGCGAATTCCGCGACAGCGGCAAACCGGTGTATGCCGTGGGCGATGACTACACCCAGGCTCAGTATTATCTCGCCAGCTTCGCCAACAAAATCTATCTGTCGCCGCAGGGCACGGTCGATCTTCACGGCTTTGCGACCAACGGGCTGTACTACAAATCACTGCTCGATAAGCTGAAAGTGACCACCCATGTGTTCCGCGTCGGGACGTACAAATCTGCCGTTGAGCCGTTTATCCGTGACGATATGTCCCCGGCCGCACGCGAGGCAGACAGCCGCTGGATTGGCGAGCTGTGGCAAAACTATCTGAATACCATTGCGGCAAACCGCCAGACCACGGCTGAACAGATTTTCCCTGGCGCGCAAGGCGTGCTGGACGGTTTACGTAAAGTCGATGGCGACACCGCGAAATATGCGCTGGACAGCAAACTGGTCGATCAGCTGGCGTCAAACACCGACGTTGAAAAAGCGCTGACCAAGCAGTTTGGCTGGAGCAAAGCGGATAACAACTATCGGGCAGTCAGCTATTACGACTACAACCTGAAAACCCCGGCTGATACTGGCGCAAGCGTGGCGGTCATTTTCGCCAACGGTGCCATTATTGACGGTCAGGAAACCCCGGGGAACGTAGGTGGCGATACCACCGCCTCGCAAATTCGCGATGCCCGTCTGGATCCGAAAGTGAAAGCCATTGTGCTGCGCGTCAACAGCCCTGGCGGCAGCGTGAGCGCCTCGGAAGTGATTCGCTCTGAGCTGGCGGCTGCACGTGCGGCAGGCAAACCTGTTGTCGTCTCCATGGGCGGGATGGCGGCCTCCGGTGGCTACTGGATCTCCACTCCGGCAGATTACATCGTGGCGAATGCCAGCACCCTGACCGGCTCCATCGGTATCTTCGGCGTGATTAACACCGTTGAAAACAGCCTGGATTCCATTGGTGTGCACACCGATGGCGTGTCGACGTCCCCACTGGCGGATATCTCGATGACCAAAGCGCTGCCGCAGGAAGTGCAGGACATGATGCAGCTCAGCATCGAGAACGGCTATAAGCGCTTTATCACTCTGGTGGCGCAGTCTCGTCACAGCACGCCAGAACAGGTGGATAAAATCGCTCAGGGCCACGTCTGGACCGGTCAGGATGCCAAAGCCAACGGCCTGGTGGATAGCCTCGGTGATTTCGACGATGCCGTCGCGAAAGCCGCGGAGCTGGCGAAACTGAAAGAGTGGCATATCGACTACTATCAGGAAGAGCCAACGTTCTTCAATATGGTTATCGATAGCCTGAGCGGCTCTGTCCGCGCAGCATTGCCACAGGCGCTGCAGGCTTATCTGCCCGCCCCGCTGGTCACCGCCGCAAGCGTAGTCAAGGAGGAAGGCGATAAGCTTGCCGCCTTCAACGATCCACAGAACCGTTATGCGTTCTGCCTGACCTGCGCTAACATACGCTAATTCGCATCCCCTCCACCGGAGGGGATTTTTTTAGTTAAAATTCAGTCACTCATCATGCAAAAGAAATCGATTTACGTAGCCTACACCGGCGGGACTATCGGTATGCAACGTTCTGAACACGGGTACATCCCGGTTTCAGGTCACCTGCAACGCCAGCTGGCGCTGATGCCGGAATTCCACCGCCCGGAAATGCCTGACTTTACCATTCACGAATACCAGCCCCTGATGGACTCCTCGGATATGACGCCGGAAGACTGGCAGCATATCGCCGACGATATTCAGGCGCATTACGATGATTACGACGGTTTCGTGATCCTGCACGGCACGGACACTATGGCGTTCACCGCCTCTGCGCTGTCGTTTATGCTGGAGAATCTCGGTAAACCCGTCATTGTGACGGGTTCACAAATTCCGCTGGCGGAGCTACGTTCTGACGGGCAAATCAATTTGCTGAACGCGCTGTATGTGGCAGCAAACTACCCGATTAACGAAGTCACGCTGTTCTTCAATAACCGGCTGTATCGCGGCAACCGCACCACCAAAGCTCATGCCGATGGTTTTGATGCATTCGCCTCGCCAAACCTGCAACCGCTGCTGGAAGCCGGGATTCACATCCGTCGTCTCGGCACACCGCCTGCACCGCACGGCACTGGCGATCTGATTGTGCATCCTATTACCCCGCAGCCCATTGGCGTGGTGACCATTTATCCGGGGATCTCCGCCGACGTGGTGCGCAACTTCCTGCGCCAGCCGGTGAAAGCCCTGATTCTGCGCTCCTATGGTGTGGGCAATGCTCCGCAAAGCGGTGAGTTCATCAAAGAGCTGGCGGAAGCCAGCCAGCGCGGCATTGTGGTCGTCAATTTGACGCAGTGCATGTCCGGGAAAGTGAACATGGGTGGTTACGCCACCGGCAATGCCCTCGCCCAGGCAGGCGTGGTCAGCGGCTTCGATATGACCGTAGAAGCGACCCTGACCAAGCTACACTATCTGTTAACGCAGGGCCTGAATGCTGACGCGGTTCGCACCGCAATGCGGCAGAATCTGCGTGGTGAACTGACGCCCGACGAGTAAGGAGAGGCGATGAACGCAAGAGCGCTGTTACTGGTTGATCTCCAGAATGACTTTTGTGCCGGAGGCGCACTGGCCGTGCCGGAAGGCGACAGCACGGTGGAGATTGCCAATGCGATGATCCACTGGTGTCTGGTTCGCGGTGACTCCATTGTCGCAAGCCAGGACTGGCACCCCGCTAATCACGGCAGTTTCGCCAGTCAACATGGCGTTGATCCCTATTCTCAGGGTGAGCTGGATGGCTTGCCGCAAACCTTCTGGCCCGATCACTGCGTGCAGAACAGCGAAGGCGCTGAACTGCACCCGCTGCTCAACAGCCAGCACATCGATATTGTTTTTCCGAAAGGCGAAGCGGCAAACATCGACAGCTACAGCGCTTTTTACGACAACGGCCATCGCCAGAAAACCGGCCTTGATGAGTGGCTACGTGCGCAAAAAGTCACTGAACTGATTGTGATGGGGCTGGCAACGGATTACTGCGTGAAGTTCACTGTTCTTGATGCGCTGAAGCTGGGTTATGAAGTCAACGTTATTACCGATGGCTGTCGCGGGGTGAATATCCATCCACAGGACAGCGTCGAAGCGTTTATGGAAATGGCCGCAGAAGGCGCCACGCTGTATACCTTTGCCGACTGGCAGGAAACTCAGGCCTGAATTCAGCCGCTCTGCGGTGATAAAAAAAGCCACCCGAAGGTGGCTAAGCGGAAAGAAAAGTGCACTGGTAAGCCCAAGGAAGGTAATACTTTTGCCTTACAGGTAGACGCGCAGGCCAACCGCAGCGAGGTGGTCGTCGATGTTGAAGGATTCATCTACGTGGCCCCAGCTCTTCTGATAGCTGTACTCGATGTAGGTCACTGCGTGAGAGCCAATCCAGTAGTCAGTCCCCAGCACCGTTGACTGGAAATACTGCCCGTCCATCGCCCCGCCGCCCTGCAGCCAGCTGAAGTCGGCGTAAATGCTCCACTCTGGCGTTAATTTCAGCTGGGAGTTGTACTCCAGCCCCATCACCGATTCACTGTCGTCGGTATGGCTGCTGCCGGAAGCCGCAAGCACATCGTCAACCTCGTTGACGTAATACGTCACCTGAGCGCCGTTGTACCACGCCATCCCGCCAATATCCGTGGTGTATTTCAGGTTCAGGCCGGACGAGTAGGTCTGGCCGTCATAGGCTGGGCCCGTCGAGATAGTCATCGGAATGCAGGTGTTAGCCGACACGGCGGTACAGACGCTGCTGTTGCCGCCATCGACGCTGTAGTTGTTCCAGCCCAATGCGCCGGAAACGGAGAAGCCGTTATCCCAGCGGTACTGGAGAGCAGCCACTGCGCCACCGTGAACGGTCGCCGCGCCATCACGATAGGCGTCCTGCAGATTCGGGCCACCGTCGCCATAGTTGGCAAACTCAATGCCGTCCACAGTGTCGTTGCCCTGTCCCATCACCCCAAAGGTAAGATTGTTGTCGTTGTAGTAATAGACGGCGGAGGAGTTGACGATGTCCGTCGACATCCCTGATTTATCATGTTTTGATTTACCGCCCCAGGCGTAGGTGGTATCGATTCCCAGCCCCCAGTCGGTCGGGGCGTACTGTTTACCGAAGGTCACCACGCCCATATCGCTGTTCCCCACCCCGACGTAAGCCTGGCGGGTATAGAGATCGTTGCCCTGGTCGCTGGTCGCAGAATCGAAACCGTGCATTCCGGTTTCAAAATAGCCGGCGGCATAGTTGCCGTAAGCATCAAGATTGTGACGGATCGCTACCCCAAAACGGGTATCGTTATTCTGAATATTATGGCTTTGCGTATTTTTTGAATCTGTTTTCGCATACAGACGAACCGATCCTAATAAACCTACTGACGTATTTTCATCATTCCAGATCACAACGCCTTTTGTTTGCTCCGCCGTATAGGCAGGGGCAGCCTGAAGAGGCTTATTCTCTGCTGCGACAGCAGAAAAGGCCAGCATAATGCCTGCGGCAACTGCCGTCAGCGTTAACGTTTTTGCCATTGCTATTTCCTTATTAGACATAAATGATATCGTTTTATGATAAAGGCAGCGCGCTTAAGTTTTGAATTCCGCATTAAGATAGCAACGGGATAATTCCGCACCAATAAATAACTTTTGTCAGCTAAGCAAAGTTGTTAATTTCTGGTAAAGGCGCTGAAAACGGCAATGACAAATAAGTAGAGAATAAAACCATTTCGGTTGAAAAATGTGATCCGCCCGGGAAAATAAGCTGAGAACAATTCACATTATTTATACTAAGGAATACTATTATTGAATTAGCTCATAGTAGAAAAAAAACAGGGAGACCAGCCCTATGGCGGTCCGAATTGGCGAGTTCCTCGCTTCCGACAGTGAACCCCTTCGCCCGGTGCCCACGATTGAACAGATTTACCATCTCCTCTCTCCGTGGCATGAACCTTTCGTATTAAACGAACGAAAAATGCCGAATGACAGCATTGACTATATCTATTTTATTCGTGAAGGTGTTTATACCATCTTCCGCCGGACCGATCGTTTCCCGCTATTCACCAGCCAGGCATCCGAAAGCCGAATGGCTATTTATGGCCTGGTTGATGCAGTGCTTGATGAAAAAATATATCAGATCTATCCGGAGACACAGTGTAAAGGATTCCGGGTCCAGTCACGGCATTTAAAACAATTTGGCGAGCACTCCGAACTCTGGGTTAATATTAGCCGTCTGGTTGCCTGGTTTTCATTATATGCCACTCGACGCGACGCGCTGATTAACGGTTCGTTGAATCATTATCGAATCATCAGGTATCACTTAATTTTGTTAATGGCGATCCCGGCAGAGACCAGAAGAACAATCAACGCCCAACGCTTTATCACGGAAAGAACCCGTATCTCCAAGAGCAGCGTTCTGAGAATCTTATATACGCTGGAGAAAGCGTCAGTATATTAGTACCCGCTGGGGAAAACTTATTGATATTAAGTATCTGCCGAAGGACTTTTGAGCCGCAAAACCTGAAGCGCCTTCGCAGTTTTAACGAAACGGTAATGCTACTCTTCTCAGGCTGTTTTTTCGCCACGCCCTTGTGTGGCGTGTCGGTCTTTTTTATCAGTCAAAGAGGATGATTTATGAAAGTATTGCCTGTTCTGGCAGCCCTGCCCCTGATCTGCACCTCGTCGGTTTTCGCCGCTGACCTGATGTCGGTCGGCTATTTTAACGGCGGTGGCGACGTCACCGCCGGGCCTGGTGGTGATATCGATAAGCTCGATGTCCGCCAGATAACCCACCTCAACTACTCCTTCGGCCTGATCTACAACAGCGAAGCGGGTGAAACCAATGAAGCCCTGAAAGACGCCAGCAAATTGCACCAGATCTGGCTGTCGCCGAAGGTCATCGCCGATCTGCACAAGATCCCTGAATTACGTAAGCAGAACCCAGACCTCAAAGTGCTGCTTTCCGTTGGCGGCTGGGGCGCTCGTGGCTTCTCTGGCGCGGCGGGCAGCAAAGAAAGTCGTGCCGTCTTTATCCGTTCTGTTGAAGAGGTGGTGAACACCTATGGCCTGGATGGCATCGATCTTGACTGGGAATATCCGGTCAACGGCGCGTGGGGGCTGGTGGATAAGCAGCCTGAAGACAAAGACAACTTCACCGCCCTGCTCAGAGAGCTGCGCGCGGCTTTGCCAAAACATAAAATGGTAACTATCGCCGTAGGCGCCAATGCTGAAAGCCCGAAAAGCTGGGTCGATGTGAAGGCCATCGCGCCTTACCTGAATTATATCAACCTGATGACCTACGACATGGCGTACGGCACCCAGTACTTCAACTCAAACCTGTATGACTCCAGCCATTGGCCAACCGTGGCCGAAGCGGATAAATACAGCGCTGATTTTGTGGTGAATAACTACCTTGCCGCCGGGCTGAAACCGGAACAAATGAATCTCGGGATAGGTTTCTATGGCCGCGTGCCAAAACGCGCCACTGAGCCCGGCATTGACTGGAGCAAGCCAGATGCAGCGAAAAACCCGGCGACTCAGCCGTACTTCAGCAAACAGGAAACCGACCTGTTCCGTTCACTTGGGTTTGATCTCAGCAAGGACACCTACGTGAAGTACAACGACATCGTCGGCAAGCTGATTAACGATCCGCAAAAACGCTTTACCGCACACTGGGACGATCAGGCTAAGGTACCGTGGCTGTCGGTGAAATCAGCGGAGGGGAAAGATTTGTTTGCCCTGTCGTATGAGAACCCACGTTCTGTGGACCTGAAGGCACAGTACATCAAGGAAAAAGGACTTGGTGGCGCGATGTTCTGGGAGTATGGCGCGGATGACAATAACCAGTTAGCGAAGCAGCTGGCGACGTCGCTGGGTATCAAACACTGATAACACTTTTTTGCCCGGTGGCGGCTACGCCTTACCGGGCCTGCCTGGCTCAAAGCCCTGTGTAGGCCCTGTAAGCGCTAGCGCCGCTGGGCAAAATGCTCACTGCATTTTCAGCGTCGCAATCGGCTTCGGCGCAATGCCGAAATCCTCTTTGAGCTGCTGCTTACTCTTCATCACCATCTGACCTTTGGTGTCGATAGTCATGTGCTGGGCGTCCGTGTTGTGGCGTGCCTGCCACAGCATCACCAGTTGCAGGCTGTTCTCTTTTTGCTCCGGCGTTAACGCGACGCCATCAGGCCATTTTCCCAGCTCTACAGCCGTCGCCAGACGCTGATAAACTTCCTCGGTCATGCCGTCGATAATTTGCTCGATTTCCACGATCTGCGGTGCTCCTCAGGAATAATTTGCTGAATCGTTTCTTCAGCCTTTGGTTTTGTCACCGTTTTGCTCATCGGTGAAACTCAATGAAGCTGAATTCACACAATAGCGCTCCCCTGTCGGCTGCGGGCCGTCCGGGAACACGTGACCTAGATGCGCGTCACAGTTTCCGCAGCGGATTTCCGTGCGCTGCATACCGTGGGCGTAGTCATTCAGATAACGAATTGCCGTGTCGCTAACGGGCTCATAAAAACTCGGCCAGCCACAGCCTGAGTCATACTTGCTCTCGGCGGTGAACAGCGGCGCATCGCAAACCAGGCAATGGTAGATACCGTCACGCTTATTGTGCAGCAGACGCCCGGTAAAAGGCGGCTCGGTACCGTGCTTCTGGGTCACGTAAAACTGCATTTCACTTAAGCTGCTTTCGAGCTCTTCGGGAGTGGGTTTATTCGCCATTTGCTCACTTCTCGCGGGATAAAAACGGGCTTACGGCCCCGATTCTAACAAAACATTAACAATGAAGTGCGAACTTTTGTTCTAAACTTAGTCGTTGCGAAAGGACAGCCCGATAATCGTGATCAAAATCACATTTTTATCTCTTCTGGCCTTTAAAATTCCGGGCGCAGCCCTCATATGGAATTCGGCCCAAAGGATGAGTGAGGCAGTCAATCGTGCAAAGGCTAAGCATAGGATTGATTTGTCGCAATGATTGACACGATTCCGCTTGACGCTGCGTAAGGTTTTTGTAATTTTACAGGCAACCTTTTATTCACTAACAAATAGCTGGTGGAATATATGACTATCAAAGTAGGTATCAACGGTTTTGG
>NZ_JBOFIN010000140.1:0-80093 GCF_051650185.1 Scandinavium sp.
CTGCGGCAATGCCTTTACCCAGAGAGGATACGACCCCGCCGGTCACAAAAATATAGTTCGTTGTCATGCTGAACCTGAGAAGTTAGGGTGAAACGATGGAATAACCAGGACGGGAAAGTAGTATACCCGAACACGGCGAACGCCACAAACATTCATTCTCGCTCTCCATTCTCTGGCTCAGGCAAAGATAAGGAGTGAGAAAATAGCCCCTTTTGGGTAAATGTTTTTGACGTAAATCAAGCGCTTGTCATTTTAAAAATCACACAAATCGCGCTTGATCGCAAAAAAGCGTTAGAGATCAGTTTCCTGTCGTTTTACTTCCTGCCACACGCTTTCCATCGCTTCGAGGTCGATCCCGGTCATTTCCAGGCCTCGCTCGCTAACAATGCGCTCAACTTCGCGGAATCGGCGCTCGAACTTGAGGTTCGCTTTTTGCAGCGCGGTTTCGGCTTTCACGCCCAAATGACGAGACAGATTGACGGTCGCAAACAGCAGGTCGCCCATCTCTTCTTCGAGCTTCGCTTCATCGATGACAGCCTGTTTGGCTTCATGCATCACTTCGTCGATTTCTTCATACACTTTGTCGAGGACCGGGCCCAGGGATGTCCAGTCAAAACCAACAGCAGAAACACGCTTCTGGATTTTATGCGAACGCATCAGCGCAGGCAGGCTGTGGGGAATGTCGTCCAGAGCTGAATGTTGTGCTTTTTCAGCACGTTCAGCGCTTTTGATGGCTTCCCAACGTGCCAGCACTTCCGTGCTGTTCTCAGCGGTCGCATCACCAAAAATATGCGGATGACGACGTTCCAGCTTGTCGCTGATTGCCGCGCAAATATCATCGAAGTTAAAGCGCCCTTCTTCCTGCGCCATTTGGGCGTAGAAAACGACCTGGAACAGCAGATCGCCCAGTTCGCCGCGCAGATCGTCGAAATCTTCGCGGGAGATAGCATCCAGCACTTCGTACGTCTCTTCGAGGGTATAGGGCGCGATGGTGGCAAACGTCTGCTCTTTATCCCACGGGCAGCCGTTTTCCGGGTCGCGCAGGCGTTTCATAATGCCAAGCAGGCGGTCGATTTGGGTCATGGGGGATCCTTGCTAAATTTGAGATTACTCCCTCACACCGGCCCTCTCCCTCAAGGGAGAGGGAGAAAACCGATCCCCCTCGCCCCTTTGGGGAGAGGGTTAGGGTGAGGGGAAAAAGTCAGCCGCCGTGTAAACGACGAGCGTCAATCACATCGGGCACCTGGTTCAGCTTGCCGAGCACACGGCCCAGCACCTGCAGGTTGTAGATTTCGATGGTCATGTCGATGGTGGCGAGCTGCTGTTTGGTGTCGCTACGGCTGGCCACGCCCAGCACGTTCACTTTCTCGTTGGCGAGAATGGTAGTGATATCGCGCAGCAAACCGCTACGGTCATTGGCCTGAACACGCACCACCAGCGAATAGCCAGCGGAATAGCTTTCACCCCATACCGCATCAACGATACGTTCCGGCGCGTGAGATTGCAGCTCCACCAGTTGATCGCAATCCGCGCGGTGCACGGAAATTCCGCGGCCTTGTGTGATGAACCCAACAATTTCATCGCCCGGTATCGGCTGGCAGCAACGTGCGATGTGATGCATCAGATTACCGACACCTTCCACCACCACGCGACCGTCGTCTTTCTTGCGGTTTTGATGCGGGTTGTAAGATTTCTGCTGTAGCTGTTTGAGCGCCGCCGCATCCTGCTCCGCCGCACTCGGCTTGTTGAACTGCGCCTGAAGGAAGTTGATCATCTGGTTGATGCGGATATCACCCCCGCCAATCGCCGCCAGCAACTCTTCCATTTCGTTGAAGTTGTAGCGCGGCAGCAGGTGCTTCTCCGCCTCTTTCAGATTGATGTCCAGACGTTCCAGCTCGTCATCAAGGATCTGACGCCCGGCGAGGATATTTTTATCGCGATCCTGTTTGCGGAACCAGGCCTGGATCTTGGAGCGACCGCGGCCCGTCGTGATGTAGCCCAGGTTCGGGTTCAGCCAGTCACGGCTTGGGTTAGGCTGCTTCTGAGTGATGATCTCAATCTGATCGCCCATTTGCAGCTGATAGGTGAAAGGCACGATGCGACCGCCAATTTTCGCGCCGATGCAACGGTGCCCCACGTCACTGTGAATGTGGTAGGCAAAGTCGAGCGGCGTGGAGCCCGCAGGCAAATCCACCACGTCGCCTTTTGGCGTAAACACGTAGACGCGATCGTCAAACACCTGGCTGCGAACTTCGTCGAGCATCTCGCCCGAATCCGCCATCTCTTCCTGCCAGGCAATCAGCTTACGCAGCCACGCAATGCGGTCCTCATGACCACGGCTGCCGCCAGATGCTGAACCTTCTTTGTATTTCCAGTGCGCCGCAACGCCCAGTTCAGACTCTTCGTGCATCTGGCGCGTACGAATCTGGATCTCAACCGTTTTGCCGCCCGGGCCTAACACCACGGTGTGAATCGACTGATAGCCGTTCGGTTTCGGGTTGGCAACGTAATCGTCAAATTCATCCGGTAGATGGCGGAAATGGGTGTGAACAATACCGAGAGCGGCGTAGCAGTCCTGCAGGCGTTCGGCGACAATGCGCACGGCGCGCACGTCGAACAGCTCATCAAACTGCAAATGCTTTTTCTGCATTTTGCGCCAGATGCTGTAGATGTGCTTCGGACGCCCGTAAACCTCGGCTTTGACGCCTTCTTCTTTGATGGAGGCACGCAGCGTACCGACGAATTCATCGATGTAGTGTTCGCGGTCGATGCGGCGCTCGTGGAGCAGTTTGGCGATTCGCTTATATTCCGCCGGATGCAGATAGCGGAAGCAGTAATCTTCCAGCTCCCATTTGAGCTGACCGATGCCGAGGCGGTTCGCCAGCGGCGCGTAGATATTGGTACATTCCTTCGCGGCCAGAACGCGTTCGTCTTCCGGCGCATCCTTCACTTCGCGCAGATGGGCAATGCGTTCGGCGAGCTTGATAACCACGCAGCGGAAATCATCGACCATTGCCAGCAGCATCCGGCGAACGTTATCCACCTGCTCTGACGACACCGAATCCGTGTGGGTTGCTTTCAGCTGGCGAATCGCGGCCATATCCCGCACGCCGTGGATCAGCGTGACTACCGATTTGCCAAAGGTTTCCTCCAGCTTCTCTTCGCTCACCACTTCGCTGACCACCAGCGGGTAAAGCAGCGCGGCACGGAGTGAATCGATATCCATATTCAGCATGGAGAGGATTTCAACCATCTCGACGCCGCGCCACAGCACGATATCCGCCTCAGGATGGTTGAGAGTTTGTTCGCGACAATATGTCCATGTCTCGGTTAAGCGCTCACACGACGGCTGGCTGGAAATGCCCAGGCTTGCTATCCATTTGACCGGATCAAACTCTCCAGCTTTATTAAGATGTGCACTGCGTACCGCAACCATTGTCCTCTCCTTTAGGGACCGGGCCTGTCGAAGTCGACAAGCCTTGATTCATTATTTGTGCTCAAACAGCACCATCGACTCCAGGTGCCCAGTGTGCGGGAACATGTCCAGCATTGCCAGACGCTGAATTTGATAGCCTGCGGCCAACAATACCTCGCTGTCGCGCGCCAGCGTTGCCGGGTTACAGGATACATACACCACCCGCTGCGGGGCCAATTTTACGACATGTTGCATCACACCCGGTGCGCCCGCTCTGGCAGGATCGAGTAAAACTTTGTCAAACCCGTTTTTTGCCCAGGCCTGCAACGTGACATCTTCTTCCAGATTTTCATGAAAGAATGTCACATTGGGTAAATCATTAAGTGTCGCATTCTGCTGGCCCTTCTCAACCAGCGCTGGCACGCCTTCCACGCCAACGACGCTTGCCGCCCGCTTCGCCAGCGGCAGGGTGAAATTGCCCATGCCGCAGAACAAATCCAGCACGCGATCGCCAGGCTGCACGTCCAGCCACGCCAGCGCGGTGTCGACCATCAGCTGATTAACGCCATCATTGACCTGAATAAAATCCCGCGGACTGAATGTTAAGCGTAGCCCGTCTGAGTGATAGCAGGGCGCTTCGCCGCTAACCTGTTCAATCGTTTCACTTTGCGGTGCCAGCCACAGCGCAAGCTGGTGAGTATGCGAAAACTGTTCCAGTTTTGCTTTATCGGCGGCAGAAAGCGGAGCGGTGTGGCGCAACACCATCAACGGGCCATTATCAGCTTGCACCAGTTCCACATGCCCTAAATGGCGAGCGCCTTTCAGCGAAGATAAACAATCACGCACGGCCGGGATTAATGTTTCAAGAGTGGGCACCAAAACGGGGCATTGCGTGACCTCAACGATATCGCTGGAGCCAGCCTGACGAAAACCCATCTGCAAGTGTTGGGTCTTTGGCTGATAATTCAAGCTAAGACGAGCGCGACGACGGTAGCCCCACGGCGATGCCGACAGCACGGCATCCACTTCGTGTTTCATCAAACGGGCCAGTGCCGCCTGCTTGCTGCGCTGCTGAAGGGCTACGCTCGCATGCTGCTGCTGACAGCCTCCGCACACGCCGAAATGAGGGCAGCGCGGCGTTTCACGCTCAGCACTGTCGTTCAGACGCCGTTTTACCTGTCCGCGAGCATACTGTTTTTTATCTTCGATAATCTTAATTTCAGCGCGCTCATCCGGCAGCAAGCTGTTGATAAAAAGCGTTTTACCGTGATGACGAGCCACACCCTGGCCAAAAGGGTCAAGGTCGCTTACCGTCACGGTTATGATCTCGCGCGTCGTCACGCGGCGTTTTGCAGAGTAGAATTGCGCCATTGTAGAGAGTTTTCTCAAACGTAGTGTGTTAACCCTGATTCTCCCATAACGGACCTCCATGACCAACTACAGCCTGCGTGCGCGCATGATGATCCTGATACTGGCCCCGACCGTCCTTATCGGTTTGCTGCTCAGCATCTTCTTTGTCGTTCACCGCTATCACGACCTGCAGCGCCAACTGGAAGACGCCGGTGCCAGCATCATTGAGCCGCTTGCGGTCTCCAGTGAATATGGCATGAACTTACAAAACCGCGAGTCAATCGGTCAGCTGATAAGCGTCCTGCACCGCCGCCATTCCGACATCGTGCGGGCCATTTCGGTGTACGACGAGCACAACAGGCTGTTTGTGACATCGAACTATCATCTTGATCCCAGCGAGCTCCAGCTGCCGAAAGGCGCCCCGCTGCCACGCCGATTGAGCGTCATTCGCAGCGGCGATCTGATGATCTTACGCACGCCCATTATCTCGGAAAGCTATTCGCCGGATGAATCACCCACGTCGGAAGCCAAAACGCCGGTCAATATGTTGGGCTACGTGGCGCTGGAGCTGGATCTCAAATCCGTGCGGCTGCAGCAATACAAAGAGATCTTTATCTCCAGCGTGATGATGCTGTTCTGCATTGGCATCGCACTCATCTTTGGCTGGCGACTGATGCGGGATGTCACCGGCCCGATTCGCAATATGGTGAATACCGTCGACAGAATTCGACGTGGGCAGCTTGATAGCCGCGTGGAAGGCTTTATGCTCGGCGAACTCGATATGCTGAAAAATGGCATCAACTCGATGGCGATGTCGCTCGCGGCCTATCATGAAGAGATGCAGCACAACGTCGACCAGGCCACGTCTGACCTGCGTGAAACGCTTGAACAGATGGAAATCCAGAACGTCGAATTGGATCTTGCCAAGAAACGCGCACAGGAAGCCGCGCGTATTAAATCAGAGTTCCTTGCCAACATGTCACACGAGCTGCGCACGCCGCTCAATGGCGTGATTGGCTTTACGCGCCTGACGCTGAAAACCGATCTTAACTCCACGCAGCGCGATCACCTCAACACCATTGAGCGCTCAGCGAACAACCTGCTGACCATCATTAACGACGTGCTGGACTTCTCGAAGCTGGAAGCGGGCAAGCTGATTCTGGAAAGCATTCCTTTCCCGCTGCGCAATTCGCTCGATGAAGTCGTCACCTTGCTGGCGCATTCCGCCCATGACAAGGGGCTTGAGCTCACGCTGAATATTAAAAATGACGTGCCGGACAATGTGATTGGCGATCCTCTGCGTCTGCAACAGGTCATCACCAACCTCGTCGGCAACGCCATCAAGTTTACCGAGCACGGCAACATTGATGTGCTGGTCGAGAAACGCTCTCTGAGCAACAACAAAGTGCAGATTGAAGTGCAAATCCGCGATACCGGAATTGGCATTCCGGAACAGGATCAGTCGCGGCTGTTCCAGGCTTTCCGCCAGGCAGATGCCAGCATTTCACGTCGTCACGGCGGTACCGGGTTAGGTCTTGTTATCACCCAGAAGCTGGTCAAAGAGATGGGCGGGGATATCTCCTTCCACAGCCAGCCAAATCGCGGCTCCACTTTCTGGTTCTTCATCAGTCTGGATTTGAACCCGAACGTCGTCTCTGAAGGCCCCATGACCGCGTGCCTGGCCGGCAAGCGGCTGGCCTACGTGGAAGCCAATGCCGCCGCTGCGCAATGCACCATGGACTTACTGGCCACCACACCGCTGGACGTGGTCTACAGCCCGACGTTTTCTGCCTTGCCAGACGATCACTACGATATTCTGTTGATCGCCGTTCCCGTTTCGATGCGTGATTTGAACATGCATTCAGACAAACTGGCACGCGCACACACCATGACGGATTTCCTGCTGCTGGCGCTGCCTTGCCACGCACAGGTGAATGCTGAAGAACTCAAACAAAACGGCGCTGCTGGCTGCTTGCTCAAGCCGCTGACGTCGACGCGTTTGCTCCCGGCGTTAACCGAGTATTGCCGCAGCAATCATCTGCCGGTCTCCCGGGAAAGCAGCGATCGTCGTCTGGGCATGACGGTCATGGCCGTTGACGACAATCCTGCCAACCTGAAACTGATAGGCGCCTTGCTGGAAGATCAGGTGCAGAATGTCGAGCTGTGTGACAGCGGCCAGGCCGCCATCGAACAGGCTAAACAGCAACAGTTCGATCTGATCCTGATGGACATTCAGATGCCGGATATGGACGGCATTCGCGCCTGCGAGCTGATTCGTCAGTTGCCTCACCAGCAGCAGACGCCGGTAATTGCCGTGACAGCTCACGCCATGGCAGGGCAAAAAGAGAAATTGCTGAGCGCCGGGATGAATGACTATCTGGCGAAACCGATTGAAGAGAGCAAGCTGCGTAATCTGCTCCATCGCTATCAACCCGGCATGACCGTCCCACTGATTGACACGTCAGAGCCGCAGCCACCGGTCAATATCAATACCACGCTCGATTGGTCGCTGGCGTTACGCCAGGCGGCCAATAAGCCTGATCTTGCCCGCGATATGTTGCAGATGCTGATCGCCTTCCTGCCTGAAGTGCGTAACAAAGTGGAAGAGCAGCTTGTCGGCGAGCAACCTGAAAAACTGGTCGATGCCATTCATAAGCTTCACGGGAGCTGCGGCTACAGCGGTGTGCCAAGGCTGAAAAATCTGTGTCACCTTATCGAAGGGCAACTGCGGGACGGTATTGCTCCGGAGGAGATGGAGCCGGAATTTCTGGAACTGCTGGATGAGATGGACAATGTGACCCGCGAAGCGCGGAAGATGCTGGGATAAGCAGGGTTGCCCTTTCACAAGGGCAACATCATTTAGCTGAGCAACGTCGCCCAGTGTTCAACCCAAGGGTTGGAAATGGTTTCTGGTTCAGGATCTTCGCTGGCATCAATCATCAGCATTTCACCAATGCGCTGCGCACCTTGTTCCTGCAGCAGCGCGTCAAAGCGCTTCCCCCCGCCGCAAAAATGGGAATAAGTACTGTCGCCAAGCGCAATAATGCCGTAGCGCAGATGGGGCTGGTACATGTCCTGAATGCCCTGATACAGCGGCACAATGCTGTCCGGCAAATCGCCCTGGCCCGTGGTGGACGTGACCACCAGCACATAGCTGCCCTGATATTTTTCCCAGTCGCCCACTTCAGGATCTTCAAACACCTGCGCCTTGTGACCATGAGCGCTAAGAATGGTTTGCGCCTCTTCCGCCACCAGCAGTGCGTTTCCGTACATGGTGCCGACAAAAATGCCTACGTCTGCCATTACTTTTCTCCCTGAATCATTCGGTTATGATCTCATCCTGACGGTTGTCAGAGGTAAACTCAACCCTTTCAACGGCAGGGAGAAGCCCGCGCCAGCCGAAATGTGACAATGCCTGCATCCAGACGTCATCCAGCCCGGCGCGGATAACCAGCGGTTCGCCGGTGAACGGGTGCGTAAGGTGCAGTTCGCTTGCATGTAGCATTAACCGATCGCAACCAAAATGCTCCGCCGCACTTCGGTTTTGGCGCAAATCGCCGTGCTTACTGTCGCCGATTATCGGGTGACGAAGATGGCTAAGATGGCGGCGTAACTGGTGCTTGCGGCCGGTTTTCGGCTCCAGTTCGACAAGGCCATAGCGCGTCGTGGGGTAACGTCCGGTTGCTACCGGCATTTCAACCGTGGCAAGCCCGCGATACTGCGTCACCGCTGGCTGCGGGTCTTTATCCTCGCGAGCATATTTATCGGCGATCTTGTCGAGTTCTTCCACCAGCGGATAATCAAGTACCGCTTCTTCCATCAGCCAGCCACGCACAATGGCGTGATAACGCTTCTGGATCTGGTGCTGTTCAAACTGCTGCGACAGCAAACGACCCGCTTCGCTGGAAAGCCCCATCAGCAAAACGCCGGATGTCGGGCGATCAAGGCGATGAACAGTAAAAACATGCTGGCCAATCTGGTCACGCACGGTCTGCATCACTACGACTTTCTCGTCACGATCGAGCCAGCTGCGATGGACGAGCCAGCCAGAAGGTTTGTTGACCGCGACCAGCCATTCGTCCTGATAGAGGATCTCCAGCATCAGTCGTCGTCGCCTGCGAACAGAGCGTCCAGTTGTTCAAGCTCTGGCAGGATAATGGCGCGAAACGGATGGCTCGCCTCAAGGGCAATTTCGTAATACGGCATCACGGCGAAGCTTTGCGGAAGCGGCTGTTCACTGTCGAGAAGCTGGTGCATGCGAGGGATCAACACCCACTGCAGCCACTCCAGCGGCTCAAGAGTATCCATACAGAAGGGTTGCGTGCTTTCAAATACGCTGGCGTCTGGCGGAAGATCCTGCCAGTGCTGATGCTCGCGTAATTGCGCTTCAATGGCCTGCAAACGCAGGCGGACACTGTCGTGATGAGTCATGGAAACCTCGAAAGAAACATCGAATGAAAATCTGCGGCGGAGAATACCACCAGTGCGGCGAGAAATAAAAAAAGGGAGCACTGTTTTCACAGTGCTCCCGGTTCGTTTCGCAGCAATCCAGCTACTTTTAGTGCTCCCTGCTCATCCGTGACAACTTTTCCTGTGGTCTCCTGACCTGTTCATCCGTAAACCGTTGCATCCTGCTCGCACCACCCCGATGCGATTAGACTTATCCGTAAGTGTGTCCTGATCTTCCTGATCCACCGGGCATCCTGACCGGCTCTCGTTCTCCATCCTGGAGGTGTCCTTTGCGCGTCCTACGCTATCCTTTCGCTTTCATCCTGAAAGCCTTCCTTGTAGCACCATCCTGGTGTATCCGCCTGAAACGTCATCATCCTGATGTTCGTTTCGTTGTCGCGTTCCCTGTCGACGTGTATAGAATCCTCTATTCCGCCTCGTCTTACAAGCCTCTTACAGTGAACACTTTAAGATTATCTTCATACGAAACTTTCGAATTTGCGAGGTAACTCGTTGATTTATGAAGGTTGACGCACAAGCGCAGCGGCAATGTCAGTCTTACACGGGGGCGATCTCTCACAATGCGTGTAAGAGATCTCTCACAAGAACCCCAGGCATATGGATTACAGAACAGGCTCGAGGTGAGTCAGGAAACTCGCAATGGAGGCAGAAAGGACGGTGCGGTTACGGGTGCCGAGTGTTTCAAGCACCACTTCGCCCGTCAGGTTGCACACCGAGATGACGTCCAGTTCGCTGTCCAGCGTGGCGATGAACAACGTCGGCGATAATTTAAGGCGCTTCTGTGTGACCAAATGACCAATCAGATTTTCCTGCACACGCTGGAAATCTTCCGGGCTCCAGACTTGCAATAACGTCAATTGACGCTCACCAAACCTGGCCGGCATATCACCCGCAAACTGGGTGGTATAATAAGTTTGAAGCGGGGGTTGTACCACAATGTCCAACGCCCTTTCAACCGCTTCAAGTGTTGACGCGGGGCTGAATGGCTGCGGTTGCCAAAAAACAGCATCCTGACTGGTCGACACCACACAAGGTGATGGCACGCCGTAAAGGTCTTCGCTGCGAGCGGGCGTTCCATCACGCTGCTGCCATGCCGCGCAAAAACGTTGGGTAAAAGCGTCTAAGGCTTCTGCGGTTTGTGGTTCCACTGCTTTCTCTCTCCAGGTCAGCCAGGATAAACTCATCCTGATAGTCTACCTGCTTTATGACGGTGAAACATGTCCTCTTATGAAAATCATCAGGCGCTTTCTGGCCTGACGCTCGGTAAATCAACGGATTACCGTGATGTGTACGATGCAACGCTGCTACAAGCTGTTCCACGTAGCCTGAATCGCGATCCGCTGGGTCTGCGTGCTGATGCCCTGCCGTTTCACGGCGGCGATATCTGGACGCTCTATGAACTCTCCTGGCTCAACGCCAAAGGCTTACCGCAAGTCGCCGTCGGCCATGTGGAACTGAGCGATACCAGCGTGAATCTGGTGGAATCGAAAAGTTTTAAGCTCTACCTCAACAGTTTCAATCAGACACGCTTTGCCGATTGGGAAGCCGTCCGCTCCACGCTGGAACGCGATCTCAGCGCCTGCGCCGAAGGTAAAGTGACCGTCGCCTTATATCGACTGGATGAAATTGAAGGTCAGCCGATTGCGCACTTCCATGGCACCTGCATCGACGATCAGGACATCGAGATTGAAAGCTATGAATTTAGCGCCGATTATTTGCAGGATGCGGCCAGTGGCAAGATTGTAGAAGAAACGCTGGTCAGCCACCTGCTGAAATCGAACTGCCTGATAACTCATCAGCCGGATTGGGGCTCTGTGCAGATCCAGTACCGTGGACCGAAAATCGACAGAGAAAAACTGTTGCGCTATCTGGTCTCGTTCCGCCACCACAATGAGTTCCATGAACAGTGCGTGGAGCGCATTTTCAGCGACATCCAGCGCTTCTGCCAGCCTGAAAGCCTGAGCGTTTACGCACGCTATACCCGTCGCGGTGGACTGGATATTAACCCCTGGCGCAGTAACACCGATTTCGTTCCCGCCATCGGGCGACTGGTTCGCCAGTAACATAAATCATTGCAAAATAAAGCACGGTTTCGACCGTGCTTTTTCTTGTGGAAATCAGACAGGCAAGGCTATTGTAATCAACAGGGAAGACGATACTCGTCCCGTAAGGAGTTCACTTGATTACACATATTAGCCCACTTGGCTCAATGGATATGCTGTCGCAGTTGGAAGTTGATATGCTGAAAAGCAATGCCAGCAGCGACCTTTATCAGTTGTTCCGCAACTGTTCACTGGCAGTGCTTAACTCAGGGAGTCTCACCGACAACAGTAAAGAGCTGCTTTCCCGTTTTGAGAATTTTGAGATTAACGTGCTGCGTCGCGAGCGCGGCGTAAAACTGGAACTGATCAATCCGCCAGAAGACGCTTTCGTCGATGGACGTATTATTCGCTCTCTTCAGGCCAACCTGTTTGCCGTCCTGCGCGATATTCTGTTCGTTTACGGGCAAATCCATAACACCGTTCGTTTCCCTAATCTCGACCTTGAGAGTTCAACCCACATCACCAACCTGGTGTTCTCCATCCTGCGTAACGCCCGGGCGCTGCACGTTGGGGAAGCACCGAGCATGGTTGTGTGCTGGGGCGGTCACTCAATTAATGAAAATGAGTATCTGTATGCTCGTCGCGTTGGCACTCAGCTTGGTCTGCGCGAACTGAATATCTGCACCGGCTGTGGCCCGGGCGCGATGGAAGCCCCGATGAAAGGTGCGGCGGTCGGTCACGCTCAGCAGCGTTATAAAGAAGGGCGTTTTATAGGCATGACTGAACCGTCCATCATTGCCGCTGAGCCGCCAAACCCGCTGGTGAATGAACTGATCATCATGCCGGATATCGAAAAGCGTCTGGAAGCGTTCGTCCGTATCGCCCACGGGATAATCATCTTCCCGGGCGGTGTCGGTACCGCGGAAGAGCTGCTTTATCTGTTGGGCATTCTGATGAACCCGGCAAATAAAAACCAGGTACTGCCGCTGATCCTCACCGGCCCGAAAGAGAGCGCCGATTACTTCCGCGTGCTGGATGATTTCATCGTCCATACGCTGGGTGAAGCCGCTCGCCGTCACTATCGCATTATCGTGGATGACCCGGCAGAAGTGGCGCGTCAGATGAAGAAAGCGATGCCGCTGGTGAAAGAGAACCGTCGTGATACCGGCGATGCGTATAGCTTCAACTGGTCGATGCGTATCGCGCCCGATCTTCAGCAGCCGTTTGAACCGACGCACGAAAACATGGCGAACCTGAAGCTGTATCCGGATCAGCCAGTGGAAGTGTTAGCCGCCGACCTGCGCCGAGCGTTCTCGGGCATCGTAGCCGGTAACGTCAAAGAAGTGGGCATTCGCGCTATCGAAGAGCATGGACCGTATAAAATCCACGGTGACAGCGACATGATGCGCAGAATGGACAACCTGCTGCAAAGCTTCGTGGCGCAGCACCGTATGAAGCTGCCAGGCTCCGCCTACATCCCTTGCTACGAAATCTGTTCCTGATGTTTTGAACAACACCCGAGGGCGGCCAATAAGCCGCCCTTATCTTTTGCTGAGATAAGAAACACTATCCGTTCATTTACTGCGATAAATATTCATCAAAATTATATTAAGTCGCATAAAACCGCTATTTAGCCTGCTTTAATCCGCATAAAATCTGATTCAGCGCCCCTTAACTTCCCTTGCGTACGCTGAAAATGGTAGCCTTCACGCCCTTAAATTTTACCTAACCGCATAAAACCAGACTGATGGTCTAATAAGTAACGCTCAGAAAGTGTTTTATCGCATTTGGGATCATGATCACTGATACATTGATGAGTTAAATGTATCTTTCCGCCCCCATAGAGATACGGGTAAAAATCATAAAAAACGCCCGTTTTGCACGAATTTATTTTACCGTCAGCCACTTATTCATTGGATTTGACTAAAAAACTGACAAATTGCTTCCTCCAGGAGATACAGATGGAAACCACTCAAACCAGCACCCTCGTTTCGGCTGAGAGCCGTAGCGGATGGCGTAAGACGGATACTATGTGGATGCTGGGCCTTTATGGCACCGCGATTGGCGCAGGCGTACTGTTCCTGCCAATCAACGCCGGGGTTGGCGGAATGATCCCGCTGATCATCATGGCGATTATTGCCTTCCCGATGACCTATTTTGCTCACCGTGGCCTGACTCGCTTTGTGTTATCCGGTAAAAATCCGGGCGAAGACATCACTGAAGTCGTGGAAGAGCACTTCGGTATTGGCGCAGGCAAACTGATTACCCTGCTCTACTTCTTCGCGATTTACCCGATCCTGCTGGTTTACAGCGTGGCTATCACCAACACCGTTGAGAGCTTTATGACTCACCAGTTGGCGATGACCCCTCCACCGCGCGCCATTCTGTCGCTGATCCTGATTGTCGGCATGATGACTATCGTGCGCTTCGGTGAGCAGATGATTGTAAAAGCGATGAGCATCCTGGTGTTCCCGTTTGTGGTGGCCCTGATGCTGCTGGCCTGCTACCTGATCCCACAGTGGAACGGCGCAGCGCTGGAAACCCTGTCACTGAGCAGTGCTAACGCCACCGGCAACGGTTTGTGGATGACTCTGTGGCTGGCGATCCCGGTGATGGTCTTCTCCTTCAACCACTCCCCGATCATCTCCTCTTTCGCCGTGGCGAAACGTGAAGAGTACGGTCAGGATGCCGAGAAGAAGTGCTCCAAAATTCTGGCCTTCGCTCACATCATGATGGTACTGACCGTGATGTTCTTCGTGTTCAGCTGCGTGCTGAGCCTCTCTCCGGCAGACCTGGCGTCCGCGAAAGAGCAGAACATCTCTATTCTGTCTTACCTGGCGAACCACTTTAACGCCCCGCTGATTGCGTGGATGGCCCCGATCATCGCGATTATCGCTATCACCAAATCCTTCCTCGGCCACTACCTGGGCGCGCGTGAAGGCTTCAACGGGATGGTGATTAAATCTCTGCGTAGCCGCGGTAAAACCATTGAAGTGAGCCGTCTGAACAAGATGACTGCTGTGTTCATGCTGGTGACCACCTGGATTGTGGCGACCCTGAACCCAAGCATCCTCGGTATGATTGAAACGCTCGGCGGCCCAATCATCGCGATGATCCTGTTCCTGATGCCGATGTATGCGATTCAGAAAGTCCCTGCGATGCGCAAATACAGCGGCCACATCAGCAACGTGTTTGTGGTCATCATGGGCCTCATCGCCATCTCCGCGATTTTCTACTCCCTGTTCGGTTAATTCCCCGAGCCGCCTGAGGGCGGCTCTTTTCTTTACAGCAATGGACGCATCATGATCAGCGTATTCGATATTTTCAAAATCGGCATTGGTCCTTCCAGCTCACACACTGTGGGGCCAATGAAAGCGGGCAAGCAATTCACGGACGACCTGATTGCACGCGGGATCTTAAACGACACCACCCGCGTGGTTGTCGATGTCTACGGCTCACTTTCTCTGACCGGGAAAGGCCACCACACCGACATCGCCATTATCATGGGTCTGGCGGGTAATCTGCCGGATACCGTCGATATCGATGCTATCCCCGCTTTTATCCAGGATGTGAACACTCACGGCCGCCTGCTGCTGGCAAACGGTCAGCACGAAGTCGAGTTTCCTGTCGATCGGTGCATGAATTTCCATGCCGACAATCTTTCCCTGCATGAAAACGGCATGCGCATTACTGCGTTGAGCGGTGAGAAAGCGGTCTACAGCCAGACGTATTACTCCATCGGCGGCGGCTTTATTGTCGATGAAGACCATTTTGGGCAGAGTAACGAGGCACCGGTTGCTGTGCCCTATCCGTACAAAACCGCAGCCGATTTGCAGCGTCACTGCCAGGAAACAGGGCTCTCCCTTTCCGGCCTGATGATGCAGAACGAACTGGCACTGCACAGCAAAGAAGAGCTGGAACAGCACTTCGCCGCGGTGTGGGACGTAATGAAGTCGGGCATCGAGCGTGGGATCACCACCGAAGGTGTGCTGCCGGGCAAACTCCGCGTACCTCGTCGTGCTGCCGCACTCCGTCGTATGTTGGTCAGCCAGGACAAAACCACCAGCGATCCCATGGCGGTTGTTGACTGGATTAACATGTTCGCACTTGCCGTGAATGAAGAGAATGCGGCGGGTGGTCGCGTAGTGACTGCGCCAACCAACGGTGCCTGTGGCATTGTTCCGGCGGTGCTGGCCTACTATGACAAGTTCATTCGTGAAGTGAACGCTAACTCTCTGGCACGCTACATGCTGGTCGCCAGTGCGATTGGTTCACTGTACAAAATGAACGCCTCCATTTCCGGCGCGGAAGTAGGCTGTCAGGGTGAAGTCGGCGTAGCTTGCTCGATGGCTGCGGCGGGTCTGGCGGAACTGCTGGGCGGAAGCCCTACGCAGGTTTGTATTGCCGCAGAAATCGGCATGGAACACAACCTTGGATTGACCTGCGATCCGGTGGCAGGCCAGGTTCAGGTGCCTTGCATCGAGCGTAATGCGATTGCATCGGTGAAAGCCGTGAACGCTGCGCGTATGGCTATTCGCCGTACCAGCGAGCCCCGCGTGTGCCTCGATAAGGTTATCGAAACCATGTACGAAACCGGCAAGGACATGAACGCCAAATACCGCGAAACCTCTCGCGGCGGCCTGGCGATGAAGATTGTCACCTGCGATTAAGCCCCTTAAGATGCCTCGTTCTGCGAGGCATCTTCCCGTTTTTACTGCTTACATAGCCTCATCTTTCCCCGGATGTTACCCTAAGCGCCTTGCTATCAAGGAGGGTACTCATGGCCGTACATCTGCTTATCGTCGATGCACTCAATCTGATTCGCCGTATTCACGCGGTTCAGGGTTCCCCCTGCGCTGACACCTGTCTGCACGCGCTTGAACAGCTCATCGTGCACAGCCACCCGACGCACGCCGTGGCGGTTTTTGATGATGAAGCCCGCAACCAGGGCTGGCGGCATCAGCGCCTGCCGGATTACAAAGCCGGACGTTCCCCAATGCCCGACGATCTGCATGCTGAGATGGACGCCATCCGCAACGTCTTTGAGAAACGTGGCGTACGCTGCTGGGGTTCAGCAGGAAGTGAAGCAGACGATCTCGCTGCCACCCTCGCGGTGAAAGTAGCAAGCGCAGGCCATCAGGCGACTATCGTTTCCACCGACAAAGGCTACTGCCAGCTGTTATCGCCGACCATTCGCATCCGTGACTACTTCCAGAAACGCTGGCTGGACGCGCCGTTTATTGCCCAGGAGTTTGGCGTAAAGCCAGAGCAACTGCCGGACTACTGGGGGCTGGCGGGGATCAGCAGCTCGAAAGTACCTGGCGTAGCAGGCATTGGGCCGAAAAGTGCCACGGAACTGTTATCGCAGTTCGCAACGCTAGAAGCGCTGTATGAGCATCTGGATGACGTGCCGGAGAAGTGGCGCAAAAAGCTGGCTGAGCATAAAGAGATGGCGTTTATCTGCCGGGAAGTGGCGACGCTACAGACGGATTTACAGCTGGACGGGAATTTGCAGCAGTTGAGGCTGGCGAAATAACAACACTGCCCGGAGGCGCTGATTGCCCGGTGGCGGCTACGCCTTACCGGGCCTACAAACCGGGCCGACGGACTTGTAGGCCGGGCAAACGAAGTGCCGCCCGGCAACAAATCACCGCTCGTCGCGACGACCACCCACGGCGGCCCACATACGGCGCACGTGGACAGTCACTTCTTCACGATCGTGATAAAGCTGGCGAGCCTGAATCTGCGCCGCAATCCCATGCTCATCCAGCTGCGCCTGAATATACGCCAGATTCTGCGACACCTCTTCGTAGCGTTTTTTCATCGGCAGCTTGAGGTTAAAGATGGTTTCGCGACACCAGCCATTCACCAGCCACTGCGCCATCAGCGCGGCAACCTTCGCGGGTTTCTCGACCATGTCGCATACCATCCATGAGATGTTGTTGCGCGTTGGGCGATAGCGGAAACCATCTTCACGCAGCCAGGTCACCTGCCCGGTATCCATCAGGCTTTGCGCCATCGGGCCGTTATCGACAGAGGAGACCCACATGTTGCGTTTCACCAGCTGATAGGTCCAGCCGCCCGGACACGCACCCAAATCAACCGCATACATGCCGTTCGCCAGACGCTCATCCCACTCATCGGCCGGAATAAACACGTGAAACGCCTCTTCCAGTTTCAGGGTCGAACGGCTTGGCGCATCAGACGGGAACTTCAGGCGTGGAATGCCCATATAGAACGGAGAGTTGTTGGTGGTCAGTGAATAGCCCACATAGCAACAGCCTGGCGCAATAAAGAACACGTGCACCACAGGCCGTTTCGGCGTTTCGTAGCCTGCCAGCACATTCACTTCACGAAGTGCAGCGCGCAGCGGCACGGTGAATTTGCGGCAGAACTTCATCAGCTCTTTGCTTTCGTTGGTGTCAGCCACTTCCACGCGCAAATCGCCGCCCTTCTCCACCACGCCTGTTAGCATTCCCACCACTGGCGTGATGCGGTCTTCCGGCGGCAGATCGGTTAACAGCTCGCAGGCCACAAACATCTGACGGGCGAAAATCAGCGAGGCAAACGGCAGCTCTTTAATCAGCTTCTCCGCTTCGCCTTCCTGATAGCACTCAAAAATCACATACCCCGAGTTGTCTTTTACTCGGGCAAAACCATAGACGCCAAGGCGCGATGCCTTGTCAGAAATCTCTGCTGCGCACTCTTTCTCAAAACCCTGACGGCTGTAGAGGACAACCTTATTCATGCGCGATACCTTTACGCTTTAAACGAATAGCGCCAATCAGCATCAGCACCCAACCGGCGAGGAAGCTAACGCCGCCCACCGGAGTGACAAATGCCCACAGGCGTAAATGCGACAGCGCCAGACAATAAAGGCTGCCGCTGAATAATACGGTTCCCAGCGCCATAAACACGCTGCTCCAGTAGAACCAGATGCTGATACGGCGCTGCATCGCCACCGCCAGCCCAAAAATCGCCAGCGTGTGAAACGCCTGATACTCAAGGCCGGTCTGGATCCAGCCCATCTCGACAACGCCGAGGGTTTTACTCAATACATGTGCCCCGAAGGCGCCCAGAGCAACAAAAACAAAGCCACTGATGGCCGCAAAAATCAGCATGAAGCGACTGGTCATGTCATTATCCTGAAGTCATTTATTGTTCGTAACGGAAGCGAAATTTCTCTTGCTCGCTTGCCGCTTTCGCCAGTATCCACTGCCGGAAAGCGGCTATTTTACCCAGTTCTGCCTGGCTGTCATGGCAAACGAGGTAAAACGCATTTTTGCTGACCAGAACATCATTAAACGGGCAAACCAAACGGCCTGCCTCAATTTCGGACTGCGCCATCACGTTGTTGGCCAGTGCGATCCCTTGTCCGTGGATTGCCGCCTGCAGCACCATGGCGCTGTGGCTGAAGATCGGTCCTTGTTGAACATTGATATGGTTTAAGCCCAACTGGCGCGTGTACGTCTGCCAGTCGCGGCGTGAAGCATCGTGCAATAAAGTATGTTGCGCCAGGTCAGCTGGTGTTTTCAACGCCTTATCGCCGGTTAACAGCAATGGCGAGCAAACAGGCAGCAAATATTCGGCGTACAGCTTCTCAACCCTCAGGCCCGGCCAGTTCCCCCGGCCATAAAAAATAGCCACGTCCACATCGTCCGCCAGCTTGTCTTCCTGACGGTCTACCGCCTGGATCCTGACGTCAATTCCCGGATAAGTTGAGTTAAAGCTTGCAAGCCGTGGCACCAGCCATTGAATGGCAAAACTGGGCAACATACTGACCGTCAGCGCCCCTTTTGCGCTTCGGGCCTGAAGTTTACGCGTTGCTTCGGTTAATTGCGAAAAGATCTCTTTGATGTCCTGAAAATAGCTCTGCCCTTCTTCAGTCAGCAACAGCGAACGGTTGCGACGACGAAAGAGCTTCAGGCCCAGGAAATCCTCAAGAGACTTGATCTGATGGCTCACCGCGGCCTGGGTGACGAAGAGCTCATCGGCGGCGCGAGTGAAGCTAAGATGACGGGCGGCGGCATCAAATACACGTAATGCATTCAGAGGAGGTAAACGCTTCGACATGATTGTTTTGGCTTAGATGTTAACTCGATTTAACAATTAGATTACATCATGTAACCTATTAGTTTTTTTTATCTGAGCCATTATAAATTGTCCGTTGAGCTTCTACCAGCAAATACCTATAGTGGCGGCACTTCCTGAGCCGGAACGAAAAGCTTTTTTCGGAATGCGTGTTCTGATGGGCTTTTGGCTTACGGTTGTGATGTTGTGTTGTTGTGTTTGCAATTGGTCTGGAGTTCAGACCTCGGTAGCAAGACTACCCCTTTTCACTTCCTGTACATTTACCCTGTCTGTCCATAGTGATTCAATGTAGCACCGCCGAATGCGGTGCTTTTTTTTGCTTTAAAATCAGCCGTTAGTTGTCCATTTCGACCATTTCTTTCACGTCGCTACGGTTGATTTGCTGCTTGTTACCATTGGCGTCTTTATAGGAAATCATACCGGTATCGTTATCGGTTTGTGGCTTACCGTCGGCGATAATAGTACGACCGTCATTGGTATGCATCACGTAGTTCGGGCCCGAGCAGGCGCTCAGGGCAAAAGTCAGCATACAGGCAGAAATGATTGCGGCAGTCTTTTTCATGTTCTTCTCCTTTCAGCAATTCATGCTGGGTTTCGAGCTTCAATTAACAGGCTAAAACAGTCGCCTAACATAATTCAGCATAACGCACTACCCACGGTTCGCCACTCATCCCAGAAAATTCCGAGGGTTACGCCTGCCCTTGCCCTGCTGCAAAAATTGCGCGACGATCGTCAGACTGGAATGAGGAAAACCATGAACGCATTCAACCCGGCGCAGTTTCGCGCCCAGTTTCCGGCGCTGAGCGATGCCGGCGTCTATCTGGACAGCGCCGCCACCGCGCTGAAGCCGCAGGCGGTTATCGATGCCAGCCATCAGTTTTACAGCCTGAGCGCGGGAAACGTGCACCGCAGTCAGTTTGCTGCCGCGCAAAAACTCACTGCTCGCTATGAAGCCGCGCGCGATCAGGTCGCGGCGTTGATTAATGCTCCGGATGGCAAGAACATCGTCTGGACTCGCGGCACGACCGAAGCCATCAATATGGTGGCGCAGTGCTTTGCGCGCCCTCGCCTGCAGCCTGGCGATGAGATAATCGTCAGTGAGGCAGAACATCATGCCAACCTCGTTCCATGGTTGATGGTGACTGAGCAAACGGGCGCGCGTATCGTCAAGCTGCCCTTGGGTGCAGATCGCTTGCCCGACGTTGAGCAGCTTTCCTCATTGCTTAACAACAAAAGCCGTATTCTGGCGCTGGGCCAGATGTCGAACGTAACTGGCGGTTGCCCTGATTTGGCGCGCGCCATTCAGCTTGCTCATGCCGCAGGCGTGGTGGTGATGGTTGATGGAGCCCAGGGCATCGTTCACTTCCCTGCCGATGTACAAGCGCTGGATATCGATTTTTACGCCTTCTCCGGTCACAAGCTCTATGGCCCAACAGGGATTGGCGCGCTGTATGGCAAAGCCGAATTGCTCTCAGAAATGACGCCGTGGTTGGGCGGCGGCAAGATGATCACCGAGGTGACCTTTGACGGGTTTAAAACGCAGCCCGTTCCCTATCGACTGGAAGCGGGAACGCCAAACGTAGCGGGCGTCATCGGGCTGAGTGCCGCACTTGAATGGTTGAATGAAACCGACATTGCGCAGGCTGAAACCTGGAGCCGCGGCCTGGCAACGCTGGCAGAAGAAGAGCTCGCCCGCCGACCAGGTTTTCGTTCATTCCGCTGCCAGGATTCAAGCCTGCTGGCCTTTGATTTCGCCGGTGTGCATCACAGCGACATGGTGACGTTACTCGCGGAATACGGCATCTCGCTCCGGGCAGGACAGCATTGTGCTCAGCCACTGTTAGCCGCGCTTGGCGTGAAGGGTACCCTGAGAGCCTCATTTGCCCCTTATAATACCCAGGAAGACGTTCACGCGCTGATCAACGCCGTGGACCGCGCCCTTGAACTTCTGGTGGATTAAATGACAAGCCCAGCCTTAGCCGGACATCCGTTCGGCACAACCCTGACTGAAGACGATTTACGACAGATTTTCGGCCCACTCACGCAGTGGGAAGACAAATACCGGCAGCTGATCCTGCTCGGCAAAAAGCTGCCTGCTCTGGCAGAAGAGCTGAAAGCTCAGGCCCAGGAAATTGCTGGCTGTGAAAATCGGGTCTGGCTCGGCCACACGCTGTCATCTAACGGGAAGCTTCATTTTTATGGGGACAGTGAAGGACGGATTGTGAGAGGCATGCTGGCAGTGTTACTGACCGCGATTGAAGGGAAGAGCGCGGAACAGCTTTTGTCGGCTGATCCGCTGAGCCTTTTTGATGAGCTGGGGCTTCGCGTGCAGCTTAGCGCATCCCGCAATCAGGGGCTGAATGCCCTGCGCGACGCAGTCATCGCCGCCGCGCAGAAGGCTTAAGCCTGACGATCGGCTTTCGCCATCATTTTCTTCAAAACATGGGACACCGCGACAAACCCGAACGTCGCGGTCACCATCGTCGCCGCACCAAATCCTGACGCACAGTCCATCCGTTTTGGCCCTTCGGCAGTGCTTTTCATCGCACATACCGTACCATCAGACTGCGGGTAAACCAGCGCTTCGGTGGAAAACACACAATCCACGCCAAGCTTGCCCTTACTGTTTTTCACCACGCCGAAATCATTCTTCAGGCGCTCGCGCAGTTTTGCCGCCAGCGGATCCTGAATCGTTTTCGCCAGATCGGCGACCTGGATCTGCGTCGGATCGATTTGCCCGCCCGCGCCACCGGTTGTCACCAACGGTACTTTGTAACGACGACAGTAAGAGATCAGCGCCGCTTTCGGCCGCACGCTGTCGATAGCATCGATGACATAGCTAAAGCCGGCCCCAAGATACTCAGCGACATTATCCGGCGTGACGAAATCATCAACCACCGTCACCTGGCACTCCGGGTTGATCTGACGAATACGCTCCGCCATCACTTCCGCTTTCGCAAGCCCGACATTGCCGCCTAACGCGTGGATCTGGCGATTGGTATTGGTGACGCATACGTCATCCATATCAATCAGCGTAATGGCGCCAATTCCCGTGCGTGCCAGCGCCTCTGCTGCCCATGACCCCACACCGCCAATGCCGACGACACAAACGTGTGCGTCAGCAAACAGCTGCAGCGCCTTTTCACCATATAAACGTGCCGTGCCGCCAAACCGCTGGCGCCACGCATCGCTAAGTACAACTGACATAAAACCTCAAACGACGTGATTAACCGCTAAAGACGTAACCGTTGCCCGCCCCACGCAATACCCAGACGCGACCGTAATGGTTATACCAACCCGCACGGTGTCCGGCATCCGGACCAATCCCCTGGTAGATATCGAAGTGCTGGCCTTTAATTGCACCGCCCACATCCAGCGCGACCATCAGTCGCAGCTCGTAGTGACCGTTAAATTTACCGTTGTTATCCAGCAGCGGGACTTCAGCCAGCAGCGTAGTGCCCGCCGGAATAATACTGCGATCGGAGGCGACAGACGCCCGGCCCACTAACGGAACAGCGCTCGCCCCTTTCACCGGTGCAAAAGATTGTGGTTTGAAGAACACGAAGGACTGGTTCTCTTCAAGCAAAGCACGCACTTCCGCTTCGCTGTGGGTTTCGCCCCAGTGACGGATAACCTGCATCGACATATCTTCTTTCTTATACTCGCCGCGATCGACAAGCACCTTGCCGATACTGCGGTATGCCCAGCCGTTTTTACCCGCGTAGCTAAAGAAGTTCAGCGGCGAGCCGTCGCCGAAATCGATATAACCGCTGCCCTGCACGTCCATGATGAAGTTATCCATCAGGGAATTGCTGTAAGCCAGAATGTACTTGTCGCTCAGCGCGCCTGCGTAGATTTCTGCGCGAGACGGCAGTCGACCGCGCTTCGGCGGCATGCGGTAGATTGGGTACTGGAACTCGCCCTGACGCGTGTGTCGCGCTTCAATTACAGGCGTGTAGTAACCGGTGAACTGGACGTTGCCGTAGTTATCTGCACCCTGCATCTGCCAGGCATCAAGCCCGTACTGCTTTAAGGTGCGCGTATCGCCACCGGCCTTAAGCCATTGCTGAACGGCACTGAACACAGCGCTTTGATTGCCATACAGGCGCGGCGATGCGTTACGAATTTCATTGACCTGCTGCGCGAAGTCGCCCCCATTAATTGGAGCCCCTACGGCGTCAGGCTGGTTCACCAGGGAAAACTGGTTGGTGAGCTTTCCGTCATTATATTGCTGACCGCGATCGGTCGGCTTTGATGAACAGGCGGCGAGTAACGCCATCATTGCCCCTGTTGCCAGATATTTTGCCCAACGTCCTTTCATGGTTTCCCGTCTTCTTTATAGGCTGAATGCGTGATGAAGATAACAAACCGTCAGGGGTATTGAAATGTGATAACGTGCCACGCAGTCCATTTTGAACAAAAAACAATCGACATGTTTTGTTTTTACCCACTCTTTATCATTTATGCAAAAAAGGGTTGCAACAAATCGTGACCCGCGTATAGTGCGCTTCCACGGACGCGGGATGGAGCAGCCTGGTAGCTCGTCGGGCTCATAACCCGAAGGTCGTCAGTTCAAATCTGGCTCCCGCAACCAATTAAAATATGATGTGTAAGGTTTACCTGATGGAAGGGTAAACATTCGGACGCGGGATGGAGCAGCCTGGTAGCTCGTCGGGCTCATAACCCGAAGGTCGTCGGTTCAAATCCGGCTCCCGCAACCAACACATGATGAAGTAGAAGGTTTATCTGATTCACGGTAAACAAACGGACGCGGGATGGAGCAGCCTGGTAGCTCGTCGGGCTCATAACCCGAAGGTCGTCAGTTCAAATCTGGCTCCCGCAACCACTTCATCAAACACTAAGCACCTTAACGGGTGTTTTTTTGTATCTGAAATTCGCCCAGCCCAAAAAACAAACAAAAAAATGACGCCTTCCGGCGCCATATTCTCTGATAATAATGCCTAACTGCGCCGTGCGAGCGTGGCCCCATCGGCAAAATAAGCTTTGATCCCCGCCAGTATCGACTCAGCAACTTCCTGCTGAAAGGCCGCTGTTTTCAGTTTGCGCTCTTCTTCAACGTTACTGATGAAGGCCGTCTCGACCAGAATGGAAGGAATATCCGGTGCCTTCAGTACCGCAAACCCCGCCTGCTCCACCCGATTTTTATGCAGATTGTTGACCTTCCCGAGCTTACCCAGCACCGCTTTACCAAATTTCAGGCTGTCATTGATGGTCAGCGACTGCACCATATCAAACATAGTGTGGTCGACGTAGCGATCGCCGCTCTTGCTCACCCCCCCGATCAAGTCAGAGGCGTTCTGAGTATCGGCGAGGTATTTCGCAGCGGTACTTGTCGCACCTTTGGTCGAGAGCGCAAAAACAGAAGAACCGCTCGGCTGGCGGCTGGTAAAGGCATCCGCATGAATCGAGACAAACAAGTCTGCGCGCTGCTTCTGCGCTTTCGCGACACGCACTTTCAACGGAATGAAAACATCCTCGTTGCGCGTCATGTACGCCTTCATGTTGCCTTCTTTGTCGATCAGCGCTTTCAGGCGGCGGCCAATTTGCAACACCACATCTTTCTCGCGAGTCCTGTATTTACCGACAGCGCCGGAGTCTTCACCCCCGTGCCCAGGATCAAGCATGATCACAATCGGCCTGTCGCGACCGGCTTTCCCCGGCTGTGGACCACTTTGCGCAGGCGGAACCTGCTTTTCCAGATCGCCTTTATTGTAATCTTCGAGCAGTGCCAGCAGCGGATCCTGCACTTCTGTTGCTGTGGAAGGGTAAAGATCCATCACCAGGCGCTCTTTAAAACCGGCGACTGGTGCAAGCGCAAACAGCTGCGGCTTCACGTTTTGCTTCAGCTCAAACACCATCCTGACGGTTTGCGGATCAAACTGACCCACGCGCGCAGATTTAATGTAGGGATCGTCGCCACGAATCTGCGCCCCCATGCCTTTCAGCACCGAGTTCAGGTTGACGCCTTCGAGATCGACCACCAGCCTTTCAGGATTGCTCAATGCAAACTGCTTGTATTTCAGAACCTGGCTGGATTCCACCGTCACGCGGGTATAGGTCGACGACGGCCACACGCGGACCGCAACCACCTGACTCGCGGCGGCCAGTCCCACCTGGCTTACGCTGAGTAACCACATCGCCCCGGCCCCTTTTAATAAGCGACGGCGACTTAATCCTGACTGACTTCCAGACATGCTTCTCCCAGGCAAAAATTTCAACTTTACTTTTTAAACATTGAGTTTGACCGAAAACTTTAACCAAAGGCGCATAAACTGTCATCAATAAAAGGGTAAACATTCCTGATTTGTGACGTTTTTCGGCTGACTTCTCCGCCACATTCACTGAAATTGCTGCTTGCACCTGCCGCCAAAAAAGAATAAAAATACACTCATTACGAATAATCATGCAATGAGGGTTGTGCTGTGGTGAAGGAACGTAAAACCGAGTTGGTCGAAGGATTTCGTCATTCTGTTCCCTACATTAATGCCCACCGCGGGAAGACTTTTGTCATCATGCTGGGCGGTGAAGCGATAGAGCATGAGAATTTCTCAAGTATTGTCAACGATATAGGTTTGCTTCACAGCCTGGGGATTCGCCTGGTGCTGGTGTACGGCGCACGCCCGCAAATTGATGCCAATCTGGCGGAACATCACCACGAGCCGATTTATCACAAGCACACCCGCGTGACGGATGCGAAAACCCTCGACCTGGTGAAACAGGCCGCCGGTATGCTGCAACTGGATATCACCGCACGTCTGTCGATGAGCCTGAATAACACGCCGCTTCAGGGCGCGCACATCAATGTCGTCAGCGGTAATTTTATTATCGCGCAGCCGCTGGGCGTGGATGATGGCATCGATTATTGCCACAGTGGACGTATTCGCCGCATCGATGAAGAAGCGATTCATCGTCAGCTCGACAGCGGCGCCATTGTGCTGATGGGCCCCGTTGCCGTTTCTGTCACGGGTGAAAGCTTCAATCTGACGTCAGAAGAAATTGCCACCCAGCTCGCCATTAAGCTTAAAGCAGAAAAAATGATTGGCTTCTGCTCCTCGCAGGGTGTCTACGACCAGCACGGCGAGATCGTCTCGGAATTATTCCCAAATGAAGCACAGGCTCGCGTAGAAACGCTTGAGGAAGAGGGTGATTACAACTCAGGGACGGCGCGCTTCTTACGCGGAGCGGTAAAAGCGTGCCGCAGCGGCGTGCGTCGCTGCCATCTCATCAGCTATCAGGAAAACGGCGCGCTGTTGCAGGAACTGTTCTCCCGCGACGGTATTGGGACGCAAATCGTGATGGAAAGCGCCGAGCAAATCCGTCGTGCAACCATCAATGATATTGGCGGTATTCTGGAACTGATTGAGCCGCTGGAGCAGCAAGGCATTCTGGTACGTCGCTCACGCGAACAGCTGGAAATGGAAATCGACAAGTTCACCGTTATCCAGCGAGACAACACCACCATCGCCTGCGCCGCGCTCTATCCCTTCCCGGAAGAGCGCATCGGCGAAATGGCCTGTGTAGCGGTGCATCCGGATTATCGAAGTTCATCGCGCGGTGAAGTGTTACTGGAAAGAATTGCGGCTCAGGCAAAACAGATGGGGCTAAGCAAACTGTTTGTGCTCACCACTCGCAGCATTCACTGGTTCCAGGAGCGCGGCTTCACCCCAGTCGAGGTGGATTTGCTGCCCGAGAGTAAGAAAGAGATGTACAACTATCAGCGCCGTTCAAAAGTGCTGATGGCGGATTTAGGCTGAAATAACTTTGCCGGGCGGCGCTACGCTTGCATCGGCCTACGATTTTGTAGGCCCGGCAAAGGCAGTGCCGCCGGGCGAGGCATTTACCCCATCCTCGCAAACAGCGCCGCCAACCCACTCCGGCGCTCTGTTTTCACCGTAATGGCTTTCGCCAGCAACGCCTCATCGGCGTACATCGACAACTGCTCTTTGGCTCGGGTGATCGCGGTATACACCAGCTCCCGGGTTACTACCGGGACATGCTGAGAAGGCAAAATCAGCGCCGCATGCTTGAATTCAGAACCCTGAGATTTGTGCACCGTCATCACCCAGGCGGTGTCGTGCTCCGGCAAGCGGCTGGGCTGGACTGATTTAATGCTGCCATCCGGCATCGGGAACCAGACGCGCAGGCCGTTTCCTCTGTCGAGCGCGATGCCGATATCCCCGTTAAACAGCCCCAGCGCGCTGTCGTTGCGGGCGATCATCACCGGACGGCCTTCATACCAGCGAGAGTGGCGTGAGAGCTGAATGCGATGCTTACGCGCCAGCAATTGTTCGAGCTGCTCATTCAGCCCAGCGACACCGTAAGGCCCCTCACGCAATGCACAAAGCAACTGATAATGACTAAAGACTTCCAGAATTTCCGCCGGCTCCGCTCTGGCTTTTACTCGTTCCAGATAGTCGGCATAGCCCTGGAAAGCTTCTTCAAGCATGATTTCGTAGTCTGCCGTCGTGCGCAGCGTTTTTAAGGCAATGTCAGAAAATCCTTCGGCGAACGCCTTTTTCATGGCCTGCACATCGCCTTTATTCACGGCTCTGGCTAACTGACCGATGCCGGAATGGCTGCCAAAACGGTAACTTTTTTGCAGCAGGCACAGGCTGTCTCGCAGTGCGCCTGCCTGCGTGCCCTTCCCGGCGGGTACGGAATAGCCCGTCAGTTGACTCAATTCCTGCGCTCGCTCTGGCGTATAGCCTTCGTTAACCCAGGCGCAGATATCACCCAACACGGCACCTGCTTCAACAGAAGCCAGCTGATCGCGATCCCCAAGGAAAATAACTCGCGCATGAGCAGGAAGCGCCGCAATAAGCCTCGCCATCATCGGCAGGTCAATCATTGAGGCTTCATCCACAACCAATACATCCAGATGCAATGGATTGCCTGCGTGATGGCGCAGGCGCTGGCTACCGGGCTGGGCTCCAAGCAAGCGATGCAACGTGCCTGCTTCGGTCGGCAGAAGCGCTTTTTGTTCATCGGTGAGCGGTAACTGGCGCAGCGCCGCCCCCAGAGATTCAGTTAAACGTGCGGCAGCCTTGCCCGTTGGCGCGGCAAGGCGAATGCGGCATTTTGGCAAGCTGTTAGTCTGAATCAGCGCGCCCAGCAGTTTCGCCACCGTGGTGGTTTTCCCGGTGCCGGGGCCACCAGATATCACCGAGATCCTTCGCGTTAACGCCACTGCGGCGGCCACTTTCTGCCAGTCTGTCTCTGCGGAAGCAGGGAAAAGCGCGGCCAGCGTATTCTTTAGCTGAACATGATCGCCAGCAGTACCGGGCTCAGACTGCGTGAAGAAGCGGGCAATCGTTAATTCATTGTTCCACATGCGATTGAGGTACAGCCGCCCTTCGCTCAACACCAGCGGTGTGGCCTCAGAGCCATCACTCACAGCCGGTGAGGCCTGTAATCGCACTTCGATTTCGCTCGCCGGTTCAGCCAGAGCAAAGAGTTGCCGCCATAACGCCTGAGCACGTCCGCTGGCCTGCTCATCTTCATGAAATCGCGACAGCGGCAGGCAGACGTGGCCTTCCCCGGCATCGCGGCTCAGCAGTGCGGCAGCCAGCAAAACGGCAGGATGGTCATTTTGCGCCACCATCAGCGCAAACTGTACGTCGAGCGGACGCAGTAGTTTTTGCTGAGCGGCCTCCAGCAGCAACGTTTCCATGGTCATGACACCACCTCCTGTGACGCGCCGGAAAAGAGCGAATCCAGACCGTCGATCAGTTCTCGTGCTGGACGAGTAGAGAAAACGCCTTGTCCGCTTTCACCGCCGTCAACGCCGCGCAAAAACAGATAGATAACGCCGCCAAAATGGCTGTCGTAATCGTAATCCGCCAGGCGATGGCGCAGATAACGGTGCAGTGCGAGGCTGTAAAGCTGGTATTGCAGATCGTAGCGATGAGACTGCATCGCCTGAGCCATCGCGACCTGGGTGTAGGCTTCACTGTTATCACCCAACCAGTTTGATTTGTAATCGAGCAGGTAGTAGCGCCCGTCATGGCGGAAGACCAAATCGATGAAGCCCTTCAGCATACCGCTCACCTGACGGAACTCTAACGGCGGGCAAGGAGCCGAAAGCGAGTCATGCTGACGAATCAGCGCGTCCAGCGCCTGCGGCACCAGCAGTTGTTCAATCGGTAAATAGAATTCCATTTCGACCTGTTTGTCGCGTGCCGCTAACTGGCTGAGCGATATTCCCGGCCCCGCCAGCGGAGTTTGCAAAATGGTCGCCAGCCATTGGGTTAACACCGGTGTCCAGTGAGCCTCAAAACCATTGCGCTCCAGCTGCTCCTGCATCCAGGCTTCTGATACAGGCTGCGTGAAATCAATCTCTTCAAACAGGCTGTGCAAAAACGTCCCCGGTGAAGCGCCACGCGGGAAGTTATGCGGCGTCAGCTCAGGCTCTTCAGGCACATCGGCAACCCCAGCGGCGTCGATATCAAGGCGCGGGAGCAAATCCTGCGCGGCACTGTGCCCTCGCTGCTGCAAGCCGGAATAACTGGTGACGCGCCAGTCATCAACAATGCGCCTTTGCATCGCTTTGGCCTGCAATTCCGGCATCTCAGGCGCAATAGGCTGCCAGCGTTCGGCAGCAGGCAGCGCCGGGCTCTCCAGCGAAACATGTTCATTGCAGAGCTCACGCAGGCAGGCTTCAAGCCCGGCGGCATCTTTAGGTTCCCCTTTTTGCACCAGACGCCCAATCGCGCTGTGATGCAATTCGGTGTCTGTGGCTTTGTCACTGCGACGAGGACTGAGCGGGGCAATGCCAAGGCTGCAATGCCAGATAGCGCGCGTCAGGGCGACGTACAGAAGGCGTAAATCTTCCGCCAGGCGTTCGGCCTCAGCCAGTTCCAGACTCTCTTCCGCATTATGTAAATCCAGCACCGCCACAAAGGACTGTCTGTCGTGATAGAACGCCTGATCCTGCTTGCGGTAACGGGCAATAAACGGCAACCAAACCAGCGAATACTCCAGCCCTTTCGATTTATGCACGGTGACGATTTGCACCAGATGCTTGTCGCTCTCCAGACGCATCTGCTGGCTGGAAGAACCGCTGTTTGGGTCGCCGATTTGCTGTGCCAGCCAGCGCATAAGCGCATGTTCGCTTTCCAGCTGGCCCGCCGCTTCCTGTAATAATTCGCTGAGGTGCAGAATGTCGGTCAGACGCCGTTCACCGCCCTGCGTCGCCAGCAGGTTTTCTGCGATATGTCTTGCCGCCATCAATGCACGCAGCATTGCCATGACACCGCGCTGCTGCCAAAGCTGACGATAACGGCTGAACTCTTCGACAAGTTCATCCCAGGCCACCTCATCCAGGTTCAGTTTTTCGATGTCCTGGGCATTCAGGCCAAACAGCGAACTGGCCAGCGCACTGCGCAAACTGGTTTCACGCTCTGGCGTTAGCACGGCCTGAAGCAGCCACAGCAATTCCTGAGCTTCCGGGGTTTCAAACACGCTGTCGCGGTTGGATAAATACACGGAAGGAATACCCAGTACGTTCAGTGCATCACGCACCTGCGCCGCTTCCTGGCGGTTACGCACCAGCACGGTGATGTCTGATGCCTGAACCGGGCGCGACTTATCACCCCGCCACAGCAAGGCTTCACCACGCTGCCCGGCGCTGAGCCAGTCCCGAATTTGCCCGGCGCAAAGCTGCGCCATAAAACTTTGGTAATCTCCCGCGCCGACATTAGCGCCAGGCATCAGCCAGAAGCTCATCGCCGGTTGATTTTCGCCTTTTAGCTCGAACCGCAGGCCCTGATTTTTCGGGGCAGATTTTACCGGCAAAAAGGGGATATCCCGGAACATGAAAGGGTTGTCGGTCGTGCTGAACAACTGGTTAACGCTCTCGACAACGCCTGGCGCTGAGCGCCAGTTGGTGTCCAGCGTGTAGTGTGCGGAGACATCGCTACGAGCGCGCATGTAGGTAAAAATATCCGCGCCACGGAAGGCATAGATGGCCTGTTTCGGGTCGCCAATCAGCAGTAATGCGGTATCTGCCTGTTGGCGCCAGATACGGCGAAAAATGCGGTACTGCTGCGGGTCGGTGTCCTGAAATTCGTCGATCATCGCCACCGGAAAACGTTGCCGGATAGCGGCGGCTAACGCTTCTCCGCTCTCGCTCTGCAACGCTTCATCCAGACGACTCAGCATGTCGTCAAAACCGAGTTCGCCGCGTCGACGCTTTTCTCTCGCCACAGCCTCGCGAATTTCAACCATCGCGCGGGAGATAACCAAATCATTGAGTGAGGGAGGCTCCGCCAGAAGCGCTTCAATCGTCGAAAAGAGCGGATGAACAGGCGGCGTTCCGCCCTCTTTGGTCCGCGAATACAGGAACGATTGAGCAAATTTCTCCAGCGAATCCGGCAGCTCGTAGCCGGTATGTTCTTCACTGGCCCACGCGCTGATCTTATCGATCCACTTTCCCTGATTGCCGCGATTGAACTTGCGGCGATCGAGATCGGAGTGCTCCAGCAAATCGCCAATTTCACCGACAGCCGCCAGCCACCGGGCTTTGATCCCGGCGATCTGTTCAATTATCTGCTGATGACGGGCAATCAGCGTTTCATCGGACGGCGGGGTTTCCAGCTGTGGCGCTTCGCCCTGAAGGTAGCGATCGATAGCTTTGAGCAGATCCTGCGGCCCTTTCCAGCTGGCATGAATGGCTTCAGCCACTTCACGAGGCAGCGGATAGCAATGGCGACGCCAGAAATCGGCACAGGCCTGGAAACGTAAGCGGGATTCATCTTCGATAAGCTGCTGTTCAAACAGCATGCCCGACTCAAATGCATTGAGGCTCAGCATGCGCTGACAGAAACCGTGAATGGTAAACACCGCAGCCTCGTCCATCTGCCGCTCGGCAAGCAGCAAAACGTCGGCGGCTTGTTCGCAGTCAGGAATTTCTTCAAGAAGGCTGGCGTAGAGAGGATTGTCGGTGCTGTTTCGCAGACAGGCGATGCGCAGTTCGTGGATGTTGCTGCGGATGCGACCGCGCAATTCTTTAGTGGCGGCTTCGGTGAACGTCACCACCAGCAACTCTTCAACGTTCACAGGCCGGACAAAGGCGGCCTCGCCGCCCAGTCCGAGCAACAGCCGCAGATACAGAGCGGCGATGGTGTAGGTTTTTCCGGTGCCCGCAGAGGCTTCAATCAGGCGCTCACCACAAAGCGGTAAGCGCAGGGGATTTAAGGACTCGGCGGTCTCGGTCATTCATTCTCTCTCATCAGCGGCATGGTTTGCTGCAACGCGCTGACGCTCTTCCACACTTTCCAGCCTTTTGGGTGCACGTATTCGGCTTTCCCGTTCTGGCTTCCGGAGACCTGTGAAAGGACGGTCATACCCTGCGGCTCCACCACCGTCTGATGGAAGAAATCGGCAAGTTTTTGCGGCGTCAGCAGTTTAATCTGGGCCACTACTTTATCACGTGAATCAAACTGCATATTACCGCGATCGAAATCTTTGCTGAGCTTCGAGGCCTCGTCACCTAACGTTTGCGGTGGTTGCAGCATTTGCGTGATCACCGCCTGCTGAATTTGAGCGAACTCTTCCGGCTTCATGGCGCGCAATTTGGCCTCCGCAGTTGGGAAGAAGGCCTTAAAACGCTTCCAGAGGAAATCTGGCTGCTTGTCGTTACTTTGCAGCAGGAAGCCCATACCCCACTGACGCCCGATGCTCACAGGGAAAGCAAACACGGCATAGCCAAGCTGTTCTTCCGTACGCAGCTGATTATAGAACCAGGGCTGAACGATTTGCCCAAGCATAGCGCTGGCTGCGGAACTGCTGAACTCGTCGGCTTTTGGCGGTGCAAACACCGCAGCCAGTGCAGAATCGCTGCTGCTGCCCGCTTTCTCAAAGATGGCGTTTTGTTTTTTATCCACCACCACATCTTTGTTGCGACACCATTCAGTGCCATGAGCATTGAGCTGCTTTTGTACTTCACGGGCAAGCGTGGTGGACTGTTCAGCCGTCATATTGCCGACGATCAGGAATTCCGGGCGCGCCCCTGTTTTTAAACTGTCTCGCCAGGCCAGCACATCTTTAAGCGTTATAGAGGGCAGCAGAGCCCGACGCTCTTCACGCTGGAAATACGGCACCTGAGAGAGCATTTGGATTGGCATAATGGCCTGATCAAACGCTTTGCCTTTCTCGGCAGAATCCATCATTTGCGTGTACCAGGATTTCGCCTGCTCAAGCTGCTCTTCTGTTGGCTGGTAGCTGAAATATCCCTGAAGCAGCGCGTCAAACAGCTGCGGTAAACGTTGGGTGTAGCCGTTCGCGTTAACCATCAGGCCATTATTGGCACCGGTTGAGAAGCTGATACCGCCGACCGCAGCCTGGTTGCTCAGTTGGTCAAGTGCAATCCCCGCCAGATAATCGTTGAGGGCAAACATCACCTGATTACGTGCGCTGTCCATCGCATGCGGGTTACGCAGCACGAGGGTCACATCCGCTTTCGGCTCACTGGCGAAATAACGGCTTGGGGTATACACCACCCGCAACTGAGGTTCATCCACGATCAACTGCGGCTTCTCGGTGACCTTCTCCGCTTTAATCAGGGAGAAATCATCTGGAATATAAGGGTTCAGCGTCGGCAATTGCAGGGCGATTTTCCCGGCGTCTTGCTGCCACTGAGCAAAGGTTTTGTCGTCAATTTTATCGACCTGATACGGCGCATCGACAAAGTAAGCTGTTTTGTTATGCGGTTCATTCGGACTGATGTACCAGACGCGCGCATTCTGCGGCGTCATCATCGCCAGACGATCGTGGATAGCTTTGGCATCGTACTGATCGGCAATATTCACCGCATCCAGAGTGTGCTCGACCGGCACACGGATCATGGTGTCAGCCAGCCATTCAACGTAGTCCATATCGCGGTTGATCGACGGATAGCGGAAATCCAGATCCAGCACGTGCGCGAGCTCATCGAAATAGGTTTTATCGATGCCTTTTTCACGCAACAGGTTCAGATAGCTGAAGATCGCCGCAACAACCTGATCGCGGTGTGCGAGGCCTTTATCCGTTAAGGTCGCGGAGATCGCCAGCACGCCGCTGTTGCCGTTCACCACAGGATCCGAGTCTGCACGAATACCTTCGACCAATCCCTGACTTTGCAGCCAGTCCGAGAGCGTTCCCGGGCTGCGATTGCCAATCAGGTACGTGATCAGCTCGTCGGTTTTGCTGCGGAATTGATCGGTGTTGTTGTCGATACGGAATTCAACGCGCAGTACTTTGCGCGGCACCGCTGGCACGTAGTGGATGATGATGCCTTTCTGAGCATCAGTGACAACAGGCACGGTAATTTCCGGACGGCTAATGTTCTTATCCGGCACTCGTCCCCAGGTTGCGGCAGCCATTTTCGCCAGTTCCGGCAACGGCTTATTGCTGTAAATCACCGCTTTCATCAGATTGGCTGAATAGTATTTATCACGAAACGCCAGCAGCGCGTCCAGCACCGGGCTACCCGGTTTGTCGCTCAGGGTTTCAAGATTACCGCCAGAGAAGCGCGCGCCCGGGTGTTTTGGATTGATGGTTTCGGCACTCACTTGCGCCATACGCATACCGTCACGACTGCGGGCCATCGTCAGCTCAGAATTCACTGCATTACGCTCGCGGTCTGCATATTTTTTATCGAGCAGCGGTTCGGCAATGGCGTCCGCAAGCCTGTCGACAGCCCCTTCCAGCGCATCATTTTCGACTTCGAGATAGAACGCGGTGCGATATGGCGCAGTACTGGCGTTGTGGCTCCCGCCGTGCATTTTTAAATACTCGGCAAGGCTGTCAGGCTGCGGATATTTTTTAGACCCCATCAGGGTCATGTGTTCCAGAAAATGAGCCAGTCCAGGATGGGTATTCGGATCTTCAAGCGAACCGACAGGAACAACCAACGCGGACAGGGATTTTACAGCCTGCGGATCAGACACCAACAGCACCACCATGCCATTATCCAGCTTGATAGCCTGATACTGACGCGGATCTTTTTCGCTTTTGCGGATGGTCTCTTGTATCGGTTGCCATCCGGTGTCGGCCTGACTTAACGGTGCCCAGAGGGCGAACAACAGTACATATACGGCATGTAACCAGGTGCTGCGGGGCATTCACGGACCTCATCATTAACAAACTTCCGGGCGGCTCTCAATGGCAGCCTCACTGGTGAACATCAGTCCGTGACAAGTTGCGCATCATAATGGAAAGCGAATTACTGCGCAATTTTTATACAATCCTTAAGCCTGATTGAAGCGAAAAATGGGGGCCAGATAACGTTCGGCCTGCGCAATGATTGCTTCGTAAGTTTCCGGTTCCAGGGTACGCCATAAGCGCTGATACCACACATCGGCCCCTTCGCCATTCACCATCATTCCGCCTTCCCAGGCTTGTATAAACTTGCCACGAGCTTTTTGCTGCGTCTCTTCATCCCATAAAATGACATTATTTTCGGCGTCGTAACAGGCCTTCAGCCATGCACCTCCGCTTTCGGGCAAAAACAGCAGCGGTTGAGACATGCCCTCCCGGTAGCCTTTCACCAACTCAGCCAGATAGTGCAATGCTTCCTGTGCTGAAAGCGGTGGGAAACGCCACTCGCCTTCTTTACGAAGAAACAGCCTGCTCTCGCCTGTTCCGCCACTCGCACAGTAGACAAGATGCTCCAGCCAAAGTTGCATTCCCTGCGAGACGTTCTGTAAAGACGGGCGCCAGCGTAACAGACCGTCCGACTGTACCTGCGGTAACCATCCGGTAATGTTGACGCCGTCACAGTGCAAATCGATTTCCAGACTTTTCGCGGGCTGCCGACAGGCATTAACCCTGTCGGCCAGCGCCTGCATCTCCTGACGCTGGCTCTCCCAGGCTATTTCGCCAAATGCGCCGTAGGGCAGTTCACCGGCAGCACGGAATCGCCTGAACATCAGGCCTGCATCCTGTTCATCCACCAGCGTATTGACCAGTTGCTGGTTCAGCTGATAGCGGGTCACCCCTTCCAGGGTGAAGGGTTCCGTTTCGGGGATCTCATTCTCTTCGGTGCGGAAATTCACCTGCAAGCGCAGCTGGAAAAAGGCCCGTACCGGATGCAGCCAGAAGCGCTGGAGTTGCTCAAAGGGCAAGGATTCAATCGCTAACGGTGGCAAAGGCTGGATAAACTCACTGTGCGCTTCGCCCTGCTGACTCGCAGCCGCCAGCCACTCATGGGCGTAGCTTTGGCTTTCCGTTGGCTGGAAATTGGCGGCATCAAACGGCATGCGAGTGTGCAATTGCATGATGTGCTGTTTGACCTTTTGCTCGCTTTTATCGCAGTTCAATGCCTCGTCGCCGCTCAGACAATGGCTCTGACCAATGTAGTCGACCAGTTCCTGAACCAGCACCGACGGATAACGCTCGCTGTTGTCCTGAATCGATCGGCCGATATAGCTGATATAGAGTTTTTGTTCGGCGGACATCAGCGCTTCCAGGAACAGATAGCGGTCATCATCACGACGGCTACGGTCGCCGCGAACCGGTTTCTGGCTCATCAAATCGAAACCAAGCGGAACAAGCGCACGCGGGTAAATGCCGTCATTCATCCCCAGCAGGCACACCACTTTGAAAGGAATCGAACGCATCGGCATCAGGGTACAGATATTCACCGGCCCGGCGAGGAAACGCTGGCTGATGCGCTCCTGGTCAAGACGCTGCGCTAGCTCATCGCGCAGTAAAGACAGCGGAACGGTTTCGCCGTAATGCGATGCCAGCCCCTGATCGATGATTCCCTGCCACTGCTGTTCAATCAGTGCCAAGGCAGCTTCGGTGTCTGTATCCGGAAGATAAAAATCGGTGAGCATTTCCCGGCAAACGGGCAGCCAGTCAGCAAGGCTTCTCTCCTGCGCCAGCGTTTGCCGCCACTGGTTCAGTTTCATCAATAACGACGCCAGATGCCCCACCAGCTCCGCAATCAACCCACTTGATTCATCGTAAGGTAGTACGGAATGCCACTCGCCCTGCGCGCTTTCCATGGCATAGCCCAACAACATTCTCGTCAGGCCAAACTGCCACGTATGCTGCCCGGTGGCAGGCAGTTCCCACTCCCGCACATTGTCGTCATCCAGACCCCAACGGATACCCGATTCATTCACCCACTGGCGTAAATAGCGCAACCCTTCCTCATCGATGTCGAAACGCGCCGCAATCACCGGCACGTCCAGCAATGCGAGCACATCTTCACTGGCAAAGCGACTATCCGGCAAAGAAAGTAAGGTGATAAAGGCCTGCAAGGCGGGATGAGACTGACGGGCACGTCTGTCCGATATTGCCCACGGCACATACCGTTCACCGCTCGCGCTGCCAAACACGGCCTGAATAAAGGGGCTGTAGCTGTCGATATCCGACACCATCACAATGATGTCCCTCGGGGTGAGCTCAGGATCGGCTTCCAGCATCGCCAGCAGCCTGTCGTGCAAGACTTCCACTTCACGCTGAGGGCTATGACAAACGTGGATCGTCAGGCTGCGATCGTCAGGATCTAATGTTCGTTTACTTCTGCTGTTCGCAAACTCTTCTGCCGTCCGCCCGGCAATGGCGTGATTCTGTAGTTCGAGCACATCGTACTGCAGGTTATGCAGCAGATTGTCAGGCTCAATATCCACAAAGGCATCCAGCTCCTGATAGCGTTCCAGCCCGGCAAGCAGGTAGATGTAGTCCCGGCCCAGCTTGCCCCACGAAGCCAGCATCGGGTTACCGATATCCTGTTCGCCTTCGGCATTAAAGAGAGCAGGTGCTTGTTGTGCATCACGAAACAGCGGTAATTCACGCTGTTCCCGATGATGTCGGCGCTGACGTGCCATCAGTTTTGCCAGAAAAGCCGGATCTTTGATGTCGCCCCAGTAATAACGGCAAGGATTGGTGAAGAGGACATAGACATCAACGTGTTTGCCTAATGCCTGCAAAGCCTGAAGATACACAGGAGGAAGCGCCGAAATCCCACAAATAAAGACACGAGACGGTAGCCCGGTCGGGGGTTGGTCGCTATTTTCCAGCGCCGAAATAAAACGCTGATAGAGGTTGGCACGGTGCCAGAGCGGCTGACCCAGTGCGGCAGTATGCTCCACCAGCGCTTTCCATAAAGGAGCCTGCCATAGCTGCGCATCGTCGATGCCATCAACAAGCTGATCGGCTTCCCAGCGAGTCAGCCATTCTGGACGATAAACCAGATATTGATCGTAAAGATCCGCCACTCGCGATGCCAGCTGGAAGAGCTTGCGTTTATCGCTGTCTTCCACCAGATAGTGACGAAGTGGGGCGAACGCCTCAAGCTCAAGCATGTCGGGCAACAGCGTCATCAGCTTCCAGCTCATGCTTTGCTTGTTGAAGGCGCTTTGCTCAGGGATATCAGGCAGAACGCGCACAAACATGTCCCAGATGAAGCTCGCCGGGAGAGGGAAATCGATATTCGCCGCGATGCCAAAACGTTTTGACAGCGTCATCTGCAGCCATTGCGCCATCCCGGTACTCTGTACCAGCACCATTTCAGGCTCGAAAGGGTCGCTGAGCCGATCCTGCTCAACAATAAACTCCATCAATGTTTCCAGCACATCCAGACGGTTGGAGTGGTAGACCCGTAACATATTCGCTCCTGACGCTCGCGGTTAAGCCATTAACGGTGTGGGCAATGCAGACGGGACATTTTCCCCTGTCGGCCCAATGGCGTGGTGATCGTGACTGAGATGCTGACACATCTTTGGTAACTTGTCTGCACACGGTTGGCCTGCCAGTTTTCACCTGGAGGTGTGCTTTGCCGCTGTGTTTGCCGCCATGCTTCGCGCCAGAGCTGTCGGTAATGATTAAGCTGCGCATCCCCGTTGGCGATATGGCTGAGTCCACCGGTAAGCGCAGTGACCACCATAATCATTAGCACCACACTAAGCAGCACTTCCGGCAGGCTAAAGCCTTGCTCACGATTTAAGGAAGCAGGCATTGTGCTGCGTCCTTCCGTGGGCAGAAATCACTCCAGCCGTGGCTATCAAACTGAAGAGCGTTGTTAGCTAAAACCCCTGTTCGCCAACGAAACTGCTCGCCGCTGTTAGCCATCAAAAGTACCGTGTCATCTTCAAAAACTCGCAAACAAACACGCCCTTTATAAATAGCCGGTTGCACACATTGCTCCTCCTGGCCCAACGTCCAGGAATTAACGCCTCCCCACTCCAGTAAAGAATCTGCGTTGGCGCTCTCCTGCAATGCGGTCATTTCTATGCTGGCTTGCGAGAGCAACGCCTGATGCTGAGCACCCAGCCCCTGCAATGTCAGGCTGCCGAGCACCAACATCAGCAGTACCAGCAGCAAAGAGGACATACCTTGCTCATTCTTCACAGATTATGCCCTGTCACGCTGTAGCTGGCGGAGACCTGAGTTTCCGGGCGCGATTTCAAATGCCCTTGCAGGTTCACCGTAAACTCAGGTGGAAACCCGTTGCTGTCGTGCCGGATGATGCTGAAGTCGTCGATCAGCATAAAATCAGGGTCCGTCATTTTCTCCCATCCTTTTCCCGTGCAGTTTGTTGCCCCGCGAAGCGTTTCAATTGCACCATTTTGCAGCCTGATGCCGGTCACTTCAGCCGTGTTGGCAGGTGTGTCTTCCCACCTGCCGTTCAGGTTGCTGTCCCAGCGAGAGAGCAGGCAATGGGGTTCAAGTTCAAGCCCTTCTCCGACGCAGGTTCCCCGGCAAAAGCCTGCTCGCTGGATCAGGCGAGAAATTGTAAACATGCGCTGCCAGATTTCCTCGTTCAGCGCCTGACGCTGAGTTTGTTTTATCGCCATCATTTGTAATGCTGGCAAAAAACGCGCAGTAGAAAGAAGGAGTACGCTGCTGATCGCCATCGCGATGAGCACCTCCACCAGCGAAAACCCCTGTTGATTTACTGACACGTGATGTCACTCCCGTCCCTGCATAAGCGGACTCGTCCCCAGTTAGAGATAACTATTTTCCAGCTGGTCTCTCCGCTTTTAAGCGTGATGTGTCCCGGCCAGGCAGTATTGCGTAAGCCGTAAAACGCCAACGACGGAGTCAGTTCACTGATCACCACTTCAGGCCACTGCGGACGAAGCACGAAAAGATGTTCAGCGGTGCAATCCGCTGTGCCTTCGTCTGCCGCATTCAGGCACCAGCTTGTGCCGTGGCTTTCTTTTCGCGGCAGACGATCGCGGTTATGCCAGTTTGCGTCGTTTCGCAACATCACCAGATAGTCCCTGACCTGCGAAGCCGTTTGCCAAAGCCGCTGTTGCTGCTGCCAGCGCTGCCAGCCATAAAGCCCGCCTGCGCTTAGGATCATCACCAGTGAGATCGCGACCAGCATTTCAATGAGGGTATAACCCTGTTCTCGTTTCATGGGCGAACTATGTCGCTTAAGAAAAGACAATGCGAACAGGAAATCAAAACGTTACGAGGAGGATTCAGCAGAAACGGCGCGAGTTGCAGGCCGTTGCATTAACAGAGGAAGCGCGCTTCAGAAAAAACAAAACCGGCCATTGGCCGGTTTGGAGAAGCGTGACTCAGATTAGATAGCCACTGGTGCTTTGATGCCCGGATGCGGGTCATAGCCTTCGATTTCAAAGTCATCAAACTGGTAGTCAAAGATAGACGCCGGTTTACGTTTGATAATCAGCTTTGGCAGTGCTCGCGGCTCGCGGGTCAGCTGCAGGTGAGTCTGTTCCATGTGGTTGTTGTAGAGGTGCGTATCGCCCCCCGTCCAGACAAAATCACCGACTTGCAGGTCACACTGCTGCGCCATCATGTGCACCAGTAATGCGTAGCTGGCGATATTGAACGGCAGGCCGAGGAACACGTCGCAGGAACGCTGATACAGCTGGCAGGAGAGCTTACCATCTGCCACATAGAACTGGAAAAACGCGTGGCACGGCGCCAGCGCCATTTTATCCAGTTCGCCCACGTTCCAGGCAGAAACGATGATGCGGCGTGAATCCGGATCGTTTTTCAGCTGGTTCATGACAGTGGTGATTTGATCGATGTGACGACCATCCGGAGTCGGCCACGCGCGCCACTGCTTGCCGTAAACCGGCCCAAGATTACCCTGCTCGTCTGCCCATTCATCCCAAATGGAGACATTGTTTTCATGCAGGTAAGCCACGTTAGTGTCGCCTTTCAGGAACCACAGCAGCTCATGAATGATTGAACGCAGATGGCAGCGCTTGGTCGTCACCAGCGGGAAACCTTCCTGCAGGTTAAAACGCATCTGGTGGCCGAAAATCGACAGCGTGCCGGTGCCGGTGCGGTCATTTTTTTGGGCGCCTTCATCAAGCACCTTTTGCATCAAATCAAGATACTGTTTCATGGTTCCTCAGGAGACTTGTTGCTGCGGGCGACGATAAGCCCAAACCATCATGATAATACCCGCGAGCACCATCGGAATGGACAGGATTTGCCCCATGCTGATGTACTGCACCCACGCGCCGGTGAACTGCGCATCTGGCTGGCGGAAAAACTCAACGATGATGCGGAATAAGCCGTAGCCAATCAGGAACAGCCCTGATACCGAGCCAGTCGGACGCGGTTTGCGGATAAACAAATTAAGGATGATAAACAGCACGACGCCTTCAAGTGCCAGCTCATAGAGCTGCGAGGCATGACGCGGCAGCACGCCGTATTGATCAAACAGAGACTGCCATTCCGGGTGCGATGGCAGCAGCGCCAGGTCTTCCGCACGGGAGCCCGGGAACAGCATGGAGAAGCGGAAGCTCGGATCAACGCGGCCCCACAGCTCACCGTTGATAAAGTTGCCCAGACGCCCGCAGCCCAGACCAAATGGGATAAGTGGCGCGATGAAATCGGCTACCTGGAAGAAGGTGCGCTTGGTGCGTTTTGCGAAGACGACCATCACCACGATCACGCCAATCAGGCCGCCGTGGAAGGACATTCCACCGTCCCAGACGCGGAACAGGTAGAGCGGGTCTTGCAGGAAAACAGGCATGTTGTAAAACAGGACATAGCCAATACGGCCGCCGAGGAAGACCCCGAGGAAGCCTGCATACAGCAAGTTTTCGACTTCGTTTTTCGTCCAGCCGCTGCCGGGACGATTTGCCCTGCGCGTTGCCAGCCACATGGCGAACACAAAGCCCACCAGGTACATCAAGCCATACCAGTGAAGCGCAACCGGTCCGATGGAGAAAATCACCGGATCGAAGTCCGGGAAATGCAGATACCCACTGTTCATCTGTCACCACAAATACTTGTTATTCCGCTGAAAGTGGTCAGCGGTAGCGATCAGCAGCCAAACGGCTACTCCAAAGTGGCGAATGATAGCATAAGCCGGGAAAGGGTGAGGCGAGGAAAGATGTAAAAGATCTGTATAGCTAAATGTAAGAACCCTCTTCTTTGATGAAGAGGGTCTTCGGGATTAGCGGCCGCCGCGAATTAAACCACCCAGCCCACGGCGTTCCATAAATGCGGCCACCTGATGGCGCACTTCCGTGGTGAGCTGGGCTTCGAGACTGCGCTGGGCCAGATTCTGCGCATCTGCCAGTTCGATGTTGCGAAGCATGTATTTCACGCGAGCCACAGAGCGCCCGTTCATGGAAAGGTGGCGGAACCCAAGGCCAATCAGAATGGTGACGCACATCGGATCGCCTGCCATTTCACCGCACACTCGCAGATCGATGCCGTTGCGTTCGGCATCTTGCGCAATCATCGACAGCGCGCGCAACAGCGCCGGATGGAGGCTGTCGTAGATGCTCGCCACGCGCGTGTTGTTGCGATCCACCGCCAGCAGATACTGCGTTAAATCGTTAGTTCCGACAGAAATGAAATCCACCCGGCTGCTCAGGTGCGGCATCAGGAAGACCATCGACGGCACTTCGAGCATTACGCCGATACGAGGCTTTGGAATTTCATAGCCAATCATCTCTTCCACTTCTCGCCCGGCACGTTCAATCAGGCGTTTTGCCTCATCGATTTCATCAATGCTGGTCACCATCGGCAGCAGAATGCTGAGATTCCCTGTCGCCGCATTGGCTCGCAACATGGCGCGAACCTGGATGAGGAAAATTTCCGGCTGGTCGAGCGTGATGCGGATACCACGCCAGCCCAGGCAAGGGTTTTCTTCACTGATAGGCATGTACGGCAGTTGTTTATCCGCACCGACATCGAGCGTTCTCAGCGTGACCGGCTTGTCGTTGAACATCTGCAACATGCCCTGATACTGGGAAACTTGCTCTTCTTCAGACGGGAAGCCGCTCTGCAGCATAAACGGAATTTCGGTACGGTACAGACCGATACCGTCGATGCGGCTCCCGAGTTTTTGCTCATGTTCCGGGCTGAGGCCCGCATTGAGCATGACTTTAACTCGTTCACCTGTTTTCAGCTGCGCCGGACGATCCACGTCGTCTTCAGCGATGCGACTAAGCTCGTTTTCTTCGCTGATAAGGCGCTGATATTCCTGCAGCAGTACCGGCTCAGGATCGACCAACAGCTCGCCGCGATAGCCGTCCACCACCAGCATGCGGCCATGCAGGACCGAAGGCTGAATATCCGCGCCCATCACCGTCGGAATACCCAGCGCACGAACCATAATTGCGGCGTGCGAGTTGGCCGCACCGTCTCGCACCACAACGCCTGTCAGCCTGTCTTGCGGCACTTCTGCGAGGGTGGTCGCAGAAAGCTCATCCGCCACCAGCACAAAGCGCTCGGGCCAGGCATTCGCGCCCTGAATGGAATCATCAAGATGGAAAAGCAGGCGCTGCCCAAGTGCGCGTAAATCTCCAGAGCGCTCTTTGAGATAGCCATCACTTAACGCGGCAAACTGGGCGGCGAATTTCTCAATGATGGTTTTGACGGCCCATTCAGCAACGGAGCCTTTGTCCACTTCAGCAAACAGCTCTTTACGCAAACGGGCGTCAGAAAGCAGGTGTGAATAAAGATCGAAAATGGCCGCCGTTTCTTTCTGCGCCCCGGCTGCAAAGCGCTTGCTGTAGCGGCGAAACTCGCCCGCGGCCTCTTCCAGTGCACCTGTCAGGCGTTCGCGTTCCAGCGCGGTGTCCAGCGTGGAAGCTTCATAGACCTGCTCCATCAACGGAAGCGTGGCATCCATCCAGCCTTCAGCAATCGCCACGCCCGAGGAAGCAGGCAACGCGCGAATACGAGTCTGGCGGTACTGCCCGAACAGCGCGGTTAGCTGCGACTGGGAAAGAATGGCTGCCATCTGCGTGGCAAGCGTAACGAGGAAGGACTCTTCGCTTTCATCGTATTGACGAAGTTCCCGCTGCTGAACAACCAGCACGCCAAGCAACTGGCGACGCTGAATGATCGGCACCCCAAGGAAGGCACGGTATTTTTCTTCTTTTACAGAGGGGATGTATTTGAAACTGGGGTGTTTTTGCGCATCAGCAAGGTTGATAGGCTCCGCCAGGCGCCCCACCAGGCCCACAATACCCTCGTCGAATGCGAGCGTAATGGTACGGCCTCGTGGCTTTTTCAGCCCCCGTGTCGCCATCAGGTAGTAACAGCGCCTGTCGTGATCGGCCAGGTAAACCGAGCAGACCTCGGTTTCCATTGCCTGGCAGATATCCGTGACCAAAATATCGAGAGCCTCGTTAACACGGGGCGCACTGGCCACTTTCTCGACGATTTCTCGCAACCGGGTGAGCATAATGTGCGTGGCTTAACCTCTTTTACGTCGCCAGGCAGGCGCGCTTTGCGGCTTAGGAGGGGCCTCCGTCAGCGACATGACAACACCCGCGAATTCTTTCATCACCCGACGGTAGACATCGCGTTTAAACGACACCACCTGACGCACCGGATACCAGTAACTTACCCAACGCCAGCCATCGAACTCCGGTGTACTGCTGGTTTGCATGTTGATGTCGGCATCGCTGCTCATCAACTGCAGAAGAAACCATTTTTGTTTCTGGCCGATACAAACCGGCTTTGTGTCCCAACGCACCAAACGTTTTGGCAACTTGTAGCGCAGCCAGTTTCGGGTAGAAGCCAGTATCCGTACATCTTTACGGCTTAAACCGACCTCTTCAAACAATTCCCGATACATTGCCTGTTCAGCAGATTCGCCTGGATTTATCCCTCCCTGAGGGAATTGCCAGGAGTGCTGACCATACCGCCGGGCCCACATCACCTGGCCCTGGCGGTTGCAGATTACAATTCCAACATTTGGGCGGTAGCCATCGTCATCAATCACCGGACTACCTCTAAATAATCTTCAATGTGAACGATTGTTTCACACTCGCCGGAAACGGTAAACCACTCTCTTTCGGCAGTAACACCGGATAACATTTGAATAACTCACAGTAATCATCAAAGTTATAAACAGCGGGAGCCTTTTCAGCGCCATTTTATTCACTTTTTCTGTGGATAGACTTGTGAAGAAGTGTGGAATTACCGCGGGAAAAACCTGAATACTCCGAAATGCGTACATTATTGCTGTAATTATAATAGTAATTTATTCATTAGCTTAGCGTAGTTATTTTTCATTAAACCTGCAACAACGTGACGTCCATCACACAGGGGATCCTTTCACTGATGAAAGATCGAGCAACGTCGTTTTTATCCACAGATTGTGCCACTAACTTAAACACTTTTTGTGTGAAAATTGGATTTTCGTCGCACGTCAAGGCTGTAAATCGAAACAGTAGTGGCACTTTTTCACAGTTATCCCATTTTTCTGTGGATAACAGGGTGTAAGATCCTGTTCATTGTCAGTGACCAGAATGGGGGAAACCTTTTTAGCCTGTTAGAAAAAGGTCATTCTGCGAATAAAAAATGCCGTAAAATCATCGCATTGGTTAAGTTTTCCAGAAAGAGGTAAACTTCTTCCACAACGGGATAAATCCCCGCTCATTTTTTCACCAAAGGCGTCGCGTTATGTCCATTCTTACTCCATTGCGTCATCCCCCGCTGTCAGAAGCTCAACTTTTGAGCCAGGCACAGCAACTGGCGGGATTCAGCCTGGGTGAGCTGGCAACGATGGCGAAACTCCCGATCCCCCCGGATCTGAAGCGTGATAAAGGCTGGATCGGTGTCCTGCTCGAAATCTGGCTGGGTGCCAGCGCGGGCAGTAAACCAGAGCAAGACTTTGCCGCACTGGGCGTCGAACTGAAGACGATCCCTGTCGATAGCAATGGACGCCCTCTCGAAACCACATTTGTCTGCGTGGCTCCACTCACAGGCAACAGCGGCGTGACATGGGAAACCAGCCATGTCCGCCATAAGCTCAAACGTGTGCTTTGGGTGCCTGTCGAAGGTGAACGCTCAATTCCCCTTGCGGATCGTCGCGTGGGGGCGCCGCTGCTATGGAGCCCAAATGAAGAAGAGGAACATCAGCTGCGGATGGACTGGGAAGAACTGATGGATCTGATTGTGCTCGGGCAGGTAGAACGCATTACGGCCCGCCACGGTGAGGTTTTACAGCTTCGACCAAAAGCCGCCAATAGCAAAGCGCGAACGGAAGCCGTAGGGCTTCATGGCGAGCCGATCCTGACGCTGCCCCGCGGGTTCTATCTGAAGAAGAATTTCACCGCTGCCCTGCTCGCTCACCACTTTTTGCTCTGACACTATTCGTTTGGGTTAACCCGCCACAAAGGCCTATAATTGCGCTTTTCATATGTTGGCAGGATTTACAATGTTATTTGCATGGATAACCGATCCCAACGCGTGGATGGCTCTTGGAACACTGACCATTCTCGAGATTGTCCTTGGTATCGATAATATTATTTTCCTCTCTTTGGTCGTTGCGAAACTCCCCACCGCACAGCGTAACCATGCGCGCCGCATCGGGCTCATGGCGGCAATGCTCATGCGTCTGGCACTGCTGGCGTCTATCGCCTGGGTGGTGAGGCTGACGAACCCGCTGTTTACGCTATTTGAGCATTCGTTCTCGGCCCGCGATCTGATCTTGCTGTTTGGCGGGTTGTTCCTTATCTGGAAAGCCAGTAAAGAGATCCACGAATCCATTGAAGGCGAAGAGGAGGGGATCAAAACGAATGTTCACTCCTTCATGGGCGCAATTGTGCAGATCATGCTGCTGGATATCATCTTCAGCCTGGATTCCGTGATCACCGCCGTCGGGCTTTCCGATCATCTGTTTATTATGATGGCCGCCGTGGTGATTGCCGTTGGCGTGATGATGTTCGCCGCGCGTCCGATTGGCGAGTTCGTTGATCGGCACCCTTCCGTCAAAATGCTGGCGCTTTCCTTCCTGATTCTGGTGGGCTTCACCTTAATGCTGGAGAGCTTCAGTATTCACGTGCCGAAGGGCTATATCTATTTCGCGATGTTTTTCTCTATTGCGGTGGAAAGCCTTAACCTGTTGCGAAACAAAAAGAATCCGCTTTAAACATCTGGCAGCGCCAATTTGCGCGCTGCCCCGCAATCTTTTTAAGATTTTACTGCTTTTTACTTACTGCTTACCGGGTTATTACTAGAATGATAGGAGTTGCGGTCATATAAGGGTGATAACGATGACAAAATGGGCAGTTTTGATCTCCGCGGTAGGTCTGGCTTTTGCTGTTTCCGGTTGCAGCAGTGACTACGTGATGGCAACAAAAGATGGCCGTATGATCCTGACGGACGGTAAGCCAGAAGTTGATGATGATACTGGCCTCATCAGTTACGAAGATCAGCAAGGCAACAGAATGCAAATCAACCGTGACGATGTCTCCCAAATCATTAAGCGCTAAAAGAAAACAGGTCAGCCACGCTGGCCTTTTTTGATTTTTTGCTTCCGCTTTTTCCTCGCATCTGCCATGTTTATATTCCTTTGTCGGGCGGGTCACGCCTGACGTTGTTGATTCATATAAAGGAAGGCGGCTATGCACTATCACCGTATCCCCCACAGCTCACTGGAGATCAGTACTCTGGGGCTTGGCACAATGACGTTTGGTGAACAAAACAGCGAAGCCGACGCCCATGCACAGCTCGATTACGCCGTTTCTCAGGGCATTAACCTGATTGACGTCGCAGAGATGTACCCTGTTCCGCCTCGCCCGGAAACTCAAGGGTTAACAGAAACCTACGTCGGAAACTGGCTGGCAAAACACGGCAGCCGCGAAAAGCTGGTTCTGGCTTCAAAAGTCAGCGGGCCATCGCGTAATAACGACAGCGGGATTCGCCCTAATCAGGCACTCGATCGCAAAAATATTCGCGATGCGCTGCATAACAGCCTGACACGACTGCAAACCGATTATCTCGACCTCTATCAGGTTCACTGGCCGCAGCGTGCCACTAACTGCTTCGGCAAACTGGGCTATCAGTGGACCGAGTCACAGCCAGTAGTCACGCTGCTTGAGACCCTTGAAGCCCTGACAGAATTCCAGCGTGCGGGCAAGATTCGCTACATCGGCGTCTCGAACGAGACCGCATTCGGTGTGATGCGCTACCTGCATCTGGCAGATAAACATGACCTGCCACGTATCGTGACAATCCAGAACCCGTACAGCTTGCTGAACCGCAGCTACGAAGTGGGTCTGGCGGAAGTGAGCCAATATGAAGGCGTTGAGCTGCTGGCGTATTCTTGCCTGGCGTTTGGCACGCTGACAGGTAAATACCTCAACGGAGCCAAACCAGCGGGAGCGCGTAATACGCTGTTCAGCCGTTTCACTCGCTACAGCGGTGAGCAAGCGCAGAAAGCCGTTGCAGCGTATGTCGATATCGCGAAACGCCACGGCCTTGACCCGGCACAGATGGCGCTGGCATTTGTCCGTCGCCAGCCATTCGTGGCCAGCACCTTACTGGGCGCAACGACGATGGAACAGCTCAAAACCAACGTGGAGAGCTATCACCTGGAGCTGAGCGAAGAAGTTCTGGCAGAAATTGAAGCTGTGCATCAGGTGTATACCTATCCGGCACCGTAGGATGTAAAAAAGGGAACCGCCAGGTTCCCTTTTTACTGTCGGATGGCGCTGCGCTTATCCGGCCTACAAAAACTGTAGGCCTGTACCAGCGAAGCGCCGCCAGGCAATGTCTAGCGTTTTTTACCCCAGGCCCAAAGCACGACAATCGCCAAAGCGAACAACGCACCAAAGCCAATCCCAACGCCCACGACCGGAATACCGACCATCACCGCCAGTGAATACAGGCCAAGCATGATAAGCATCGCGCTGTTTTCACCCAGGTTTTGCACAGCAATGGCATTGCCCGCGCCGACAGTATGCTTGCCGCGTTCCTGTAGCAAGGCATTGAGCGGGACGACAAAGAACCCTCCGCAAACACCAATCAGCAACAACAGCCCGTAAGCAGGCAGCAGAGCATGTTGCACGGCAAAGATAACCACCAGCACGCCAATCAAAATACCCGCAGGCATACAGCGCGCGACGTTTTCCAGGGTGATGAGTTTTGCTGCGGCCCCAGCCCCTGCCACAATGCCCACCGCAACCATCGCGTTGAGGTACGTCGGTGTGGCGTTATCCGTAATACCCAGCGCCACAGGCACCCACAGCACCAGCAGAAAACGCAGCGTGACGCCCGCGCCCCAAAAGAGGCTGGTGCCAACAAGCGAGAAGCGAGTTTCGCGGTTTAACCATAGCGTTTTGCAGGCTGAGAAAAAGCTCTGCGTCATGGCCTTAAAGCGCCACGACTGCCCCGGCCTTGCCGCAGGCAAACGGGTGATAAACATATTGGCGACAACCGCTCCGCCATAGACAACGGCGCAAACGCCCAGTGCCGCCAGCACGTGCCAGTCGGCGAGTACCCCACCCGCCACGGAGCCCAGCAGGATAGCCGCGATGGTGGAAGACTCCATCAATCCGTTGGCTTTCACCAGCTTATCGCCAGTGGTCAATTCACCCAGAATGCCGTATTTGGCCGGAGAGTAAGCCGCCGCGCCCACCCCCACCAGCGTGTAGCCGATAAACGGGTTCACGCCAGCACAGATAGACGCCGCGCCAATCAGCTTCATCGCGTTGGCGACCATCATCACCCGGCCTTTCGGGAAGCTGTCGGCAAACTGCCCGACAAACGGGGCAAAGAGAATGTAAGCGCCCACAAACACCATCTGCAGGATCGGCTGGCTCCAGTCCGGATAGAACTGCTGCTTCATCAGCGCCAGCGTGGCAAACAGCAAAGCATTATCGCCAAACGCAGACAGGAACTGGGCGCAGATGACCGCCAGCATGCCTTTCGATCGCAGCGACGTGTTAGTGTGTACTGACTCACTCATTATGGTTTTCCGCCTGATCGACCATACCCTTGAGGGTGACGAAGTCCGGTTTACCGCTGCCGAGCAGCGGCATTTGCTTCAGGAAACGAATATCGCGTGGCACAGCCAGCTCCGGCACGCCACTCGCTCGCGCCTGTTGCTGAAGCTTCTCTCGCGTCAGCTCATTATCGGTGGTAAACAACACCAGCGCCTCGCCTTTGCTGGCGTCTTGCTTGATAGCCGTGGCATGCATCTTGTCTGGTGACACTGACAGGGCCAATTGCTCAACCATTTCCAGCGATACCATCTCCCCGGCGATTTTCGCGAAGCGCTTCGCGCGCCCCTGAATCTGAACAAAGCCTTGCTCATCAAACAGAACGATATCCCCGGTGTCGTACCAGCCGCTTTCCACTTCACCGTTATGGTTTTCCGCCGTTGGCGCTTCAAGCACACCCGGGTTTTCTACGCGCAAATACCCGTTCATGACGTTCGGCCCTTTGAGCTGTAAACGTCCGCCCTGCTCAATGCCCGGCACCGCCAATAAACGTGCATCCATGCCAGGCAGGATACGCCCAACGGTGCCCGGTTTTGCTGCCATCGGTACGTTAATGGAGACCACCGGGGCACACTCGGTTACGCCATACCCTTCGAGGATGCGCAGACCGAATTTGTCCTGCCAGAGCTGTTTAGTGCTCTCCTGCAGTTTTTCCGCCCCGGCGACCACATAACGAATCTTGCGGAAATCATACGGGTTGGCAAAACGAGCATAATGCCCAAGGAACGTTGAGGTCCCAAACAGCACGGTACAGTTACGATCGTAGACCAGTTCCGGAACGATGCGGTAATGCAGCGGGCTTGGATAGAGGAAGACTTCTGCGCCCGTCAGCAGCGGCGTGAACAGACCGACAGTCAGACCAAAGGAGTGGAACAGCGGCAGCGCCGACATAAAGCGGTCTTCCGCGGTGAAGTCGGCAATGGTTTTGATCTGCTCGACGTTGGCGAGAATGCTCTTGTGGCTATGCACCACGCCTTTGGGGTTGCCTTCAGAACCCGAGGTAAACAGGATGATGGCCGCGTCCTCCGGCTGCTGTTTAACTTGTGCCAGATGCGGAGCCAACAGATGGCCGAAAATCCACAGCTTATCGGCAGTCGTCACGTCGCCTTTCAGATCTTCGAGGAAGACCCAACGCACTTGCGTCAGTTGCTCTGGGAGATGCCACAGCTTGCCTTTATCGAGGAACGTACGGGAGGTGAAAATGGTGTTGATTTCCGCAGCAGTGATTGCGCTGGAAAGCCCTTTAATCCCTGCCGTGTAGTTCATCATCGCCGGAACGCGACCGCGGGCAATTGCCCCGAAAATCACCGCGGCGCTGATCCCTGCGTTGGGCAGCATCAGGCCAATTTTCTCACCCTGCTTGCTGTATTTTTCCAGAATGCGCGCCACGAACAGCGTTTTGGTTAACAGCTTGCGGTAGGTGTCAGGCTGGAAGTTAATATCTTCGATACAAACTTTGCGATCGCCATAGCGGTACTGCGCTGTCAGCAACGATTCATACAGCGTTTCACGCGGACGCACCGCCATGCGTGCTTCCATCATTATCTGATGCAGCATTTCGCCCGCAATCTTACGGCGATCGCGTGCGCGGGGCGCTTCCGGCATCGGCAGCGAGGTCGGTGGCAGAATATGCAGGTCAATACGCGGGAAAAAGCGACGTTTCACCAGCCCTTTCAGGCGGCTGGCAAACGTCAGCTCAGCCCCTTCGATACGGACTGGCACCACCACCGCTTGCGCTTTTGCCGCCACAAACGCTGCGCCGTCATAGATTTTCATCAGCGAGCCGGTTGTGGAGATACGGCCTTCCGGGAAGATAACCACCGGACGGCCGCTTTCGATCATCCTCACCAGATGCTTGATGGACATCGGCTTGGTTGGGTCCAGCGGGACGAAATCCACGATGGGGGCCAACCAGCGCATAAACCACTTCTGGCTGATGGAGGTATAGACCGCAAACACCGGGCGCACGGGTAAAAACAGCGCGAGCAGCATGCCGTCAATAAAAGAGACGTGGTTGGGGGTGATCAGCACTTTCGGCTGGTTCAGCACAGCCGCATTTCCGGTCATCCGAACCCGAAACATCACCCTGAAAAGAAAACGGAAAAAGCCCAAAAGCATATCAACTCCATTTGGCATCAAAAGACTGTTTGCAGGGTACACGAGATGCACAGGAAATGCAGGATGGGGGTGGTTTTTCGGACAAAAAAAACCTGCGCATCTGCGCAGGTCGGTGCAAGAGATAAGTACGAAGTTCGTACCAAAAAAATCTCACCAATCAATACCTCTGGGATCTTGATTGTGGTCGTTCCTCGCCCCGCTTGCCACTGCGAAAACGCAAAGGAATGAGCGGAAATGCAACGAGGTGTTACGATTCGCGTTAACTGTTACAAGCCACGGATTTTGGGCAAAAAAAACCTGCGCATCTGCGCAGGTTGGTGTAATTCAAGTGGTCTCCCGTTAGGGGGTCGACTTCACCTATCAATACCTCTGGGACAGTCAGAGTATCAATCTGGCTGATGACTCCTCCAGCTAACATTCGCAACAGCTCTGCGCAAAGTGTAACTAAAGGTTTGAATTCACCTTTTCCGTTTTCAATTCCCGGTGACGTGCTGTGTAACAGCTTTTCCACTACAGCCTCGTTTGCATCACATTTGCTGACCTTACCCGGCCCTTAACCTTGAACAGCACTGGCTTTTCCGTAACACTGTGAGGTGTGTAACCGTTTTCCCTCTTAAGAAGGCATGATATGGCGACAATTAAGGATGTGGCCCGGTTGGCTGGTGTTTCAGTCGCCACCGTTTCCCGAGTGATTAACGACTCCCCAAAAGCCAGCGATGCCTCACGCCAGGCGGTGTTTGCCGCCATGGAGACATTAAGCTATCACCCTAACGCCAACGCCCGTGCGCTGGCTCAGCAGTCGACCGAAACCGTCGGCCTGGTGGTCGGCGATGTTTCCGATCCGTTTTTTGGTGCCATGGTCAAAGCCGTGGAGCAAGTGGCCTATCACACAGGCAATTTTTTGCTGATTGGTAATGGCTACCACAATGAGAAAAAAGAGCGTCAGGCCATCGAGCAATTGATTCGCCACCGGTGTGCTGCGCTGGTTGTGCACGCCAAAGTGCTGCCGGATGAAGAGCTTGCCGGGCTGATGAAACAAATTCCGGGCATGGTACTCATCAACCGCATTCTGCCAGGTTACGAAAAGCGCTGCGTGGCGCTGGATGACCGCTACGGTGCGTGGCTTGCGACTCGCCATCTGATCCAGCAGGGCCACACGAAAATTGGCTATCTCTGCTCCAATCACGCCATTTCGGATGCGGAAGACCGCTTACAGGGCTATTACGATGCTTTAAAAGAGAGCGGCCTGCCTTGTAACGAAAGACTGGTGACCTTCGGCGAACCGGACGAGAGCGGTGGCGAACAAGCGATGACGGAGTTGCTTGGGCGCGGCAGAAATTTTACTGCGGTGGCGTGCTACAACGATTCGATGGCAGCCGGCGCGATGGGGGTGCTGAACGACAACGGCATTGACGTGCCGGGCGAGATTTCACTGATTGGCTTCGACGATGTCCTGATTTCACGCTACGTGCGCCCGCGTCTGACCACCGTTCGCTATCCGATTGTCACCATGGCGACACAGGCTGCGGAGCTGGCGTTAGCGCTGGCAGAAAAGCGCCCTTTGCCGGAAATCACGCACCTGTTTAGTCCTACTCTGGTGCGTCGCCATTCGGTGATTGCCCTGGCAGAAACTCAGAGTTCATAGCGGTACAGATGCACGGTGGTGGCTGGGTATTCAATGCCATCGCCGATGTATTGCCAGCCAAAACGCTCATAAAAATCGCGGCAGGCCGAATAGAGGTGAAGCTGTGAGTAGCGCTTTTCACGCGCATACTGAATCACATGCTCCTGCAACTGCCCTGCCAGCCCTTGCCCACGCACAGATTCGTCGACGTACAAGGCCGCCATCCACGGGAAAAGATCCTGACGACTGATAAGATCACAGCGCCATAAGCCAACGGTTGCCAGCAAGGCGTCACCTTCTGTCATCACGAAGGTCAGCGGCAAGGCATCCGGTTTCTGGCTGTGCTCAATAATGCTGGCGAAAAACTCACGCGGCATTGCCACACCGCCAAAGGCTTGCCATAGCCAGTCCGTAACCTGTCGCGCATGCTGCGGCACGGCATAAAGAGGCTGGATCTTCACATCAGCTTCCCCTGAAAAATGGGCACCGACTCAAACAGATAGCCGTCGAAATCAGGCGCGTCCTCATCGGACAGCTCCAGCAGGCTGTTTTTTACGTTTTCGAGATGCTGCCACATCGCCTGCCACGCGCCCATCACATCGCGACGACGCAGCGCGGCCAGAATGGTTTGCCTGTCGCCCAGCCATTTCAGGCGATACGCCCGGCTGGCGATGTGCACGTTAAACTGTTGCCACAGCGGGCTGCTGTCCATTTGCAGCCAGATGTTCTCCACCGTGGTCAGCAGCATCTGGTTTTGCGACGCCCCCGCCAGCACCAGGTGGAACATTTTATTGTTGTCCTGGGTGGTGTCGTTGGCCGCGATGGCGCGCTGCTCCTGCTCGATGATGCGACGAAGGTTGTCGATATCCGCACGGGTCGCCATTTTTGCGGCAAACGCCGCAATGTTGCTTTCCAGCAGCTGGCGGGCTTGCAGGATTTCAAACGGCCCGACGTCGCTGTGCAGCATCCGCTCTTCTTCACTGTCGTTTTCCTGCGGAATGCGCATGACATAAACACCCGATCCCTGACGAATATCGACCGTACCCTGCAACTCCAGCATCAGCAGCGCTTCACGTACGATAGTGCGGCTGACGCCGTACTTTTCGGCAATATTGCGCTCCGGCGGCAGCCGGGAGCCCACCGGGTAAAGGCCCTGCATAATCTGCGCGCGTAAGTCTTCCCCAATTTCCTGGTAAGGTTTCTTTTCCGGCGGAACAACGGCCTTTTCCACAATATCACCTGTGTCTGCTTGCGGGTGGATGCACAGACCGCCGCTCCTGACGGTCTGACCGGCGGCTATAGTAGCAAAATTCCCCTCAGTGCAGGAATGCTGCTATTTCAGCTCGTCATCAACGTTCAGCGTTAACTGGCGGCTTTCGCGCAGCTGGCGGAACCAGTGGGCCGATTTTTTGGCTTTACGCGCACGTTGGTTTTGCAGATCGATTTCGATAAGCCCGTAGCGATTCTTGAACGCATTCATCGGCGACACGTTGTCGGTGAACGCCCACAACATGTAGCCATGACAGTTCGCGCCATCCTGCTTTGCGCGCAGGGTTTGCCACAGGTGCTCGCTGACAAACGCGATTCGATAATCATCTTCGATGATGCCGTCCCGGTTGCGGAACTGCCCTTCGTTCTCAATCCCCATCCCGCTTTCCGCGACGAACCACGCAATGTTGCGATACTCGTTTTTAATGCGCATCGCCATGTCATACACAATCTGCGGGTAAATTTCCCAGCCACGCGATTTGTTCATCCGGCGACCCGGCAGCTCAAACGGCTCATAATAATAAGCGGGATGGAAAGGCGTTTCCGGGTGCCAGGCGCGAGACGGCGCTTTGACCCGATGCGGGTAATAAAGGTTGATACCGAGTTCATCGACGGTATTTGCGCGGATCTCCGCCAGTTCTTCTGCGCTGTAATCCCACTCAACGTTGTGCTTCTTCAGCAGAGAAAACAGTTCCTGCGGGTACTCTCCGTGAACAAACGGATCGAGGAAAACCCGGTTGTAAAAGAGATCGTAACGTTCAGCGGCAAGTACATCGTGCGGCGCGCTCGAGCGCGGATAGGTGACTTCCGGGTTCAGAATGCAGCCCACGCTGCCGCGATAGCCCTTCTCCCGGAAGAGCTTCACTGCGCGCGCCGTGGCCAGCACTTTATGGTGATTCCACTGCATCCATTTGCCGGTGTTCTGCTCATAGGGCCAGCGTAACGCATCCAGATACACCCGGGTTTGCACCACAATCGGCTCGTTGAAAGTAAACCAGCGTGTGACCTTAGCGTGATAGCGTTCGAAGACTTTTTCGGCATAACGGACGTACAGATCCACTACCTTTTTCGACGCCCAGCCACCATAGTTTTCCAGCAGATATCCCGGCAGCTCGTAATGCTCAAGGCAGATCATCGGTTCGATGCCGTGAGCCAACATTTCATCAAACAGCGCGTCGTAGTAAGCGGCGTACTCCTCATCAACCGTCACGTTTTCATAGTCGGTCAGAAAGCGTGACCAGTTGATCGAGGTGCGATAGTGCGTCAGCCCTGCCTGCTTCATCAGGGCAACATCCTCGCGAAAGCGGTTGATAAAATCAGTCGCTACTGCCGGGCCATAGCCGTCGTGCCAGACGTGTCGATCGTTTTTGTACCAGAGATCGGGCCAGGAGTCCTGCCCCTCTTTTTTGCCGCTCCAGCCTTCCGTTTGCCAGGCTGAAGCCGCGGCGCCCAGAATAAAATCTTCAGGTATAGCAATGGTTTTCTGGCTCATAGCGTCCTCATGCGTTGTCCATGGCCTGCTGCTGCGCCAGCAGCTGTGCCTGCTCTGCGCGACGAGAAGCGATTTTCACGAACGGCAGGTAGATAACCACTGCCGTCACGATACAAAACAGCTGGGTGATCACCGCCCCCATCGAGCCTGCGGTGGAAAGCCAGGCGTTGATCAGCGGTGGCGTGGTCCATGGCACCATCACCACAGCTTTGCCCGCAAAGCCGGTTGCAGTGGCAAAATAGCCAATCGAGCCCGTGACCAGCGGCGTGATGATAAAGGGGATGGCGAGGATCGGGTTGAGCATAATCGGCATGCCGAAAATGACGGGCTCGTTGATATTGAACAGCCCAGGCCCAATCGACAGTTTGGCTATCTCTTTCATCTCTTTGCGTTTAGTCGCAATCATCACCGCAATCAGCAAGCCAATCGTCAGGCCGGAACCGCCGATGCTCATATAAACATCCCAGAACGGCATGGTGATGATGTTCGGTACTTCTTTGCCCTGCTCGAACGCACTCATGTTGACGGTGATCGCCCCCAGCAGTAGCGGCTCGCGGATCGGCTTGATCATCTGGTTGCCGTGAATACCGATCACCCAGAATAACTGAGCAACAAACATCAGCAGCAGAATGCCCGGCAGGCTTTGAACCACGCGCTCCAGCGGCTGCTGCACCACCTGATAAACTGCATCGTAGAGATACATGCCGGTCAGCTGATGGAACACAAAACCAAAGGTCGCAATCACGGTGGTAGTGATGATCGCCGGGATCAGCGCCGAAAAAGAAGCCGACACGTTAGGTGGCACGGTGTCGGGCATTTTGATTTTCAGGCCCGGGCGCCCTTCCAGCCAGCAGTAGACTTCGACGGACAAAATCGCGATGAACATGCCGAGGAACAGGCTGCGGGTGTCGGAGAACTGGCGCAGCAGCACGTCTTTCACCTCATGCATCTGCCCGTCAACCATCATCTGCACGGTGGTCGGCGTAACGCAAATAAAGCAGATCACCGCCAGCAGGCCGGGGAACAGCGTCTTGATGCCATTGATTCTCCCCAGCTCAATGCCAATTAAAAACACCGCGCCGATGTTGAGAAAGTTAAGCGTGGCGTAGTTAATCGCGCTGGTGATCGGTTTGAGCGTTGCCAGGAACGACAGCGACTGGAAGCTGGCAAGACCGTTTTTCGGATCCAGCACCATGTTGGAAATCAGAACGGAGAACGCGCCGACGATAATCACCGGCATGAGGGTAATAAAGGAGGATTTGATCGCCATGATATAGCGGTAGCTATTGAATTTCGTGGCGAAACTTCCCAAAGAATCGATAAGCTTTTCCTGAAATGCCATAGGGTGATACCTCAAATGTGGGCTTTTATCAAAATGGGTTTACAGCCTTAAACCATTTGGCATACCAAAAATAACGATGTGTCAGACAAACTTCTGTGACTTCGTTCTCAATGCCAACATTGGCATTCCAGATAAGCCATACCAAACCACATTGGCATACCACGTAGTTTTTATAGGGCTATTTCAGCAAAACGTAGCTAAAAGCGTGATCGCGATAGTTATTTGTAACGAACGGAGAGGATATGCCCCTGATTGTCTGTGATAAACTGCGGCAATCATGTGGCATCAGGAATGAACAATGGCAACAATGCTGGATGTCTCACTACGCGCTGGCGTGTCGAAAGCGACCGTCTCCCGCGTATTGAACGGCACAGGTCAGGTAAAAGAGAGCACCCGTAAGCAGGTGTATAAAGCCATGGAAGAGCTGGGCTATCGCCCTAACTTTTTGGCGCGCTCACTGGCCAATCGAACAAGCAACAGCATTGGGCTGGTGGTCTCCACCTTCGACGGCTTCTACTTTGGCCGCCTGTTGCAGCAAGCTTCCCGCCAGACAGAGACCCACGGTAAACAGCTGATTGTCACCGACGGCCACGACACGCCTGAACGCGAAGAGCAAGCGGTGCAAATGCTGGCCGACAGGCAGTGCGATGCCATTGTGCTCTATACGCGCTTTATGAGCGAAAAGGCGATCATGAAGCTGATTAACTCGATAGCGATGCCCGTGGTGGTAATCAACCGGGACGTCAGCCAGATGCGCGATCGCTGCGTGTTCTTCGAACAACAGGATGCCGCCTTTCAGGCCGTCGATTACCTGATCTCGCAAGGCCATCGGGATATCGCCTGTATCACCGTGCCCATCCACACGCCGACCGGCAAAGCGCGCTTACAGGGTTATCGTAACGCTCTGGAAAAACACGGGATCGCGTGGGATCCCAATAAAGTGAAGTACGGGGATTCCGGCATGACGCGCGGCTATGAACTGTGCCAGCAGCTGTTGGATGAAAAAGTCCGCTTCAGCGCACTGTTTGCCTGTAATGATGATATGGCGTTAGGGGCGTCGAAGGCGCTGCATCAGGCGGGGCTGAAAATCCCTCAGGATATTTCGCTGTTTGGCTTTGATGATGCCCCAAGTGCGAAATGGCTCGAACCGGGGCTTTCAACCGTCTATCTGCCTATCGACAACATGATAACCACCGCTATCGATCAGGCGATCAAACTGGCCAACAGCCAGCCGATTGAAACGCTGCCGCCGTTTACCGGCAAGCTGGTTCTGCGCGAATCGGTGACCACTGGCCCTTATTATCAGAACGCTTCCAGCGCCAGCAACTCCTGAATTGTCTGGCGACGGCGAATCAGGCGAGCGCTGCCGTTGTCATACAGAACTTCTGGCAGAAGCGGGCGGCTGTTGTAGTTGGAAGACATTGACGCGCCGTATGCCCCGGTGTCGTGCAGCACCAGATAATCGCCCGGCACCACCTGCGGCAGTTCGCGCGGTTCCACTTTGCCACCTTCCTGCTGCGTAAAGACATCGCCAGACTCACACAAAGGCCCCGCAACGACGGTATCCACAAGGGGTGACTGGCTCAGATCTCGCCCGTCCGCAGCCAGTGCGCTGATATGGTGATAGCTGCCGTACATCGATGGGCGCATCAAATCGTTAAACCCGGCGTCGATCAGCACAAAGTGACGGCTGCCCATGTTTTTCACACTGCGAACCTGCGCCACCAGCACACCGGACTCCGCCAACAGGAAGCGACCCGGCTCGATTTCCAGCTTCACAGGATGGCCTAAATGTTTCGCAATCTGTTCGCGAGCCGCATTCCAGAGGCCAAAGTAGTGACTGGTATCGATAGTTTCTTCCCCGAAGCGGTAAGGAATGGATAAGCCGCCCCCCGCGGAGATGGCCTCAAGATCCTGACCGAATTCGACAACCTGCCGCACCATCGCGCCGCAAACCTGTTCCAGATGGCCATAGTCCACACCAGAACCGATATGCATATGAATGCCGACCAGCTTCAGCTTATAGCGTTGGATCACTTCCAGCGCCTGCGGCAGGTCGCTGTACCAGATGCCGTGTTTGCTGTTTTCACCGCCAGTATTGGTTTTCTGGCTGTGCCCATGACCGAAACCAGGGTTCACACGCAGCCACACGCGATGCCCCGGTGACACTTCACCAAGCTGAGCCAGCATGTCCACCGAGCCTGCATTCACCGGGATCTTCAGTTCACTGACGCGAGCGAGTGTCGCTTCGTCAATCATATCGGCGGTGAAGACGATATCGTCCGGATGGGTAGCCGGGTTGTATCCTGCGGCCAGCGCACGCTCGATTTCACCCAATGAGACTGAATCCACCTTTACGCCCTGCTCGCGCATTAATCGCAGAATATGAATGTTGGAGCAGGCTTTTTGCGCAAAGCGAACCACGTCAAACTGGCTCAGTTGAGCAATCTGCTGGCGAATAATGGCCGCATCATACACCCAGACCGGGCAGCCGAATTCGGCTGGCAGGCGTAACAGGTTTTCCGCGTTGAGGTCAGTGTCAGTGTTGGTCAGTGGGCGTGGCATGGTGAACTCCGTAGTTTTCTCTGCCTTGATTACGCCACAGCGAATACCGAATAAAAAATATCGTTTTTTCCACACTTCATGCAAAATTGATATAGATAACGTCAGGAAAGGACTACGCCATGCCTGCGGTGAATTTACGCCACATCGAAATTTTCCATGCTGTGATGACCACCGGTAACCTCACCGAAGCGGCAGCCCTGCTGCACACTTCCCAGCCGACGGTCAGCCGGGAGCTTGCACGGTTTGAGAAAGTGCTGGGGCTAAAGCTGTTTGAGCGCAGTAGAGGGCGGCTGCATCCTACCGTTCAGGGTTTACGGCTGTTTGAAGAAGTGCAGCGTTCCTGGTACGGGCTGGACCGCATTGTGAGCGCGGCGGAAAGCCTGCGGGAATTTCGCCAGGGCGAACTTTCGGTGGTTTGTCTGCCCGTCTTTTCGCAATCCTTTTTGCCCGCGCTACTGCAGCCTTTCCTCGCCCGCTATCCTGAGGTGAGTCTGCACATTGTTCCGCAGGAATCGCCGCTGCTGGAAGAGTGGCTGTCAGCTCAGCGTCACGATCTTGGGCTCACCGAAACGCTGCATACACCGCCTGGCACCGAACGTACGCCACTGCTCAGCATGAATGAAGTCTGCGTTCTGCCCGCCAGCCATCCGCTTGCTCAGAAAACGGTGCTTACGCCGCAGGATTTCGAAGGGGAAAACTACATCAGCCTGTCGCGTACGGACAGCTATCGGCAATTGCTTGATAATCTCTTCAGCGAGCATCAGGTACGGCGAAGAATGGTGGTGGAAACCCACAGCGCGGCGTCCATTTGCGCCATGGTGCGTGCGGGGGCAGGCATTTCAGTGGTTAACCCGTTTACCGCACTGGAATACGCCGCCACGGGCATTGCTATCCGTCGCTTCAGCATTGATGTGCCGTACAACGTGAGTTTGATCCAGCCGCTGCACCGGCCGGGATCGGCATTGGTGGATGCCTTTATCGATCATCTGCAAAGTAGTTTGCAGACGATCGTCACGCCACTGGAACCGCTGCTTGATCCCCTCAGGAAAGCATAAAGTCCACGGCGTCAGAAGCATGAAGCGCGGCGGTATCAAACACCGGCACCGGGCAACGATCGGCAGGCACCAGCAGACCGATTTCGGTGCAGCCAAAAATAACGCCCTCTGCGCCTTCTGCCACCAGCCGCTCAATCACCTGTAAATATTCCTGACGGGACGATTCGCTGAACGTGCCGAGGCACAGCTCTTCGAAGATGATTTGGTTGATTCGAGCGCGCTCATCGGCATTAGGGATAAGCAAATTCAACGAGAATTCCTGCTCCAGACGCCCACGGTAGAAATCCTGTTCCATGGTGTAACGAGTGCCCAACAGCGCGACATTTCGCAGCTTTTGCTTCTCAATCGCCCGCCCTGTTGCATCAGCGATATGCAAAAAAGGCACCTGACAGCGGGATTCGATCTGTGAGGCCACTTTGTGCATGGTGTTAGTACAAAGCACGATCCCTTCAGCGCCAATACTTTCCAGCGAGGCTGCCGCATGGGCAAGCATATCCCCGGCCTTTTCCCATTCCCCTGAAGCCTGGCAGGCTTCAATCTCATGGAAATCAACGCTGTGCATCAGGATCTTCGCCGAGTGCAGGCCGCCAAGGCGCTGCCTGATGCCTTCATTAATCAGACGGTAATAGGGAATCGTGGATTCCCAGCTCATGCCGGCAAGTAAACCAATGGTTTTCATGGACTGTCCTTTCGCAATGTTTCCCACAGTGAAACAGAGTTGTGATTAACTTTCCACTTCTGGTCGCAACGAAATATTCATGTATACGCTGGAGATATGTGCGGTGAGCTATGGCAGTTGAGGGTGAAGCTCAGGCACAGAAAAAGAAGATATCCTCTTCTTTTTCTGTGTTTTTTATCATTACAGGGCAGATTCTTCGAGCAGCAGCGTCGCCCGGCGGGATTCACGCGCGCTTTGCAGTAAAACCGTTCCGCAGGCTATTGCCCCACCCAGCAGCGCTGCCAGCAGGATAATAAGCGACTTCCCTGGGCCATCTTTTTTAATGGGAAGCGAGGGTTCAAGCTGATAATTCACCACGGGAAAATCAACATCAGTAATATTTAATGCTTCTAACTGTTTCAATAAATATTCGCGGTTAAGAATGTCAGCATTTAGCTCAGAAACATCTTTAATCGATTTTTCAATTTCGAGTTTTTTATTGATCCCTTCCGTCCCCAGAGTGACGGAGAAATCAGGATCGTCTTTGATCATTTGCCCGTTGCTGTAAACCGGTTTATTAATTCCGGCCGCCTGAGCAACCTGAAGGGAATAATTCAGACGCTTAATTTTGGTGTTCTTCGCATTCTCCAGCTGGGCGCGATCGAGCTCCAGACGCTGTTTTTCGGTCTGTAATTTCATGGTCACGTTTTCATGCAGAGAGGTCATGGTCTGCTTAACCACCTGCGCGCTGACGAATTTGATATAGCCCGCCAAAATGGCTTGCGCCTCTGCGGCATCAGGGCCGGTAAAAGAGAGCGTCCAGGAGTTATACAGCGAGTTGTTCTCTTTTTTGTTACTGGCATCATCAACGGCTTTCATGCGCTCGGCGATAGTGACGACCGCACGATGAAGCTCAATAGGATCGACGTCAGTTTCTTTTAACTGCTCCATTAATTCAGGTGAAGATTTTACGTACTCTTCCAGCAACACGGTGGAGTTAAACTTTTTGATGAAGAGATTAAACAGCGCGGTGTTGTCGCTTTTATTGTCAACGCCAAGCACTCTCATCGTGGCAAGCAGCGTGTTGAGCGGCATTAGTTGGGTGCGTTCCGCAGGCGTGATGACGGCGTTGCTGGTCCATTTTTGCGGCAGCAGCAGCGAAACGGCCAGGCCTGCGAGGGCAAACCCAAGAACAAAAGCCAGGATGCGTTTGCGGGCACTCCACAACACGTCCAGCAGAGCCAGGAGATCAATATCCTGCCCGGTAGAGAAGGAGTGTGCGGGAACAGAAGCCGTGAGCGTTACGTCCTTTGGGGTCTTGATATCCATAGTTGACATAATGTTTTCGTCGATGCGGGTTAACGGTATTTTTCGCTAATATAGCCCTATAAGAAGATTCTGAAAACCATTTATTGTATTAATCATGTAACCAGGAATTTTCATAGTCCACATTAGGAAAAAACTACTAAATACTCAATTTCCCGTAAACTTCCCACCTAATTATGGAGTTGATTAAAAACGCTTAATCATTTAAGCAGAAAATTGTTCAAGACCTGCCGAATAAAAAGTTTAGCGACACTTAATCAAAATTAAGCACGGAAACACATTAGCTTTTTTAAGCATAAAAAAACCCTGCCGAAGCAGGGTTTTCGCGGAATGTGCTGGCGTTAGCGAGCCAGCCAGCCGCCGTCTACCGCCACCGTGTAGCCGTTGATGTAGTCTGAAGCCGAAGAGGCAAGGAACACAACCGGCCCCATCAGATCGCTCGGCAAGCCCCAACGCCCGGCCGGAATACGATCCAGAATTTCGGCGCTGCGTTGTTCATCGGCGCGCAGTTGCTGAGTGTTGTTGGTCGCCATATAGCCTGGCGCAATCGCGTTGACGTTGATACCGTGCTTCGCCCACTCATTCGCCAGCAAACGGGTTACGCCCATCACACCGCTTTTCGATGCAGTGTAAGAAGGAACGCGAATGCCGCCCTGGAAGGAGAGCATGGAAGCGATGTTAATAATTTTGCCGCCTTTGCCCTGGCTGATGAAGTGTTTCGCTGCCGCCTGAGACATGAAGAACACCGCTTTGATGTTCAGATTCATCACGTCGTCCCAGTCTTTCTCGCTAAATTCGATAGCGTCCTGGCGACGAATCAGGCCAGCGTTGTTGACCAGAATATCGATATGGCCAAATTCGGCGACAGCGCGTTCCAGCAGCTGTGGAATACCGTCGATATTGCGCAGGTCAGCCGTCAGGCTAAGGAACCGACGACCACGGGCGGTGACTTGTTCAATGGTTTCCGTTGGCTCAACGATATTGATACCGACGATGTCACAGCCTGCTTCGGCCAGACCGATGGCCATACCCTGACCCAGACCGGTGTCGCAGCCAGAAACCACGGCAACTTTGCCTGCCAGTGAAAATGTATCGAGAATCATAAAAAATCCTTACTCATTTGACGCCTGTACCGGACAGGCAAAGGGTTTTGCTGCCCGCGACTAGCGCAGATCTTTAACAGCGACGTGGTCCATATCATCGAAGACCTGGTTCTCACCGACCATGCCCCAGATAAAGGTGTAGGCCTGTGTGCCCACGCCAGAGTGAATGGACCAGCTCGGCGAAATGACCGCCTGCTCGTTGTGCATCACGATATGGCGCGTTTCCTGCGGTTGTCCCATCATGTGGAACGCACAGGCGTCGTCGGCCATATTGAAGTAGAAATAGACTTCCATCCGGCGTTCGTGGGTGTGACATGGCATGGTGTTCCACAGGTTGCCGGGAGCCAGTTCAGTCAGGCCCATGCTGAGCTGACAGGTTTCCAGCACGTCCGGAACGAAGTATTTATTGATGGTGCGGCGGTTGCTGGTGACGTTGTCGCCAAGCGTGACCGGGGCAACGTCTGCGGGCGTCACTTTTTTGGTTGGGAAGGTGGTGTGTGCCGGGGCGCAGTTGTAGTAAAACTTCGCCGGTTTCGCGGTATCAATGCTGGCGAACACCACCTCTTTCGCGCCTTTGCCGACATACAGTGCGTCGCGATGGCCGATTTCATAGCATTTACCATCAACGGTTATGGTGCCCGGGCCGCCAATGTTAATCACACCCAGCTCACGACGCTCAAGGAAGTAGCTTACGCCAAGCTGCTTGCCCACTTCTCCGCCGACAGAGACCGTTTTGGCCACTGGCATGATGCCACCGACAATGATGCGATCGATATGGCTGTACACCATGGTGTATTCATCGGCGACAAACACCTGCTCAACTAAAAACTCGTTGCGCAGCCCTTGCGTATCCAGCGTCTTAGCGTGCGCGCTGTGGATGCTTTGTCTGATGTCCACGTAAACCTCCAGCATAAGTTTCATTTTGAAAAGCAGTTTCGCTTTTCTGTTAAAACCATCTTATGCCTCCCACTGGTGGTTTTCAATGATAAATAAAACATCGTTTCATTTTTTATGTCGATAAATTCCAGAAATGCAAAACCGATCACGCTACGAGCGTGACAACGCTTCACCTAAGAGAAACATGTCATTTAATAACAACATGTTAAACGAACTTTGAATTAAGACACAGAAGAGAGATAACTTCGTAGAAAAACGAAGGAAGGGTGAATTTCAGCCAGCAAAAAGGCCTCCTTTACAGGAGGCCTCACAAGATAAGCAGCTCAGAACTATTCGCGCTCAACCGCCAGCGCCACGCCCTGTCCACCGCCGATACACAATGTTGCCAGCCCTTTGCGGGCACCGCGTTTAATCATCTCATGAACCAGCGACACCAAAATACGGCAGCCGGACGCGCCAATCGGATGGCCCAGTGCAATCGCACCGCCGTTAACGTTGACGCGCTTCTCGTCCCATTCCAGCACCTTGCCGACGGAAATAGCCTGTGCGGCAAAAGCTTCATTGGCTTCAATCAGGTCAACATCGCCCAGCTGCCAGCCTACTCGTTCAAGGCAACGGCGGGTCGCATAAACAGGCGCAATGCCCATCAATGCAGGATCGACCCCCACGCTGGCGAAGGCCCGGATGCGCGCCAGAATCGGCAAATCCAGCTCCAGCGCACGTGATTCACTCATCATCATCACCGCCGCCGCGCCATCGTTTATCGATGAGGCGTTACCCGCGGTCACCGAACCCAGCGTATCAAACGCGGGCATCAGGCGGGCAAGCCCTTCGGCGCTGGCATCGGTCCTGGGCTGTTCGTCGGTATCGACGACCTGAGTCAGACCATTTTTCTGAACATTCACCACCGGAACGATTTCATCGCGGAAGCGTCCGGAATCTATCGCCCGCCGCGCTTTTTGCTGCGAGCTAAGCGCCCAGGCATCCTGTAACTCGCGGGTAATGCCGTATTCGCGCGCCAGGTTTTCCGCCGTCACGCCCATATGATAATCGTTGAAAGCATCCCACAGCCCGTCATGTACAAGGCTGTCGATAAGCTGGCTGTTGCCCAGCCGTGCCCCTGTTCTGCTGTCGGTCAGTACATGAGGCGCGCGGCTCATGTTTTCCTGGCCGCCCGCGATAACCACATCCGCTTCCCCGCACTGAATCGCCTGGGTCGCAAGATGCAGCGCTTTCAGGCCCGAGCCGCAAACGTCATTAATGGTAATGGCAGAAACCGTGTTCGGCAGACCGCCTTTGATGGCCGACTGTCGGGCAGGGTTTTGCCCGGCCCCCGCCGTCAGCACCTGGCCGAGGATCACTTCATCGACAGCAAAAGGATCGAGACCGGTCCGTTCGACCAGCGCTTTCACCACGACGCTGCCCAACTCCACGGCTGTAAAGCGCGATAACGCGCCCTGAAAACAGCCGATGGGGGTTCTTACTGCACCTACGATTACGACGTCTTTCATCCCGACCTCAGCGCAAATTAACCGCACTATAGTAGAGTATTGTTATCAACTATTATCGTAATTGTTTACAAAAAGTGAGATTAATCACAAAGCAATGCGCTGTCATTTAACATTCATCCGCCAATACCGCGCGGGTGGCATTTCGCGCTCCCCCGCCCCTTCGGTTTTATGGTAAATTCGCCTCCGTTTTCCTGGTAATCTGGTTTTAAAATTCAAACAATGTCGAAATTATGGTCAAAAGACGAAACCCTGTGGAGTTTCGCCTTATATGGTACTGCGGTAGGCGCTGGCACGCTGTTCCTGCCGATTCAGCTAGGCTCCGCCGGAGCGATGGTGTTACTGATTACGGCACTGGTGGCATGGCCGCTGACATACTGGCCGCACCGTGCACTGTGTCGCTTTATTTTATCGGCCAACCTGCCTGCTAACGTCGGGATCACCGGCGCCGTCAATCACTACTACGGCAAAAAAATCGGCAACCTCATCACCTCGCTCTATTTCATCGCCTTCTTTGTGGTGGTGCTGATTTACGCCGTCGCCATCACCAACTCGCTCACTGAACAGTTAGCCAAACAGATGACAGTGACGCTCGGCATTCGCATGCTGGTGAGCCTGGGTGTGGTGCTGGTTTTAAACCTGATCTTCCTGATGGGTCGTCATGCGACGCTGAAAGTCATGGGGTTTCTGGTTTTCCCGCTGATTGCTTATTTTCTGTTTCTCTCTGTCTGGCTCACTGGCTCCTGGCAGCCAACGCTGTTCAGCGGGCAGTTGACCTTTACGCCTCACACCCTGCATCAGGTCTGGCTCTCCATTCCCGTGATGGTTTTCGCTTTTAGCCATACGCCTATTATCTCGACCTTCGCTATCGATCGTCGCGAGAAATTCGGCGAGCAGGCCATGGATAAATGCAAAAAAATTATGCGGATTGCTTATCTGATCATCTGCCTGAGCGTGCTGTTTTTCGTCTTCAGCTGTCTGCTGGCTATTCCGGAAAGCTACATTGCCAACGCCAAAAACGAAGGGGTGACGATCCTTTCCGCCCTGGCAATGATGCCAGCCTCGCCGCACTGGCTGGCGGTTTCCGGGATCATTGTGGCGATTGTGGCGATGTCGAAATCTTTCCTTGGCACCTACTTCGGGGTGATTGAGGGTGCCAGCGAGATAGTGAAAGCTGGCCTGAATCAGGTTGGCGTGCGAAAAAGCCGTGCTTTTAACCGCGCGACTGCCATCCTGCTGGTGTCCGCCTTGACGTTTGTGGTGTGTTGCATTAACCCGAACGCTATCTCGATGATTTATGCCATCAGCGGCCCGTTGATTGCGATGATCCTGTTCATTATGCCGACGCTGTCCACTTACCTGATCCCTGCTCTCAAGCCTTATCGCTCTGTGGGAAGTCTCATTACGCTGGTCGTTGGCGTGCTCTGCGTCTCGGTCATGTTCTTCGGCTAATCCCTGTGCGGCTCACGGGCCGCACATTCCGTTAAACTTTCTTCGCTTCCTTCTTTGCCTGAGCGGTTTACACTTAGCCGGTTAAGCCATTATGAGGAAACAGTTATGTCCAGCGTTAAACAGTCCGGCAGTTTTACTCTCGGCGATCGTGATGTGTATCGCCTTGGCTATGGAGCCATGCAGCTGGCGGGCCCTGGCGTGTTTGGCCCACCGAAAGATCCAGAGATGGCCGTCAAAGTGCTTCAGGCCGCACTTGAAGCTGGCGTGAACCATATCGACACCTCCGATTTTTATGGGCCGCATGTCACCAACCAGATCATCAAAAAGGCACTTCCCCCCTATCCGCAAGAGTTGACGATTGTCACCAAAGTCAGCGCCCGTCGCGACGATCAGGGCAACTGGCTGCCGGCAATGTCTGCCCCGGAACTCACTTCCGCCGTGGAAGACAACCTGCGTAATCTGGGTCTCGATGTGCTGGATGTGGTCAACCTGCGCAGCATGATCAGCGCTCACGGCCCGGCGGAAGGATCGCTCGAAGCGCCGCTGGAAACGCTGATTAAGCTGAAAGACCGTGGCCTGATCCGCCATATCGGGATGAGCAACGTCACCGCGAAGCAGGTGGAAGACGGCCTGAAAATGACCGATATCGTCTGCGTGCAGAACTTCTATAACGTGGCGAACCGCCATGACGATAAGCTCATCGACATGCTGGCAACGAAGAATATCGCCTATGTGCCGTTCTTCCCGCTGGGCGGCTTCACACCGTTGCAGTCTCAGGATATCAACGACATTGCTGCAAACCTGAACGCCACGCCGATGCAGGTCGCGCTGGCATGGCTGCTGCAACGCTCGCCTAATATTCTGCTGATCCCAGGAACGTCTTCCCTGAAGCATCTGGAAGAGAACCTGGCGGCGGCTGCGCTAACCCTTCCGCAAGAGGCGCTGGACGTGTTGAACAACCTGCCGCAGGCTGCTCAGCACTGATCCTTATGACGCCCGGCGGCGCAAGCTTGCCGGGCCTACTCCGTCCTGTAGGCCTGTGCAAACGAAGTACCGCCCGGCGGCGTCAGCTTGCTGATGACTAAAAAAATTTCTCAGCAGCGAAACCTTTTCCCTCCACGCAGCGAACTGTGTAAGAAACCCCTTTCCTTACACAAGTGGAGCTCACCATGATTGCTGTAAAACATCGCTTATCGCTGCTGGCTACTGCCGCTCTTGGTTTCTCTTTGATGGCGTTTAACGCCGCCGCCGCGCTGCCGGTGGGTGCCAGCGCACCTGACTTCAAGCTCGACGCCGCGCTCGCCGGTAAACCGATGACCTTCTCGCTGCAACAGGCGCTACAAAAAGGCCCTGTCGTGCTCTACTTCTTCCCGGCGGCGTTCACCAAAGGCTGCACGCTGGAAGCGCATGACTTTGCTGAAGCGACGGATGATTTCAAAAAGCTGGGCGCGACGGTGATTGGCGTGACGGCGGGGAACGTGGATCAGGTGGGGAAATTCTCGCAGCTTGAATGCCGTAATAAGTTTGCCGTCGCCGCAGATCCGGGCGCCAAAGTCGCAGCTGAATATCAAACCCAAATGCAGATGGGCGGCAAAAAGCTCTCTGACCGCACGTCTTATGTGATTGCTCCCGACGGTAAGATCCTGCTGAGCTACACCGATCGTAATCCGGATGCCCACATCCAGAAAACGATGGATGCGGTGAAACAGTACGCCCAGTCACACTCCTGATAGCAAACAGAGACAGCTTATGTTGACTGCCATGCTCGCCGCCTTTTTAGGCGGCATTATTCTCAACTTCATGCCGTGCGTGTTTCCGGTGGTGTCGTTGAAGGCGTTCGGGCTGCTGCGTCACGATGGTGATACGGCAAGCGCCCGCAGCGAAGGCCTCGCGTTTTTGCTTGGGGTTGTCGTCACGATGATGGCGCTGGCAGCGATCTTGCTTGCCGCACGCGCAGGCGGGAATGCGGTTGGCTGGGGTTTCCAGCTTCAGTCACCGTTGGTTATCTCGATTCTGGCGCTGGTTATCCTCGGTGCAGCGCTCAATATGCTGGGCGTGTTTGAAGTGGGCCTGTCACTACAGCGTGCCGGAGAGCTTTCTATTGGCCGCGGAGCATTTGTCCGTTCCGCGCTGACAGGTGCGCTGGCGATCATCGTCGCCACCCCCTGCTCGGCTCCGTTTATGGCGGGCGCTATTGGCTATGCTCTGGTACAACCGCCTGCTGTCGCACTGGCGATTTTCTTTGCGCTGGCACTGGGCTTCGCTGCCCCCTTCACGCTGATATCACTTTTCCCTGCTCTTGCGCGCCGCTTGCCGCGCCCTGGAGCATGGATGAGCGTCCTGAAAAATGGCCTCGCCTTCCCGATGTTTGGCGCGTACGCCTGGCTGGTTTGGGTCCTCGCACAACAAGCCGGAATGACGGCACTGGCTACCCTGCTTGCGGGGTCGGTTATCGTCAGCTTTGCAGCCTGGATTTATGGCATGGCGCAACAGCGTCAACTGGCCGGGCGCGGCTACCGCGTGATGTATTCAGTCACCGTGGCGCTGCTTCTGCTGGTGTTGATACCGTTACCAGGTGTGATGAAACCAGCCGCCAATGCAGATATCGTGCAGAACGCTCAGCAGGTCGCCCCGATAAAATGGACGCCGCAGACTGTGGCTGAACAGCGCGGACACGGCAAAGCCATTTTCGTGAACTTCACTGCTTCCTGGTGCATCACCTGTCAGGTGAACGACAAGACTTCGCTCTCCACCCAGTCGGTGAAAGAGGCGATGGCGAAAACGGGCACGCTGTATATGGTGGCAGATTCGACTAAATTTAATGCGGATGTCGATGACGCGCTAAGCCAGTTTGGTCAGGGCGGATTACCGCTGTATGTGGTTTATCCTGCCGATGGCAGCGCACCAAAGGTTTTACCGCAGGTATTAACCCCGACCATCGTGGTGAATGCCCTCAATCAGGCTGCCGGTAAAAAGGCGTGACGACCGCAAAGGTTACGCGCCTGAGAGTTCCGGTGCGACGCAGCAAGGCGGTTTATGAGTAATCCGGCAGTTCCGCGCGAACAGTGGCCTGAGTATATGGCCCGCGCACAGGCAGGCGATCAGCAGGCGTACGCACGTCTGCTGCATACCCTGGTGCCGGTTATTCGGGCGCTGGCTCGCAGGCAAATGGACGACGAGGCGCTGATCGAGGATGTCATTCAGGATGTGCTGCTGACCCTGCATCGGGTGCGCCACACCTACGATCCGGGCTGCCCGTTTCTGCCGTGGTTGATGGCGATTGCTCAGGCCAGAAGCGTGGACGCGCTGCGGCGGCAAGGACGCTTCGCACGGCGAGAAGTCACTGAAGATGAGCAGGTGCTGAATATGGCTGATTCCACGCAGATCAAGAACGCAGAACAGCGTGAATCACGGGAAGAATTGTACGGTTTTCTCAGCCAGTTACCCTCGCGTCAGCGTCAGATAGTGGAAAGCATCCATCTTCAGGAGATGAGTCTCGCGGAGGCCGCGAAGGAGAGCAACCTGAGTATTTCGGCGGTGAAGTCGTTGTTACATCGGGCGTTGAGTAATCTGCGCCGTTATGGAGCCAGTCATGGAAAATCATGAGGCCTTAATTCAAAACCTGAGCCGTTCAGCGCAGCCCGTAAAACGCCCGTTGCCTGTTGGCTTACGTGTCGTTAGCTGGGTGCTGATGGCGCTCAGCACAGGCGCTCTGGCGAGTCTATTGCTGGAGAGAAGCGCCACCGACTGGACACAGCCAGGCGCGGCATGGGCAATTGCGCAGCTGGTGCTCGTGTTCGCCACAGGGTTGCTCGCCATCGGCACAGCCTTCACCGGCAGCATCGCTGGCCGTCGCCCGTTATCCGCACGTTGGTTAGCCGCGCTTGCTGTGATCTGGCTGATCGCAGCAGCCATGAGCCTGAGCCAACACCCGCTATCCGCAGGAAGCCTGCACGACACCCGCTGCTACACCTTTATGGTCACCGTCAGCGCGCCGATGATTGCGCTGGTGCTGGGATTTTTACGCCACACCCGCACACTCACCCCGTTGCGCAGCCTGACCTTAGCCGGAACAGGCGTCGCCTGTATGGCGCTGACGCTGCTCGCATTCTGTCATCCGGTGCATCTGCATCCGGAAGACTTCCTGATGCATATCGCAGCGATTGTGACGATCGTGGCGGCGACTGTGACTTTGGGGTGGCGCTGGGTAAGGGTTTGAAAAATCAGATACAGAGCTGGATGGGATCAGACGATTTTTTGGAGCGGGCGAAGGGAATCGAACAGAGAAGCCCAGGAGCCGCGAAAGATCTCAACATTGGTAGTTGATAGCGGAGATTGTAGAGGATCATTCTCATGTCTATCAAGGGTCAATCTTATCTTTATCCAACTGCGGAAGGGGTCTGGATGTTTCAGATCTTCATTCCGGTGTACATGCGCCACATTTTCGGCGGGAAACGCCTGTACCGGAAATCTACGGGAACCAAAGACCTTAACGCCGCTAAACACTTCCGTAATCACATGCTGATCGAGTGGAAGACACTCAAAGAACAGTATTCCCCGAACACGGAGGAACGGCGCATACAAAACGCCATAGCCGGATTGCATAAGCAAACCACGCTACGCGCCCCACTCCAGACAGTGCCAACGTTAACCGCTATCCGCGATCAATACGCTGAAAAATACAGTGATAAGCGCTCATTCTCGACGCTGGCTAAATCTGCTCGCGCCGTGGAGGTGTTTCTTGCTTCGCTTGACCGTGCAGACATTCAGATCACGGAGATCAGGCGGTCACAAGTGGCGATGTTTATCAATCAGCAAGACAAGAAAGCCCCTCAAACCGTGCAGAATTGGCTAACGTGCCTGGGGAGCCTGTACGAGTATGCGCGAAGAGGTTACGACGACATAGCACCAGATAACCCGTTTCACGGTCACAATCTCGAAGCGAGGGCGACGATTGAAAGTTATCAACCTTTTACCTCTGACCAGATGCAAAAGCTACTTGATGCAGCAGAGCCGGAGATCAGGAACATCATAATCATGGGGCTGTTTTCAGGATGCCGCCTTGATGAACTGGCAAGCCTCAAGAAGTCGGAGATCCAGACGGTGGAAGGTGTGCGCTGTTTCTACATCAGCAAGAGTAAAACCAAAGCAGGGATCAGGCATGTGCCGATTCACCCTAAGCTATCTGCGATAGTCGATGAATACCTGAGCCACAGTTACGGCGAGTACCTGTTCCCACAGGCTAACAAGATTAACCGTGCTGACGGTAAGAAAGGCCCGTTCTACTCCCAAGCGTTCACCAGGCTACGCCGTCGTGTATTGCCTACCGCTACAGATCGTCAATGCTTCCACAGCCTGCGCGGGATGTTCATCACCTGCTTAGACCGCGCAGGGGTGCAGGAAACCAGGATCGGCAGTATAACCGGGCACACCGAACAGAAAGCCAAAACGGAAGCTTTCCGCACCTATTCCCAGGGCGCAAGCATGGAAGAGTTAGCCGGGTATGTGAAGATGGTGGATTATGAACAAATAGCGATCAACACAACCAGTGCAATCAACTAAAATAACGTGAGGAATGATTATTTTGCAGCATAAAAAACCGCACGTTTTGTTATCTGTGCATTTATCCAGTGAACTGGATTTTCATCGTTGCAAAGCGAAGCGGTGAGAATTATCTTTGGTACTACATGTAGTATGTGTAACAAAACACAAGCACCACATGTGACCATTTCCAACTAACAAAGGGCTGATAGCATGGCAAAGAATCCTAAGCAAACATCAAGTAAAATCGCTTCTGTTGCTGGTCAAACCTTAAACGATCCAAACGCCTCGAAACTACAAAAGCGCCTGGCAGCATCTGCGCTTGCTCAACGTGTCGCCTCCAGCCATACCAGCGAAACTATGGAAACGGTTGCAGCTAAGGCACTCGATAACCCACGCTCAAGCGAAAAGACCAAACAGCTTGCAGCAACGGTGTTAGCTCAATCAACAAAATAAGAAACAAAAAAGGGGCGCAATGCCCCTTGTATCATCACCCGCCTGTGCTGCTTTGACCGCTGCTAATCGCTAACGTTAACGACTGTTCGAAACTTGCTGCTGACACTTTAGCGTTGAAGTCGATGTAATCAGACAAGCGATTAACATCACTTTGCAGGGTAAGCCCCACTTCTGGATTCACTTGCAGATTAAACGTAGGATTCAGCGTGTACGCTGGCGCATTGCTGCTGCTTAATGACATAGCACTATCACGCAGAGAATCACCAGACAGCGAATACTGATTCGCCGCTGTTCCTGCTTGCTGATCACCTAACCCCAACCATGAAGCTACAGCAGGGCCAAACGTCCTTGTGTCCACGCCTGTTTTTTGTTGTACCCAATCAGCCGCAGCATTCGCAGAGCCACCCACAGCACCATCGTAGAGGGCCTGGCTCGCTGGCTTGTTAGCATCACTAAACCAAGCCGGGAAACGTGATCGCAACCCTGCATTGATATCACTCACAACGGCAGAGATTTCGCCCACAAATCCGGTGATTTCTTTCGAGAGATTGCCTAAGCCCTCTCCCAGGCTTCCAGCCGCTTCGGTGATAACTTGCGTATTTTTAACGAGGTCGTCGCCACCATCGGCGAAGCCTTTCATAAAGCCAGTGAACAAACTGTTATCAACGCCGTTCATCAAGGAAGACATAGCCACGGACAGATCGCCGTAAGCGTAAGTTTGCTTAATCTGCTCGTCGTTCAGCGTCTGACCGCTATCAACAAGGCTTTTCAGCGTCTTGTTATACTCTGCACCGTTATTCAGGAAAGCATCGGTGTAGTGTGCCAGGTCATCCCCGTAATCCTCGATCAGATGCCCGATGGATGCCTGAGACATGCCACGGCGCTGACCTTCGTTTACTGTCGCCTGGATAAAATCAGCAGGACTATCCTGGAACTTTGCTATGTCTTGTTTAGTCCATCCGAACAGGTTCATAACGTTGTCTACAGCACCGTTGCCGCCCTTCCATTTTCCAGACTTTTGATCGAAAGTGGAGTTTGACATCGACTCGCCCAAACGCTCGCGCACGTCTTTGAAGTTGTCAGTGATTTTGTCTACGGATGCGCTGTCTATGCCGTGCTGCTGTCCGTATGCAACCAATGTCTTCACCACGTTAGGATTAGTCTTAACAAGAGCCGATTTTCTCACCAGATCAAGATTCTCGTTCCCTTTGTCACGTATACGGGACAAGATGCCAGCGCCGCCAGCTAAAGCCGCCGTAGCGCCAATAAAGCCAGCACCACCGCCGATAATGCCGCTGATACCTTTTTCTTTAATACCCTTTGCCGCCCCTGCGTAATCCGTGCGTTTGGCGTGTTTAAGCGCTGCCGCTTGTGCCTGAGTGGATGCCGTCACTTTAGCTTGTAACGCAGCCTCACGGCGCATAAGCGCTATGCGTTCGCGTAGTTCATAGTTCATCTTCTGACTGCTGATCTGACCATTACGGAAAAGCTCTGTCTGCTCGTGAGCAAACTTTGCAAACTGGTGTTGTGTGGCGGCAGAAACGCCATATTTTCCGGCTATGCCTTTCATCTGGAGATTAGCACTACGAAACTTAAGATCAGCTGTCTCATTACGTTTGGCTATCTTAGTCGCTTCCCTGGCTTGCGCTTTCGCCGCCTTATCTGCAATACGTTGCTGTTTTAGTTCGTTAGTAGTTTTGGCTGCGGTGTTGAATTTAGCGTTGTCAGCCATTGCTGACGCTTTACGCTGTCTTTCTTTCATCGCTTTGAATCTGATCTTCGGTTCGGCCAGAGATTGGAAATACTTCTGTAAATCCTTCCCCGTTTGCCTGGCCTCTCTAAGACTATTCTTATCCACCGTAAACGAAATTACGTTGCTGATTTTACTGGCCTGGATCTCAAGCATCACCACCGCCTTGTTTCTCAATAAAGAAATCTATAGCCTTTGATGGGGATTCGCCGTATTGGTGCATACGCTGACGGACTCCGTTATAACTCACGCCATATATTTTGCAGATCTGAGCTAATGTTAATAACTCAGTTGCATCATTTATTTTCACTGTGCCAGATTTGGCACTCTTTAGGATTAGTTCCATTATTATTTACCTCTGCAAATGAAAAAGGGGAAAGCGTATTTCTACGCCCTCCCCCTCTCGTGGTTTTCTCTTTAATCGGGATTACTCAGACAGAGATCCGAATACAATAGCCGTAGGGATATTGTTGATTGCTAAAAAACTGGATTCCGTCGCAATAGACGGGAACTGCCATTTAGCATCTGCAATCACGTATTGATGATGCAAGGCCGCTTCTTTACCTAACGTCAGGTGACGCACTCCGATCCCTGTGTGAAGAACAAGCGCGTTAGCACTGTCAGACATACGAGGAACGACGGCGAACCCGTCCACACCGATCTTGTCAGTGATGAGGCTATAACCAGATACGTCCAGCACCGTGACACCGTTCAGAGTCCAAACTTCATAAGCCGGATTTGCTGACGCTGTGCGCGTAGCGAAGTTTTCACCACTTTGAAGTGGCAGTGTGTACACCATGAAATCTTTCACCGATGGGTGATAACGAAGTGCTTTAGCAGCCTTACCAGCAGCCAGGATCACCGTCCCTTGTTTCTGCTGTGCCAGTCCATCACCAAGCGCCACATTCTGAATACGTGTGATTTCGCTTAGTTGCTCGAAGATGTTCGCCGTGTCGCTCACGTCAAGGGTGTATTCTGTGCGACTACCGCCAGCGAGGAAGTCAAGATCGCCCTGTCCGGCAAACTCGCTATCAACACGCAGACCAAGCAGAGCGTTAACCAAATCCACTTCCACGGCGTTATTAGCCATACTGTATTGTGAGTCTGAGAAATCGTTGAGAGCAATGCTCACCTGATCGGCTGTGTCACTAATGCCTCTTGAGGCGTATTGCTGAAGATCAAGCGATGTAACGCTGTTCAGAGTCCCGAAATATTTCATCTGGTAAAGAGCATTAGTAAACTCTGGACGCCGTGCGCTGTTCCAATCTGATTGAGCGTATGGGCTGTTCTCTTTTGCCACCAAATTTTTTACATCGGTTATATTTTCCAGCGCAATTGTATTAACTGCGTGGTGTTCCTCTCGGAATAATCCGAGGTTTGTAACGATTGTATTAAGTTGGGTACTGAATACGAACGGGCTTGAAAACGAGTCAAAAATAGCGCCGCTAAATAAATCTTTTGCCATTATTGTTATTATCCTTGAGGTTATTACGTAGTGCGAAGCGCTACAGTGTCGAAATCAGAGAAAGTGAATCCAAGCGTTGCAAGCTGTGCCTGAGCTAATGATTCGTCCAGAGAGCCAAACTCGATCCCCGCAAGGGATAGAATGACGTGTACAGGGGAAGCCACAATAAAGGCTTTGCTTCCCGCGCTGGCTGGCTCCACCACCACATAAGCGATATCACCGGGAGCGGCAGCTTTCGCGCCTGTACCGTCCACGAGGTCGCCAACAATGAGAGAATCAGGAATACTGGATTCCACACGGATCAGCTTGTCCTGGAGAATGGGATCGCTTGTATAAGCAATTACCTTGTATCTGGCGTGGGAGTTATCCCCGTTTAATGTTTGAAATGTTCCAAACTGCATTATTATTTTCCTTGAGCTAATGTTTTTAATCGTGCCTGTAGTCCTTCAAGAGGATTAACAGGGGTATTTAAGGTTTTGGTTATTGTCTGCTGTGAAGATTTCAACTCTTCAACTGAGCATCCGGCACATTTGGCAATCACTGAAAGCTGTTCATCCGTATAAGATGTTATTTCATCAGCCAGCTTGCTAATATGCGTCGTGGAGTTCATCAGGAACATATCGTCCCTCCTAACTTATTTTGTTATGAACGGAATAAAAATAAAGCCAACGTTTTACGGTCGGCTCTATTGGTGCGGGGAGTCTTAGGATAAACCCCGCTGATCACTATCACGTGAAGCCCTTCACGCTGGCAGATGTGATCAATGGAATCTCATTAAATGCTACTATGGGAAGTAATATTAATAAGAGAGTGCATACTTTCGTATGCTGACAGCTATCACACCAAAGAAACATTTCATCGAAGCAAGATTAATGTTTTTCCAGAACTGACATTTGTCTAACAGCTTATAATCCTAACGGGGTTATAAGAAGTGAAGAGCGGGATTGCTCTTCTCTAAAATAATGTATTCTCAATGAAAGAAAGAGAGCGCCGGATATATCCCCGGATCATCCCGGAACGGGGCAGCGCTCTCCCCTTGTTAGACCGATATCAAGGAAAATGAAACGACACATAACAAAACCGTAAGAGAGAAGTAACGATTTTAGAGAAGAGGGCTATTTAATAGCCATCCCTCGCCTGGAGCTACCAGGCAAATCTATAGGGAGGAACCTGTAGAAGAAGCGGATAAGTGATTTTTTTCTCACCCATATCTTAAGTATAACCGATTTCGTTATGAATGTCAAGAATAATTATCATTCTCATTTAAATTTTTTCAGCTTCACTAACCTGAACTTCTTCGGTCATCCCCTGCACCAACGCTTCTAAATCCTGCTGACAATCGACAATCAGCCTTGCCACTCGTGACACTTCCCAGAGCACGTCCTGATCGGTGTGTAAGGCTTCTGTAGCCTCCACTGTGGCAATAATCCCCTGCAATGCCACCGTTGACAGGTGAAGCGTTTTAACAGCCTCTGCGAGGCTCTCAGTCGTTTCCTCGCGGTATGCGTCTGTAGCTGCGTCCAGCATCGGAATAATCAGGCTATCGTGTAATTCTTGAAGTGCATCATCGATATCGTTTTTGGTCATTTGGTCAATTTTTCCTTATTCGTTTTAATTGTGGCTGCCACTGCCAGAAATGGCGCGGCTAATGTGAGGATCTTATTCTCCAGTTCGTCCAATACTGTTATTTTCTCGTCATCTGTGAGATAAGCGTCATTGGTGATGGTGTCGATCTCTTCGAAATACCATTCGCAGCATTTAACGTTCTGGGGGCTTTGTTGAATAAATCGAACTTTTGCTGAGTTGAAGGATCAGATCACGCATCCTCCCGATAACGAAGACCGTTCCGTGGCAAAGCAAAAGTTCAAAATTACCAACTGGCCCACCTACAACAAAGCTCTCATCAAC
>NZ_JBOFIN010000141.1:0-37972 GCF_051650185.1 Scandinavium sp.
TGAAGTGTGGTGGTACAGCACGAAAGTGGGGGTTATCGACCTGAAGAAAAGGTCGATAACCATGGGTAAAGGATGTTAAATAGTGTTCACCATGTCCCCGAACACCTGTCTACCATGTCTCCGGACCGTACATGGGGAGAGGGTCGGGGTGAGGGCATCAGACCGCACAATCGTTAACGCGTCCCACCATAAGCCAGCGTCACTTCTTTCGCCGCTTTAATCACCAGTGCACCTAACTCCGTCACGCGGTCATCGGTCATGCGTGAAATCGGCCCGGAAATGGAGATCGCCGCAAAGGGCTCGCGGTGCTCATCGTAAATACACGCCGCCAGACAGCGCAGGCCCAGCGCGTGCTCTTCATCGTCAAACGAATAACCGCGTTTACGCGTCAGTGCCAAATCTTCTTTCAGATGCACTGGCGACACCAGCGTGGCGTGCGTATAAGCGTGCAGGCCTTTGCGATGCAGCAAGCCGCTGACCTGTTCGTCGTTCAGCTGGGACAGAAACGCTTTACCGGCCCCGGAGGCGTGCATGGGCAGCTTGCCGCCAATCGGCGCGGACATGCGCATCAGCTGGGTGCACTGAACCTGGTCGATGATAATCGCCTGATGATCGCTCTGGTCGAGCACCGCCAGGTTCACCGTCTCGCCGGAGTCTTCCATTAATTTGCGCAGGATCGGGTGGACGATTGCCAGCAGGTTGCGGCTTTGCAGGAAGCTGCTGCCGACAATGAAAGCATGTGCGCCCACCGTCCAGTGGCCCAAATCACCCACCTGGCGTACAAATCCCAGCTGCTGCATCGTCGTCAGCAGGCGATGTGTCGTCGAATTTGGCAGGCCAGCCTGCTGCGCCAGCTCGGTTAACGCGACATCACCGTGAGATTCGGCAATGAATTCAAGAAGTTTGAGGCCACGGGTTAAAGACTGAACCTGACCAACCGCCGGAGCGGCAGCAGCAGGGGCGGGTTTTCTGCCGCGTTTTGCGGGCGTGGTTGCAACCATGACGGCCTCCGTTTCTGTATCGTGGAAATCATTTTCGTTTTATCTGATTATAATGCAACCGCTTTCAGAACTGATCGGAGCAGTGGTCCTGAACATCTCTCATGTTCACGCTGGCTCTCTTTTCCGCACTGGATGAATATGCCACTATGGCCTGATGAGAAGAGCGTTGTCGGGAGTCCGTGTGAGCACCATCGTGAAGCAGTTACAACAACAATTAAAAGACAGAATCCTGGTTCTGGATGGCGGCATGGGCACCATGATCCAAAGCTATCGCCTGAACGAAGAAGATTACCGTGGTGAACGTTTTGCCCAGTGGTCCTGCGACCTGAAAGGCAACAACGACCTGCTGGTGCTGACCCAACCGGACATCATCGCCGCTATCCACAATGCCTATTTTGAGGCTGGTGCGGATATCGTCGAAACCAACACCTTCAACTCCACCACCATCGCGATGGCGGATTACGAGATGGAGTCACTGTCGGCGGAGATTAACTTCGAAGCCGCAAAACTGGCGCGCGCCTGCGCCGATGAGTGGACAGCCCGCACGCCAGACAAACCGCGCTATGTGGCCGGTGTGCTTGGCCCAACCAACCGTACCGCGTCGATTTCTCCTGATGTGAACGACCCGGCGTTTCGTAACGTCACGTTTGATCAGCTGGTTATTGCCTACCGTGAATCCACCAAAGCGCTGGTGGAAGGGGGCTCTGACCTGATTCTGATTGAAACCGTCTTCGATACCCTCAACGCCAAAGCGGCAATCTATGCGGTGAAAGAAGAATTTGAAGCCTTGGGCGTCGATTTGCCGATCATGATTTCCGGCACGATCACCGATGCGTCTGGCCGTACGCTCTCCGGGCAGACGACCGAAGCGTTCTATAACTCGCTTCGTCATGCGGACGCGCTCTCTTTCGGCCTTAACTGTGCGCTGGGGCCAGATGAACTGCGCCAGTATGTGCAGGAACTGTCTCGCATCGCCGATTGCTACGTCACCGCACACCCGAACGCCGGTCTGCCGAATGCGTTTGGTGAATACGATCTTGATGCCGATACCATGGCGCTGCAAATTCGCGAATGGGCGGAAGCCGGGTTCCTGAATATTGTTGGCGGCTGCTGCGGCACCACGCCAGAACACATTGCGGCAATGAGCCGTGCAGTGGCTGGCCTCGCCCCGCGCAAGCTGCCAGACATCCCGGTGGCTTGTCGTCTGGCGGGCCTTGAGCCGCTGAACATCGGCGACGATAGCCTGTTTGTGAACGTCGGCGAACGCACTAACGTAACCGGTTCTGCTAAGTTCAAGCGGCTGATTAAAGAAGAAAAATACAGCGAAGCGCTGGATGTCGCGCGCCAGCAGGTGGAAAGTGGCGCGCAGATCATCGACATCAACATGGATGAAGGGATGCTCGATGCCGAAGCGGCGATGGTGCGTTTCCTCAACCTGATTGCCGGTGAGCCGGATATCGCACGTGTGCCAATCATGATCGACTCCTCAAAATGGGACGTCATCGAAAAAGGCCTGAAGTGTATTCAGGGCAAAGGCATCGTGAACTCCATCTCGATGAAAGAAGGGGTGGAGGCGTTTGTCCATCACGCGAAAAAGGTGCGTCGTTACGGCGCAGCTGTGGTGGTGATGGCGTTTGATGAAGTCGGTCAGGCCGATACCCGCGCGCGTAAAATTGAAATCTGCCGTCGCGCCTATCAAATTCTGACGCAGGAAGTGGGCTTCCCGCCGGAAGACATCATCTTTGACCCGAATATCTTCGCTGTCGCAACCGGCATCGAAGAGCACAACAACTACGCGCAGGACTTCATCGGTGCGTGTGAAGACATCAAACGCGAACTGCCACACGCGCTGATTTCCGGCGGCGTGTCCAACGTGTCGTTCTCCTTCAGGGGTAACGATCCGGTGCGCGAGGCCATTCACGCCGTGTTCCTCTACTACGCCATCCGTAACGGCATGGACATGGGGATTGTGAACGCCGGGCAGTTGGCGATTTACGACGACTTGCCAGCCGAACTGCGCGACGCAGTGGAAGACGTGATCCTCAACCGCCGCGATGACAGCACCGAACGTCTGTTAGATCTGGCGGAAAAATACCGTGGCAGCAAAACCGATGAAGCGGCGAACACTCAGCAGGCCGAATGGCGCAGCTGGGAAGTGAAAAAGCGCCTCGAATATTCCCTGGTTAAAGGCATCACAGAGTTTATCGAGCAGGACACCGAAGAAGCCCGCCAGCAAGCCTCACGCCCGATTGAGGTGATTGAGGGCCCGCTGATGGACGGCATGAACGTGGTAGGCGACCTGTTTGGCGAAGGCAAAATGTTCCTGCCGCAGGTGGTGAAATCCGCGCGCGTGATGAAACAGGCCGTTGCGTATCTCGAACCGTTTATTGAGGCCAGCAAAGAGAAAGGCCAGACCAACGGCAAGATGGTGATCGCCACGGTGAAAGGCGACGTGCATGACATCGGCAAAAACATCGTCGGTGTGGTGCTGCAATGTAACAACTACGAGATTATCGATCTTGGCGTGATGGTGCCGACGGATAAAATCCTCAAAACCGCGCGTGAAGTGAATGCCGACCTGATTGGCCTGTCCGGGCTTATCACGCCGTCGCTGGATGAAATGGTCAACGTGGCGAAGGAGATGGAGCGTCAGGGCTTCACCATTCCGCTGCTGATTGGCGGGGCAACCACCTCCAAAGCGCATACGGCAGTGAAAATCGAGCAGAACTACAGCGGCCCGACGGTTTACGTGCAGAACGCCTCGCGCACGGTTGGCGTGGTGTCGGCGCTGCTTTCGGCAACGCAACGCGATGACTTTGTCGCCCGTACTCGCCAGGAATACGAAACCGTCCGTATCCAGCACGCGCGTAAAAAACCGCGCACGCCGCCGGTTTCCTTGCAGGCGGCGCGTGAAAACGATCTGGCTTTCGACTGGGAAAACTACACCCCGCCGGTTGCCCATCGCCTCGGCGTACAGGCGGTCAACGCCAGTATCGAAACGCTGCGTAACTACATCGACTGGACGCCGTTCTTTATGACGTGGTCGCTGGCGGGCAAATATCCACGCATCCTCGAAGATGAAGTGGTCGGAGAAGAGGCGAAACGCCTGTTTGCTGATGCGAACGAGATGCTCGATAAACTCAGCGCAGAGAAAACCCTGAATCCGCGTGGCGTGGTGGGCTTGTTCCCGGCCAACCGTGTGGGTGACGATATCGAGATTTATCGCGATGAGACTCGCACCCATGTGCTGACGGTCAGCCACCATCTGCGCCAGCAGACGGAAAAAGTCGGGTTTGCCAACTACTGCCTGTCTGACTTCGTGGCGCCAAAAACGTCCGGTAAAGCGGATTACATTGGTGCCTTTGCGGTAACGGGCGGCCTGGAAGAAGACGCCCTGGCGGAAGCTTTCGACGCGCAGCACGATGATTACAACAAAATCATGGTCAAAGCGGTGGCGGATCGTCTGGCAGAAGCGTTTGCCGAATACCTGCATGAGCGCGTGCGTAAGGTGTACTGGGGTTATGCCGCCAATGAAAACCTGAGCAACGAAGAGCTGATTCGTGAGAATTACCAGGGTATCCGTCCGGCACCGGGCTACCCGGCCTGCCCGGAGCATACCGAGAAAGCCACCATCTGGGAGCTGCTGGATACGGAAACGCACACGGGAATGAAGCTCACTGAATCCTACGCTATGTGGCCCGGTGCTTCTGTTTCAGGCTGGTACTTCAGCCATCCGGACAGCAAATATTACGCCGTGGCACAGATTCAGCGCGATCAGGTCGAGGACTACGCTCGTCGTAAAGGCATGAGCGTGGCGGAAGCCGAGCGCTGGCTGGCGCCGAACCTCGGCTATGACGCTGATTAATTCATCTTTTCTTACAACAAACAGGGCACCGTAACGGTGCCCTGTCTCTTTCTTAGGCTTAAACCCCTATACTGGTATAAGGATTATTTTTCTCCCTCTCCCTAACCCTCTCCCAAAGGGAGAGGGAACTGGACTGGTGCTGTGTATTCTCCCTCTCCCTGAGGGAGAGGGCCGGGGAGAGGGGGAACATCCAAAGGAAAACCTATAACGATAAGGAGAACGAAAATCCGTGCTGATACTGTTACACCTGCTTTCTGCCATCGCCCTGCTGGTGTGGGGCACCCATATCGTCCGTACCGGCGTCATGCGCGTTTATGGCGCACGTCTGCGTACCGTTCTGAGTCGTAGCGTCGAGAAGAAACCGCTCGCCTTCTGCGCGGGCATCGGCGTAACGGCGTTGGTACAAAGCAGCAACGCCACCACCATGCTGGTCACTTCGTTTGTGGCGCAGGATCTGGTCGCGCTCACGCCTGCGCTGGTGATTGTCTTAGGCGCCGACGTGGGTACCGCGCTGATGGCGCGAGTCCTGACGTTTGACCTCTCGTGGCTGTCGCCGCTGCTGATTTTTGTTGGCGTCATTTTCTTCCTCGGGCGCAAGCAAACCCGTGCAGGCCAGTTGGGGCGCGTGGGCATCGGCCTTGGGCTGATTTTACTGGCGCTGGAACTGATTGTTCAGGCCGTCCACCCGATTACCCAGGCCAATGGCGTGCAGGTGATTTTCGCCTCGCTGACGGGTGACATCATGCTGGATGCGCTGATTGGCGCGCTGTTCGCGGTGATCACCTATTCCAGCCTTGCCGCCGTGCTGCTGACGGCCACGTTAACGGCAACGGGCGTGATTTCCTTCCCTGTCGCGCTGTGTCTGGTGATTGGTGCCAACCTCGGTTCTGGCCTGCTGGCGATGCTCAACAACAGCGCTGCGAATGCCGCGGCGCGCCGTGTTGCGTTAGGAAGCCTGCTGTTCAAGCTGGTGGGGAGCCTGATTGTGCTGCCGTTCGTCCATATCCTGGCGGACAGCATGGCTAAACTGCCGGTGGCTAAAGCGGAACTGGTTATCTATTTCCACGTGTTCTACAACCTGATCCGCTGCCTGGCGATGGTGCCGTTTGTTGAGCCGATGGCGCGCTTCTGTAAGCGCATCATCCAGGAGGTGCCGGAACTGGATGCCCGCCTCAAACCAAAACATCTCGACCCGACTGCGCTCGATACGCCTACGCTTGCACTCGCCAATGCCGCACGTGAAACACTGCGCATTGGTGATGCCATGGAAACCATGATGGACGGCCTGCGCAAAGTGATGCACGGCGAACCGCGGGAAGAGAAAGAGCTGCGTAAAATCGCCGACGACGTGAACGTGCTGTATACCGCGATTAAGCTCTATCTGGCGCGAATGCCAAAAGATGAGCTGGCGGAAGAGGAGTCTCGTCGCTGGGCGGAGATCATCGAGATGTCGCTCAACCTCGAGCAGGCGTCCGATATCATTGAGCGCATGGGCAGTGAAATCGCCGATAAATCACTGGCCGCACGCCGGGCGTTTTCGGTGGAAGGGTTAAAAGAGCTGGATGGCCTGTTCGAGCAACTGCTCAGCAACCTGCAGCTGGCGATGTCGGTTTTCTTCTCCGGCGACGTCGACAGCGCTCGCCGCCTGCGCCGCAACAAGCATCGCTTCCGCATTATGAACCGTCGTTACTCGCATGCGCACGTCGACAGGCTGCATCAGCAGAACGTGCAGAGTATCGAAACCAGTTCGCTGCACCTCGGCTTGCTGGGGGATATGAAGCGTCTGAACTCCCTGTTCTGTGCGGTGGCCTACAGCGTGATGGAACAACCGGACGAAGACGACGATCGCGACGATTATTAACCCCTCCACATCAGGCCGATAGCTGTTTTCTAAGGCTGTCGGCCTTTGCTATAGTTCGCCTTCTACAGGAGAGACTATGCTGCCGAACTTATCAATTCGATTAAACAAATACATCAGCGAAAGCGGGATCTGCTCGCGTCGTGAGGCTGACCGCTACATTGAGCAGGGGAACGTGTTTATCAACGGTAAACGCGCGACCGTTGGCGACCAGGTGTCCGTGGGCGATGTGGTGAAAGTGAACGGTCAACTGATTGAACCGCGTCAGGAAGACGATCTGGTGTTAATTGCGTTGAATAAACCGGTCGGTATCGTCAGTACGACGGAAGCGGGCGAAAAAGACAATATTGTCGATTTCGTCAACCACAGCAGCCGCGTGTTTCCGATTGGTCGCCTCGACAAAGATTCCCAGGGGCTGATTTTCCTCACCAACCACGGCGACCTGGTGAACAAAATTCTGCGTGCCGGTAACGATCACGAGAAAGAATACCTGGTGACGGTGAATAAGCCCGTCACCGATGAATTCATCGTGGGAATGGGCAAGGGTGTGCCGATCCTCGGAACGGTGACGAAGAAATGTAAGGTGAAGAAGGAGGCCGCCTGCACCTTCCGTATTACCCTGGTGCAGGGCCTGAACCGCCAGATCCGCCGTATGTGTAAGCATTTCGGGTTTGAGGTGACCAAGCTGGAACGTGTGCGCATCATGAACGTCAGCCTGAAAGGATTGCCGCAGGGGGAATGGCGCGATCTGACGGACGACGAACTGGTAGAGCTGTTTAAGCTGATTGAGCACTCGTCTTCGCAAGCGGAGCACGAGAAAGTGAAACCCAGGGCCAAACCGAAAGCTGCCGCCACGCCGGCGAAAAAGCCTGCCAGCAGCGGTAGCGGTGGCAAAAACATGGCGAAAACGCCAGCTGAAATGGCGAACAGGAAGCGTTTTACCGCGCCAGGTCGGAAGAAGAAAGGGCGTTAAGTTTCTGAGAATCATGCCCGGCGGCACTGTATTTGCCGGGCCTACAACATCATGGTCCCGTGGGATTTTGTAGGCCTGATAAGCGTAGCGCCATCAGGCAATATGACGGTAAGTCTCGGTTAAATCATCTTCTGCCGCGCACATGCGTGCTGGCAGTCCACGAAAACGTTGCTTCCTTATCGGTTTTATAGGCCTGCTTTTTCTTCAACTGGCGGGCTTTCTTCGCTTCGGCTTCCCGTTCCGCCATCAGCTTGTCGATGTACTCTTTCTTCAGGTGATTATTTTCAGCGTTGGTCAGCGGGCGTCCGTGTGCGATGCGGGCGCGGTCGAGGAGGGTTTTCAGCTCGCGTTGCTCTTGCTCGGTCATGTCCTGCTGGGTCAGACGTGGAGTTGCCATGCTGTATACCTCTGGTAGATGGACCGTATGCTGCTTACGGAAGACCTTAAGTATTCTTTATTGCCAGTCCAAAGCCCAGCGCTTTCATCACTGCCAGCGTGGTTTTTAGCGTCGGATTGCCCTTATCGCTGAATGAGCGGTAAAGCTGCTCACGTGAAAGCCCGGTTTCGGCGGCAACTGCGCTCATGCCTTTTGCCCGGGCGACGATGCCCAGCGCCTGGGCGATGTAGTTGGCATCACCGGTTTCCAGGGCATCATTCATGAAAATGGCGATGCATTCATCATCAACCAGTGCAGCGGCAGGATCGTAGATGGTCAGTTTATTCATAAGGGAGAGCCTCGTTTGTTTCGTAAATTCTGGCCAGGTATTTTGCAGCGACGATATCACTGCTTTGGCGATTTTTTTCACCACCACAGAGCAGCAGGATAATGGCATCACTTCGTTGCTGAAAATAAATGCGATAACCAGGGCCAAAGTGAATGCGCAATTCGCTGAGACCATCACCTATGGGTTTCGCATCGCCTACCAATCCATTTGCCAGCCGCATAAGACGAGCGGCAATAAGCGCCTTTACCCGATGATCTTTTAGCTGATATTCCCACTTTTGAAACGCAGTGGTTTGTAGAATCGTTTTCACATCCGCTCTTTGTATTTTATAAACTACATAAAATAGTGCAAGGAATAACCGCGAGGATGAAGTACGGATCAGGACAGAAAAACCAGTAAAGTGCTATGTCTGAAAGCGGCTCGCAGAATCGGGCAACGAGCCGTTAATTGCAGGGAGATTCAGCTCTCTTTCGCGACAGCAACCTTCTGCTTCTCGACCGGCTTACCAGACCAGTAGCCCGCCAGCAGCGAGCCGGAAAGGTTATGCCATACCGAGAACAGCGCGCCAGGCAAGGCGGCGAGCGGCCCGAAGTAGATTTTCCCGAGCGCTGCGGCAAGGCCAGAGTTCTGCATCCCAACTTCAATCGCCAGCGTGCGACAGGTCGATTCGTCAAATCCGAACAGGCGTCCTCCCCAGTAGCCGCCGAGCAGGCCAATCGTGTTGTGCAGGATCACCGCGATAATCACCACGAAGCCCACGGAAGCGATGTGTGAGGCAGAACCTGCTACCACAGCGCTGATGATGGCCAGAATGCAGATCATCGAAAAAGCAGGCAGATATGGTTCGACGGCTTTCACCACACGTGGCAGCAAGTGATGCACAACCAGGCCTAACGCAATCGGGATCACCACAATTTGCAGAATGCTCAGCAGCATGCCCATCACGTCCACCTGAATGTGGGTGTCGACATACAGGCGTGTCAGCAATGGCGTAGCGATAACGCCCACCAGGGTGGAAACGGAGGAAATGGTCACGGAGAGCGCCACATCGCCTTTTGCCAGGAAGATCATCACATTGGACGCCGTCCCGCTGGCAACGCTGCCGACCAGCACCATCCCGGCAGACAACTCTGGCGGCATATGGAACAGCATCGCCAGCAGCCATGCGGCGAGCGGCATCACCAGATAGTGCAGAAATATCCCAGCCGCCACGGGCGCAGGGCGTGACAGCACGCGTTTGAAATCATCGAGCTTCAGGTGCACGCCCATGCCAAACATGATCAGCATCAGCAGCGTGGTCACCCACGGGCCGATCGGCGTGAAGGTCGTTGGCGTCTTGTAAGCGAGGACGGAGAGCAGCACGGCCCATAACGGGAACAGCCGCGTCAGCAGAGATAACATAGTGTTTTCCTTTAATGTGTTGTGTGTCTTATAGGTATAAAAAAGCCGGGTTCGAGCCCGGCCTTAGTTATTGTTTATCCTGCGAAGGATTTTTATTCAAACAAATTGTGATGAAGTTTTTGCACGACTTCTTCTGCCTCAGCGCCGGGCACCAGGAAGCAGAGGTTGTGGCTTGAAGCACCGTAGCAAATCATGCGGATGTTGAACGGTTCGAGCACGCCAAACACCTCTTTGCCCACGCCACAAGCTTTCGACAGGTCGTTACCAATCAGCGCAACCAGCGCCAGGTTCTCTTCCACTTCCACGCGGCAAAGCGCGGACAGCTCAATCAGCAAGGACTGCGTCAGCAGCATGTCGCTGGTGGCCGTTGAACCGGTGGTGTCCAGCGTCAGCGCGATGCTCACTTCTGAAGTGGTGATCAAATCGACGGAGATATTGTGGCGCGCCAGAATCCCGAAGACTTCCGCAAGGAACCCGCGGGAGTGCAGCATGTTCAGGCTGTGCAGCGTCAGCAGCGTTTGCTTGCGGCGTAATGCCAGCGCACGGAACAGCGGCGGGTTCTCGGTTTTATTACAAACCAGCGTGCCGCCCGCTTTTGGATCTTTGCTGGAACCCACAAACACCGGAATATCGCTGCGTACGGCTGGCAGCAGGGTCGCCGGATGCAGGACTTTCGCGCCGAAAGTCGCCATTTCAGCGGCTTCTTCAAAGGCGATTTCATCGATGCGTTTTGCCGCTGGCACGACGCGTGGATCGGTGGTGTAAATTCCCGGGACATCTGTCCAGATATCAACGCGCGTCGCATGGAGCGCTTCGCCCAACAGCGCTGCGGTGTAATCGCTGCCGCCACGGCCAAGGGTGGTGGTACGGCCTTTGGCTTCGCTGCCAATAAAGCCCTGAGTGATCACCAGACCTTCTGCCAGACGCGGGGCCATCTGCAATGTGGCCAGTTCTGACAACGCCGCGACGTCCGGCTCGGCGCGGCCAAAGCGGTCATTGGTGCGCATGATTTTACGGACATCAAACCACTGCGCCTGAACGTCGCGCTCACGCAGGATTTCAACAAACAGCAGGGTGGACATCAGCTCACCGTGGCTGACCAGTTCGTCAGTCAGGGCCGTCGACGTTGCCAGTGAAGCGGCTTCCGCCAGGGTGGTGATATTTTCCAGCAGGCGCTCAACTTCTTCACGAATCACGTTGGGATTGCGCAGACGTTCGAGAATGTCGAACTGGATTTTGCGCAGAGCATCGAGTTTCACGAACCGCTCGGTCGCTTCCAGGCCTTCGGCCAGAGCAACCAGCAAATTGGTGACGCCTGCAGAGGCAGAAAGCACAACCAGACGAACCGAAGGATCGGAGAGCACCACGTCGGCACTGCGGTTCATGGCGGTGTAGTCGGCGACGCTGGTTCCGCCAAATTTGGCTACAACGAGCGGGGAAACTGCATGTGTCATAACAACCTCGTGTCAGGGGATTACATTCTCAGCCATGGCACAAGGGAAGAGCGGGAGGGCAGACGTAGAGGGCTACAGTTCACCCAGAAGCGCTCCACCTTGCGAAGCGCCCGACTGTGGGTCACTTCCGGTGACAGCCCAGAGGATTCAGCCCCTGTAGCCGATAGTGAACACTGCCAGATGTTCCGCTATCTCGGCATCGCTCCCCCTAAAGTGTTGTCTGCGGACTGGCTCCTCAAACACTTCGCCTGGGCGATGCTCCTCTTCTGGCCTGCGCACGCGAGCGCGCAGGTAGGGGTTAATAAATAAAGGGTTCCGGGGGGTGTTGTCAACGATCCGATGATGGTGATTTTTCACTTTCCACAATGGCTACCAGCGTACAGGGCGACGGCGGGGTCATTGTGCTGTTCAGTGGGATAAGCGCGCCATCCTCTTTGCGGGCAAAGAGAGGCGTAGCGCCGGGGTTAACGTTGAGATAATCCATCCAGCCAAAGTTCTCATTCAGGCGTGTCACTTTGACGGCGGCCCCTTTGGCAATCAGGCTACTGAGCCGCGCCCATGTCATCTCTGAATCAAACAACTGTTCATGGCGTGTTTCTTTTTCACTGCGGCCTTTGGTCGCCGGGCCGGTTCGAATCGAAAACACCCGGTTTTCCCCGAAGATATGCCGGAAGTGCAGGGCAGAAAGAGCATTTTGATGACGGTTTGGCGACAGGGCGATCACCTGGCGAGTATCACTCAGATTGAGGTAGTTTTCTGCATGTTCAGACCAGACGTTGCCGTAATAGGTCGGCAGGCCTTCCATACGGGCAAGGCGATAATATTCCCAGCTGTTGTCGCTGAGCTGCACCGGAATATCGAGCTTTTTCAACGCCTGGGCTAATGTTCTTGCCACCGTATTGGCCCCTACAATCAGCACGCCACGCGGCTTACGCTGCTGAACGCCGAGCCAGCGTGCCAGCTGGCTGCTGGTGAGGCTTTGCAGGACGACGGTGCCGATGATTATCGCAAACACCACCGTCACTATTTGGTCGGCTCCGTCGTAGCCATTTTTTTGCAATGTCAGGGCGAACAGCGAGCTGACGGCGGCGGCCACAATGCCGCGCGGCGCGATCCAGCACAGCAGAAGTTTTTCGCGCCAGCGTAATGCTGAACGCCAGGTTGAGGCGAGGATGCAGAGCGGGCGGGCAACAAACTGCACCACCAAAAGCAGCACCAGCAGGGGCCAGCCCATCGACCACAAAGCCTGAATATCCAGCCGTGCTGCCAGAATGATAAACAAGGCTGAGAGTAAAATCGCCGACAGCTCTTCTTTAAACTCGACGATATCGGCGGTTTCCACTTCCCGCATGTTGGCAAGCCAGATGCCCAGCACGGTCACCGCCAACAGGCCAGACTCATCCGCCAGCGTGTTGGAAAGCCCAAATGTCAGCAGAACGATGGCGAGCACCGCGAAGTTTTGCAGATAAACGGGTATCCAGCCGCGCTTGAGGGCATTGCCTAAAAACAGGCCAAACACGGCGCCTGTAGCGAGGCCGACCACCAACGTTTGCGCCAGCATGATAAGCAGATGCAGCCACGTACCGCTTTGTTCCTGCAACGTAATAAACTCAAACACCAGCAGGGTGAATATGGCACCCACGGGGTCGATAACAATTCCTTCCCAGCGCAGCACCTGGTTGATGGCGGCTGTTGGGCGCACAACGCGCATGAGCGGAGCAATCACGGTGGGGCCAGTGACCACGGTGACTGCGCCAATCAGGGCGGAAATTTGCGGTGTCAGGCCTAAAATTCCCCAGCAGGCCAGCGAGATAACCGCGAAGGTTATCAACATGCCGACGATCACCAGATTACGCACTACGCCGCCAAGCCCGCGAATCTCATCAAAGCGCAGCGTTAGCGCTCCTTCAAACAGGATGATGGCGACCGCCAGCGAGACCAGCGGGAAAAGCAGCGAGCCAAACAGCAAGTCTGGCTGAAGAATATGCAACGCAGGGCCAATCAGCACGCCAATGAGCAGCAGCGGCAGGATGGCGGGCAGGCGAAGCCGCCAGGCCAGCCATTGGGCCAGCAGCGAAGCGATAGCGATGATGACCAGCAGAAAAGGGACCGGCAATTCCATTCTTTTTCTTTCTTCCTCAGAAACGTGGGCATCGGTGATTTGCCCATTCGTGTAGTGCTCTGAGTATAAGCAGCGCTGGCGCAGACAGCGTAACGCGGAAAGGTGAGAAAACACCTAATGACACAAAAATCATCACAAAAACCGCCGCAGGCGCTACAATCGACCGAAGTCACAATTCTCAAATCAGAAGAGTATTGCTATGAAAAACATCAATCCAACGCAGACCTCTGCCTGGCAGGCATTACAGAAACACTACGATGAAATGAAGGACGTGTCGATCGCCGACCTGTTCGCGAAAGACGGCGATCGTTTCGCGAAGTTTTCCGCGACGTTTGACGATTTTATGCTGGTGGACTTCTCCAAAAACCGCATCACCGAAGAGACGCTGAACAAGCTGCAGGCGCTGGCGAAAGAGACAGACCTGGCGGGCGCCATCAAGTCCATGTTCTCTGGTGAGAAGATCAACCGCACTGAAGATCGCGCGGTTCTGCACGTTGCCCTGCGCAACCGTAGCAATACCCCGATTATTGTTGACGGCAAAGACGTGATGCCGGAAGTGAATGCGGTTCTGGAGAAGATGAAGCATTTCTCCGAAGCGATCATCTCCGGAAGCTGGAAAGGCTATACCGGCAAAGCCATCACTGACGTGGTGAACATCGGTATCGGCGGTTCCGACCTCGGGCCTTTCATGGTGACCGAAGCGCTGCGTCCGTACAAAAACCACCTCAATATGCACTTTGTCTCTAACGTCGATGGTACCCACATCGCCGAAGTGCTGAAAACCGTTAACCCGGAAACGACGCTGTTCCTGGTGGCGTCCAAAACCTTCACTACACAGGAAACCATGACCAACGCCCACAGCGCGCGTGACTGGTTCCTGAAAACCGCCAGTGACGAGAAGCATGTTGCGAAGCACTTCGCAGCGCTCTCTACCAACGGTAAAGCGGTGGGCGAGTTCGGCATTGATACCGCCAACATGTTCGAGTTCTGGGACTGGGTCGGCGGTCGTTACTCTCTGTGGTCTGCGATTGGCCTGTCGATCATTCTGTCTGTTGGTTTCGACAACTTTGTTGAGCTGCTCTCCGGCGCGCACGCGATGGACAAGCACTTCTCCACGACCGCGCCAGAGAAAAACCTGCCCGTGCTGCTGGCGCTGATTGGTATCTGGTACAACAACTTCTTCGGCGCAGAAACCGAAGCTATCCTGCCGTACGACCAGTACATGCACCGCTTTGCGGCCTACTTCCAGCAGGGCAACATGGAATCCAACGGCAAATACGTTGACCGTAACGGCAACGCGGTGGATTACCAGACTGGCCCAATCATCTGGGGTGAGCCTGGCACCAACGGTCAGCACGCGTTCTATCAGCTGATTCACCAGGGGACCAAAATGGTGCCTTGTGATTTCATTGCGCCTGCCACCACCCACAACCCGCTGTCCGATCACCATCCGAAGCTGCTGTCTAACTTCTTTGCGCAGACTGAAGCGCTGGCGTTCGGTAAATCACGCGAAGTGGTTGAGCAGGAGTACCGTGACCTGGGTAAAGATCCGGCCACGCTGGAAAACGTGGTGCCGTTCAAAGTGTTCGAAGGCAACCGTCCAACCAACTCCATCCTGCTGCGCGAAATCACACCGTTCAGCCTGGGAGCGTTGATTGCGCTGTATGAGCACAAAATCTTCACTCAGGGCGCGATCCTCAACATCTTCACCTTCGACCAGTGGGGCGTTGAGCTGGGTAAACAGCTGGCAAACCGCATTCTGCCAGAGCTGGGTGATGACAAAGACGTCAGCAGCCACGACAGCTCTACCAACGGTCTGATCAACCGTTATAAAGCCTGGAAGTAAAATCGTTGCCTGGCGGCACTACTGCTTGCCAGGCCTGCCAGAGCGTGTAGGCCCGGTTAGCGTCAGCGCCACCAGGCTATTTTCTGCCGCTTGCTCTCTCTCGCATTCACTCTATTTATTACCCTTTAAAACTACGTGGAATAATGCCTTTCAGTACTGATAAGGTTAATCCTAAAAAACGGTGTGACAACGCAGCCATATTTTTTTATTTAGGATTTACCTCAGGTAGGGTTATTTGTATTACTATGATTTAAAAGCATTTAGTTATTTAATTAAATTATTGAAAAGCCATTTCTTCTCATTGTCCGAAAACCCCCTTGCTTATTTCCTGAGCCCTAATTCGCCCGCTTTACTTGTGTATACTCGATGACGCCTGAATTTCTCAGGTGATTCTCCATTCATTCAACCAATGAAGGGAAATAGCAATGAAAAAAGTACTGTGTGGCATTTTTGCCATTTCCGCGCTTGCGGCGGCTTCAGCTTATGCCGATCCGGTGGAAACCGGTGAGGCGGCAGGGTCGGCGGCGACGTCGGTCTCTGCGGGCAGTTCCGCCGCAACCAGCGCCAGCGCCGTAAGTTCGGCCGTGGGGGTCGCACTGGCGGCGACCGGTGGTGGTGATGGCTCCAATACCGGAACCACGACCACAACAACCACAAGTACCCGCTAAGTCTTACGGGTCATTAATCCTAACCACACTTCGGTGTGGTTATTTTGCCCCTTCGGAGAAGAGTCGTGCAGCGACCCATTATTATTCTGCTTTGCCTGCTGCTTCAGGCCTGTTCTGCCAGCACGGAAGGGCTGGGCAAATCTTTATGGCACAGTCTTTTTGGCACCCCGGGCGTGCAGTTAACCGCCGATGATATCCAGAACATGCCTTACGCCAGCCAATACATGCAGCTCAATAACGGCCCGCAGCTTTTTGTGGTGCTCGCGTTTTCTGAAAATGGTCAGCAGAAATGGGTGACGCAGGATCAGGCGACCGTCGTCACCCAGCATGCCCGCATCGTGAAAACGCTGCTGGGGGGTGACAACCTGCTGAGCGTCAGCAATATCGACAACGATCCGCTGGCGAAACCCAATCACATCGTCGATGGCGCAAGCTGGGCCCGCACGATGGGCTGGACCGAACACAAGCAAGTGCGTTACGCCACCGCTCATTCCCGGTTCCACTGGGACGGCACGGACACGCTAAAACTGGCGAACGACACGACCGCAGTTCGCGTGTTGGTGGAGGAAGTCAGTACCGATCAGGCGAACTGGGAAAACCGGTTCTGGGTCGACAGCGACGGTCAGATTCGTCAATCCGAACAGTACCTTGGGGCAGGGTTCTTCCCGGTCAAAATGACTCTGATTAAGGCGGCAAAGCAATGAAATCACACCTCTTTGCTGCGGTGATGGCGCTCTTTGTTGCGCCTCTGGCTCTGGCGGCGGGCACGGTTGATGTTTATATCGATGGCGCAAAAGAACCTAAAACCCTGACGGACGCTGCGCATCTGGCGGATTTAGTCGCCCAACCGAGGCTCGCGAAAAGCTGGTGGCCCGGTGCCGTCATTGCTGAAAAGCAGGCCAGTGCTGTAGCTCAACAGCAGAAGCAAACCCTGATGGCGGAGCTGGCGGCGTTAGCGGCAGACGAAAGTGGCGATGAAGCTGCGGCCATTGCCTCGCTGCGCCAGCAGCTTCAGGCGGTTAGCGTGACGGGTCGACAGTTTGTGAGCCTTGACCCGGATCGCGTTCGCCTTGGGCGGCGCGCCAACCCGCCTCTCGAAGGGCATTACAGCCTGTGGGTTGGACAGCAGCCGAGCACCGTCCATATTTTTGGCCTGGTCAGCGGCCCTGGAAAAGTGGCGTTCACGCCGGGTAAAGATGTGGCGAGCTACCTCGATGCCATGAGCAACCTTCCCGGTGCCGACCGCAGCTACGCCTGGGTGATTTACCCGGATGGCCGCCGTGAAAAAGCGCCGGTGGCCTGGTGGAACAAACGCCATATTGAGCCGATGCCAGGCAGCATAATTTTTGTCGGTTTCGCCGACTCACTTTGGACGAAGAAGTACGACGACCTGAACGCTGAGCTTCTTCGCGCCCTTGCACAGCGGATCCCGGAACAATGAAAAAAAGCCATCTCTTCAGCCTGCTGGCGCTAAGCATCAGTGCGGCCTGTCATGCAGAAACGTATCCTGCGCCGATTGGCCCTTCGCAGTCTGATTTCGGCGGCGTCGGCCTGTTGCAAACGCCCACGGCACGCATGGCACGTGAAGGGGAGCTGAGCCTCAACTATCGCGATAACGATCAGTACCGCTACTACTCCGCCTCCGTGCAGCTGTTCCCCTGGCTGGAAACCACGCTGCGCTATACCGACGTGCGTACAAAACAGTACAGCAGCGTCGAGTCGTTTTCCGGCGATCAGACCTACAAAGACAAAGCGTTCGACCTGAAACTGCGCCTGTGGGAAGAGAGTTACTGGCTGCCGCAGGTGTCGGTTGGCGCGCGTGATATCGGCGGGACAGGTTTGTTTGATGCCGAGTATGTGGTGGCGAACAAAGCCTGGGGCCCGTTTGATTTCAGCCTCGGCCTTGGCTGGGGCTATCTCGGCACCAGCGGCAACGTCAAAAACCCGTTCTGTCGCTATGACGACAAATTCTGTTACCGCAACAACAGCTATCGCCAGGCCGGATCGATGGACAGCAGCCAGATGTTCCATGGCCCGGCGTCAATTTTCGGTGGGGTCGAATATCAAACCCCCTGGCAGCCGCTGCGCCTGAAGCTGGAGTATGAAGGCAACGATTACAGCGAAGACTTTGCCGGAAAGCTTGAACAGAAGAGCAAGTTTAACGTCGGCGCCATTTACCGCGTGGCTGACTGGGCCGACGTAAACCTGAGCTACGAGCGCGGCAATACCTTCATGTTTGGCTTCACGGTGCGCACCAACTTCAACGATCTGCGCCCGTCCTACAATGATAACGCCCGTCCGAAATACCAGCCGGAGCCGCAGGACGCCATTCTGCAACACTCCGTGGTGGCGAATCAGCTGACCTTGTTGAAGTACAACGCAGGCTTTGCCGACCCGAAAATTCAGGTCAAAGGTGACACGCTGTATGTCACGGGTGAGCAGGTGAAATACCGCGACTCCCGCGAAGGCATTGAGCGCGCGAACCGTATTATCGCCAACGATTTACCAGACGGCGTACGCACCATTCGCATCACGGAAAACCGTCTTAATATGCCGCAGGTGACCACCGAAACGGACGTGGCGAGCCTTCAGCACCATCTGGAGGGTGAACCGCTGGGGCATGAAACGCAGCTGGTGCAAAAACGCGAAGCCCCTGTGGTGCCGGATAAAACGGAGCAGGGCTGGTACATCGACAAATCGTCGTTTGATTTCCATATCGACCCGGTGCTGAGCCAGTCCATTGGCGGGCCAGAAAGCTTCTACATGTACCAGCTTGGCGTCATGGCGACCGCCGACTGGTGGGTGACCGACCACCTGCTGACCACCGGCAGCCTGTTTGGCAACATCGCCAATAACTACGACAAGTTTAACTACACCAACCCGCCGAACGATTCGACGCTGCCGCGCGTGCGTACTCACGTGCGCGATTACGTCGAAAACGATGTCTACGTGAACAACCTTCAGGCTAACTATCTCCAGTATCTGGGCAACGATTTTTATGGGCAGGTGTACGGCGGTTATCTCGAAACCATGTACGGCGGCGTCGGTGCGGAAGTGCTGTGGCGTCCTGTCGACAGCAACTGGGCGTTTGGTGTGGATGCCAACTACGTGAAACAGCGTGACTGGCGCAGCTCGATGGACATGATGAAGTTCACCGATTACAGCGCCAAAGTGGGCAATCTGGCGGCTTACTGGACGCCACCGTTTGCTCAGGATGTGCTGATTAAAGCCAGCGTCGGCCAGTATCTGGCGGGCGATAAAGGCGGCACGCTGGAGGTGTCGAAACACTTCGACAGCGGCGTGGTGGTGGGCGCTTATGCGACGATCACCAACGTTTCGGCGCAGGAATATGGCGAAGGTGATTTCACCAAAGGGGTGTATGTGTCGGTGCCGCTGGATCTGTTCTCATCCGGCCCAACTCGCAGCCGAGCGGCGATTGGCTGGACGCCGCTGACTCGCGACGGCGGCCAGCAGCTTGGGCGCAAGTTCCAGCTGTATGATATGACCAGCGATCGGAGTGTGAATTTCCGCTGATCTGTTTGAGTCAACCCTCACCCCTATGGGGAGAGGGCTAGGGTTAGGGGAACGGTTTGCACAAAAGATAAACAAAAAATGTAGATCTCCGTCACAATTTTGCGTTATACAGGAGGCTCGCCACTGCGAAGGAGGTGCTGTATGACGTCGCTGACCCGTCCACGCGTTGAATTTATCTCCACCGTTTTGCAAACCGTGCTCAATCTGGGTTTGCTTAGCCTTGGCCTGATCCTGGTGGTTTTCCTGGGCAAAGAAACCGTCCATCTGGCCGATGTCCTGTTTGCTCCGGAACAGACCAGCAAATACGAGCTGGTGGAAGGGCTGGTGGTCTACTTCCTCTATTTCGAATTTATCGCCCTGATTGTGAAGTACTTTCAGTCCGGCTTTCACTTCCCGCTACGCTACTTTGTCTATATCGGCATCACCGCTATCGTGCGGCTGATCATCGTCGATCATAAATCCCCTCTGGATGTGCTGATCTATTCAGCGGCGATCCTGCTGCTGGTGATCACGCTGTGGCTGTGTAACTCCAAACGTCTGAAGCGGGAATAAAAAAAAGGGCGCTCCGAAGAGCGCCAAACAACAGTCACAAGTTAGGGTCAAACATGAGGATAACGTGGCATTACAGTGGCATTGCCCGTCATATTTCGGGCTATGGCGGCGTTGGTTTCCCTCCCTCACCCCAGTCACTTACTCAAGTAAGCTCCTGGGGATTCGCTCAGTCACCGCCTTGCCCTAACCCGAAATCTATAGGGCAGGTATAACGATGAAAACTTACCCTTTCACCCCGCCGGCGGTGAGGCCGTTAACCAGCCAGCGCTGAGCCAGCAGGAACACAACGGTGATAGGAATGGCGGAGAGCACAGCCGCAGCGGCAAAGTCGCCCCACAGGTAGTTTTGCGGGTTGAGATATTGCTGCATGCCGACCGCCAGGGTGTAGCTGTTCACATCACGCAGCAGCAGTGATGCGACCGGAACTTCGGTGATCGCGGCGATAAACGACAGAATAAAGACCACCGCCAGAATCGGCACGGAAAGCGGTAGCAGCACCAGACGGAAGGCCTGCCATGGGGTTGCACCGTCCAGCGCAGCCGCTTCTTCCAGCGAACCATCGATGGTTTCGAAGTAGCCCTTAATCGTCCAGACGTGCAGCGCGATGCCGCCCATGTAGGCGAAGATAACGCCGCCGTGAGTATTCAGACCAATAAACGGCACGTACTGGCCGAGACGATCGAACAAGGCATACAACGCCACCAGCGAGAGCACGGCCGGGAACATCTGGAAAATCAGCATGCTTTTCAGCAGCGTGGCTTTACCCGGGAATTTCATACGGGCGAAAGCGTAAGCACAGGTGGTGGACAGCGCCACAATCCCTATCGCCGTGATGCCCGCGATTTTGATGGAGTTCCACAGCCACAACAGCACCGGGAACGGTGGCGGCGTGACGCGGCCATCGGCGTGCTCCACGCTGAAGCCAAGGGCCAGCTTCCAGTGCTCCCAGGAAATCTGATCCGGGATAAGGCTACCGGTCGCGAAGTTCCCTTCACGCAGCGAGATAGCGATAACCATCAGCAGCGGGAACATGATTGCCGCGATAAACATCAGCAGTAACAGGTGCGTGATAAAGAGGCGCAGCTTCTGGGATTTCGGTTGTACCATTGCCATGTTTGATGCCCTCCTTAGTCAAATTTCATGCGTGTGGCTTTCAGGTTGATAATCGCCAGTGCGCCTACCAACAGGAAGATCAGCGTGGCAATCGCCGCCGCCAGGCCGAAGTCCTGACCGCCGCCGCCTTCAAAGGCGATGCGGTAGGTGTAGCTCACCAGTAAGTCGGTGTAGCCCGCAGGCGTGGTGGTGCCCAGACGGTCTGGCCCACCGTTGGTCAACAGCTGAATCAGAACGAAGTTGTTAAAGTTAAAGGCAAAGCTGGCGATCATCAGCGGGGTCAGCGGTTTGATCAGCAACGGCAGCGTAATCCTGAAGAAGTTCTGGAACGGGCCTGCGCCGTCCATCGCCGAGGCTTCGTACAAATCGTCCGGAATCGCTTTCAGCAGCCCCATGCAGAGGATCATCATGTACGGATAGCCGAGCCAGGTGTTGACGATGATGATCATCGAACGTGCCGTGGTCGGGTCGCTGAACCACGCCGGCTTGATGCCAAACAGTGCGCTCAGCATCATGTTGATCTCACCAAAGCTCTGGTTGAACAACCCTTTGAAAATCAGAATCGAGATGAACGACGGTACGGCGTAGGGCAAGATCAGCAGCACGCGGTAAATCGCTTTGCCTTTCAGGGATTCCCACTGAACGACGCACGCTAACACCATGCCGACCGCGACGGTCAGCAGCACGGTGAGTACAGAGAAGACCACCGTCCAGACGAAGATAGCAAAGAACGGTTTCTGAATACCTTCATCGGTGAAGACGCGAGTGAAGTTATCCCAGCCGATACTGACGGTGTAGCCCGGGCTGAGTTTATCGTCGCCCCAGTTGCCATCCGCATTCACCGACTGCCAGAACCCGATTTGATTGTTTGGACGGTATTTTACGCCGCTTTGGTTGTTGGTCAGCTCGCCGTTTTCCCCGGCGGCATACAGCGGACGCGTGCCCGAGAACTGACGCAGGGAGCTCATGATGACTTTGCTCTCATCCGGCAGAATGGCGGTCAGCTGGTTCAGCGCCTGGCGATTTTGGGTGATAACGCGCAGGTTGCCGCGCTCGCCGTCTGGCAGAACATCGGCTTCTTTCAGTGTGATTTTTTGCTCGCCGCCCAGTTTGAAAGCGTCGGAGACATAATTTTTGCCGCTGTCGCCATCGGTCAGCGCCAGCTTCCACTCATCGCCTGCCGGATATAACCCGAAGTTATAGGCTTTGCCTGCCTGATAAGAACGATCCATCAGCACCTGCTGAGCGCGTTCCTGAGTCAGCTGGTTGGTGCTGCTGTAGTTGGTGAAGGCGATAGCAATGGTGCAGATGAGCGGGAACAGCACGAACAAGCCCATCCCGGCCATGCCAGGATAGACGTAGCGCCACGCGTAGGCTTTACGATTGGCGAAAATATAGAGGCCAACTGAGCTTAAAATCAGCGTCATGATGGCAAACAGGTACTCCCCCTGGGCGTACATCAAAACAACAAGGTAGCCAACCAGCAGGCCCAGCAGTCCGATCACGGACCACTTCAGCATATCGCTCTGCCACCAGTGACTCTTTTTAACGGCATCCATGGGGTTCTTCCTCTACAGCTCATTATTCGAAACTACCCTCACCCTAACCCTCTCCCTAAAGGGGAGAGGGGACAGACCGAGTGTTGTTTTCCCCCTCGCCCCTTTGGGGAGAGGGCCGGGGTGAGGGGAAATGCTTACTTAGTAATACGACCCTGAGCATCCTTCAGCGCAGCATCAACCGTCTGACGACCGCTGGCAGCGTTGATCACAGCGGTGCGCGTTGCATACCAGAACGCCGCCATTTGCGGGATGTTAGGCATGATTTCGCCGGTTTTGGCGTTCGCCATGGTGGCGGCGATGCGTGGATCTTTTTCCAGTTGCTCCTGGTAAGTTTTCAGCGCCACGGCACCCAGCGGTTTGTCCTTGTTCACTTCCGCCAGACCGTCGTTGGTCAGCAGGTAGTTTTCAAGGAACTCTTTCGCCAGCTCTTTGTTCGGGCTGGCGGCGTTGATGCCTGCGCTCAGCACGCCGACGAACGGTTTAGACGCTTTGCCTTTGAAGGTTGGCAACTGGGTCACGCCGTAGTTGATTTTGCTCTTGTCGATGTTCGACCACGCCCAGGGACCGTTGATGGTCATCGCGGTTTCGCCTTTGTTGAAAGCGGCTTCGGCGATGGAGTAATCGGTATCGGCATTCATGTGTTTGTTTTTAATCAGGTCAACCAGGAAGGTCAGGCCCGCTTTCGCGCCAGCGTTGTCCACGCCCACGTCTTTCACGTCGTATTTGCCGTTTTCAAACCTGAACGCGTAACCGCCATCGGCAGCAATCAGCGGCCAGGTGAAGTACGGTTCTTGCAGGTTGAACATCAGCGCAGATTTGCCTTTCGCCTTCAGCGCTTTATCCAGAACCGGGATCTCTTCCCAGGTTTTCGGCGGGTTAGGCACCAGGTCTTTGTTATAGATGAGCGACAGGGCTTCAACGGCGATTGGGTAAGCAATCAGTTTGCCGTTGTAGCGAACCGCATCCCAGGTGAACGGATAGAGTTTGTCCTGGAACGCTTTATCAGGAGTGACTTCAGCCAGCAGGCCAGACTGAGCGTAGCCACCAAAGCGGTCGTGCGCCCAGAAGATAATGTCCGGGCCATCACCGGTTGCGGCAACCTGCGGGTATTTTTCTTCCAGTTTATCCGGGTGCTCAACGGTGACTTTAATGCCGGTGTCTTTCTCAAATTTCTTACCGACTTCTGCGAGGCCGTTATAGCCTTTGTCGCCGTTGATCCAGATAACCAGCTTGCCTTCTTCAATCTTGGCGAAGGCAGAGGCGGAAAACATCATCGTGGTCAGTGCCGACAGCGCGAGGATGCGTGCGCCAGTTTTGATTTTCATATATCCCGTCCTTTTTGGTGATGTGCTCGTGGATACGCCTGGTGGCTTTTACTCGGTTGAGTTTCCTTTCTTAGCAACCTCTTTCCATCCTCCCCGACCCTACGCCCCACCCCCGGTTTGTGTGATCTCTGTTACATAAAATTAAGTTATGAGTCCTGGCGCACACAAAATGACGCTGATTTTTGCCGTGTTCATCACGATTTTAGCCAGGCCGCGCCAGATGCGGGGGCAGACTAGCCCTCCTCATCCTCCCGCCTCCTCCCCCACAAAAAAGCCAGGGGTGGAGGATTCACCAAAGTTATTGATCGCCCATAGTCGGCGCAGAACGAATATTTCATTTAGTGACCGGTTGTAACGAAGGGAGAAGGGCATGGCGAGCGTACAGCTGCGAAATGTAACGAAAGCCTGGGGTGACGTGGTGGTGTCAAAAGACATCAATCTCGACATCCATGAAGGGGAGTTCGTGGTGTTTGTCGGGCCATCAGGCTGCGGCAAGTCCACGCTGTTGCGCATGATCGCCGGGCTGGAAACCATCACCAGTGGGGAGTTGCTGATTGGTGATAAACGCATGAATGACACGCCGCCCGCGGAGCGCGGAATCGGCATGGTCTTCCAGTCTTATGCGCTGTATCCCCATCTCTCCGTCGCTGAAAACATGTCCTTCGGTCTCAAGCTTGCGGGCGCGAAAAAAGACCTGATTGCCCAGAAGGTGACTCAGGTGTCCGAAGTGCTGCAACTGGCTCACCTGTTGGATCGTAAGCCAAAAGCGCTCTCCGGCGGGCAGCGTCAGCGCGTGGCGATTGGCCGTACGCTGGTGGCAGAGCCTCGCGTGTTCCTGCTGGATGAACCGCTTTCCAACCTTGATGCCGCGCTGCGTGTGCAGATGCGTATAGAGATTTCCCGTCTGCACAAGCGCCTTGGGCGCACGATGATTTACGTCACCCACGATCAGGTCGAAGCAATGACGCTCGCCGACAAAATCGTGGTGCTGGATGCCGGGCGCGTGGCGCAGGTCGGCAAACCGCTGGAGCTGTATCACTACCCGGCAGACCGCTTCGTCGCAGGCTTTATTGGTTCGCCGAAGATGAACTTCCTGCCGGTGAAAGTCACCGCCACTGCCATCGAGCAGGTGCAGGTAGAACTCCCTAACCGTCAGCAAGTGTGGCTGCCGGTGGAAAGTACGGGCGTGCAGGTTGGCGCCAACATGTCGTTAGGTATTCGTCCTGAACATCTTCTGCCAAGCGACATCGCCGATGTCACGCTCGAAGGTGACGTTCAGGTCGTCGAGCAACTCGGTCACGAAACGCAAATTCATATCCAGATCCCCGCCATCCGTCAAAACCTGGTTTACCGCCAGAACGACGTGGTGTTGGTAGAAGAGGGAGCCAGATTCGCTATCGGTCTGCCGCCAGAGCGTTGCCATCTGTTCCGTGAGGATGGCACCGCATGTCGTCGGCTGCACAAAGAACCGGGCGTTTAAATCCCATAACAAAAGAAAGCAATGGTCTCAGGAGATAGAATGATGATTACTCTGCGCAAACTTCCACTGGCGATCGCCGTGACTGCGGGCATTTTGTCTGCGCACGCGGGTGCCGTAGATTTTAAGGGTTACGCCCGTTCGGGTATCGGCTGGACCGGTAGCGGCGGCGCGCAACAGTGTTTCCAGGCCACTGGTGCACAAAGTAAATATCGTCTCGGTAACGAATGTGAAACTTACGCCGAGCTGAAGCTGGGTCAGGAAGTGTGGAAAGAAGGCGACAAGAGCTTCTACTTCGACACTAACGTTGCCTACTCCGTAGCGCAGCAGAACGACTGGGAAGCTACTGACCCTGCGTTCCGTGAAGCGAACGTGCAGGGTAAAAACCTGATCGAATGGCTGCCAGGCTCCACCATGTGGGCCGGTAAGCGCTTCTACCAGCGTCATGACGTTCACATGATCGACTTCTACTACTGGGATATCTCCGGCCCGGGTGCAGGTCTGGAAAACGTGGATCTCGGCTTCGGTAAACTCTCCATGGCGGTAACCCGCTCAACGGAAGCCGGCGGTTCTTCAACCTTCGCCAGCAACCAGGTTCGTGACTACACCACCGCAACCGCGAACGACGTGTTCGACGTGCGTTTGGCGCAGATGGAAATCAACCCAGGCGGCACGCTGGAACTGGGCGTTGACTACGGTCACACCAACGTAAACGACGATTACTACCTGCAGCCTCAGGCTTCGAAAGATGGCTGGATGTTCACCGCTGAACACACCCAGAGCATGCTGAAAGGCTTTAACAAGTTCGTGGTTCAGTACGCCACTGACTCTATGACTTCTCAGGGTAAAGGCCTGTCTCAGGGCGCAGGCATTGGCCTGGGCAATGACGATACCGATGGCAAACTGTACGCCTACGGCATCAACAACAACGGCCACCTGCTGCGTATCCTCGACCACGGTGCAATCTCCCTGGGCGACAGCTGGGACCTGATGTACGTCGGTATGTACCAGGACATCAACTGGGATAACAACAACGGCACCAAGTGGTACACCGTGGGTGTTCGTCCAATGTACAAATGGACGCCAATCATGAGTACCCTGCTGGAAGTGGGCTACGACAACGTCAAATCCCAGAACACCGGCGACACCAACAACCAGTACAAAATTACCCTGGCACAGCAATGGCAGGCAGGCGACAGCATCTGGTCCCGTCCAGCTATCCGCGTCTTCGCTACCTACGCCAAGTGGGATGAGAAATGGGGTTATGACACTGGCGGTAGCCCAATCTCTACCAGCGGTAACTTCAACTCCAACTTCGGTATGCAGACCGCAGGCCTTGGCCGCGGCGACAGCGACGAGTGGAGCTTCGGTGCCCAGATGGAAATCTGGTGGTAATTCGCAGTTAAGTTAACCCACTGTTATGCCACATAAAGAGGGGCGAAAGCCCCTCTGTTTTAGACTCGGCGAGCTATTGCCTGGCCACCGCTGAGCCCTGTCCTTGAGGTAATAAAAAATGAAAATGAAGAAAAGTTTTGTTGCCCTCTGCCTCTCCGCTGGCCTGCTGGCAAGCGTTCCGGCAGTCAGTTTTGCTGATGTGAACTTTGTGCCGCAGAACACCACCGCGGCGCCTGCAATCCCGGCTTCTGCGCTGCAGCAGTTGACCTGGACGCCGGTGGATCAATCGAACACCCAAAAAACGACTCTCGCCACGGGTGGCCAGCAGCTGAACGTGCCGGGGATTTCCGGTCCCGTTGCCGCTTACAGCGTCCCTGCAAATATTGGTGAGCTGAATATCACCCTGACCAGCGAAGTGAACAAACAAACCAGCGTCTTTGCACCGAACGTGCTGATTCTGGATCAGAACATGACGCCCTCGGCGTTCTTCCCAGGCAACTATTTTACCTATCAGGAACCCGGTGTGATGAGCGCCGATCGGCTGGAAGGCGTGATGCGCCTGACGCCAGCGCTGGGCCAGCAGAAAATTTATGTGCTGGTCTTCACCACGCCGCAGGATTTGCAACAGACCACCAAACTGGTTGACCCGGCAAAAGCCTATGCCAAAGGCACCGGTAACGCCGTGCCGGATATTCCAGACCCGATTGCTCGCCATGTGACCGATGGCTCGCTCAAGCTGCAAGTGAAAACCTCGTCAGCCTCCAGCGTTCTGGTTGGCCCTCTGTTCGGTTCTTCCGGTCCTGGCCCTGTCACTGTGGGTAACACGGCGGCACCTGTTTACAGCGCTCCAGCGGCGGCCCCTGTCGCGGCGACGGCTGTTGCAGCACCAGCGGTGGCAGCTTCTGCTCCGGCAGCGAAGAGCGAACCGGTACTGAACGATACGGAAAGCTACTTCAACAACGCCATCAAACAGGCGGTGAAAGAAGGCAATATTGATAAGGCCCTCAAATTGTTGAACGAAGCCGAGCGCCTCGGTTCAACGTCTGCACGTTCCACCTTTATCAGCAGTGTAAAAGGCAAGGGGTAAACATCTCCCCACAATGCTGATGTTTAGGCTCAGGCCTTCGGTGCGTCCTTGCGGGCGCACCGTTTTTTCTGACGCAATGGCATGTGTTGCATCGCTGTTGCGCAGAAGATCGTATATTCGTGTTTCTTCCTCCCGTTCGCCGTTTTCTACGATACAATGCCGATAAGTTTTGTATCGGAGAGTCAGGCATGTCACACCCTGCGCTGGCGCAACTGCGCGCGCTACGCTATTTCGCCACCCTTCCGGAACTCGACGCACAGCTTCGCGACTGGCTGCTGCTGGAAGATTCCATGACCAAACGTTTTGAACAGCAGGGCAAAAGCGTGACGGTGACGCTTATCCGCGAAGCGTTTGTCGGCCAGGACGACGTGGCTGAGGAGCTGTCGCTCCTGCCTGCGGAATCGCGCTACTGGCTGCGCGAAATCTTGCTCTGCGCTGATGGCGAACCCTGGCTTGTCGGGCGCACCGTCGTGCCGGAATCCACCCTGAGCGGCCCCGAGCTGCAATTACAGCAGTTGGGTAATACGCCGCTGGGGCGCTATCTGTTTACATCGTCAACGCTAACCCGCGATTTTATCGAGATTGGTAAGGATGCAGAGCTGTGGGGACGCCGTTCCCGCCTGCGGCTGAGTGGAAAACCGCTGCTGCTGACGGAGCTGTTTTTACCTGCATCACCGCTGTACTGAGAGGAAATGAAGAATGGAGAGGAGTCTGACGCAGAATAAGCTGTTGGCTTATCACCGCCTGATGCGTACCGACAAACCGATTGGTGCGCTGCTGCTGCTGTGGCCAACGCTTTGGGCGCTGTGGGTTGCCACGCCCGGTGTGCCGCCGCTGTGGATCCTGGCGGTTTTTGTCGCGGGTGTCTGGCTGATGCGCGCGGCAGGTTGTGTGGTGAACGACTACGCCGACCGTAAATTTGATGGTCACGTGAAGCGCACCGCGCATCGCCCATTGCCAAGCGGCGATGTCAGTGAAAAAGAAGCGCGCGGGCTGTTTGTGGTGCTGGTTCTGCTTTCCTTCCTGCTGGTGCTGACGCTCAATAAAATGACCATCCTGCTTTCTGTTGCCGGGCTGGCGCTGGCGTGGGTCTATCCGTTTATGAAGCGCTACACCCATCTGCCGCAGGTGGTGTTGGGTGCGGCCTTTGGCTGGTCGATTCCGATGGCCTATGCTGCCGTCAGTGAAGCGCTGCCGCTGAGCTGCTGGCTGATGTTCCTCGCCAATATCTGCTGGGCCGTGGCGTATGACACGCAGTATGCGATGGTTGACCGTGACGATGACCTGAAGATTGGCGTGAAATCCACGGCGATTTTGTTCGGTAAGCAAGACAAGCTGATCATCGGCATTTTGCAGGTGGCGGTGCTGGCGTTGATGGCGGCAGTAGGCTGGATGAGCGGGCTGAACTGGGAATTCTACTGGTCGATTTTTGTCGCCGGAGCGCTGTTCGTTTATCAGCAGAAATTGATTAAAGACCGCGAGCGCGATGCCTGCTTTAAGGCCTTTATGAACAACAACTACGTTGGGCTGGTGCTGTTTATTGGTCTGGCGATGAGTTATTTGGCGTAGAGAAATGCCCGGCGGCGCTTCGCTTGCGCGGGCCTACGGCAACCCTGTGTAGGCCGGGTCAGGCGAAGCCGCCACCCGGCAATGCTTAAAAGGCTGTGCGGTCTGATGCCCTCACCCCCGACCCCTCTCCCACAGGGCTAGGGGGGGCAAACACTAAAAAACCTTCCCGAAGGAAGGTTTTTGCAGTTTACCTAGGCGTCCTGACTGGCGCTCTCAATCGTCAAACGCACATCGGAAGTGATCAGCTCCGCCAGCATCTGATAAACCTTCATCGTTTCCGCCGGTTCGGCATCGCCGGAGTCACTGATAAAGCCTTCGTCACGCAGTGTCAGCACCAGAGTACTGAATACGGCCTTGTCGAAGAACTCTGGCGCGTTAATACCGTGCAGAACGGAGAGACGTTGTGCCACGGTGCGGCTTTCTTTCTCCAGCGTGCTGCGGTTGATTGACGGGTTGGCGCACAGCAGCCAGAAGGTGATGGCGTAGCGTTGCAGCGTCTCTCGCGCGCCGGCAGCCAGAAGTTGCAGAGTGCGGGAGTGAGACGGATTAATGCTGACCGTGTCATTCTCAACGGTCACCAGCTCCTGACGCTGCATTTCTGCCAGCAGCAGGTCGATAACGCCCGCCAGTTCGGCTTTTTCCCAGCGCAGGAACAGCTCGGCTTTCAGCATCGGGTACAGTGTCTCGACGTGGCGAACCATCTCTTCGCGTGAGATTTTACGATGCTGAGTGACAATCGCGGCCAGCAAGGACGGGATCATCAGCATGTGCGTGATGTTATTGCGATAGTAGGTCATCAGCACCGCCTGCTCGCGCGGCAGAATGATGATGTCACCGATGGTGTCTTTCTCAACTTCGAACTTGTTCATCTGCAGCGCATGATCGATAAGTTCACTGGCGCTGAGGGCAGGCACGGTCGAATCTTTCGAATACGGCACGTTGCGCATCAGTTGCAGATAGCAGTCTAACTGCTGAGCGAGCTGCTCGCGGGTCAAAGAACGTTGACGAGAAGCCAGCAGTGCGGTCACACACAGGTTCATGGCATTCGCCGCGCCTGCGTTGTTGATGCGCACCATCAGGTCTTCGGCAATGTTGTTCACCGTAGGTGTTAACCACGCAGGGCGGATTGCTTCAATCGGGTCGATAGACTCGCGCCATTCTGGCACGTGCTGATTGAGGTAGGTCATCAGCGGCATCGGTTCGCCAAAGTTCACGTAGCCCTGGCCGAGATTACGCAGCTTGCTCAGGCCTTTCAGCATCTGAGGCAGGCTCTCTTTCTCTTTGGTCGCGCCGCGCAGCTCTTTCGCGTAGGTGCCCACTTCCATCACGTGCTCATAGCCGATGTAGATTGGCACGAGGGTAATTGGACGAGTACCGCCCCGCAGCATCGCCTGAATGGTCATCGACAGCGTGCCGGTTTTCGGGTCGAGCAGACGACCGGTACGGGAACGGCCACCTTCCACGAAGTACTCAACGGAATACCCACGGCTGAACAGTTCGCCGAGGTATTCACGGAACACGGTGGAATAAAGCTTGTTGCCCTTAAACGTACGACGAATAAAGAACGCGCCCAGGCGGCGGAAAATCGGGCCAGCTGGCCAGAAGTTCAGGTTGATACCGGCAGCGATATGCGGCGGCACCAGCCCCTGGTGATAGAGCACGTACGAAAGCAGCATGTAGTCCATGTGGCTGCGGTGACAGGGCACATAGACAATTTCATGACCATCGTGAGCCAGCTGGCGCACGCGCTCGGCGTTGTTAACGTTAATCCCCTGATAGAGACGGTTCCAGGTAAAGCTCAGAACGCGGTCTGTCAGGCGGATCATCTCGTAGGAGAAGTTAGCCGCAATCTCTTCCATCAGCGCAATGGCGTTCTGCTGCGCTTTTTCGTGGGAGATTTTCTTGCTGCGCGCTTCATCTTCAACGGCTTTGGCAATCGCTTTGGACGCCAGCAGCTTATTGAACAAATCCTGACGAGCAGGCAGGCGCGGGCCAACGGCCGCCAGACGCTGACGGGCGAAGTGCGTACGTGCCACACGAGCCAGCTTCTGCGCGATAATTTTGTCTGTGCCGTGCTCGGTCGCCATGCGGCGCAGTGACACGGATGGCGAGAAACGCACGAAGCTGTCGCGACCAAGCCAGGTAACGGCAAAGAACTTCTGGAAGCCGTTCATCATGCGCAGGGGCGGGTTAACTTCGCCTTTTTCGCGACCCGGAGAACGCCCAAACATCACCGAAACCGGCACCATCTGCACGTCGAGCTCGGGATTGCTGCGATGCAGGTCCAGATAGTTGTGGAACAGCTTGATGGATTCTTCTTTCGGCGTGTAATAGGTGAACGCGCGCGGCCCGCCGTGAATGAACACGTAACGCGGCAGCTCGGTTCCGTCGATCACCAGCGGCTCCAGCGGATCCGGGAGATCGTGCGCCAGGCACTGGGCGCGTAACGTCAGCAGATCTGCCTTCGAGTTATAGGGCAGAACGTACATAATCGGACGTGAGGTATCGAGCCCAAGTTCCTGGGCAGGGTTTGCCGGAATGGACTTGCTTTTTACCAGCACGCTTAATGGTAAATTCAGTAATTTGTAGTAAATTCGTGGCCAGCCAGACATAAACGATGTAAAGCCTCTGGTTAATCATGCAAATGCGTCGCAAGGATAACAGAAAGTAAGCAGAATATCTGTTCTACCACTTACGGCGCGCAGTGACATTGACGCTAATAAATAAAAAGGTTCTTTTGATGGCCAATAATACCACCGGGTTAACCCGAATCATCAAGGCGGCAGGCTACTCCTGGAAAGGTTTTCGCGCAGCGTGGAAAAACGAAGCCGCGTTTCGCCAGGAAGGCACCGCTGCCATTATCGCCATCTTTATCGCCTGCTGGCTGGACGTGGATGTCATCACCCGCGTACTGCTGATTGGCTCGGTGCTTCTGGTGATGATAGTGGAAATTCTGAACAGTGCGATTGAAGCGGTGGTTGACCGTATCGGGCCGGAGCATCACGAGCTGTCAGGGCGCGCGAAGGATATGGGGTCTGCTGCAGTTCTGTTGGCTATCTTTATTGCCGTCATCACCTGGGCGCTGCTGCTGTGGTCGCATTTTCGATAGGCGCCACACTATTGCGCAACCGTCTGGTTTTTTGTGCGTTTTGCGGTTCCAAATTCGCCATCAACTGTATATACTCACAGCATAACTGTATATACACCCAGGGGGCGGAATGAAAGCGTTAACGACCAGGCAGCAAGAGGTGTTTGATCTCATCCGGGATCACATCAGCCAGACGGGCATGCCACCGACGCGTGCGGAAATAGCACAGCGCCTGGGATTTAAGTCCCCTAATGCGGCTGAAGAGCATCTTAAAGCGCTGGCACGTAAAGGCGTCATTGAGATTGTCTCCGGGGCTTCTCGCGGCATTCGTCTTCTGATTGAAGAAGAAGTGGGCATCCCATTGATCGGCCGCGTGGCTGCCGGTGAGCCGCTGCTGGCACAGCAGCATATTGAAGGCCATTATCAGGTTGACCCTGGCATGTTCAAGCCAAGCGCCGATTTCCTGCTGCGCGTCAGCGGCATGTCGATGCGCGACATCGGCATCCTTGATGGCGACCTGCTGGCGGTACATAAAACTCAGGATGTGCGTAACGGCCAGGTGGTTGTCGCTCGCATTGACGATGAAGTGACCGTCAAGCGCCTGAAAAAACAAGGCAGCACCGTTGAGCTTCTGCCAGAAAACAGTGAATTTTCCCCGATCGTGGTCGACCTGCGCGAACAGAACTTCTCTATTGAAGGTCTGGCGGTTGGCGTGATCCGCAACGGCGAATGGCTATAATCATCCTTTAGCTTTCCGCTTCGTGTTTTGAGTGGCGCAGCTCTGGCGCCACTTCGTTTTACCTTTCCACTCTCACAGGTTTTCCGATGTCGCTATTCACTGCTGCGGACAAGGCATTGTGGCGTCTTGCGCTGCCCATGATTTTCTCCAATATCACTGTCCCTTTGTTGGGGCTGGTCGATACGGCGGTGATTGGGCATCTGGATAGTCCTGTGTATCTGGGCGGTGTCGCTGTGGGCACTATGGCGACCAGCTTCCTCTTTATGCTGCTGCTTTTCCTGCGAATGAGCACCACCGGCCTCACGGCTCAGGCTTATGGTGCAAAAGATCCGCAGCGGCTGGCGCGTGCTTTGGTACAACCGCTGTTACTGGCATTGGGCGCAGGCATAGCCATTGTCCTGCTTCGCACACCGCTTATTGATTTGGCGCTGCATATTGTCGGCGGAAGCGATGCGGTGCTGGAGCAGGCCAGGCGCTTCCTTGAGATCCGCTGGCTCAGCGCCCCTGCTTCTCTCGCAAACCTGGTCTTGCTGGGGTGGCTGCTTGGTGTGCAGTATGCTCGTGCACCGGTGATTTTGCTGGTGGTGGGCAACGTGCTGAACATCGTACTCGATTTGTGGCTGGTGATGGCCCTGCACATGAACGTGCAGGGCGCAGCGCTGGCCACTGCGTGTTCGGAATATGTCACTTTCTTCATTGGCTTGCTGATGGTTCGGCGGGTGCTGCATCTGCGCGGCATTTCGTTAGCGCTGCTGAAAGAGGCCTGGCGGGGCAATGTTCGTCGCCTTCTGGCGCTCAACCGGGACATCATGCTGCGTTCGCTGTTGTTGCAACTCTGCTTTGGCGCATTGACCGTGTTTGGCGCGCGTCTCGGCAGCGATATTGTCGCGGTAAACGCCGTGTTGATGACGATGCTGACGTTCACGGCCTATGCGCTGGATGGCTTTGCCTATGCCGTTGAAGCCCATTCCGGGCAGGCGTATGGCGCGAGGGACGACAGCCAACTGCTGCACGTCTGGAAAGCTGCGTGCCGCCAATCCGGCTTAGTGGCGCTGGCGTTTGCGATGATTTATGCCGTCGGTGGAGAGCACATTGTTGCGATGCTCACCTCTCTGCCACAGCTGCGGGAGCTGGCCGATCGCTATGTTTTCTGGCAGGTGATACTGCCGGTGATTGGCGTCTGGTGTTATTTACTGGATGGCATGTTTATCGGTGCGACACGAGGGACAGAAATGCGAAACAGCATGGCTGTCGCCGCCGCTGGCTTTGCTCTGACACTGTTAACCGTGCCGCTGTTTGGCAACCACGGATTGTGGCTGTCGCTCGCGGTGTTCCTTGCGCTACGCGGGCTCTCTCTGGCCTGGATTTGGCGGCGTCACTGGCAACACGGAACCTGGTTTTCGTAGTGGGTTCATTTCCTGGTATGGTTAAAGATTCTGAATAATTCCTGAAAGCCAACATCCTTACCTATACTCATTATCACGTCCAGCAGAAACGATGCTTACAGGACGACGTTACTTCACTCTGCTTCACCGAACGATGAGGAAAGGATCATGAATAAAGACGAAGTCGGCGGTAACTGGAAACAGCTCAAAGGTAAAGTGAAAGAGAAATGGGGTAAGCTCACCGATGATGACTTTACCGTCATTGAAGGTAAGCGCGATCAGCTGGTAGGGAAAATCCAGGAGCGTTACGGATACGCGAAAGACCAGGCTGAGAAAGAGGTGAAAGACTGGGAAACCCGCAATGACTATCGCTGGTAACCCACTGCTCTACCCGTAAGTACAAGGAAGTACAACCCTCAGGGCGGCTTAGGCCGCCCGCGACTATTTCTGGCCCGGCTTTCTTTTGATTTGAATGGTATGGTCGTGCCCGCAGCAATCCTGTGTTGCACAGGCTTCCACTTCAACACACTCCGCACACAAGCCATGGGCTTCAAGCACATTATGGCGCAGCGCAAATCCCATCCGCGCGGCCAGCTTATGCATGATGTCTTCAAGACCGTCGGCAACTTCTTCTTTTACCACTCCACAACGATCGCAGATAAACATCGCGGAGCTGTGAGACGGGTGATCAATCAGATGGCACAACACATAGCTGTTGGTGGACTCAACCTTGTGGACAAAACCCTGTTCGAGTAAAAACTCCAGCGCCCGATACACGGTCGGGGGTTTCGCCTGTGGCTCACTGACTTTCAACAGATCGAGCAAATCATAGGCGCTGATGGCACCCTGTTGTAGCGTCATCAGGCGCAGCACTTCCAGACGCTGCGGTGTCAGACGCACGCCGCGCTGCGCGCAAAGCCTTTCGGCATGCGTGAGCATATCCTGGGGAGTGGTATTGTCCATCGGCGTCCTCGAATCAGCTAAAAAGTAAACCGCTACTTTATCATGTTATGGCACAAACGCCGATAACCTGCCGGGTGTGTGCTATACATGACGCAAGACAACAGGGAAAAAATCCCGGGGGGAAAGATGAAACGACCCGACTGTATTCGACACTGGCGTGACCTGGAAGAGCCAGATGATTCAACCTATCCCGACAGCCCTGAGCTGTTTTCCATCGGTGCACCCCTGGCGCGTAAGCTTGGGCTGCGCCATTTGGGCATTCACCACGAACGCCTGCCGCCGGGCAGACGCACGTCTTACCCGCATGCCGAAAGCGATGAAGAAGAGTTTATCTACGTGCTGGAAGGCCATCCGCAGGCATGGATAAACGGCTATCTCTGGCAGCTGGAACCGGGCGACAGCGTTGGTTTTCCTGCCGGTACTGGCGTCTGCCACACCTTTATCAATAATACTGAGGAAGAGGTGTGCCTGCTGGTCGTTGGCGAGGCGAATAAAAAGCACAACCGCATCTACTATCCCCTGAATCAGGAGTATGCCGCGACCCGCCAGGACCGCTGGGTTGACCATCCGCCGCAGTTTTTTGGCCCGCATGACGGTAAACCCTCGCGAAAATAACAATCTCATCTATAAATATTGAGGGGCGTCACATATTCCTACGATAACACGACGCCCTTTAACGCAAATCGCCCTAACAGGCTGCTTTTTACATCGTTATTCACAGCAATAGTTCGCCCCTTTTCAGCCGATAACTGAACAGGGATAAACGTTCACCTGCAAATAACGAGTCTATCGTGAAAAAAAATATCAAATATTCTGTGGTGTCTGCGGCAGTTTCTCTTTTTATGGCAAATCAGGCGGGAGCGGCAAATACGTGGTCAGAAGCGAGAAGTGATGCGATGGGGGGAACCGGGGTTGCGTCAGCCAGTTATGGCAGCGCAGTATTGATTAACCCGGCGCTACTGGCAAAATCAAAACCTGACGATGATGTCTCTGTCGTTATTCCGTCGGTTGGCGGACAGATTACCGACAAAGACAACCTTCGCGATCAAATTGACGATATCAGCAACGATATCAACCACTACAAGAGCGTGCTTGATAACATCACGCCGACCGATATTTTGCTCAATCCTGGCGACACGTTAAATCAGTTCCAGAGCGCCGCAGGTGATTTGGCCGGGCAACTGGAAGATTTACGAGGTAAAACCGCGCGTGCGAATGCCGGTGCTGGCATCGCCGTCAGCGTGCCGACTTCAGCCGTTTCACTGGCGTTTGTTGCCAAGGCTTATGCTCATGCCCGCGTCAGCTCCAGTATCGATCAGAGCGATATCGACTATCTGCGTAATATTCAGAATTCTGATCCGTTTGCTGCCTCACAGGCGGCTAACGCGCTGATTAACGGCAGCGACGCCCTGACCAATAATCTGAATTCAACCGCATCCGGTAAGGCGGCCATTGTTTCCGATTACGGCATCGCCATCGCCCGTCAATTCGATATCGGCGGCGTGCCGGTTTCCTTTGGGGTTACGCCGAAACTGCAGCAAACCTGGCTCTATAACTACACGACGTCCATCGATGATTATCACAGTGATGACTGGAAGAAGAGTAAGTATCGCAATGACGATACCGGCTTTAACGTGGATACGGGGATTGCAGCAGACTTTGGCGAAAACTGGACTGTGGGGTTAAGCGGACAGAACCTGATGTCGCGTGATATCGACACCAAAGACGTTCGTATCACCAACAATTCAACCGGCGTGACCACTAACTACAAAGATACGTACCAAATTCGCCCGCTGGTGACAGCAGGCGTGGCGTGGCACACCGACCTGGTGACGCTGAGTGCGGACGGCGACCTGACGGAAACCAAAGGATTTAAGAGTGAAGACAATTCCCAGTACGTTGGCGTCGGGGCAGAGGTGACGCCGCTGAGCTGGCTTGCGGTACGTGCGGGTTATCGTGCTGACATGAAAGGCAATGACAGCAATGTCTTCACCGCGGGTGTTGGTTTCGCACCGCTGAACACGGTTCACGTCGATCTGATGGGGCTGTACGGCCAGGATGAAACCTGGGGGGCGGGTGTTCAGTTGGGTCTGACGTTCTGATGTATTGCCGGGTGGCGCTGTCGCTAACCCGGCCTTGTATTATCCCCCACGTGCAGAAAGAGCCGGCCAGTTCTTTCTGCCTGCAGTCCGGACGCCGTACCTGACCTTAGATTCTCAAATCTGTGGCGTAGATAATTCGCGCCGGACTGCACTTCTCCACATGTGATAAAC
>NZ_JBOFIN010000142.1:0-17937 GCF_051650185.1 Scandinavium sp.
AACGGGAAAAATGGGAAGCTAATAATCGGGGCGATGATGCGGAAGCTGGCGCAGATGGCGTATGGCGTCCTGAAATCAGGACGCCCTTTCGATGCCACTCAGCATATGGAAAATGCTTGCGTGGCATAACAGTATCTACTACGCCTTGTAGGCCGGGCAAACAACGTGCCGCCCGGCAATTTCGCAAAGGCCAAAACAAAAATCCCCGCTCGAAAGCGGGGATTTTTTACGTCTCAGACAGGCTTACTGCAGGTCGAAGCGATCCAGGTTCATCACTTTCACCCATGCCGCGACGAAGTCTTTCACAAACTTCTCTTTGGCATCGTCGCAGGCATAAACTTCTGCCAGCGCACGCAGCACGGCGTTAGAGCCAAACACCAGGTCTGCACGGGTTGCAGTGTGCTTCACTTCACCGCTCTGACGGCAACGTCCTTCGAACTGTTCGTTAGAAGCGTCGGTGGCTTTCCACTCGTTGCGCATATCCAGCAGGTTGACGAAGAAGTCATTGCTGAGCACACCCACACGGTCGGTAAACACACCGTTGTTGCCGCCATCAAAGTTGACACCCAGAACACGCAAACCACCCACCAGCACAGTGAGCTCCGGCGCGGTCAGCGTCAGCTGCTGCGCTTTGTCGATAAGCAGAGATTCGGTGGTCGCCGCATCCAGGCGAGCGCGATAGTTGCGGAAACCATCGGCTACCGGCTCCATCAGGCTGAACATTTCGATATCGGTCTGATCCTGGCTGGCATCCACACGGCCCGGCGTAAACGGCACATGAATATTCACGCCAGCAGCTTCTGCCGCTTTTTCGACACCAACCACACCAGCCAGCACAATGATGTCAGCCAGAGAAGCGCGGCGAGAAGATTTATAAATCGCTTCCAGCGCCGGGAGCGCTTTAGCTGCAATCGCGTTCACATCCCAGTCACGCTGAGGTGCCAGCGCCAGGCGAGCACCGTTCGCCCCACCACGCTTATCGCCACCGCGGAAGGTGGAAGCCGATGCCCACGCAACCGACACCAGTTCACTCACAGAAAGCCCGGAGTGCGCAATTTCTGCTTTCAGAACGTCGATATCTTCTGCGGTGGGTTCGAAGAACGCTTTCGGCAGCGGATCCTGCCAAATCAGATCTTCGTTCGGCACTTCCGGGCCGATGTATCTCGCTTTCGGTCCCATATCGCGGTGCGTCAGTTTGAACCACGCGCGAGCAAAGGCTTCGTTAAAGGCTTGTGGATCGTTGAGGAAGCGACGAGAGATTTTCTCGAAGTCCGGGTCAAAGCGCAGCGTCAGGTCGGTAACCAGCATCGTCGGTTTGCGTTTTTTAGACGGGTCAAACGGATCGGGAATGCTTTCCGGGGCATCCACCGCTTCAAACTGAATCGCACCGGCCGGGCTACGAGTTTGCACCCACTCGTATTTGAACAGGTTTTCGAAGAAGAAATTGCTCCATTGGGTTGGCGTTTGAGTCCACACCACTTCCAGACCCGAGGTGATAGCGTCTGCGCCCACACCACTGCCGTGCGTACTTGCCCAGCCGAGGCCTTGTGCTTCAATCGGGGCTGCTTCCGGATCGACGCCCACGTGGGTTGCTTCGCCCGCGCCGTGAGTTTTCCCTAATGTATGACCACCGGCGATGAGCGCGACGGTCTCTTCGTCGTTCATGCCCATATTGCCGAAGGTGGCGCGGATGGCAGCTGCGGCAGACAGCGGTTCACCGCTGGCGTTTGGCCCTTCCGGGTTCACGTATATCAGGCCCATTTCGGTAGCAGCCAGCGGACGTTTTGCCAGTTCTTCCGGATTACGGTGTTTCAGCCAGGTCGTTTCATCGCCCCAGTTCACATCCATATCCGGTTCCCAGACATCTTCACGCCCGGCACCAAAACCGAAAGTACGGAAGCCGGAGTTTTCCAGCGCAACGTTACCCGCCAGAATGAACAGATCGGCCCAGGAGATTTTCTGGCCGTATTTCTGTTTGATAGGCCAAAGCAGGCGACGCGCTTTATCGAGGCTGACGTTGTCCGGCCAGGAGTTCAGCGGAGCAAAGCGCTGCTGACCCCGTCCCGCGCCACCACGGCCATCAACGGAACGATAGGTCCCTGCGCCGTGCCAGGCCATACGAATAAACAGGCCAGCATAGCTGCCCCAGTCGGCAGGCCACCATGGCTGCGAATCAGTCAGCAGAGCTCTGAGATCGCCTTTCAGGGCGGAATAATCTAATTTGCTGAATTCTTTACGGTAATCAAAATCTTCGCCCAGTGGGTTAGAGCGGCTGGAGTGCTGATTGAGGAGATCGACGCGAAGTTGTTTTGGCCACCAGTCTCGGCTGCTGGTCCCTGCGCCTGCGCTTTCGTCATGGCTGCCCTGATGGAATGGGCACTTTGCTGCGGATAACGTGTTGTGATCGTTTTCTTGATTGCTCATCTTCCTGCTCCCTTCAGTGTTTTTAATACCAGGATATACAGCTCTGCAGATAAGTTATAGATGATAAAATCTACAGATTTGATAGTTCTTTCCTTCTGGCCATGAACACCATAACAAATGTTGTTCATAGAAATGTCGACGAGTCCGTAAACTTTCACCAATAAGCCTGGATTATGCAGGGGAATGAGGTCAATGATCTGTCAGCGTTTTTTCGTAAATCATTCAGGAGAGGTGAAGTAATGGAACAAACCGACAGCACTATCACCCGAATCGTTACGTCATTGATGTCATCAATGGACTCATTGAATATCTGCTACTTTGCGCACGAAAACGGCACGGTGCCGCCGCTGGCCTTCCAGGTTGATTTCCCGAGGCTTGAAATTGTGTTGAAAGGTGAAATTAGCGATGGGCCATTCAGCCTCAACGCTCATGATTTGCTGTATGTGCCCGCAGGAAGCTGGAACTGCCCGCAGTGGGAAAAGCCCGCCACCACGCTCAGTATTTTATTTGGCAAACAACAGCTTGGCTTTAGCGTGCAGCACTGGGATGGGCAGCAACTCCAGAACGTGATGAAACAACACGTGGCGCGTCGTGGCCCTCGCGTTGGCTCCTTTTTATTGCAGGCGCTCGATGAAATTCGCATGCAGCCGCAGGATAACAACACCGCAAAGATGATTGTGATGAGCCTGCTGAGCCACTGCGCCGACCTGCTGAGCAGCCAGATTCAGACCGCTTCGCGCAGCCAGGCGCTGTTTGAGGCGATCCGCGATCATATTGATGCAAATTATGCCGACGCCCTAAGCCGGGACTCCGTCGCCCACGCGTTTTATATTTCGCCCAATTATCTGTCGCACCTGTTCAATAAAAGCGGTGCTTTAGGCTTTAACGAATATCTGAACCACACCCGGCTCGAAAAAGCCAAAGCGCTGCTCAAAGGGTACGACATGAAAGTGAAGGAAGTGGCGCATGCCTGCGGCTTCACCGACAGTAACTATTTCTGCCGACTTTTTCGTAAAAACACCGACCGTTCACCGTCGGAATATCGGCGGCAGTATCACAGTCAGTTGTCGATTAAAGAGTGATATGGGTGTGTTGCGGGGCCGAAAGCAGTTTGCGCACCGCGCTCATCACCTTCTGCGGCTCGCGCAGAAAGGTGTTAATGCCGGAGCGAACATAGCGCGCGCCGCCAAAACGCTCCTCGCCGCTCAGGTCGATATCGGTAATAAGCAAAACAACGTCGGCTCGTGAGATATCTCCCGGACTCAGCGCGTTTTCAATGCCAAGTGCGCCCTGAGTTTCAATTTTGACGATCCATTTTTCCTGCTGGCACAGCTTCTCCAGCCGCTCGGCCGCCATGTAAGTGTGGGCCACGCCGCTCACGCAAGCGGTGACCGCCACCAGAAATCTTCCGCCTGTTCCCGTCACGTTACCCTCCTGTCGTTACATGAAAACCCTCTGCTTCTGCTTTGCTACGGACGCGAGCAATCTCTTCAGCCGTCGGTGGCACACACGCTTTCATCGCCCATTCGCCGCCCAGCAACCGGTATTTTGGTTCGCCATACTGGTGAAAGGGAAGTAAATGCAGCTCCCGGATGCTGGTCGGAGCCAAAAAAGCCAGCACCTGTCGCACATTTTCCTCTTCCTGAGTGAACCCCGGGATCAGCGGCAGACGTGGAATGACGTTGATCCCTTCTCTCACCAACGCTAAAAAATTCTCCATTACGCGTGGCTGATCCATTTTCACTACCGCCTGAGCACGCGCAGGATCCATTATCTTCAAATCAAAGAGCACTTCATCGCACTGTTGAGCCAGAGGCAGCAGGCGACTTAACGGCGCATCGCCCGCTGTTTCTATAGCAGTATGCAAACCAGCCTGGCGCAATCTTTTGAGAAAGCGGGTAGCGAACCCCGCCTGCATTAACACTTCACCGCCCGAGAGCGTGACGCCACCGCCTGAAGTGCGATAAAAAATCTCGTCCTTCAGCACCTCACGCTCAAGTTGCTCCAGCGTGATATCGCGGCCAATGCGTTCAAATGCCCCCGACGGGCATTCGTCCGCATCACGCAGACAGGGAGCACAGTGCAGGCATTTACTCTCGCGGCGAACCGTCTGGATAGCAGGCGACAGGGATTCCGGATTGGCGCACCACGGGCAACGGTGCGGGCAGCCTTTGAAAAAAACCACCGTGCGGATCCCCTGCCCGTCGTTCAGGGAGTAGCGCTGAATGTTGAAAATGCGCGCCGTGTCAGCGCGCGTCTCCAGCACCTCACAGGTGATGCGCGGTGCGGCGGATAATGTCATCCTGAATCTCCTTCGACAGCTCAACGAAGAACGCGCTATATCCCGCCACACGCACCACCAGCCCGGCGAAATCCTGGGGTCGCGCCTGCGCTTCACGCAGGGTGTCGGCATTCACGACGTTAAACTGGACGTGCTGCAATTTCAGCTTCGTGAACGCTCGCAGGAAATCGGCCAGCTTATTCAGCCCGGCATCACCTTCCAGCGTTGCGGGGGTGAATTTCACATTCAACAAGGTGCCATTCGACAACAACGTGTTATCGAGCTTACTCACCGATTTCAGTACGGCGGTTGGCCCCTGCATATCTTGTCCGAGCATAGGGGATAAACCGCCATCGGCCAGCTGCTCACCCGCATAGCGCCCGTCTGGCGTTGCGCCCACGACTGCGCCTAAAGGCACATGAGCAGAGACAGTGTACGACCCCGGCGTGAATTGCCCACCGCGCGGATTACGGTATTTTTCCACCTCTTTGCAGTAGTAACGCAGCAGATCGGCGCTGATGTTGTCCACTTCGTCGATATCATTGCCGTATTTCTCAAAGCGATTGATCAACCTGGCGCGGATTTTCTCCCCTTCCGGAGTCGCAAAGTTCGCTTTCAGGACTGCCAGCAGCTCATCGAAGCTCAGCCTTTGCTGATCAAACACCATGCCTTTCAGGGCATGCAGAGAATCGCTGAGGTTGGCGATGCCGATCCCTTGTACGCCCGAGAAGTTGTAGCGAGCGCCGCCTTCGGTGATGTCTTTGCCGTTCGTCAGGCAATCGCTGATGAAAGACGACAGCAGTGGCACCGGCGCCCAGTCGCGATGGCCGATGTCACAGATGTTGCTGCCTTCCGCCATCAGTGAAATGAAGTGGCTGGTTTTCGCCCGAATGTTTTCCAGCAGCGTTTCCCAGCCGATATCCGCGTTGCCTTCGTTCTCCTGAAGCACGATTTCCATCACTTTCAGCAGGTTAAACATCGCAATATCGTGCAGCCCATAGGTTTTTCCCGGAATGGAAAGCTCAACGCAGCCCACAACTGAATAATCACGGGCATCTTCAAGCGTTACGCCCCGATTCAGGAACGCAGGCACGATCACTTCATCGTTAAAAATCTGCGGAATGCCCGTGCCCAGACGAATGGTTTCTGCCGTTTTGCGTAAAAACGGGCCGTCAATCAGTTCATTCACGCGCACGCCCAGATTTGGCTGCGGCAGGCGGACATTCTGATAGGCATCCAGGCAAAGGAAAGAGAGTATGTTTACCGCGCTGCGACCGTTTTCCGTCTGACCGCCAAGCAGGGCGGTGTAGCCCGTCGGGAAGCCAGCGAAATAGCGCGCGCTGCTGGTTGAACGCAGCAGCACCACGTCATTGCACTTCACCCACAGGGATTCGAGCATCTCGCGCAGGAAAGCGGGATCTTCGCCCTGGCTCAGCGAGGCCTGATAAAAAGGCAGCATGTACTGGTCGAAACGCCCGATGGAGAGCGAACTCGCATTCGACTCATACTGCAAAATCACGTTCATGTACCAGAACAGCTGGCACGCCTGCCAGAAGGTCTTCGGCTTGTGCTCTGCGTTATGGCGGGAAATTTCGGCTAGTTGGCGCAGCTCTTCCGCCCGTTTCGCGTCCTGACACTCAAGCGCCATCGCCCCGGCGAGCGCGGCATAGCGCAGAATATGGCGCTGCGAGGCTTCCAGCAGTAACAAGGCGGCGGCATAAAAATCGTTATCCGGCTCGTGCTGGCAGAGCGTTTGCAGCTCCGCCACCAGCGTACCCAACCCATTTTCCAGCAGACGTGGGTAATCGATGATGATGTGCCCCTGCCCTTTGTCGGTCTGGTTCACGCTGAAGATTTGCGTCGCCACCGCCGCTTTTACCTCATTCGACATTCTGGCGTTGATGAAATCCTTCATCGAACGCTTTTCCCAGTAAGGGAACAGCACTTCGCGATAGACTCGTTTGTCGTCTTCGCTTATCGCAAACTTGTCCTGTGGGCGGCTCGAAAACTGGTCCAGTTCCTTTAGCAGCCAGTACGGGTCCATTTCCGGCGACATAATGCCGGCGCGCGGTTGCACGGTGCGGTTACCGGCAATCAGCTCCTCATCACGGATCGCTATCTCCACCTTATCCAGAATATGCGCCGTCGCTCTGGCTCTGCGCAGGATAACCGGCTCGCCTTCCGTCTGCTGATGGCTTTCGGTATAAAGCAGCGCGCGCTCAAGGGAAATTTCACGGGGTCTGGCAAACAGGGCGTCTTTCAGGCGTTGAATGCGATTCGTCATGGGGCACTCCTTTTTTGAGTTCAGGCGGCCCGCCCAAACAGCAGCGGGCCGGTGTGCTAAGCGGTTTGCGTCAGATGGGCTTCAATCTTGTTCATGATGGCGTCGGCGCGTTTTACCGCATCGCTGATGTTGACGCGAACAAGGGTTTTGCCCTGGAAACGCTCCTCAAATTTGATGCCGATGTCTTTGGTGAGGATCACCATATCGGCGGCGGCCACGTCCTCTGCGGTCAGGGTATTTTCCTGGCCAATCGAGCCCTGTGTTTCCACTTTGACCTGCCAGCCTTTGGCTTTCGCCGCGGCTTCCAGCGCTTCGGCCGCCATGTAGGTATGAGCGACACCGGACGGACAGGCGGTTACTGCGATAATTGAAGTCATGGTTATTCCCTCTTAGTTAATTTCGAAATCCAGATCCAGGTCGTCTTCTTTCTCTGCGACCGGCTTATTACGCGCCAGGCTTTTCAGGACGTTGACGCTAACGGCCGTGACAACAGCGCCGACTGCCACCGCCGCGATATACCCCAGCTTGCCATCAACCACCGGCAGCACAATCAACCCGCCCCAGCCTGCATAACACTCCGCGCCGATAACAGCGGCAGTGACCGCGCCGCAGGCAGAGCCCAGCATGATGGAAGGGATGACGCGCAGCGGGTCGGCTGCGGCAAACGGAATGGCACCTTCGGTGACGCCTACACAGCCCATCACCAGCGCCGCTTTACCAGCTTCTCGCTCTTCCGCGCTAAAGTTATTACGCTTAATCAGCGTCGCCAGACCCAGCCCCAGCGGCGGGACACAAATCGCGACAGCGGCAATCGCCACCACCGTATAAACCCCCTGCGCCACACAGATGAGCATGAAAGCGTAAGCCACCTTATTCACCGGCCCACCCATATCAAACGCCAGCATCAGGCCCATCACGATGGCCAGCACCACGATGCTGCCCTGCTGCATCCCTTGCAGCCAGCCGGTGAGGCTCTGTGTCAGCGCACCAACCGGTTCGCCAAGGCCCCACATCATGATCCCGGCGGTAATAAAGGTGCCGATAATCGGGATCACAAAGATGGGCATCACCGAACGCAGGACTTTCGCCACGGGAATGCGCTTGAGGTAAAAGACGACAATCCCGCCGATCATCCCGGCAATGATCGCGCCGAAAAAGCCCGCCCCAAAACTGTTGCCGACCCAGGCGCCAATAGCGCAAGGAGCCAGTGCGGAGCGCTCCGCAATGGAGTAACCGATATAGGCCGCCAGGAAAGGCACCATCAGGGTTAGCCCCGCCACGCCAATATCAAACAGCTTTTTCAGGTTGGGATCGGTCGCGGCATCCGGCACCGCGCCTTTGCCATACAGCATGACGGACACCGCGAGCAGAATGCCCCCGGCGACCACGAACGGGATCATATGCGACACGCCGGTCATCAGATGCTGACGGGTGTTTTTGAGGATCTGCACCAACTCTTTCATTTGCTGCTCCCGGGCCACAGGCCCATATCCATAACGTTGTTGGGGCCACAATAGGCAATCGACAGCACGACAGACAGTGGATAAAAAGGCCATTTACTGGACTTTTGTAATATCTGATGAAAAATGAGATCGCCCTCAACAAGCCGTTACAGGCGGGATTATTTCTGTTTTGTGAGGAACTCCGCACTTTCCCGTGGACATTACAAAAATCCAGTTTTTAGCCGTTTTGTCAGATAGCCCCTGCCCTTTTCCCCGCTCTATGCTGTCGCCAGACCCTATTTGAATTGAGGAAAAAGGCCATGGCCCAGGTTGTGGAATTTATCTGTACCTTGCCCAACGGTGTGCACGCTCGCCCGGCAAGCCTGGTGGAAACGCTGTGCAACACCTACTCATCGGCGATTGAGTGGCGCAATTTACGCAGCGAGCGCAGCGGCAACGCCAAAAGCGCGCTGGCAATTATTGGCACAGACACCCTCACGGGAGACGCTTGTCAGTTACGTATTGAAGGGCCTGACGAAGCCCACGCGCAGCAAAAGCTCAGCGCCTGGTTTCGCGATGAATTTCCGCACTGCGATGCGCCGCTGGAACATGCAAACCTTCAGGAAAGTGATGCCCTGCCGGAATCGTTGACCCATCTGAACCCAACGCTGATTCGCGCCCGCTCCGTTTGCAGCGGCAGTGCGGGCGGCGTGTTGACAGCGATTACCGCGCTTAATCTCGGCACGCTCAGCAATCTGCCCGCAACGTTGCCCCAGGAAGAAGAGCAGGCTGCGCTGGATAACGGGCTGACCCTGCTGGTAAAAACGCTGGCGCTGCGTCAGCTCGACAGCGACAGCACCACCAGCGCTATCCTCGATGCCCACCGCTCACTGGCAACCGACAGCAGCCTGCGCCAGCACCTGCTGAGAGGCATTACGGAAGGTTTAAGCTGCGCCGAAGCCATCATTCGCAGCGCTCAGCACTTCAGCGAAACCTTCGCGCAGTCCAGCAGCAGTTATTTGCAGGAGCGCGTGCTGGATGTGACCGACGTCTGTTATCAACTGCTGCAACAGATATACGGCGAGATACGTTTCCCGGCTCCGGGCCAGCTAACCCAGTCGTCCATTTGCATGGCTGATGAGCTGACTCCCGGCCAGTTTCTGGAGCTCGATAAAAACCTGCTGAAAGGGTTAATTCTGCAAAGCGGCGGCACAACGTCTCACACCGTGATCCTCGCTCGTTCCTTCAATATTCCGACACTGGTTGGCGTGGACATTCCTGCCCTGTCACGCTGGCAAAATCAGCCAGCCTGGCTCGACGGAAATACCGGCTCCGTCGTTGTAGAACCGACGCAGGCCATTAACCGTTATTACGAGCAGGAAGCTCGTGTTCAGGCCGCGCTGCGTGAGCAGCAAAGCGTCTGGCTGGAAAAAGAAGCCAGAAGTGCAGACGGAATACGCCTGGAAGTGGCCGCCAATATCGCCCACGCCGTGGAAGCGCAGGCCGCTTTTGGTAACGGCGCTGAAGCAGTTGGTTTGTTCCGCACTGAAATGCTGTACATGGACAGAACCAGCGCGCCTTCAGAAGATGAGCTGTACAACCTCTTTTGCCAGGCGCTGGAATCGGCGAGAGGTCGCAGCATCATCGTGCGCACTATGGACATCGGCGGTGATAAGCCAGTGGACTACCTCAACATTCCGGCAGAAAACAACCCGTTCCTCGGCTATCGCGCAGTACGTATTTATGAAGAATACGCCGCGCTGTTTACGACCCAGCTTCGTTCGATCCTGCGTGCCTCTGCCCACGGCAAGCTGAAAATTATGATCCCGATGATCTCCTCGATGGAAGAGATCCTGTGGGTGAAAGAAAAACTCGCCGAAGCCAAACAGCAATTACGCAGCGCCCAAATCCCGTTTGATGAAAAAATTCCGCTCGGCATCATGCTGGAGGTGCCGTCGGTGATGTTTATCATCGACCAGTGTTGCGAAGAGATAGACTTCTTCAGCATCGGCAGCAACGACCTGACGCAATACCTGCTGGCGGTCGATCGCGATAATGCCAAAGTCACGCGCCACTATAACAGCCTGAACCCGGCGTTTTTACGCGCGCTGGATTTTGCGGTTCAGGCCGTTCATCGCCAGGGGAAATGGATTGGCCTGTGCGGCGAACTGGGAGCGAAAGGCTCCGTACTTCCGCTGCTGGTCGGGCTTGGGCTCGATGAAATCAGCATGAGCGCACCGGCCATCCCTGCGACAAAAGCGCGGCTTGCGCAGCTCGACAGTCGCGCCTGTCGCCAGCTGCTCAATCAGGCGATGGCCTGCCGTACTTCACTGGAAGTGGAGCATCTGCTGGCGCAATTCCGCATGGCCCAACAGGACGCACCGCTTATCGCCGCCAGTTGCATCTCGCTCGATAACGACTGGCAAAGCAAAGAAGAAGTGCTCAAAGGCATGACCGACAACCTGCTGCTGGCCGGGCGCTGCCGCTACCCCCGCAAGCTGGAAGCCGATCTCTGGGCACGCGAAGCCGTCTTTTCGACCGGCCTCGGCTTCAGTTTTGCCATTCCGCACAGCAAATCAGAGCACATCGAACAATCCACCATCAGCGTGGCGCGTCTGCCAGAACCCGTTCAGTGGGGCGAAGAAGAAGCGCAGTTCATCATCATGCTGACGCTGAATAAACATGCCGCAGGCGATCAACACATGCGTATTTTCTCGCGCCTTGCCCGCCGCATCATGCACCAGGAATTTCGCCACGCGCTGGTAAACGCCGCTTCGCCCGAAGCGATCGCCAGCCTGCTGCAACACGAACTGGAACTCTGACCTAAGGAAACCTTATGGAACTGTATCTCGATACCGCAAATGTCTCTGAAGTCCGCCGTCTGGCCCGTATTTACCCGATTGCAGGCGTCACCACTAACCCAAGCATTATTGCCGCCGGGAAAACTGCGCTTTGGGAATTGCTCCCGCAGTTGCAGGAAGCCATCGGCCCACAGGGCAAACTTTTTGCCCAGACGATGAGCCGCACAGCGGACGGTATGGTGGCTGAAGCTAAGCGTCTGGCCACTTTACTGCCCGACATCGTGGTCAAGATCCCGGTTACCGCCGAAGGGTTGGCGGCGATCAAGCTGTTAAAACGTGAAGGGATTGCGACACTCGGCACCGCGGTTTATAGCGCCTCGCAAGGATTACTCGCCGCACTGGCAGGGGCTGAGTACGTCGCGCCTTATGTAAACCGCGTCGATGCGCAGGGCGGTGACGGCATCCAGACCGTGCGTGAACTGCAAGCTCTGCTGGAGCTTCACGCTCCGCAGAGCAAAGTGCTGGCGGCCAGTTTTAAAACGCCGCGTCAGGCGCTGGATTGCCTGCTCGCAGGTTGCGAAGCAATCACCCTCCCCTTAGACGTAGCGCAACAAATGCTCGGCACGCCCGCAGTAGAGTCAGCTATTGAGAAGTTTGAGCAGGACTGGAAGAACGCATTTGGCAATCTCAACCTTTAAGGAGTGATGTATGGACCGGATTATTCAATCGCCAGGCAAATATATCCAGGGTGCAGATGTTCTCACCCGCCTTGGCGACTACCTCAAGCCCATGGCTGAACGCTGGCTCATCGTGGGCGATAAATTTGTGCTCGGTTTTGCTGAGAAGACGCTGCGTAAGAGTCTCGAAGTGAGCGGATTAGCGGCAGATATCGTGCCGTTCAACGGCGAATGCTCGCAAAATGAAATCAACCGCTTACGCGATATTGCGATAAGTGCAAAATGTCAGGCGGTGCTGGGCATTGGCGGCGGTAAAACGCTGGATACCGCTAAAGCGCTCGCGCATTTTATGAATCTGCCGGTCGCCATCGCGCCCACCATCGCCTCAACCGATGCGCCTTGCAGCGCCCTTTCCGTTCTTTATACCGACGAGGGTGAATTCGACAGATATCTGATGCTCCCGCACAACCCGAACCTGGTGATTGTCGACACCAAAGTGGTGGCTGGCGCGCCTGCGCGTTTGCTGGCGGCGGGCATTGGCGATGCGCTGGCAACCTGGTTTGAAGCCCGCGCCTGTTCACGCAGCGGCGCAACCACCATGGCGGGCGGACGCTGCACTCAGGCTGCGTTGGCTCTGGCGGAACTGTGCTACAACACGCTGCTGGAAGAGGGTGAAAAAGCCATGCTGGCGGCAGAGAAACATGTGGTGACGCCAGCGCTTGAACGCGTCATCGAAGCGAACACGTATCTCAGCGGCGTCGGCTTTGAAAGCGGCGGTCTGGCGGCAGCTCACGCGGTGCATAACGGCTTAACCGCCATTCCGGATGCGCACCATTACTACCACGGCGAAAAAGTGGCGTTTGGCACGCTGACCCAGCTGATTCTGGAAAATGCGCCTCAGGAAGAGATCGAAACTGTCGCCGCACTTTGCTTCGCCATTGGCCTGCCGATCACCCTGGCACAGCTGGATATTCAGAATGATGTGCAGGAGAAAATGCGCATTGTGGCTGAAGCGGCGTGCGCGCCGGGCGAAACCATCCACAACATGCCGGGTGGCGCCACCGTTGACCAGGTGTATGCGGCATTGCTGGTCGCCGATAAATATGGGCAACAGTGTTTACTGCACTGGGAGTAACGTCTTAATTGCCGGGCGGCGCTTCGCTGGCACCGGCCTACAGAGGATTGTAGGTCGGGCTAGCGCAGCGCCGCCCGACATTTTTTGAGTTATACCGCCGGGCGCACACCGAGCGTGTGGCAAATCGCGTAGCTCATCTCGGCGCGGTTCAGGGTGTAGAAGTGGAAGTCTTTCACCCCTTCGCGGCTCAGGATTTTCACCATGTCCATCGCGATGTTCGCGCCAACAAGCTTGCGGGTTTCCGCATCGTCGTCCAGCCCGTTAAACATTTGCGCCATCCACGCAGGAATGCGGACGTTGGTCATATCAGCGAATTTCTTCGCCTGCTTAAAGTTGGACACGGGAAGAATGCCCGGAATAATTTCCACATCGATACCGGTCGCCGCACAGCGATCGCGGAAACGCAGGTAGCTTTCAACGTCGAAGAAGAATTGGGTGATCGCGCGATTCGCCCCGGCATCGACTTTGCGTTTCAGATTCAGCAAATCAGCCTGCGCGCTTTTCGCTTCCGGGTGCACTTCCGGATAAGCCGCCACGGAAATATCGAAATCCCCCACATCCTTCAGCAAGCCCACCAGATCGGCCGCATACATCTCCGGCTTTCCGCTACCCGGCGGCAGGTCGCCGCGCAGGGCGACGATATGGCGAATACCGTTATTCCAGTAGTCCTGGGCAATGGTACGCAGCTCGTCACGCGAGGCATCAATGCAGGTCAGATGCGGCGCCGCTTCAAGACCGGTTCTGTCTTTGATCCCTTTGATGATGCTGTGCGTACGGTCGCGCTCGCCTGAATTCGCGCCGTAGGTTACGGAAACGAATTTCGGTTTCAGGCTGCTCAACCTGTCGATAGAGGCCCACAGGGTCTGCTCCATTTCACTGGTGCGCGGCGGGAAAAACTCGAAGGAAACGTTAATCTGGCCCTGTACTTCTGCCAGGCTCTGATTCAGGGCTTCCCGCTGGTTGGCGTGAAAAAAGCTCATACCTTACCTCTGTCTGTCGCTTTGGAGTTGCTGATGTTTGTTGTTATGTGAACTTCTATACGTTTAGACGTCCAGATGTAAAAATGACGGAAAAGCCGCAGGAGGTCAACAGAAAAAACAACCAAAGTGGTGAGGAATATTCAGCGAAGGTGAAAAAAGTTCATGATGGATAGGCTGTGCGGCCTGGTGCCCTCTCCCCCGGCCCCTCTCCCACAGGGCGAGGGGAGAAAAACCGGCTGTTCTTTGATCCCCTCTCCCTTGAGGGAGAGGGTTAGGGAGAGGGGGGAAATGCCGAAGAAACTACAGCAGTTGCGCCAGACGATTGATATCAGACTGAATCGCCCCGGCGGTCACATCACGGCCCGCGCCAGGCCCGCGGATCACCAGCGGGTTATCGCGATACCAGCGGCTTTCAATCGCGAAGACGTTATCGCACGGCAGCAGTGCCGCCAGCGGATGCTCAGGACGGACGGCTTCCACACCCACACGCGCTTTGCCGTTGGCATCGAAACGGGCCACATAGCGCAGCACCAGCCCCATTTCCTGCGCGGCTTCCAGGCGCTGGATCATCTGCTCGTTGAGCTCATCGCCATTCTCAAAGAAATGGTCGATAGAGCCTTCTTCGCAATGCGACGGCACCAGGGATTCGACACGCACCTGATCCGGCTCGATGTCGTAACCCGCTTCACGGGCGAGGATCACCAGCTTGCGCATCACGTCTTTACCTGAAAGGTCGACGCGCGGGTCTGGCTCGGTCAGCCCTTGCTGCCAGGCCTGATCCACCAGTTCGGTAAACGGCACCGTGCCGTCAAACTGCAGGAACAGCCAGGAAAGCGTGCCAGAGAAAATCCCGCTGATGGCGAGGATGGAGTCGCCACTCTCGCGCAGGTCACGCACGGTATGGTTGACCGGCAAACCTGCGCCTACGGTGGCGTTATACAGCCAGCGACGCCCTGTTTTTTCAAACGCATCGTGGATCTGACGATACTTGTCGCTGGTGCTGGCCCCGGCGAGTTTATTAGCGCTGATCACGTGGAAACCGTGGCTGGCAAAATCGAGATACTGATCGGCGAGCTGTTCGCTTGCGGTCACGTCGAGCACCACCAAATCGTCATACGGGTGAGCACGCATCCACAGGAACAGCGATTCTTCATCCTGCTCGACGGCTTCATCGTTGAAGAACGCCAGTGCGCGGCTCGCATCCAGACCTTCGTAATTCAACAGGCTGCGACGGCTGTCCACCACGCCTGCCAGAACGAATTCAAACCCGGTACGTGCGGAGAGCGTACTTTGCTCACGGGCAAACAACTCCAGCCAGCGAGAACCGATATTTCCCTTGCCGAACAGCACCAGGCCGATGCGTTTTTCGGCACGGAAAATGGACTGATGCAGCCCCTGAATCAGGCTTTCTGTCGGCCCGGTACGCAGCACAGCGACCAGGCTGATGCCCTCTTCCGACTGCCAGGTGAACTCCACCGGCTGACCTTTTAACTGCTGCCAGAAGCGGTGGCAGTGCAGCGGATTGCGGGTGACGCCCGCACCAACCATCGCCACCAGCGCCAGGCCCTGACGCAGACGCAGTTCGCCCGGCAGGCCGGCTTCATCAAGCAACTTCAGCGCGCTGTCCGCCACTTCAGCGGTATAGCAGAATTGCAGCAGGTGACGGTCAGTGTGGACGCCAACCGCCAGCGGGCGCACTTGCGCACGCTTAAGCACTAAATCGATCTCTTTGTGCGCCAGTTTGAAATCCTGGCCCGCAGGAACCACAAACTCAATCAGGCAAACATCATCGTGGCTGGTGACAATGCGCGCCCCGGTCCCGGAGGCCAGCACACGTTCAATACGAGTTGAACCCTGATCCGGCGTGTAGCTACAGCGCAGTTGCAGGTCGATATCACTGCCGGAAACGGGTTGCAGAGTACGAGCGTGCAGAACCGGTGCCGCCAGACGTGCCAGCTCGCTGGCTTCATCAAGACGCAGCAGCGGCAGCAGACATGCATCTTTCACTTTACGCGGATCGGCGCTGTAAACACCGGCCACATCACTCCAGATGGTGACGCGGGAAACGCCTGCCAGCGCGCCAATCTGCGTGGCGGAATAGTCAGAACCATTTCGCCCCAACAGCACGGTTTCACCCGCATTATCGCGGCTGATAAATCCGGTCACCACCAGGCGTTTGTTCGGATGCTGCGCCATCAATTGCTGGAGCAATGGGAAGGAGAGGCCTTCATCGACCTGAGGTTGGGCGGCGCGTTCAGCACGCAGGAAAGAACGGGCATCCAGCCAGGCTGCATCAAGCCCTTGCTGTTGCAGAACAGCCGCCATCAGACGGGCCGACCACACTTCGCCGTGGCCCACCACTTCGGCATACACCGCATCGGTAATGCCCGCATCGAGAAGTGCCGCCAGACGCTCAAGATCCTGAATAAACCCGGCAATCATGCTGTCTGCGACTTCGGCAGGCAGCAGGCCGGTAATCAGTTCAATCTGGTAACGACGCAGCGACTGCTGAACCTGATGCGCAGAAAGGCGATCGGTCTGGCTGAGCTTCAGCCAGCTGATCAACTGGTTGGTGGTGCTGCCTGCGGCGGAAACAACCATCATGTCTTCAGGCTGCGAGTGCTCAGCCATAATCCCTGCCACACGCAGGTAACATTTCGCATCCGCCAGACTACTGCCACCAAACTTGTGCAGTTGACGACCCTTCGCCCCTGCCTGCGCTATCACACTCATGTTTACCCCTCGTTTGCTGCCCGGAACCCATTTTCCAGGTCGGCAATTAAATCTTCGCTATCTTCAATACCTGTCGAAATACGCAGTAGCGTTTCGGAGATCCCTGCCGCTGCGCGCGCTTCTGGTGCCATGCCCGCATGGGTCATGGTCGCCGCGTGGGAAATCAGGCTTTCCACGCCGCCTAAAGATTCTGCCAGTGTGAACAACGACAGCCCGCTCAGGAAGCGGCGCAGGGTGTTCTCATCACCATCCAATTCGAAACTGAGCATTGCGCCAAAGCCTTTCTGCTGGCGAGCGGCAATCTCGTGGCCCTGGTTTTCCGGCAGGGAAGGATGATACAGCTTTTTCACCAGCGGTTGCTGCTTCAGGAACTCAACAATGGCCGTCGCATTACGCTGCGCCACTTCCATACGCGGGCTGAGCGTACGCAGGCCACGCAGCAGCAGATAGCTGTCGAACGCGCTGCCGGTGACGCCGATATTATTCGCCCACCATGCCAGCTCGGTGACAGTTTCAGGATCTTTCGCAATCACCACGCCCGCGACCACATCGGAATGGCCGTTCAGGTACTTGGTGCAGGAGTGGAGAACCAAATCGGCCCCGAGCGCCAGCGGGTTTTGCAGCGCCGGACTCAGGAAGGTGTTATCCACCACGCTGACGGCACCGGCCGCACGCGCCAGCTCGCAGATTTTCGCAATATCCACAACGCGCAACAATGGGTTACTTGGGCTTTCGACCAGCACCAGCTTCGGTTTTTCTGCCAGCGCGGCTTTCAGCGCCTGCTCGTTACCCTGGTCGACAAACAGCACGCGGTAGCAGCCCCGCTTTGCAAGGCTATCGAACAGGCGATAGCTGCCGCCGTAGCAGTCGTGTGGTGCCACCAGCAAATCGCCAGGTTTCAGGTAAACCGTCGTCACCAGATGAATGGCTGACATGCCGGTATTGGTCAGCACCGCGCCCGCACCGCCTTCCAGTTCTGCCAGCGCACGCTGCACGACGTCACGCGTCGGGTTGCCGCGACGGGAATAGTCATGAGCGCGTGGCTCATTGAATCCGGTGAAGTTATAGGTACTGGAGAGGTGAATCGGGGGGACAACGCAGCCATATTGCTCGTCATCATTTAACCCGCTACGCACTGCGATGGTGGCTTGTTTACGCGTCATGGTGAATCGTTCCTGGC
>NZ_JBOFIN010000143.1:0-36027 GCF_051650185.1 Scandinavium sp.
AGAACAAACTCGGTACGTAATGACATGGTATCTCTCGCATCCCAGGGCATAAGCGACTCCATAAACGGGTTCTTATGCCTTAGTTGTAAGTGTCTACCATGTCCCCGAACAAGTGTTCATGATGTCCCCGGACCGTACAAACCCTCTCCCCAGGGGAGAGGGGATTGTATTGCTCCCTCTCCCTTTGGGTGTACGGTCCGGGGAGAGGGGAAAATGCCGGGCTCAGCGACCAAATCAAAGCATCGTCACAACCCGACGAAGCAGGCGAATTCGTGGCTCGATTGAAGCGATATCCAGCCACTCCGCCGGGCTGTGGAAACCTGCACCTATCGGGCCCAAACCGTCCAGCGTCGGAATACCGAGCGCTGCCGTATGGTTGGCATCACTGCCGCCGCCCACCGCTTGCCAGGTCACTTTTATCCCTTCTTCCTGGCCTGCCAGCTCCACAAGGCGCATCAGCAGCTGGGTTTCTTCGCTCGCGGCCATGGCGGGTTTATGGTTCACCCTTGTCAGGCTGGTGGAGACGCCCTCCAGAAACCCTTTTTCACACAGCGCCGTCAATGCCTGATGCACCCGGTCGTACTCATCGTTTTCCCAGAACCGAACATCCAGTTCTGCACTGAGTGCGGCAGGTACCACGTTCGCTGCACTTCCACCCTGAACCACACCGACGTTCAGCGTGGTGCCGCGATCGGTGTTCGACAACGCATTGATAGCCACCACGCTGTTAGCAAAAGCAGTGATGGCGGAACGGCCTTTCTCCGGCTCATTACCCGCATGTGCGGCGACACCTTCGAAAGTGAGCTTATAGCCCGCTATCCCTTTGCGTGCTTTTACCAGCGAGCCATCTGCGCGCGCAGCCTCACAGACCAGAACACAACGGGCGCGTTTAGCCAGCTTGCCAATCCACTCATGCGAGTGCACGCTGCCCGTTTCTTCATCAGGATTCATCGCCACCGCGACAGACAGGCGCGCAAGATGGTCTGCCGGGAGCGTACGCATGGCCCACAGGATATTCAACAATCCGCTTTTCATGTCTGAGACACCCGGCCCATACAGGCGTTGTTCATCGCGGCTCATTGGGCGTTCTGCCACAGTGCCTGCCGGGAACACGGTATCCAGATGGCCGACCAACAAAACATCAAATTCGGCAGACTCTGGTTTGTTACAGACAAAGACCCCCGGCCCCACGGCAGAGCCTAAATCGACTTGCTCTGTGTGCCACCCTTCCTGCTGCCAGAGGGTTTGCATTGTGGCGGCCACTTTCGCCACGCCCTCGTGGGTTTGCGTTCCGCAGTCAACATTCACCAGGGTGCGTAATTCTTCGATGTATTTTTCCAGTTCCATGATCAGTCCTTGTTCAGATAATGACGCGCATCAGCAGCATGGCTAAGAAGGCGTTGATCACCGAGATCGCGATCATCAGTGGAATGCGTTTGGCGCGGGTGCCGATAACGCCAAGAATACGGCCCAGATACTGCACCTGAGAGCCCATCAGGTAGATGGCAGGTGCCAGAATCGCTAAATGTTCGCCCGTGAGAATGCCTTTATCAAACAGGCCAATCGCGACCCCGATAGCGCCGCCCATCGACATCCAGCCGCCGATAAGCACCGCTGCCGCTTCGCCCGGCAGGCCGAACAAGCCCATCAGTGGCGCGAAGACAATGCCCAGGCCCTTCAGTGCGCCGGTAATTTCCAGCGCTTTGATGATAATGAACGCCATGACCACGTTTGGCAGGGTGCTGGTGGTGGCGATATTCCAGCCCTTGCGGGCACCTTCGACAAAGACGTCGGTAATAACGGGATTCGAGGTTGGGGCACTCATGAGGCTTCTCCCTGTGCGGAGGTTGAGACAGTCGCTTTTTTCTCGCTGATGCTGAGGATTAGCCGCATCAGGTTGGCACCGACAATTTTCATAATGAACATCACGGCGATGCAGGCTCCGATGGAGGTTGGCACAGCGGTTGTGCCGTCCACCGCCATCAGGGTGAACAGAATGGCGCCCGAGGAGAAAAAGTTCGTGATCATAGCGCCTGCCGAAAACTGGAACATGGCGAAGATATCTTTCTCTTTTTCGGTAATTTGACCCTCATCTGCCAGGTTTCGCGTCAGTGAGGCACCGACATCCGTGCTTTGCAGGCTGCCTATCAGCGCAAGCCCGGTATTCCCCGGAATGCCCATCAGCGGGCGTAACAGCGGGGTCAGAAGGCGGCGAGCGGCACGCAACGCGCCGTAGTGCTCAAGCACGTTAATCATGCCAAGCGCAAACATCACGGCGGGGATCAGCCCAAGCGCAAATAAAAATCCGTCCATTGCCCCGTGACCGCCATGGCCGCGAAAGGCGGAGGTTGTCGTGGTAATTGCCTCGCCTTGCTGATTGACGCTGCTTACGACTTTGCCGAAAGCCCCGTTGAGGGTGGTGAAATCAAAAACGCCGTACCATTCCTTGCCGCCGAGCAAGCCTGAAAAAAAGACAGCGGCGAAGGCCAACGCGAAGTACGCGCCGGGGCCTACTCTGTTTTCCTGCGGTTGTGTACTCATCTCCATTTCCTTGTATGTGGCTGTTTCGCCGATTCATTCTGCGGGCTGCGGCAGGAAATAAAATGATGTAAATCATTTTGTAACGTCAGGAAATTAATAAAGAATTGAAAATGTGATGCGTAGAACTAATTGGTGTTGATGATGGTTTATCGGCGAAAAGTGATCGACTTAACAATGTGATGTAAATACCTGGTGAGAAGTCGGTTTTCCCTGGTTGTCAGGTTGTTAAATTCAGGGGCGGTGTTATAGATACAAAATGTAACATCTTCCCCCTACACTGACGGACTAAGACCATGAACAACCCAGGGAAATACCTTATATGGGCAGTTCTCTCGATTGTGGGAGCCTTTGCCCTTGGCTACATCGCACTGAATCGTGGTGAACAAATCAACGCACTGTGGATAGTGGTGGCGGCGGTTTGTATCTACCTCATTGCCTATCGTTTTTACGGCCGCTATATCGCCAAAAACGTGCTGGCCGTTGACCCCACCCGCATGACGCCAGCTGTGCGTCATAATGACGGGCTGGATTATGTTCCGACCGATAAGAAAGTGCTGTTCGGTCACCATTTTGCCGCGATTGCCGGAGCCGGGCCGTTGGTTGGGCCGGTGCTGGCGGCGCAAATGGGCTATCTGCCCGGGATGATCTGGATTCTGGCAGGGGTTGTGCTCGCCGGGGCCGTGCAGGACTTTATGGTGCTGTTTGTCTCCACGCGTCGTGACGGACGTTCTCTTGGTGAGCTGGTGAAAGAGGAGATGGGCGCCACGGCCGGGGTTATCGCGCTGATAGCGACCTTCATGATCATGGTTATCATCCTTGCGGTGTTGGCGATGATCGTGGTGAAGGCGCTGACCCACAGCCCGTGGGGCACCTATACCGTTGCCTTTACTATCCCGCTGGCGATTTTCATGGGCATCTACATTCGCTATTTGCGCCCCGGGCGTATTGGTGAAGTGTCGGTGATTGGCCTGGTGCTGCTGGTGTTTGCCATTATTTCTGGCGGCTGGGTGGCAGAAAGCCCGACGTGGGCGCCGTGGTTTGATTTCACCGGCGTGCAGCTGACCTGGATGCTGGTGGGCTACGGTTTTGTTGCCGCAGTATTGCCCGTCTGGCTGTTACTGGCTCCGCGCGATTATCTCTCTACTTTCCTGAAAATCGGCACCATCGTGGGGCTGGCGATTGGCATCCTGATCATGCGTCCGACGCTGACCATGCCTGCGCTGACCAAGTTTATCGATGGTACTGGCCCGGTCTGGACGGGGAACCTGTTCCCGTTCCTGTTTATCACCATTGCCTGTGGCGCTGTTTCTGGGTTCCACGCGTTGATCGCCTCTGGCACCACGCCAAAAATGCTCGCCAATGAAGGTCAGGCTTGCCTGATTGGCTACGGCGGCATGCTGATGGAATCTTTCGTGGCGATCATGGCGCTGGTTGCCGCCTGTATTATCGACCCGGGTGTCTATTTCGCCATGAACAGCCCGATGGCGGTTCTTGCGCCAGCGGGTACCACCGATGTGGTTGCTTCAGCGGCGCAGGTCGTCAGCAGTTGGGGCTTCGCCATTACGCCGGACACGCTGACGCAAATCGCTAACGAAGTTGGGGAGCAGTCGATCATTTCCAGGGCAGGCGGCGCGCCAACGCTGGCCGTGGGGATGGCGTACATTCTGCACGGTTCGCTTGGCGGTCTGATGGATGTGTCTTTCTGGTATCACTTCGCCATTCTGTTTGAAGCGCTGTTTATTCTGACGGCGGTGGATGCCGGCACACGAGCCGCTCGCTTTATGTTGCAGGATTTGCTGGGGGTGATCAGCCCGAACCTGAAACGCACGGATTCCCTGCCTGCCAACCTGCTGGCTACGGCGCTGTGTGTGCTGGCGTGGGGTTACTTCCTGCATCAGGGCGTAGTCGATCCGCTGGGCGGTATCAACACCCTGTGGCCGCTGTTCGGTATCGCCAACCAGATGCTGGCGGGGATGGCTCTGATGCTCTGCGCAGTCGTGCTGTTCAAAATGAAACGTCAGCGCTTCGCGTGGGTTGCGCTGGTACCCACGGCGTGGCTGTTAATTTGTACCCTGACCGCAGGCTGGCAGAAAGCCTTCAGCAGCGATGCGAAAGTGGGCTTCCTGGCGATTGCCAATAAGTTCCAGGCGATGATCGACAGCGGTAAGATCCCGGCGCAGTACACCGAGTCGCAACTGTCGCAACTTGTGTTCAATAACCGTCTGGATGCAGGGCTGACCATCTTCTTTATGGTGGTTGTGGTGGTGCTGGCGTTCTATTCTGTGAAGACTGCGCTGGCAGCACTGAAAGAAGACAAACCGACCGCCAAAGAAACGCCTTATGAGCCAATGCCGGAAAATCTGGAACAGATTGTGGCCCAGGCGAAGAGCGCGCATTAAGCTGGGTGCCAGCCCCTCTCCCTAACCCTCTCCCAAAGGGAGAGGGGACAGACAGTGCGCCTGGCTCGTTCACCCTCTCCCAGGCGAGGTGAGTGGGAACTTTTCTTTCTCCCTCTCCCTTTGGGAGAGGGCAGGGGAGAGGGGATCTACAGGAGATAACATGTTCGACACACTCTCAAAAGCCGGGAAATACCTCGGCCAGGCGGCAAAAATGATGATTGGCGTGCCTGATTACGACAACTATGTGGAGCACACGCGCCTGAACCATCCGGACAAAACGCCGATGACCTACGAAGAGTTTTTCCGTGAGCGTCAGGACGCACGCTACGGCGGTAAAGGCGGCGCGAAGTGCTGTTAGCCTTCTTTCGGCAGAAAGAGGCTGATTTGTTCCTGAGTGCAGCCATAGATAGCGGCCAGTTTCTCTCTGGTGCGCTTTTGCGGACGGGAATCCGGTGATTCCAGTTGCGAGACTGCCGACTGAGTAATGCCAAGTTTATCCGCCACTTCCTGCTGCGACAGGCCACGGTAAATACGCCAGGCCGCCTGTAGGCTGACGTCGTCTCTGTCCATCAGGCACGCGACCACATGTGGAATGGGTACATCGTCATACTCATCATGTTCAATGGGGATCTCTTCCCAATTCTCTTCTTCACCTTCCTCTTCAAGGGGGACGCGGTCGAGCATCATGTTGAACCACACGTGGTAGGGCACCACGACGTATTGGGTGTTGCCTTGTTCATCCTTGATAAATTGTATATTCATAGCTTGCTGGCTCCTCATGGAAGGAATAGGTTTTTGAGGTTCTTCGCAGTACATCGAAGATATAACAGGCCTCGTTGTTCTCACCCGTCCTGGTAAAAATGATCCGATAATCCCCGACCCTTAACCGATACAGTTCATCTGGAACACGGAGTTTTTCGATATCCAGTGGGGGAGCACTGATATCCCCGAGCATTTCTAATTTTGCGATGATCCGCAGTCGGTCTCGCTTCTCAATTTTCAGGAAATGTCTTCTCGCTGTCTTCGACCAGAGGATCGTTAATTTCTGCTGCACCTGCATCGTACACCTCTTCGATTATTAGTAAATAATTAGATTATTAGTTGTTCAGGTATTAGAGAATATCTGGCAGTGTAGAAGCAGAAAGGCGAAGGGGAAAAGAGGAAATGCATCAGCTTACGAGGCAGGCTGCAAGCGCCTTTGCCGGTTGACAAAGGCGTGCAGTAAAACGGGAAGCGGGGTCGCAAAAGCAGAAGTACGAAACCGGACTCAGGCGTTTACGCCACCATCAACATCGAGACCTGTGCCTGTAATTTGCCCGGCGGCTGGACTTGCGAGGAAGGTCACGGCGGCGGCAATATCTTCCGGTTTCCCGTAATGCCCGACGGCAATCTGTTTGACTTGCTCCCGGCCCTGTTCGCTGTCAGCCGGATTCATGTCGCTGTCGGTAGGGCCGGGATGCACAAGATTGACGGTAATGCCACGCGGGCCCAAATCTCTCGCCAGGCCACGAGTAAAGGAATTCAGCGCGGATTTGCTCATTGAGTAAACCGCGATCCCCTCGAACGCCACCCGGTTTGCGAGGCAACTGCCGATGTTAATAATGCGTCCGCCTTGTCCGAGATGGGGAAGCGCTGCCTGAGTCGCAATCACTACGCCGCGAATATTCACGCCGATCACCGCATCGATGTCTTCGAGCGACATCGTTTCCAGCGGGCCGCCGCGTGCAATGCCGGCGTTATTCACCAGAATATCCAGTCCGCCGAGCGTATGAGCCGTTTCGTTCACCGCGTCCACAATGGCTTGCGCATTACTGCTGTCAGCCTGAATAGCGTGTCCTTTGCGCCCGAGGGCACGAATTTCATTCGCTACGGCTTGAGCCTTGTCGGCAGATTTTTCATAAGTGATAACCACATCGGCGCCGGCTTTCGCCAGTGATAAGGCAATAGCTCGGCCAAGTCCACGGCTGGCACCGGTCACCAACGCGCGTTTACCCGTCAAATCGATATGCATAGTTGCTCCGAAGTCCTGGTGTGAGAGTCATCATTAGGTATAGAGGGGGAATGTTCCCCGTCAATGGAGCAGAAAGAGGTTATTTGCGGCCACGTTGAGGATCAGCGGGTTAGCGCAGCGACCTTTACAATCGGCAGCGGCGATGTGTCTCCCGAAATATCGCTGTTGCTCATTTGTTATTTTTCTGTGTATTATCGCTGGCCTGATAAACCATCCGGACATCCGGATGGCTAATATCTTTTGGCTTTATCTTATGCTTTTTACGCCGTTGTCAGTCCATAACGGCTGTGGAAGAGTCAGTGAAACAGACAATTAACAAAGGGTTCACAGCGGATGGCAGTCAATCGTCTCGACATGCGCAATATCAGCCTGGCCTTTTCCGGTTTTAAGGCACTGACTCAGGTGGCATTGACGCTCACCGGGGGGTCTGTACATGCCTTAACAGGGGCGAATGGCGCGGGAAAGTCGACGCTGATGGCGGTGCTTTGCGGCACTTACGACCACTACGACGGCGAGATTGAGATTAACAGTCAGCCTGTAAACCTCCGTTCTCCACGCGATGCAAAGCAACTGGGCATTCATCTGGTACAGCAGGAAGTCGATGTTGCGCTGGTGCCGGGGTTGTCGATTGCGGAAAACATCATGCTCGACCATCTGGCGGGGCCGAATTATCGCTTTAGCTGGCGACAGGTGCGGCAGCAGGCCAAAGAAGCCCTGGCGCAGCTGGATGTGGATCTGGATGTTCGCCGCTCGATAGACAGCTGTTCCCTGGCCGAAAAACAGCAAATTTTGCTGGCACGCGCGCTCTCGCACCATTGCCGATTTCTGATTCTGGATGAACCGACCGCACCGCTCGACAGCCATGAAAGCGAACGGTTGTTTAACGTAGTCAGACGCCTGCAACAGCAGGGTATCGGCATTGTGTTTATCTCTCACCGCATTCATGAGCTGAAAGCTGTCTGCGACACGTTGACGGTGTTGCGTGACGGGCGACTGATTGAAAGCGGCCCGATGGCGTCCCTGAGCGGCGAGCAAATCGTTGAGAAGATGCTCGGCCACGAGCTCACCGATATCTTTCCCCCCAAACGTGACGGCTACAGCGATGACATCGTGCTGAACGTTGAAGGGCTGCATGATGAACAGCTGTTGCACGACATCTCACTGCGCTTGCGTAAAGGGGAGATTCTGGGGATCGCCGGGCTGGCAGGGGCAGGAAAAACGGAGCTTTGCAAAGCCCTGTTTGGCGCCACGAAAAGCCGGGTGACTCGCGCTGAACTTAACGGGCAGCCGTGGCAGCCACGCGATCCGGCTGATTCCGTCCTTCGTGGTTTAGCGTTGGTGCCTGAAGAGCGCCGCAAAGAAGGGATTTTCATCGATGAACCGATCAGCATGAATCTGGCGGTTGGCGCAGATAACAGCTTTTCTCGCTGGAGTCTGTTCGGTCATCGTCAGGCGTGGCGCTGGGCTGAGGAAGTGATTGCCCGAGTGGGCATTCGTGCGACGGGCCCGGCTCAGACGCTTCGCCGTCTTTCCGGCGGCAATCAGCAAAAAGTGGCCATTGGCAAATGGCTGCGCGGCAACGCCAGCGTGCTGATTTTTGACGAGCCGACCAAAGGCGTGGACGTCAAAGCCAAAACCGATCTTTTCAACCTGATTGACGGCCTTGCCCGTGAAGGCAAAGGCGTGATTTATGCGTCCGGTGAATTTGCAGAGCTGGTGGGTTTGTGTGACCGCATCTGCGTGCTGTGGGACGGAAAAATTGTGGCAGAAGTGTCGGGCGCTGAGGCCCGCGAAGAAACCTTACTTTATTACTCCACCGGAGGAACGGCGTCGTGAGCAAGGCCCTGGCAGTGAAAACGACGGCATCGGGCCGTCAGCAGTTTTTCGATTTTCTCTATAAATGGGGCATGTTGCTGACCGTGGTGGCGCTGGTGGCGATTTTTGGCCTCGCGTCGGACAACTTCCTCGATCCGTTCAACATCATCAATATTTTACGTTCTATCGCTATCGTGACGGTGATTGCGGTGGGCGTGTCGATTTCGCTGACGGTAGGCGGGTTCGATTTGTCTGTCGGCTCTACGGCTTCGCTCGCCAATGCCCTGGTTATCTCGCTGTTTGTCTGGCACGGATTTGGCACAACTGAGGCCATTGTGATCACCTTGCTGCTCTGTACGCTGGTGGGATTATTTAACGCCTTTTTGATTGTCATTCTGCGCATTCCCGACATGTTAGCCACGCTCGCCAGCCTGTTTGTGATTCAGGGCGTGGCGGCGACTTACAGCTTCGGCGGCTCGATTACCGAAAACATGGTTCTGCCGAGCGGCGATATGGCCGAAGGTACGATCCCGGCGGCTTTTGGCCTGCTGGGCCAGGTGCCGACCATCGTCATAATTATGCTGGTGGTGACGCTGGTTGCCCAACTCGCGCTGTCGCTGACTACGCATGGCCGCAGGATGTATGCCATCGGCGGGAATCCTGAAGCGGCAAGACTCTCCGGGATTCGTACCACTCGCTACAAAGTCGCGGCTTACGTTATTGCCTCGTTGCTGGCAGGGCTTGGCGGCATTTTGCTGGCTTCACGAATTGGATCTTCTCAGGTCAATGCCGGTAGCAGCTATCTGATGGATGCCGTCGCAGCCGCCTGGATTGGCTTCTCTCTGGCGGGTTCCGGTAAACCTAATGCACTTGGCACGCTGGTGGGGGCCGTGATTCTGGGCGTGCTGTCGAACGGGCTGGTGATGCTGTCAGTGCCGTATTACGCGATGGACATTATCAAAGGTCTGGTGCTGGCTGGTGCGCTGGCGCTGACCTATTCCCAGCGTCGCGCATAACACCATATATCCATAACAACAATCAGGGTAAACACAATGAAAAAAATCACGCTGTCACTCATCGCCGTGGGGCTGCTCAATTCCGTGGCAGCTTTTGCCGAAACGCCAACGCCTGTCCCGGCGGCGATTGCCAATCACAGTGGCCCAATCCGTATCGCTGTTATTCGCAATCTGGGCTCTGATGACAACACCACGCAGTTTGTTGCGGGCGCGATTCAGGAAGGGAAAAAGCTGGGCTTTAAGGTCAGCGCATTTTTGAGCAATGGCGATGATGCTAAGTTCCAGGACTTCGTCAACCAGGCCATCAGCCAGAAATACGACGGGATTATTCTTTCTCAAGGGCGCGATCCGTATTCCACTGCGCTGGTGAAAAAGGCCGTGGACGCGGGCATTAAAGTGGCGGCCTTCGATACCGCCGTGAATGGCGATATCCCAGGCGTGACGGTTTCCCAGCAGGATGACGCCTCGCTGACCGATCTCTCTTTTGGCCAGTTAGTGAAAGACTTCAACGGCAAAGCCAACATCATCAAGCTGTGGGTCGCAGGCTTCCCACCGATGGAACGCCGCGAAACGACCTACAAAGCGCTGCTGAAACAAAACCCGGGTATCAAAGAGCTGGAATCTATCGGCGCGGTCTCTTCTGATGTTCAGGGTGATACGGCGAACAAAGTGGGCGCAGTGCTGGCGAAATACCCGAAAGGGAAAATCGACGCGATCTGGGGCACCTGGGATGCCTTCAGCCAGGGCGCTTACAAAGCGCTAAAAGAGAACGGACGTACCGAAATTAAACTCTACAGCATCGATGTATCCAATCAGGATTTGCAGCTGATGCGCGAAGCGGGAAGCCCGTGGAAAGTGAGCGTGGCGGTAGACTCGAAGTTGATTGGCGCGACGAATGTGCGTTTGATTGCCAACAAGATTGCCGGAGAACCCACGCCTGCCACGTATGACTTCAAAGCCGCGGCCATTCCACAAGCGCTGTTAGTCGCGCAGCCTGGCGCGGTAAACGTCGCAACGCTTGGGAAAATCATTCCGGGTTGGGGGCAGACCGAAGACTTTATCGCGCCGTGGTTTGCGACGCTGGAAGCGAAGGCTAAGTAAAGTTTAGGCTGTTTGCCGGGCGGCACTGCGTTTGCCCGGCCTTGTAGGCCGGATAAGCGTTAGCGCCATCCGGCATAGGGAGTGCACTTAACTGTACTGACGCACGCGAGCAATCAGCTCGTCCACGCTTTCAATTCGATCCGCAAGCACGATCAGCGCGCGCCCAAGCGTAATGGCATGGCGCAGACACTCATGGCGCATGGTGTCGTCTTTAATCGTGTCGATATCCGCCACATGCGAAAGCCCCACGCTTCGGCGAATCAACTCTGTTCCGCAGAATCCAACCGCGTCTTTCCACACTTTTTTCAGGAATTCCGAGGCATAGCCTGGCCATGCCAGCGCGGCGTCCCGGCTCTTTTCTGTGGCCAGCGACTGGAAGCGTTCGGCGAAGGTGTTCCACAGTTCCTGAATATCGGCGAGGCGTTGTTCACGTGCTGCGGCGGCATCGCGAATACCTAACTGCCCCGGCAAACCGCAGTAGTTCAGCAGCAGGTTGCCGATGGCGGTGCCGACGTCAAAACCGACGGGGCCAAAGTAACCAAACTCTGCGTCGATGGCTTTCAGGCTGCCTTCTGCAACGAAAATGGAGCCGCTGTGAATATCGCCGTGTAACAGCGCTTCCGCCTGTGAGAAGAAGCGGTGCTTGAGAGATGCCACGGCGAGTTTTAACGGCGCATCCTCCCGCAGCGCGGCAACGTCTGCTTCGAGCTCCTGCGGGTAATTATTGCGCTCATGCACCTGATAAGGATCGTTGAAGAACAGATCTTCGGTGATCTCACACATTTCCGGATTGATGAACTGCGCGACCTGGGCTTTCTTCTCGTGCGGATGGAGCCAGAAATCGCTGGTATGGAACAACGTCTGCGCCAGATAGTGGCCCAGTTGCCGGGCGGCCAGCGGATAATATCCCCCCTGAATCAGTTCGCCGCGCCAGATGCGATGGTCCGAAAGGTCTTCCATCACCATTACGGCCAGCTCCGGATCGAAGTGGTGAATTTTCACCGTATGTTCAGGGCTGTGGCGATAGTGTTCCACCAGGGTTTGCGCTTCAAGTCGAGCTCTGTCGAGCGTTAGCGGCCAGGATTCTCCCACGCAGCGCACGTAAGGCAGCGCCTGTTTAACGATGACCCGGCTGATGCCCTGCGCATCAAAGATTTTGAACACCAGATTGAGGTTGCCGTCGCCGATTTCCTGCGCGGAGACCAGCTCAGACGGATTATCTAAGCCGCCAAATTGTTGCGCATAAGCCACCGCATCGTCGGCGGTGAAGGTTTGGTAGTGCGACATTGCCTCGATCCTCATTCAGTCAAAATAAAGCCATTCAGACGTCTATACATCTGTAATTCATCCTGACACAATGTGATACAACAACGCAACAGAGATTTAACGATATGCAGACATTACAGACCACCAGCCTGCGGGTGAGTGAAAATCAGTTGTTTATCCTGGATCAACAGGCGCTACCTCAGGCCTCACGCTGGCTGGAGGCCAATAGCGTCGAGTCGCTTGTCGGCCATATTCATGCCCTGCGTGTGCGCGGTGCGCCACTGATTGGTCTTTCTGCCAGCCTGTTGCTGGCGTTACTGGCGGAGCGTGGGTTAACACGCGATGAATTACTGCAAGCGCTTGAAACACTTCGAGCTTCGCGTCCAACCGCCGTCAATCTGATGAATAACCTCGACAGGATGAAGCTCGCTCTCGCCGAAGAAGACTTCGTTCCCGCTCTGGTGACAGAAGCGTTGCGCCTGATTGAAGAAGACAAACAGCTTTGCGAGCGTATTGCCGATGCGGGCAGTGAACTGGTGAAACCCGGCAGCCGCTTGCTCACGCATTGCAATACGGGCGGTCTGGCAACCGCAGGCGTGGGCACCGCGATCGGCGTGATCCATCGTGCTCACCAGCAGGGCAAAATCGCCAACGTCTGGGTTGATGAAACGCGTCCGTTGTTGCAGGGCGGAAGGCTCACCGCCTGGGAACTGGGTGAGCTTGGCGTGCCCTATCAATTAATCACTGATTCCATGGCCGCCAGCCTGATGGCAAAAGGGGAAGTCGACGCAGTGTGGGTCGGCGCAGACCGCATTGCTGCCAACGGCGATGTGGCGAACAAAATCGGCACCTATTCACTGGCGGTTCTGGCGAAATACCACGGTATTCCGTTCTACGTTGCGGCACCGCAGACGACGCTCGACTCGCAGTGTCCGAATGGTGATGCCATCCCAATCGAACAACGAGCAGCTTCAGAAGTGACAGGCGTTGCAGGCAGTTTCGGGGCCGTACAATGGGCGCCAGAAGACGCAAAAGTCTACAACCCGGCGTTCGACGTGACGCCTGCCGAGCTAATAAGTGGCTGGGTGTTGGATACCGGTGTAGTAACGCCAGAGCAGGTGGCTGGTGGGATTTTTGCTGGGTGATTTGAGTGGTTAACTGCCCGGCGGCGCTGCGCTTGCCGGGCCAACAACTTCGCAGGAGCCGGTCTACTTCAACCGCGGAAACCCTTCTGCAATCTCACTCCCGGTGAACTGCGCTATCCAGCCCTCTGGGTTATCGAAAATGCGGATTGCGGTGAAGTTCGGTTCGGAACCCATATCAAACCAGTGCGGCGTGCCTGCGGGAACGGAAATGAGATCGTTTTTCTCGCATAACACCTGAAAGACTTCATCGCCAATGTGCAGGCAGAACAGCCCGGCGCCTTCGACGAAGAAGCGGACTTCGTCTTCGCCGTGCGTGTGTTCGTTGAGGAACTTCGCGCGCAGGGCGTCTTTCTGCGGATTGTCTGCTCGCAGGCTGATGACATCCCAGCTCTGATAGCCCTTTTCCTGTACCAGTTTGTCGATGGCGTGCTGGTAGGCGTTGATCACGCTTTCAGGCGTTGGGTTGTTGCCCAAATCGCGGTCTGCCTGCCAGCGTTCGAATCGCACACCTTTGGCGTTGAGTTGTTGCTGAATTTCGCTGCCGTCGGTGCTGTGCCAGGTGGGTTCGCTGGCGTTAGCATCAGAGAAAATAGTCAGTGCGCTCATGAGGGGATCTGCTCCGGATGAATGTCGTCGAAACGAGGAACCTGGTGATGATGACTGGCGGCATCGTTGTCGCCACGGATTAGCTGCACGGTGCGAAAACCGGCCAGCTCAGCGGCATCCAGCTCCTGATGAATATCAGACAGGAACAGGATATGCCCCGCAGGCTGGCCGATTTGCGTGGCGATAGTCTGGTAAGACTGCACTTCGCGCTTCGCGCCCACGTGAGTGTCAAAGTAACCGCTAAACAGATGAGTAATATCACCTTCGTCGCTGTAGCCAAATAACAGTTTTTGCGCCGCCACCGACCCGGAGGAATAAACATACAGATCAATACCCTGTTGCTTCCATTTTTCCAGTTCAGGCAGAACATCCGGGTAAAGATGCCCGGTAAAATCACCGTTTACGTAACCTTCACGCCAGATGAGACCCTGCAAGGCTTTCAGCGCAGTGGATTTGCGATCCTCATCCATAAACCCGAACAGCGTGTCGATAAGCCCTTCGGTGGTGGCTTGCGGAGAGGCTATTTCTTCACGCAGAGTGTCCAGAATCGACTTCACGGGTTCCGCATACTGATTCGCGTTGACGAAAGCCGCCAGGCGCTCGCGGGCATAGGGAAACAGCACGTTGTGTACGAAGCGGATATCGCTGGTGGTGCCCTCAATGTCAGTCACAATGGCGCGGATCATAGTTTCTCCAGTTGGCGTAAGCGCAGCTCGCATTCGAATAAAAACTCCAGCCCTTCCAGATGGCGGCGGGCCTCGGCCACGTCGCGTCCCCAGCAGGTTAACCCGTGGCCGCGTAGCAGGAAGCCGTAGTTCAGCGGGCGTTCGGTGGCGTAATGCTCAATGCGACGGGCGAGGGCGTCAATATCCTGATCGTTGTCGAAAATCGCGATCGGTACGCTGTCGAGATGGCTGGTTTGCCCGCGCAGGGATTTTTGCATCTCATAACCGCTGAGCACCAGTTCTGCCGATTTTTCAATGCGAGAGAGGAGAGTCGCATTTACCGTATGGACGTGGAGCACGGCGTTTGCTTCGGGGAAAAGGCGATAGATAAGGGTGTGCAATCCGGTTTCCGCGGACGGTTTTCGGCCCGAGGGGGCCTGATTCGTGGCTATCTCCACCTTTAAAAAGTCGCTGTTGGTGAGTGAGCCTTTATCTTTACCGGACTCGCTGAGCCAGCACCATTGCGCATCTTCACGCACCGACATATTGCCGCCAGTCGCGGGAGCCCAGCCTTTCGCGCCAATCCAGTGACAGGCTTCGACGAGGGCGTCTGTTTGCAGGTTTGCAGTCATCTTACCTTTCTCCAGCAGGACAGGAATTATGTTGTCGTTTAGACGTCTAAGCGTCTTGATTGCCAAATCTTAACATCGTGTTATAGTGGCTTCAACAACAGTATTACAATCGGTCAACGAAACCATGAGCCATAACGCCCTGATCCCGCAAAGCAAACTGCCCAATTTGGGTACCACCATTTTCACGCAAATGAGCGCCCTGGCGCTTGAGCATCAGGCGATTAACCTGTCGCAAGGCTTCCCGGATTTCGACGGCCCACGCTATTTGCAGGAGAGGCTGGCGTATCACGTATCGCAGGGCGCGAATCAGTATGCACCGATGACCGGGGTTCCGGCCTTGCGTGAAGCGATTGCGGCGAAAACAGCGGAGCTGTATGGCTATCAACCGGACGCTAACACAGACATCACCGTGACGGCGGGCGCAACGGAAGCCCTGTATGCAGCCATCACGGCGCTGGTTCGTCAGGGCGATGAAGTGATTTGCTTTGACCCAAGCTACGACAGCTATGCGCCAGCGGTGGAGCTTTCTGGCGGCGTGTTAAAACGTATCGCGCTTCAGCCTCCGCATTTCCGCGTTGACTGGGATGAGTTTGCCGCTTTGCTCAGCGACCGCACGCGTCTGGTTATCCTCAATACGCCACACAATCCTTCAGCGACGGTCTGGCAAAAGGCGGATTTTGACGCGCTGTGGCAGGCCATTGCTGAGCGTGAAATTTATGCGATCAGCGATGAAGTGTATGAGCACATCTGCTTTACGGCGCAAGGGCATGCGAGCGTGCTGGCTCATCCGCAACTGCGGCAACGTGCGGTGGCGGTTTCATCGTTTGGTAAGACGTTCCATATGACCGGCTGGAAGGTGGGGTACTGCGTCGCGCCTGCGGCCATCAGTGCTGAATTGCGTAAAGTGCATCAATATTTGACGTTTGCGGTGAACACGCCTGCGCAGCTGGCGCTGGCAGACATGCTTCGCAATGAGCCTGAACACTACCGTGAATTGCCGGATTTCTACCGTGCGCGTCGGGACGTGTTTATTCACGCGCTGGCAGAGAGCAAACTGGAAATCCTGCCGTGCGAAGGCACTTACTTCCTGCTGGCTGATTACAGTGCGATTTCTGATTTGGACGATGTGAGTTTTTGCCAGTGGCTCACCACTGAAGTGGGGGTTGCGGCGATCCCGCTTTCCGTATTCTGCGCCGACCCCTTCCCGCATAAGCTGATCCGTTTGTGCTTTGCGAAACAGGAATCGACGCTGCTGGCCGCCGCAGAACGGCTGTGTAAGCTGTAGTTATTTCACCGTCCAGGCCTGGGAAAATTGACGGTCGGCAAACAAATCCTGCAGACCGTTAATTTGCCGCAGACGCAAAACCTCGTCCGCATCCATCCCCAGTTCTTCACCAATTTTGGCGTCCGTCCAGCCAAGCTGAGTCAGTTCACGCACAATTTCTGCCATCGCATTGATCTGATGCCGACCTCTGGCGCGGTTATGGCGGATGGTTGACGCCATCCGGCCAGACACGCTATCGGTGTCGTGCTGCAAAATGCTGACCGGCAGGTAGCCTTTCAGCTGCTTTTTCAAGCCAGCCTTAGATTTTGCAAGCTCGTGGCGATGAAATCCGTCGACGATCTCGTAGTGGATCTCGTCTTTTTTATACACCACGATGGGTTGGGTAAAGCCATCTGCTTCCAGCGACTTTTGCAGCAGGCGTTTTTCCTGCGGTGCGACGTTGTTAGGGTTGTAGTCGTTGGGGGCGATTTGCTTTTGTTTAACCCAGAGCACGCAGTCGATCGGCTGATCGTTAAACGGGCTGACGGCATGAAGCGCCTGACGAAACTGGTTTATGGCCTCGATCCTTGCGGTTTCTGGCTGGGCTTCCAGCCAGGTCGTCATTTGTTCAATTAATTGTTTTTGCATAAAATCCCCCACTCCTCGCGTTTCTTCGCAATCCGCTGGTTGTAGCGTTGATAGTGTTTGCTTTTGGTGGGGCTAAACGAAAGCATCCGGCACCAGTAATCGTTATTCAGCAGCATTTTGCAGACTCGCCGCCAGGAAGGAATATCCTTTGAGCCGGTATCGGCAGGCTGCGTGTCCGGAATATCCTCCATCCCCTGTTTTTGATACCAGCGTAAGTAGACGGCAATCTTGTTGCGATAATGCTCTGCGGTGGCAGGCGGCATGGTTTCGAGCAGAAAGAGGGCGTAGGTTTTCCAGCTGTGGCCCTCGGGTTTTTCAAGCTTTCGGTGTCCGTAAAACTGGTTATCATGCCCGGCGTAGATCCCACCGCAGTGAGCCCCGTTGACGCGTTCGCACATCGCCGCCCAGCGTTCTGGCTCCAGCACATGGTAGAGCCATAGCCCCTGACGCTGCTCCGGGCCAAAGGGTTCGCAAATGCGCATGTAGCGCAAAGGAACACCCGCCTGATACATGAGGTTATACAGCGGGTTGTAGCTGTATTGGGTACGAGAAAACCAGGTCCAGATGTCCGCTGTTTTCCAGTCATAAATCGGATAGATGTACCAGCAGTGCCCGCCGGGGGCCATGCTGGTCCAGGGTTTGTCATCGGCGAAACGCAGTTTGCGCTGTGAGGCTACCGCCAGAAAGCGAGTGTAGGACTCATCCGCACGAATGCCGATGCTGACCGCCGCCGGGCGTTTTTGTGAAAACCACTCGGCAAAATCGCGAACAAAATGCTCAAAGGACATCCCATGCTGATAAAACGGGAAATAAGCGGGATCGGTAATGGCATCGTCTGGTGGTTGCCGTACCCAATTGGCACCAGGTTCCCAGCATTGCCATTCCGGCGAAAATTGCGTTAGCGCATTGGGGGTAGTGAGCGGAAGCGCTACCCAATAAAACCGGGAAATCACGTCAGCATATTCCGCACGCATCTTTTCACAATGATCGATGGTGGTGCTGAATTGCGCTTCCCAGTCAATAAAAAGGACGCTGAAGGTTTTATTCAGTTTTCTTGCCAGCTGCCCGGCTAAATGCAACATAACGGTGGAGTCTTTACCGCCGGAAAAAGAGATGCAGACACGGTCGAAATTATTAAGCGTCCAGCTAATACGCTCCGTGCTGGCTTCCAGCACGGTTTGATCCAACGGGAGTTTATAGACAGACATTCCATCGCCTTCCTGAAGGTGTTTGATTTATTGGGTGAAAATATACAAATATGCCCGGCAAGTAAATGGAATTATCAGTCCGTTATATATCACTTTTTTATTATTATGTTTATTGTATAAAATTAGTGAATGGTTTTAACGCAACGGCTTGAAAACTGAAGAAGGGCTGGATAAAAACGGGCAGGAACATCGGGAAATGATCCTGCCTTTTCTTTTATTTAACGCCCATCATGGCGTTAAGATTTTCCTCATCGGGTAAACCCACTACCTGCTGGAGCATATTATCCTTATTAAGATAATAAATAGCTGGCGTAGCATTTGCGCCTAATGCATCCATGAGTTTCTGGTTATCGTCCAGCGTTTTCAATTGTGCCGGAGGAATGGTCGCAGGAATATCCAGCTTCAGCTTTCCGCCGGACTGTTCGTAATCGTGCCAGGTTTTGTCCGGGTCTTTGCTTGTCAAAATTGCCGCCGCCGTCGCCGGGCTTTCTGGTTTGATCACCCCGACCATCAGCGTGCGCAGCTGAACTTTCCCTGATTCCACCCAAGGGCGCGCCTGCTGCCAGAACTGTTTGCAATAAGGGCAGAACGGATCGGCAAACACGTAAACCACGCGCGGAGCGTCTTTCTTGCCATCGAGGATCCAGTGCGCTTTCTCCATCTGTTGCCACAGTTCACGGCCTTGCGGCCCGTAAACGTCTTTCTGGATCATCTGCTCGCTCAGGTTCGTGCCTTGCTCGTCATACATGTAGCCTGAAATCGCCTGTTTCCCGTCCGGGGTCACGTAGATGGTGACGCCCATATCCTGATACTTGCCGAGATAGCCTTTCATCCCGCCCGGGGCGTCAAAGGATTTGATGATAGTAATGCCTTGTTTTTCTATTGCTTTTACCGGAGCCGGAAGCTCTTCAGCCACGGAGAGACCCGGAAGCAGGGCAAGCAGGAGAGCCAGTTTTTTCATAATAACTCCTTGTAAAACAGGTGGATATTCCACGGTAAACGGCGAAGCCTATCACAACCATAGATAAGACCCCGGGGCGATGCAATTGCGCTTATACAGCGTGGGTGGTGTAATCCCTCCCGCTGTTACGACCTTTAACAAGGTAAAGTAGAGCGCAACGCATAGCCAGCCTGACTGGCACTGAATCACCCTTCGGGGCTTTCAGGTAACGGGGCCGCCTGAAAAGGTGGCCTTTTTACTTTGTGGCGCTATCTGCAGTGAACGGCTGCGTAACAGCGGTAAACGTTGGCGATTGTGATAAAGATGGTTTGTTAGCTAACGCTTATTGATTTGATAAAGGAAACGCATTAGCCGAAACGGGGTGAGTGGGTTACCTTAGCTCTCAACGAAAACACGGAGGAAGTACAGATGTCCTTAATTAACACTAAAATCAAACCTTTCAAAAACCAGGCTTTCAAAAACGGCGAATTCACAGAAGTCACTGAGAAAGACACCGAAGGTCGCTGGAGTGTGTTCTTCTTCTATCCGGCTGACTTTACTTTCGTCTGCCCGACTGAACTGGGTGACGTGGCTGACCATTACGACGAACTGCAGAAACTGGGCGTGGACGTTTACTCTGTTTCCACCGACACCCACTTCACTCACAAAGCATGGCACGGCAGCTCCGAGACCATCGCTAAAATCAAATACGCGATGATCGGCGACCCAACAGGTGCCCTGACCCGTAACTTCGACAACATGCGTGAAGACGAAGGCCTGGCCGACCGTGCCACTTTCGTTGTTGACCCACAGGGCATCATCCAGGCCATCGAAGTGACCGCTGAAGGCATCGGCCGTGACGCGTCTGACCTGCTGCGTAAAGTGAAAGCTGCTCAGTACGTGGCCTCCCACCCAGGCGAAGTGTGCCCGGCTAAGTGGAAAGAAGGCGAAGCGACATTAGCGCCGTCTCTGGATCTCGTCGGTAAAATCTAAAATTCTGTCGTCTTTCACGCCATAGGTGCGTTGGCATCACTTGCTCACCCCAGTCACTTACTTTGTGTAAGCTCCTGGGGATTCACAAGCGAGCCGCCTTCCTCTGACGCGAAATCCATAGGAATTTATGTGCATATTTCGGGTGCTCAGGCGCCCGATTTTCTTCAGACACCATGATGCAAGCCGCATTCAGGCTGCCCACAAGGCCGCTTGCATGATGATGTTTTATTCGCAGGAGATGAATGATGCTCGACACGAACATGAAGACCCAGCTCAGGGCTTACCTTGAGAAACTGACCAAACCTGTTGAGCTGATTGCCACGCTGGACGACAGCGCTAAATCGGCAGAAATCAAGGAACTGCTGGCGGAAATCGCCGAACTCTCACCTCAGGTGACGTTTAAAGAAGACAACAGCCTGGCGGTGCGCAAGCCGTCTTTCCTGATAACGAACCCGGGTTCAAACCAGGGGCCGCGTTTTGCAGGCTCTCCGTTAGGCCACGAGTTTACTTCTCTGGTGCTGGCGCTGCTGTGGACCGGCGGTCATCCGTCGAAAGAAGCGCAAGCGATGCTGGAGCAGATCCGCGAGCTGGATGGCGATGTTGAATTCGAAACCTATTACTCGCTTTCTTGCCACAACTGCCCGGACGTGGTGCAGGCGCTGAACCTGATGGCGGTGCTGAACCCGCGCATCAAGCACACCGCGATTGACGGCGGCGTGTTCCAGAATGAAATCACCGATCGCAACGTGATGGGCGTGCCTGCGGTGTTCATGAACGGCAAAGAGTTTGGTCAGGGTCGTATGACGCTGGCGGAAATCGTCGCCAAAGTGGATACCGGTGCGGAAAAACGCGCGGCAGAAGAGCTGAACAAACGTGACGCTTACGATGTGCTGATTGTCGGCTCTGGCCCTGCGGGCGCGGCGGCGGCGGTTTACTCTGCACGTAAAGGCATTCGTACTGGCCTGATGGGTGAACGCTTTGGTGGCCAGGTGCTGGACACTGTGGATATCGAAAACTACATCTCTGTGCCAAAAACAGAAGGGCAGAAACTGGCTGGCGCGCTGAAGCAGCACGTGTCGGATTATGACGTGGACGTTATCGATTCGCAGAGCGCAAGCAAGCTGACCCCGGCTTCTGTCGAAGGCGGCCTGCATCAGATTGAAACCGCTTCGGGTGCGGTGTTGAAAGCTCGCAGCATTATCATTGCGACCGGGGCGAAATGGCGCAACATGAACGTGCCGGGCGAAGATCAGTACCGCACGAAAGGCGTGACTTATTGCCCGCACTGCGACGGCCCGCTGTTCAAAGGCAAGCGTGTCGCGGTCATCGGCGGCGGTAACTCCGGCGTTGAGGCGGCTATCGATCTGGCGGGCATTGTCGAGCATGTCACACTGCTTGAGTTTGCTCCTGAAATGAAAGCCGACCAGGTATTGCAGGATAAAGTGCGCAGCCTGAAAAACGTCGACATTATCCTTAACGCTCAGACCACGGAAGTGAAAGGCGATGGCAGCAAAGTCACCGGGCTGGATTACCGTGACCGCGTGAGCGGTGATGCGCACCATGTGGCGCTGTCCGGTATCTTTGTCCAGATTGGTCTGCTGCCGAATACCACCTGGCTGGAAGGCGCTATCGAGCGCAACCGCATGGGCGAAATCATCATTGATGCCAAATGCGAAACCAGCGTGAAAGGTGTCTTCGCCGCGGGTGACTGCACCACCGTGCCGTACAAGCAAATTATCATTGCGACCGGCGAAGGGGCAAAAGCGTCACTGAGCTCGTTTGATTACCTGATTCGCACTAAGACTGCGTAATAACAAAAAAAGTAAGACTATACCTGCAATATGAAGAGGCTACCGAAGGGTAGCCTCTTTTTTTATACGCAGATGAAGTGCCGACGGGCAAAAACTTAGCGCACGACAAGCACCGGCACATGCGTGTGACGAATAACGCTGGAAGCATTCGATCCCAGCAGATGCGTGGTGATGGATGGGTTACGTGAACCAATCACCACCACATCAGCCTTCAGCTCCTCAGCCAGTTCGTTGACCACATCGCGCAGGTTGCCCATTCGCACATGGATTTTGATACGTGATGGGTCAATGCTGAAGTGCTCAACCATGGTCTGAAGACGATTTTCTGCTTCCTGATGAAGATGCTCTTCAAAGCGACGTAAATCGGCGGCAAAACGGCTCATGGTCAGACTGGCAGAACCGGGGATCGCGTGCAGAAGATGGATCACGCCTTCCTGCTGCGCCAGAAATTCCGCATGACGTACGGCTTTGTCACTGAGCGCCATTTCAAAAACATCAACCGGCATAATGATCGTGTTGTACATAAGCTCTCCTCCTTGTGATTGATGCTTTTATACAAGCACATATCGCAAGAATTATGTGACATTCACGTCGCAAATATGGCAAAGCGAGCCCGGAAGGCGCGTAAAGTTTTGTCGGAGGGTAAGACGGAAAGAGGATGTGTGGCACATCCTCTGAAAGGCAGGCTTAGCGGTGGAATTCACCAGCGGCTTCAGGCTGATAGATAAGCTCAAGCACTTCGAGATGGGTCGTGGTGCCGTTTGGCAGCGTCCAGTTGATGGTATCGCCCACGCGCAGGCCAAGCAGGGCCGCGCCAACCGGAGCCAGAACGGAAAGCTGCGTGCTGCTGTCGGTCATGTTGGCCGGGAACACCAGCGTACGGACACGCTCTTCGTTGTTGGTCAGATCGCGGAATCTTACCTGGCTGTTCATGCTGACCACGTTGTGCGGCATCTCTGTCGGAGCGCACATTTGCGCGCGGTCCAGTTCATCATTCAGCGCCTGAGCGACCGGGGAGTTAGCCCATTCAGGTTTCTCAAGCAGCCGGTCGATGCGCTCGGCATCGAACTCATTAATGATAATGGCGGGTCTGGTCATCGTTTACTCCATGTTTTTCCAGGTACCTGTATCCAAAAGAAAACCCTCGTCGTGCAAGACGAGGGTTTTGGGGTAGAGCCATCATACTGACTGTCGTCACTTCTTTGAAGTGATTTGGCTCACATTAGAAGATCAGGCTACCAATCAGCGCCAGCAGGAAGGCGATGCTGCCAAGCAGCGTCTCCATCACCGTCCAGGTTTTCAGCGTGGTTTTCTCGTCCATTTCTAGGAAGCGACCGACCAGCCAGAAACCGGAGTCGTTGACGTGCGAAAGGACGGTCGCGCCGCCCGCGATGGCGATAACGATAAAGCACAAATCAAGCTGGCTGATGCCGGTCGTAGCATGAACCATTGGGGCGACCAGCGCAGCGGTAGTGGTCAGAGCGACAGTGGCAGAACCTTGCGCCACGCGCAGTGCCGTGGAAATCACGAAGGCCGCGACAATAATTGGCATACCGGTATCAGACAGCACACCCGCCAGAGCGTCACCGATGCCGCTGGCACGCAGAACGCCACCAAACATCCCGCCTGCACCCGTCACCAGAATGATGCCGCAGATTGGGCCTAACGCGCCGTCACAGATTTTTTCCAGATGCTTAAGGCTGTGCTGACGGCTGAAAACAGCCAGCGCAAAGAACACGGTGATCAGCAGCGCCACCGGGGTTTTGCCGAGCATACGCAGGAAGTTCACCACGGTGTCGTCTTTGGCGACCCAGCCTAATACCACGGCGGTGTTCAGACCGGTTTCGAGGAAAATCAGCACCAGCGGCATCAGCAGGATGGTCAGTACCATGCCGAATGATGGCGGCTTGTGGTTCGCATCGGCTTCTACTTCGCCGAGGAAGGAAGACGGCAGTTTGATGTCGAATTTCTTCCCGGCGTACAGACCGTACAGATACGCGCCGATGTACCAGGTTGGCAGGGCGATAATCAGACCCACAATCACCAGCAGGCCGATGTTTGCACCAAGCAGTTCACTGGCTGCAACCGGGCCCGGATGGGGTGGAACCAGCGCGTGCATGACCGCAAAAGCACCCGCAGCCGGGAAGGCATATTTCAGCGTGGAACCGCCAAACTGCTTCGCCACGCTGAAAATGATAGGCAGCATCACCACCAGACCAGCGTCGAAGAAGATCGGGAAACCAAACAGCAGTGAGGCCACACCCAGCGCAAACGGCGCACGGTGTTCACCAAACTTGTTGATGAGGGTATCGGCCAGCACTTTTGCACCACCGGACACCTCCAGCAAACGACCAATCATGGCTCCCAGCCCAACCAGCAGCGCAACGCCTGCCAGCGTGCCACCGAAACCGGTCAGCAGAGTGGGAACCACTTTATCAAACGAAATACCGGTCAGCAGAGCTACCACGATGCTGACAAGGGTTAAGGCTAAAAAGGCATGCACTTTAAAGCGCATGATCAATACCAGCAGGAGTGCGACGGCACCTGCGGCGATGCCGAGCAGCGTACCGGCTCCGAGTGCGTTCGTGACTTCTGTCATCTTAATATCCTCTGTGATCGTGACAGCAAAAGAGGTAGTGATTGCGTGGCTTAATCCCTGCATTTATCACTGATACCGGTAACATGATACTGGTAACATGGCGGGTGCTGTAAATACGATCGGACACATTTATTAACACTTTGCGACGGGGTTCAAATAACCAGAAGATTTATCGATTCGAAGAAAATTTGTTCGATAAACGTGACCGCTCTCAAATCTGTCTTATCCTTGATAAGCACCGCTGCGCCTTCCGGCGTCAGCCTATTCAGGAAACAGGAGATCCCATGAGCGGTTACGATAAATTGACCCTGAAAGATGGCAGTAGTCTCTATTTCAAAGACTGGGGAAGGGGTCAGCCCGTGGTGTTCAGTCACGGCTGGCCCTTAACGGCAGATGCGTTTGAGGACCAGATGCTGTTTCTCGGCTCACGAGGATTCCGCGTGATTGCGCACGATCGCCGTGGGCATGGCCGATCCTCACAGCCCTGGGACGGACATAACATGGACCAGTACGCCGACGATCTTGCGGAACTGACGGCGCACCTGAAATTGAAAGATGCGGTGCATGTCGGGCACTCCACCGGAGGTGGCGAAGTGGCGCGCTACATCGGCCGTCATGGCACCGATCGCGTTGCCAAAGCGGTGTTGATTGGCGCAGTGACCCCGATCATGCTGAAAACCGATTTCAACCCAAACGGCGTGCCCAAAGAGGTGTTTGACGGCATTCGTGAAGGCGTGGTGAATGATCGTGGCGCGTTCTTCCATGAGCTGACCATGGCGTTTTATGGCTACAACCGCTCCGGGGCGAAAGTGTCGGAAGCGGTACGCGATAGCTTTGTCGCTCAGGGTTTGCAGGGCTCCATTAAAGCGCTTTATGACTGTGTTAAAGCATTTTCAGAAACCGATCTGCGCGAAGACCTGAAGCGTATGACTATCCCGACGCTGGTGATCCACGGCGATGATGACCAGATAGTGCCGTTCGAAACCTGTGGCAAAGTGGCCGCCGACATTCTGCCGCATTCAGAGCTGAAGGTGTATAAGGGCGGCTCCCACGGGATCTGCACCACTCACAAGCAGCAAATTAACGAAGATTTGCTGGCGTTTATTCAGTCGTAATGGAAACGCCCGCACGTGATGTGTCGGGCGTACTTCCAGGAGAGTTAGTGTCCGGCTTTATCGATGACAAACTGCTGGCCGCAGTTGCCTGGGTGTGGCTGCGACAACAGAGAGCCTGCGGTCAACGGGGCGTTGATGGCGCTGGCTTTAATCGCAATTTGCAGTTCAGTCAGGTACGCCGGGTTGCCGTTACAGGTAAGTTTGAAGGCTTTTACGCTCTCTTTGCCGTAGCTTTTGGCGACAGCGCTGTCGAAGGCGTTGCGGCTGACGGTTTTGCCGTAGTTATCGGCCAGGAACTTGCCGAGTGGGCTCTGCTTAATTTCGCCATTCAGACGCACCATGGTGCCGAAATAGGCATCCGGATCGAAACCAAAGCAGACGCCATGTTTAGCGTATTCGTAGCGTTCCAGACAAGAGGTGCCGCCGCTGCCGGGCATGACGTTATTGAGCTTGTTTGCCATTTCCAGCGACAACCCGGTTTCTGCCGCTGAACATTTTCGGCTGGCGCGCACTTCGGGCATGTTCGGAACAGGACGGGTGGCGCAGCCGTAGCGCATCCAGCGGCGGTCATCCACGCCACGGGCCGCGATGGATTTAGGCAACCCCGGCCACAGGCCATGCACGGTCAGGTAATTGGTTTTGTCGGCTTCGTCTTTCTGCAAACGGCACTCATCGGGCTCGTTACGATTGCGGTCCTGCATGCTTTGACAAAAGCCGGTCTGCCAGGAAAGCGCCAGCACGTAGCGGTCAAAATCACCGTACTGTGTGGCAGAGAGCGGGTCGGCATGAGTAAGTGGCGCGCACAGCATCAACGTGGCGGCGCAGGCGGCAGCGATATCCTTCCTGAACATGGTTTTTCCTGATTTTGCTATGGATGTTTCAGGAAACATTAAAGCACAAAAAAGGCGCCTTCAGGCGCCTTTCAAAGTAATGATAAACTTTATGCCAGCAGAGACGGGCAGATATCACCCAATAAATAACAAGGAAAATCAATTTATTGATTTTCGGCTGCTAACCACAAAGAAGGAAAAACCACGCTTTTTCCTTCTTTGTCTGCAATTTAAAGGCGCCCTCAGGCGCCTTTTTGTTACTCAGCGAAATTAATGCACAACGCCCGCCGGCACCATCAATTCCGTGGCGATGATCACGACAATCAGCCCGACCAGCACCGGGACAGAGGTACGCTTCACCACTTCGAAAGGCGAGATTTTTGCCATCCCGGCAACCGCAACCACCACACCGGAAACCGGGGAAATGGTACGGCCGAGGTTAGAGGCCTGTAGCATCGGAATGGAGAGGTACGCCGGGTTAATGCCGGAGGTATGCGCCAGTTTCGGGATCATTTCGACAAACGCATAGAACGGCGCGTTACCGGAACCGGTTGTCATCGCCGCGAGCATGGTCAGCACAACCAGGACCAGCATCAGGATAATACTTGCGGAGCCGAACGACGTGGCGATGGAAATCAGGCTATCGATAAAGCCGATGGTGCTTAAGCCCTGGGCAAACACCCCAGCGGCGACCAACAGCATCACGACGCTTGCGAAGGCATCCGCCATGCCGCGATAGGCCACTTCCAGGCCCAAGAACACTTTCTGTGTGTTGAAGCCACGGCAGAATTCGAGGATGGCTGCCAGCAGCATACAGATGACCAGAATGGTGATGATGTGCAGTTCCGGGCCCCATTTGCCGTCAAAAATCAGCACCCCGATGATCGGCGTGAAAGGCAGAATGGCGTAGAAAGAAGGCGCGTTGGTGGTGATTTCACTGACGTCGAGCATCTCGTGGGAAATGTTTTCTTTTTTATCGAGATAACGCTGCCAGAAGAAGTGTGCGACCGCCATGCAGACGATCGCCGCAATGGAAATCGGCAGCGTCGTCTTAAACGCAAAATCGATCAGCGGCATTTCGGCGGCTTTTGCTGCCAGCACCACGTCGCCAGAGGTTGGCGACAGAATAATGGCGGCAGGAGAGGCACAAATAGCGGCGGCGGCCCCACGGCTAATCCCCACGTTAACCATGACCGGGAACAGCGTCGCCATCAGCAGTACGCCGAGCCCTGTGGCGGAAGAAACCGCCAGTGACATCAGGCAGGCCACAAAATAGGCCGCAATCATCAGCAGGTAAGGGGAGTTAATAAAACGCAGCGGCTTAGAAGCGAGTTTCACCACCATGTCGTTGGCGCCGATATGGGTCATGTAGGCGGCAAAACCACACAGCATCATGATCATCATGCCGAGGTCGCCACCGCGGCTCATCAGCAGAATTTTAATGTATTCAACGATGTCCGTGGCGGAGTAGCCGGTGCTGTTGGCGCTGGCTGGCAGAATTTTGTGGCCCATAACGGCGCTGGCAATCAGCAACGCCAGACCGCCCACGAACAGTACGCCCGTGGCTGAATACCCTTTGATGATGTAGCGGGCGACGCCCACAATGATGACGACCCCAATAAGGAGCTCAAACAACGTTAGCATGATGGATTCCTGTTCCTGCAGCCCAAAGAAAAATCTGTCTGAAAGGTGATGTAAAATATGAAGTCTGGAAATGTGCCGAAGAAACGGTCAACGCTTACTGACGAAAATCAATAAACCGCTCACCACAACCCTTCTGAAGAGCAAAACACACACGGCTATCACATTATAACTATTTATGTGGTGAATAATTGCTAACTGTAATGATGCTGAGATGAAACGAACAAGTTAACAAATATCATCTGTTTTTCACGCTAACACTCAGAAATGTAAAGAGTTTAAAAAACGCTTCCTGTTGAAAATTATCGCTGCGTATACTCAGGCCACTTTTTTCTCAGTGGCATTGCTCATGAACGCTTCCTGGACCTGGCGACTACGTTTCCTGCGTCGGCATCTGACGATGCTGCTGGTGGCGTTTTGCGTGCTGATCCTGCAAAGCCAGCTGGCAATTGCTTCTCATCACTGCGAACTGAGCCCGTTGGGTGACAGCGCGATGCTTCAGCATCTGGATCACCAGACGATGAAGCAGACGGAGATGAAGACACCGCTGTGCGAAAAGCACTGTGTGCCGGAAGATGCGCCCAAGCCGCTGGAGCAGCCCCCGCTGATAGCCCTTCCTGCCTCAACCACACTTGCGTTGGTGGACATGCCCTGTGAGGCAACGATAGCCACTGACTGGACGCTCAAACCACCTGCAGCAGGGCCGCCGGCAACGCTCCGTTTTTGCCGGTTCCGTGAATAAAACCTCCTGATAACTCGCTTAATTTTCACCTTATTAACGATTATCTGGAGAACACCATGAAATATTTACTGCCTCACGCGCTGACGATTGCGCTGTCTGTCTTTTCTCTTTTCCCGGCTCATTCTGCACAAACGACCGCTCCCGCCAGTGCTTCTGTCTCGCAATCCTGGCATGTCAAAGGCACTGTTAAAGCTATCGCACCTGATTCGCTGACCCTTTCCCATGAAGCCGTGCCTGAACTGCAATGGCCGCCGATGACCATGCCGTTTGCCCTGGCGAAAACCCTTGTTCTCCCGGAACTGGCCGTGGGCGACCCGGTAGATTTTGACGTCAGTCTGATCGACGGACGTTATGAAATTATCGCGCTGACCGTTCGCCACTAAGCCGGGGATAACCATGAAAAAACACACGCTGAGCCAGTGGCTCGGCGGGGTGCTGCTCGTGCTGTTTCACACTTGCGCCAGTGCGCAAGCGTGGACGCTCGAAAGGACCCTGACCGCAGCCCGTAACTATTCGGCTGAACTTTCAGCCAGCCGTAATGAAGCCAAAGCCCTGGAATCGATGGCCGATTCGGCCCGTGAGCTCCCCGATCCCAAACTGAAATTTGGCATTGAAAACGTGCCTGTTCAGGGAAGCAATGACGGCCGTTTTACCCGTGAAGGCATGACGATGCAGAAGGTCGGCATTATGCAGCGCTACGTCAGCGAGGAAAAACGCGACCGCAAAGCGCAAACCTTGCAGGCGCAGTCGCAAAGCGTGAACGCTAAGGCGCTGACGCTGTTAGCCAATCTGCAACGTGATACCGCACAGGCCTGGCTGGAGCTGGCGCTTTCAGAGCAAGCGTTAAAAGCCGCCCGCGCGCTGGTCAAAGAAACAGAAAATCAGCCTGGCGTCCTCAAAGCCAGTGTGGCGGCGGGTTCCTCCGCGCCGGATAGCGTGCTCGCATTGCGGATAAGCCTGAGTGCGATGCGCGACAAGGTCACGCTAGCCGAACGGGATGTACGCCTGGCGCAGGCTCGGTTGCTGCAACTGACGGGCGAATCCGTTACAGAGATTTCCGGCAAGCTTTCTGCCTGGCAGCGCCTTCCTGCGGACGAAAGAACGCTCGAAGAGGGTATCGCGCTGCATCCGGAAGTTATCGCCGCAGCGAAAGAGGCCAATACCGCCAAAGCACGCTCTTCTGAATCCGCCGTCGCCGCGATCCCCGACGTGGATGTCGAGGTCTATTACGCTCACCGTTCAGAAGAGTACGACGATATGGCCGGCGTGATGTTCACGGTGGATTTACCCCTGTTTCAGTCAAAACGGCAGGACAAAGACCATGCCGCCGACGTCTCCCGCACGATGCAGGCCAACGATCAGCTGGCGTTAACGACCCGGGCGCACACCGCGCAGCTCAGCACATTGGTCGCTGAATATCAGGCCGCACAAACCCTTTGGCTGCGCCAGCGTGATGAAGTGCTGCCGTTGCAGCAGCAGCGAGTCCGGTTGCTGAACGCGCAGTATCGCTCCGGGCAATCCGATCTGGCGGCGTTGTTAGCGGCTCGCCGGGATTTGCTCGATACCACGCTTTCGACCAGCGAAGCCGAAAAAGCCGTTGCCCGTAACTGGGCCGCTATTCGTTACCTGATCCCCCAGGAGACAGCACTGTGAAGACATTCATTCTGACGGCCCTCGCTGTAGCAACGCTTGCCGCGGCCGGTGGTTATTACGCAGGCTCCTTCGGCCATGAAATCCCCACTGAAAACGCGAAACCTGAACGGCAGGTCCTTTATTGGTACGACCCCATGGTGCCCGGTCAGCGCTTTGATAAGCCGGGGAAATCGCCGTTTATGGATATGCAGCTGGTCCCCAAATACGCAGATGAAAACCCGACGCAAAGTGGAGTGAGCATCAGCGGGCAGCAACAGCAGAATCTGGGGATGGTGGTGAAACAAGCCCGGTTGCGCAGCCTGACGCCGCCTTTCCAGGCATGGGCGACGGTCAGCACCGATGAGCGCAGCTTGCAAACTGTTCCTTCACCGGCCAACGGCGTGGTTGAAAAGCTGTTCGTCCGTGCGCCTCAGCAGTGGGTAAAAGCAGGGGAACCGCTGGCCCAACTGTGGGTTCCGTCATGGACTGCTGCGCAGCAGGAGTATCTGGCGGTACGCCAGTTGGGCGATGCGGCGCTGACCCGCGCGGCTCGCGAAAGGCTGGCGCTGCAATTTATGCCTGACGTCATTATTCGTCAGGTGGAGCGTAGCGGTAAGCCGCAAACGCGTCTGACGCTGCGGGCAGACAACGCAGGTTACGTCGCAAAGCTTGATACCCGTGAAGGCGCTCAGGTCACGGCCACGGCACCGTTGTTTGAACTGGCGACGCTTGACCCGGTCTGGCTGGTGGTGGACTACCCGCAAAGTCAGGCCTCAGTGTTGAACGTGGGAAGTGAAGTCAGTGCGTTCGCAGAAAGCTGGCCCGGCGAAACGTTCGGTGGGCGAGTGAGTGAAGTGTTACCGCAGCTGGAAACCACGACCCGAACCCTGAAAGCACGCATCGTGCTGGATAACCCACAGCAGAAACTGAAACCCGGCATGTACGTCCGCGTGGCGCTGGCTAAATCTCAGCCAGCCGCTCCTGTACTGGCGATCCCGGAGGAAGCGCTGATCGCCACCGGTAACGGCACCAGGGTGATCCTCTCCACCGGTAACGGGCATTTCCGGTCAGTTGATGTTACGCCGGGCGTGTCCGCCGATGGCTGGACAGAAATCCGAAGCGGCCTGAAAGAAGGCGACAGTGTAGTGACCTCAGGGCAATTCCTGATTGACTCCGAAGCCAGCTTGCGCAGCGCGTTGCCTGAATCCACGAAACCTGGGGAGGGCGCACAATGATAGCTGCCGTGATTCGTGGTGCATTACGCAACCGGCTGCTGATTATCCTGGCAGCTTTGGGGATGGCGATTTGGGGCTGGTGGTCGGTGCAGCGCGCCCCGCTGGATGCGTTGCCCGATCTGTCCGATGTGCAGGTCATCATTCGCGCCAGCTATCCGGGAAAAGCGCCGCAGGTAATTGAAGATCAGGTGACCTGGCCGCTGACGACCACCATGCTTTCAGTGCCTGGTGCGAAGACCGTGCGCGGCTTTTCAATGTTCGGAGATGCCTATGTTTACGTTCTTTTCGAGGACGGAACGGACATCTACTGGGCGCGCTCGCGGCTACTGGAGTATTTAAGCCAGATCCAGTCTCAACTACCCGAAGGCGTCAAAGCGGAGTTGGGGCCCGATGCGACGGGCGTGGGCTGGATCTATGAATATGCGCTGGTGGATCAAACGGGCAGGCACAGCCTCGCCGATTTACGGGCCCTTCAGGACTGGACGCTGAAATACGAGCTGAAAACCGTGCCCAATGTGTCGGAAGTTGCCAGCGTGGGTGGCATGGTTCGCCAGTATCAGGTGGTGGTCAATCCGGACAAGCTCCGGGCGTATAACGTGACACATCAGCAGCTGGTGGCGGCACTGAAAGCGGCAAATCAGGAAAGCGGGGGGGCCGTGATTGAAATGGGGGAAGCCGAATACATGGTGCGTACCACCGGCTATCTAAAAGGGCTGGACGATTTCCGCCAGGTGGTGATCGCCAGTCGTGAAGGTGTTCCGGTGCTGTTATCCGATGTCGCGACCGTACAGATTGGCCCGGAAATCCGCCGTGGGGTGGCTGAACTCAATGGTGAAGGAGAAGTGGCGGGCGGCATCATCGTGATGCGGTACGGCAAGAATGCGCTGGAGACTCTGCACGCTGTAAAAGCGAAGCTGACGGAGGTGCAAAAAACGCTACCGAAAGGGGTGGAGATTGTGCCGGTATATGACCGTTCCGGCCTGATTGAGCAAGCGGTTGAAACGCTGACGCACAAACTGATTGAGGAATTTATTGTCGTCGCGCTGGTTTGCACCCTGTTTCTGTTTCACTTCCGTTCGGCGCTGGTGGCGATTGTTTCCCTGCCCCTTGGCGTGCTCGGGGCGTTTATCGTCATGCATTATCAGGGGATCAACGCCAATATCATGTCACTTGGCGGGATTGCGATTGCCATCGGCGCGATGGTGGATGCGGCGATTGTGATGATTGAAAACATGCACAAAGTGCTGGAGAAGTGGCGGCTCGAGCATCCTGAGCAGCAGCCTTCAGGCGCTGAGTATTGGCAGATTGCTGAGAAAGCGGCGACTGAAGTGGGGCCAGCGCTATTTTGCAGTCTGTTAATCATCACGCTTTCGTTCATTCCTGTGTTCTCGCTGGAAGCTCAGGAAGGGAAAATGTTTGCGCCCCTGGCCTTCACCAAAACCTGGGCGATGGCGATGGCTGCAGGGCTTGGCATTACGCTGGTGCCGGTGTTAATGGGGTATTTTATTCGCGGCAAAATCCCGGATGAACAGGCTAACCCGATAAACCGGGCGCTGATTCGCGCCTATGAACCGTTGCTCGATAAAGTGCTGGCTTTTCCTAAGACCACGGTGGTGCTGGCTGTCGCCCTGTTAGCGTTAACGCTGTGGCCGCTCAGCCGATTGGGCAGTGAATTCATGCCGCCGCTGGATGAAGGTGATTTGTTGTATATGCCTTCCACGCTGCCGGGGATCTCGGTGCGTGAAGCCAGCCGTCTGCTGCAACAAACGGACAGGCTGATAAAAACCGTGCCTGAAGTGGCGAGCGTGTTTGGCAAAGCAGGAAGGGCTGACAGTGCAACAGACCCGGCCCCGCTGACGATGCTGGAAACCACCATTCATTTCAAACCGCGCGATCAGTGGCGACCGGGAATGACCACCGCGAAGCTGATTGAAGAGCTGGATAAAACCGTGCAGGTGCCCGGTATCGCTAACGTGTGGGTTCCGCCGATCCGTAACCGGCTGGATATGCTGGCAACCGGCATTAAGAGCCCGATTGGGATCAAGGTGAATGGCAATAATCTTGCGGATATCGAACGTATCGCCCAGGACATTGAACACGTGGTCAAGGATGTGCCGGGTGTGACGTCTGCCCTCGCGGAGCGGCTGTCAGGTGGGCGTTACGTTGATATTTCCATTAACAGGCAGCTGGCCGCTCGTTATGGTGTCTCGGTCGCTGAGTTGCAGTCTTTGGTCAGCACGCTGGTGGGCGGAGAAAACGTAGGCCAAACGACAGAAGGGCGTGAGCGCTATCCGATCAATGTGCGTTATTCACGCGATCTGCGCGATAACGTCGACAAGCTGCGCCAGTTGCCCGTGCTGACGGCGGGTGGCGGACAAATTACTCTGGGGGAAGTCGCCGATGTGAAGATTGTTGATGGGCCACCGATGCTCAAAAGTGAGAACGCGCGGCTTTCGAACTGGATTTATGTTGATTTGCGCGGTCGGGATCTAAAATCGGCCGTGGAGGAGATGCAGCAGCGCGTTGCCCAGAAAGTCGTGCTTCCGCAAGGCGTTACACTGTCGTGGTCCGGGCAGTTTGAATATCTTGAGCGGGCTGCCGCGAAGCTGAAATTAGTGCTTCCGATAACGTTAATGATTATTTTTGTGCTGCTGTGGCTAACCTTTCGACGTATTTCCGACGTGTTATTGATCATGGGAACTTTGCCTTTTTCGCTGGTCGGCGGCGTCTGGTTACTGTGGCTGTTGGGATATAATTTATCTGTCGCTAGCGCGGTTGGATTTATAGCGTTAGCCGGAGTGGCCGCAGAGTTTGGCGTTATTATGGTGCTTTATCTGAATTCGGTTATTGACAAATATAAGTCGTCGCAAGGATCACTGGATAATAGCCAATTAATGCGTGCGATCCACGAAGGCGCGGTGTTGCGTGTCAGGCCAAAAGTGATGACGGTAGCCACGATAATAGCAGGGTTGTTGCCTGTCATGTGGGGGAGTGGGACCGGCTCTGAAGTGATGAGTCGCATCGCGGCGCCGATGATTGGCGGCATGGTGACGGCGCCTCTGTTATCCATGCTGGTCATTCCCGCGTTGTATAAAATGCTGCACCATAAAGGCATTAATTAAAATTCAGATTATTAATAATGGTAAACAGCGTCTTAACGGCGCTGTGAATTATCTTAAAAAAGGAATAATCCGCTTTTGTTAAGGTTATATTAATTTTACGATAGTTATTCTGTTCAGGTAAGAACAAATAAGTAGTTAGGGTAACGTGTTAAAATTAAATAAATTTTTGCTTTTTGTGTGGGTATTTTCAGCACAATGTTTGCTTGCGTCGTCTGCGCAGGCAAACTTTACATCGACGGTGGGCGATGCTTTTTCAACGCTTGAAGATAACATCGCAGAAACCTGGCATACGCCTGAACATTACGATCTCTACGTGCCGGCCATCACGTGGCATGCGCGTTTTGCGTACGACAAAGAGAAAACCGACAAGTACAACGAACGCCCCTGGGGGGCGGGTTTTGGCCAGTCTCGTTGGGATGACAAAGGGAACTGGCATGGTCTGTATCTGATGGCCTTTAAAGATTCCTTCAACAAGTGGGAACCGATTGGTGGCTATGGCTGGGAGAAAACCTGGCGGCCGCTCAGCGATGATAAATTCCATCTGGGGTTGGGTTATACCGTCGGCGCCACGGCGCGTGATAACTGGAATTACATCCCAATCCCAGTTTTATTGCCGTTGGCTTCCATCGGTTACGGACCAGCAACGTTCCAGATGACTTATATTCCAGGCACTTATAACAACGGTAACGTATACTTCGCCTGGATGCGCTTCCAGTTTTAGCGCTCAAAATGACGTACTCAGCGCAGTGGGGCCTGAGTCGTGTTGAAAAACAACGACTAATTCCCGGTTTAACGAAAAATTAGAGACTTTTATCACTTTTTCGTTAAGTTAAGCTGGACAAAAGGCCCCGCAATTGCTGTACTGTTAGCCGACACAGCATTTGTGTCCATTTTCATGTAAAGGTAATATTGATGTCTAAGATTAAAGGTAACGTTAAGTGGTTTAATGAGTCCAAAGGCTTTGGTTTCATTACTCCGGAAGATGGCAGCAAAGATGTATTCGTACACTTCTCTGCAATCCAGTCCAACGGTTTCAAAACTCTGGCTGAA
>NZ_JBOFIN010000144.1:0-10349 GCF_051650185.1 Scandinavium sp.
GAGCAGCAGGGCGGGTGTGCAGACCGTTCGGAGCGGTAATGGTAACTTCTTGCTGGAACATTATATTTCCCCAACTTATAGGTTTAGTGTTGTGGAACTAAAGTCTAGCCTGGCGGCTACACTTTAGCCTGTATAGATTTAGCGCCGGCGGACACGAAAACGACACAGAAGGTCTGACGCAATCCTGGCAGGCACTTCTGGCCGGTGACGTTTAGCTCGTCATTAAACATTATGCCGCGAAAGCAGGATTTGAACCAAATCATAAAATCGATTCAGCACGCTGAAATCGACATTTGAATAATTTCGCGCTTCAAAATAAATGTGATGGTTAAATACCAGACCCGACGGGGGGAAGCAATGCCAGGTGGGGCAAAAGTATGACGTATGCCACAAAAAAGCACCCTGGCGGGTGCTTTTTTACGCAACGTTGACACTCTGGCATTACTGTTGCAGTTCTTTCTCGGTGAAGAGATCGGCAAACAGTGCGGTGCTGAGGTAACGCTCACCCGAAGAAGGTAGAATAACCACTATATTCTTGTTGGTAAAGGTTTCATCTTCCTGCAGTTTCAGCGCGGCTGCGACGGCTGCACCCGAAGAGATCCCCGCCAAAATGCCTTCTTCTTCCATCAAACGACGTGCGGTCGAAATCGCTTCATCATTCGTGATAGTGATGACTTTGTCGATAATCTTCAGATCCAGGTTACCTGGAATGAAGCCTGCGCCAATGCCCTGAATTTTGTGTGGGCCTGGTTTGATCTCTTCGCCTGCCAATGCCTGAGTAATAACAGGGGAATCTGTTGGCTCAACCGCGACGCTAATCAGGTCAGTTTTACCTTTTGTGCCTTTAATATAACGAGTGACACCCGTTAGCGTACCACCAGTCCCCACGCCGGCGATAAACACGTCAACCTGACCGTCAGTATCTTCCCAGATTTCCGGGCCGGTGGTTTTTTCGTGGATTTCCGGGTTTGCCGGGTTGCTGAACTGTTGCAGCAGCAGGAATTTTTCCGGATCGCTGGCAACAATCTCTTCTGCCTTCTGAATGGCACCTTTCATGCCTTTCGCGCCTTCGGTCAGCACCAGATTGGCCCCGAGTGCTTTCAGCAGTTTGCGGCGCTCCACGCTCATGGTTTCTGGCATGGTCAGCGTCAGCTTGTAGCCACGGGCCGCAGCAACATAAGCCAGCGCGATGCCGGTGTTGCCGCTGGTTGGCTCAACCAGTTCGACGCCCGGTTTCAGCACACCACGTTTTTCGGCATCCCAAATCATATTGGCACCGATGCGGCATTTGACGCTGAAGCTCGGGTTGCGGGATTCCACCTTCGCGAGGATGCGTCCATTACCGATTCGGTTCAGTCGAACCAGCGGCGTATGACCGATTGTCAGCGAGTTATCTTCAAAAATCTTGCTCATAGCCAGTCCTTAACTGTCTGAAATTTGGGAACGACTCCAGCATACGCAGATGGTCATGATGTGGAAGGAAAGTTTTCGTATAACGATATGCTGATGTGAAATAAAGGTTATCAGTATGGAATAAGGGACGACATTCGTCGCCCCGGCTTTACCTTTATATACAGAAGAGGGTCATTTCCAGAGCGCGTGCTTATCGCGATAACAGTCAACCCACATGGCGGTGGCACCACAAATAGCCACTGGCAGAATGACCAGGTTCAATATCGGGATCATGGTGAAAAGGCTTGTGAGCGCGCCAAACTGCATGTTCGTCACTTTGCGTGAGCGCAGCGCTTCTCGCATGGTTTTGAAAGGCACTTTGTGGTTATCAAACGGATAGTCGCAATATTGAATGGCCATCATCCAGGCGCTGAACAGGAACCACAGCACGGGCGCGACGGTTTGGCCAATCCCCGGAATGAAGTACAAAATCAGTAATACCAACGCGCGGGGCAGATACCAGGCCAGCTTTTGCCATTCGCGCTTCATGATTCGCGGGACATCTTTCATTACGCCCAGCACGCCAGTATCCGGCGGGGTGGCGCCTGTTAACCGTGCTTCGAGCTGTTCTGCCAGTAGCCCGCTGAAGGGCGCTGCAATAAGGTTTGTGAGGGTAGAGAAGAGATACCCAAAGACCAGTAATACTGAGATAACTACAATTGGCCATAGCAGATAGCTCAGCCACTGCAGCCAGTCTGGCACCCGACTCATCAGCGACGGGATCCAGTTACCCAATTCGCTAAACAGCCACCAGAAGGCACCGCCCATCAAAACGATGTTCACCAGCAGCGGCAGAAAAACGTAACGACGAATGCCGGGCAGGCGGATGAGTTTCCAGCCCTGAGAAAAATAGTAGACCCCGCTACGGGGTGCAGATGAGGAAACCATGGTCTGGCGATACTCCTTTTGTAAAATGTCCTGGCAGTTGCAAAGCAATTTTATCGGGTTGGCGGACGATAACCAGTTAGGAAATGTTCGAAAAAACAGCAAAAAGCACGATTTGGTTCATCTTTATTGTCCGAATTCCTGGTACACACTTGCACTTGACGTGATGGGCAAATACTCTTAGTGAGTAAATGTTTGCCGTGGTGGCAAGGTGTTAGAACAACAGAGAATATAATGATGCAGGATTTGCGTCTGATATTAATCATCGTTGGCGCGATCGCCATAATTGCACTCCTGGTTCACGGTTTCTGGACCAGCCGCAAAGAACGTTCTTCGATGTTCCGCGATCGCCCAATGAAACGCATGAAATCGCGTGGCGACGAAGCGTCGGATGATGACGACTTTGATGACGATGGTGTAGGTGAAGTTCGTGTTCATCGAGTGAACCCTGCCCAGGATATGCACGCCGGGGAGCATGATGCTGCCCACCAGGCGCCGCAACACCAGTACCAGCCGCCTTATGAGCGTCAGGTGCAGCCGCCGGTACGTCATGAGGAGCCCGCTCGTCAGCCCGCACCGTCTCAGCAGCCAGTGCGTCAGCAGCCGGTTCACCAGGCACCTGTGCAGCAACCCGTGGAACAACGTCCACCGGTTCAGCCTCAGGTCACACCACAGCAGCCGGCACCGCAGTATCAGCAGCCTGTGCAGCAGCCTCATGTTGCTCCGTCACAGCCGGTTCAACCTGCTGTTGCTGAGCCTCAGCCCGTTGCTCCGCAGCCTGTCGCACAGCCGTCAGCGCCTGAACCACAACCGGCAGCCGTAGAAGAACCACAGCCAGTGAAACAGGAACGCAAAGAGACTGTTATTGTTCTCAGCGTTGCAGCCCATCAAGGCTCGCATATTAACGGCGAATTGCTGCGCAACAGCATCGAGCAGACCGGGTTTGTGTTTGGCGATATGAATATTTATCACCGCCATCTCAATCCTGGCGGCGGCGGTCCAGCCTTGTTCAGTCTTGCTAACATGGTGAAACCTGGCACGTTCGACCCGGAAAACATGGCCGACATGCAGACCCCGGGTGTCACAATCTTTATGCAGGTGCCGTCCTACGGTGACGAACTGCAAAACTTCAAACTGATGCTCCAGTCGGCACAGTACATTGCGGACGAAGTCGGTGGTGTGGTGCTGGACGATCAGCGTCGCATGATAACGCCACAGAAAGTGCGCGATTATCAGGATCGCATTCGCGAAGTGAAAGAAGCCAACGCCTGATAAGTCAGGCGTACCGCACCCTTACTGAACCCCCGCCTGTCGGGGGTTTTTTATCATTGATGGTGGGATATGGAACCAATCGAACAACAACTGACAGCACTGCGAACCACGCTTCGCCATCACGAATACCTGTATCACGTTATGGATGCGCCGGAAGTGCCAGACGCCGAATACGATCGGCTGATGCGCGAACTGCGTGAGCTGGAGGAGAAACATCCCGAGCTCATTACGCCGGACTCCCCAACTCAGCGCGTGGGCGCGGCTCCCCTCACTTCCTTCAGCCAGATCCGTCATGAAGTCCCGATGCTTTCGCTGGATAACGTCTTTGATGAAGAGAGTTTCGTCGCGTTCAACAAGCGAGTTCAGGACAGGCTGAAAAGCACTGATGCGCTCACTTACTGCTGTGAGCTGAAGCTGGATGGGCTGGCCGTCAGCATTCTGTATGAAAACGGGGTTTTGATACAGGCCGCCACTCGCGGGGATGGCACCACCGGGGAAGATATTACCGCTAATGTGCGTACCATCCGTGCCATACCGCTGAAGCTCCGTGGGGATAATATTCCAGCTCGTCTGGAAGTGCGCGGTGAGGTGTTCCTGCCTCAGGCGGGCTTTGAGAAAATCAATGAAGATGCGCGCCGTACGGGCGGGAAGCTGTTTGCTAACCCGCGTAACGCGGCGGCAGGGTCTCTTCGCCAGCTTGATCCAAGAATTACCGCGAAGCGACCACTTACTTTCTTCTGCTATGGCGTGGGTATTCTGGAAGGTGGCGAATTGCCAGCCAGCCATCTGGGTCGTCTGCAGCAGTTTAAAGAGTGGGGCTTGCCGGTCAGTAATCGAGTGAAGCTCTGCAACTCTCCTGAGGAAGTGCTCGCTTACTACCACAAGGTTGAAGAAGACCGTCCGCATCTTGGTTTTGATATCGACGGTGTGGTCATCAAGGTCGACTCCCTTGCATTACAGGAACAACTCGGCTTTGTAGCGCGCGCACCACGCTGGGCCGTGGCCTTCAAATTCCCGGCACAAGAACAAATGACGTTTGTACGTGATGTGGAGTTCCAGGTCGGCCGCACTGGTGCGATTACACCAGTAGCACGTCTGGAACCTGTTCAGGTCGCTGGTGTGCTGGTCAGCAATGCCACTCTGCACAATGCCGATGAAATCGAACGTTTGGGCCTGCGTATCGGCGATAAAGTCGTGATTCGTCGTGCTGGTGACGTTATCCCTCAGGTGGTGAACGTTGTGCTGTCTGAACGCCCGGAAGAGACGCGTGCCATCGAATTCCCGACGCATTGCCCGGTTTGTGGTTCTGATGTGGAACGCGTTGAGGGTGAGGCGGTGGCTCGTTGTACTGGCGGTCTGATTTGTGGCGCACAGCGCAAAGAAGCGCTGAAACACTTTGTCTCGCGTCGTGCGATGGATGTCGACGGCATGGGCGATAAAATCATCGATCAGCTGGTTGAGAAAGAATACGTCCATACTCCGGCAGACCTCTTCCGATTGACGGCGGGCAAACTCACCGGTCTGGATCGCATGGGGCCAAAATCAGCGCAGAATGTGGTGAGTGCCCTGGAAAAGTCCAAAGAGACAACCTTTGCGCGATTCCTCTATGCGTTGGGCATCCGGGAAGTCGGAGAAGCCACGGCTGCCGGGCTTGCCGCACATTACGGCACGCTGGACGCTCTGCTTGCTGCCTCCATTGAAGACCTGCAAAAAGTACAGGATGTCGGCATCGTGGTCGCGACTCACGTCTTCAACTTCTTTGCTGAAGAGAGTAACCGTGAGGTAATTCAGCAACTGCTGCAAGAAGGTGTGCACTGGCCTGCGCCGGTGGTCATTAATGCCGAAGAGATTGACAGTCCGTTTGCCGGGAAAACTGTCGTGCTGACTGGCAGCCTGAGTCAGATGTCTCGTGATGATGCCAAAGCGCGCCTTGTAGAGCTGGGAGCCAAAGTGGCGGGCAGCGTATCGAAGAAAACGGATTTAGTGATTGCCGGGGAAGCGGCGGGGTCGAAGCTTGCGAAAGCACAAGAGCTGGGCATTGCGGTCATCGACGAAGCTGAAATGTTACGCCTGCTGGGAGCCTGAAGTGGAAAAAGAGCAACTGATTGATATCGCTAACACCGAAATGCCCTTCGGCAAATACAAAGGCAGGATGCTGATTGATTTGCCGGAAGAGTATCTGCTGTGGTTCGCCCGCAAAGATGAATTTCCTGCCGGGCGACTGGGCGAGCTGATGGCGATTGCGTTGCTGATTAAAACCGAAGGGCTGACACATCTTGTTCAGCCCCTCAAACGTCACCGCTAGGCTTTCACCTCATCGTCGGCATTTTTAGCCTGCAGCTCGTCTGCCTGACGTTTATAGCGACGAGCCAGCACTGCGCAAACCATCAACTGAATCTGATGGAAAATCATGAGCGGCAAGACCATCATGCCGATCATGGCGGTAGGGAAGAGAATATTGGCCATCGGAATGCCGTTGGCCAGGCTCTTTTTTGACCCGCAGAACACAATCGTAATTTCATCTGCCTTATTGAAGCCACATTTGCGGGCCACCACGGTATTCACCACGATAACAATCGCCAGCAGCACAATACTCACCACCACGATAAACAGCAGCGAACCCACGCCAACTTTATGCCAGATGCCGTTGACCACCGCTTCACTGAAGGCGGAGTAAACCACTAACAGAATCGACGTCTGGTCGGTTTTGGAAATCCATTTTTTATTGCGAGCGACCCATGCGCCAGTCCAGGGGCGGGAGAGATGACCCAGCACGAAGGGCAGTAACAGCTGCAGCATGATCTTGCCGACCTGCTCCAGGCTGCCTTCCGCGCCGTGAAGGTTCATCAGCAGGCCAACCAGCAAGGGAGAAACAAATATCCCAAGCAGACTTGAAGCTGAGGCTGAACACACGGCTGCGGCGACGTTGCCGCCAGCCATGGAGGTAAAGGCTATAGCGGACTGAACGGTTGCTGGCAGGATGCAGAGATATAAAAAGCCGTTGTAAAGCGCCGGGTCGACATCGACGGGTGCCCAGCGGGCGAAAAGCACACCTAAAACCGGGAACAGCACGAAGGTGCTGCACATCACCCACAGGTGTAAACGCCAGTGGCTACCGCCAGCAATGATGGCTTCACGTGAGAGCTTCGCGCCATGCATAAAGAACAGCAACGCAATGGCGGCGGTGGTTAACCCTTCGAAAAACGGCACGAATCCCCCGCGAGCGGGAAAGAGAGAAGCCAGCAAAACCGTGCAGATCAGCGTCAGCGTGAAGGGGTCAAGAATACGAAAAAGTTTCATAAACGCTCCTGAAAGTGAATGACGCTATTGTGCTTTTTTCACTTTGAGAAATAAAATTGATTTATTGCATTCATTGATGAATAAAAAAGATGAATTACTCTCTGCGTCAACTGAAGGTCTTTATTACCGTCGCTCAGGCCAGAAGCTTTAGCCGGGCAGGGGAGATGATTGGCCTGAGTCAGTCTGCGGTCAGTCACAGTGTGAAAGAGCTTGAGTATCAAACGGGCGTACGTTTGCTGGACAGGACTACGCGAGAAGTTGTGCTGACTGAAGCCGGACAGCAGCTTGCCGCCCGTCTTGAGCGTTTACTAGATGAACTGAACAGCACGTTGCGCGATGCCGGGCGAGTGGGGCAGCAGCTAAGCGGCACGGTGCGCGTTGCTGCCAGCCAGACGATATCGGCGCATCTCATCCCGCAGTGCATCGCGGACAGCAATCAGCGCTATCCCGAGATAGATTTTGTCCTCCACGACAGGCCGCAGCAGTGGGTGCTTGAAAGCATTCGCCAGGGGGAGGTTGATTTCGGCATTGTGATTGATCCGGGCGCAGTAAGCGATTTGCAGTGTGAAGCGATCCTCTCTGAACCGTTTTTTGTGCTGTGCCGACGGGATCATGCTTTCGCCTCTTTGCCTTCAGTTTCCTGGCAGGCGTTACAGGAGGCCAGGCTTGTTTTGCAGGATTATGCCTCCGGAAGCCGCCCGCTGATTGATGCTGCGCTGAGGCATCATGAAATAGAGGCCAAAATTGTTCAGGAAATTGGCCATCCGGCGACGCTGTTTCCGATGGTGGAATCAGGAATAGGTATCAGCATTTTGCCAGCGCTGGCGTTGCCGTTGCCACAGGGAAGTCAGCTGATGGTCAAACGGCTGACACCGGTGGTAGAACGTCAGCTGATGCTGGCACGACGGAAAAACAGATCGCTTTCGACCGCAGCGCAGGCGCTGTGGGACGTGGTCGGACAGCAGGCCAAAGCCCTGACGGCGGCCAGGATGCACGATCCTTTGTATCAGACGTAAATATCTATCTGGTGATCGTCTGAAGGATTATTCACGCCAGTCATCGGTGTGGCAGGCTGCTGTTGAGCCATCTCTTTTTCTGCTTGCTGGCGCTGAAGCTCTGCCAGTTGCGCTTCAAGCATAGTGATTTGTTCCTGAATCAGCTCCGCTTCTTTTTGTTTTTCATCCGCATCACCGGGGCCGTCGGCAATGGTTTTCAGTTGCTGAGTCAGTTTGGTAATTTGCTGCGTGATACGAGTTATCTGCGAAGAGGTGTCGTTACCCTGCGGGGAAGCATTTACGGTTGTCGTTTGCAGGCCAGGGGCAGAGGAAGAGGGCATTGAAATGGCGGCCATCATTAACTCCTTTTAAAGGGGAAAATGGAGTTATCGGCATAAAGCTATAGGTGCTTGAGGGAAAAGTTTGGGGGAAGGATACTGCTGGTCGCTGCAAGAGGTCGTGCAGGATGACTCGCTTTGCTCGCCCTTCGGGCCGTTGCTAAAGCAACGTTATCCTGCACATTTAGCACAGAGCCCAGAAACAACAAAAGCGCCGAAAAGCGCTTTTGTCTGAATTTGGTGGGTCGTGCAGGATTCGAACCTGCGACCAATTGATTAAAAGTCAACTGCTCTACCGACTGAGCTAACGACCCATCCAGTACCTGAATAATCAGGTTTTCGTGACGGCGAAAGTATGGTGGGCGATACCGGGTTCGAACCAGTGACCCCCTCCTTGTAAGGGAGGTGCTCTCCCAGCTGAGCTAATCGCCCGCCGTCAACGAGGGCCGCATTATAGGGGCTAAGCGTTGAGAGTCAACGGTTTTTTTAGCCAAACTGTACGTCCGTCGTAAAAACAAGCTATTTGATTTATTTTTCCACAAAATGACTTTTTTTGCATCGCTTTAGCCTGCAACGCGTTAGTTACCTTGGTGCATTCTGGGGGGAGTGCTAAAATAAGCGCCACTTTTCAGTTTTATTCGGTGTGCTCTTCTCTATATATAGCGTTTTGCAGGTTAAACCGTGACGGTGTGCTGTGAGTGCTGTGTGTAGTGGCGTTGTGATGTGAGGTATCACGCCGGTAACTACTGACAGAATTTTATACCTGCTTATATCTACAGCTTTAGCAAAGGCCTGGATTCACCATGAAAATTAAAACGCGTTTTGCGCCAAGTCCTACCGGTTATCTGCATGTGGGTGGTGCTCGTACCGCTCTTTACTCTTGGTTATATGCCCGTCGTATGGGCGGTGAGTTTGTTCTGCGGATTGAAGATACCGATCTGGAGCGTTCTACTCAGGAAGCCATCGATGCCATTATGGATGGGATGAACTGGCTGGATCTGGGCTGGGATGAAGGTCCGTATTATCAGACCAAGCGTTTTGACCGTTACAACGCCATCATCGATGAGATGCTGGAAGCCGGTACCGCATACCGTTGCTATTGCTCTAAGGAGCGTTTGGAAGCGCTGCGTGCTGAGCAGGAAGAGAAGAAAGAGAAACCACGTTACGATGGTTGCTGCCGCGATCACGCGCATAACCATACTCCGGATGAGCCGCATGTGGTGCGTTTCCGTAACCCACAAGAAGGTTCAGTGATTTTTAACGATCTGATCCGTGGTCCGATTGAATTTAGCAACCAAGAGCTGGATGACCTGATTATCCGCCGTACCGATGGTTCGCCAACCTACAACTTCTGTGTGGTTGTGGATGACTGGGATATGGAGATCACGCATGTTATCCGTGGTGAAGACCATATCAACAACACGCCGCGTCAGATCAACATTCTGAAAGCGCTGGGTGCACCGGTACCTGAGTATGCCCACGTATCGATGATCTTGGGTGATGACGGTAAGAAGCTGTCTAAGCGTCATGGTGCGGTGAGCGTGATGCAGTACCGTGATGACGGTTACCTGCCAGAAGCGCTGCTGAACTATCTGGTGCGTCTGGGTTGGTCCCATGGCGATCAGGAGATCTTCTCGATTGCCGAGATGGAGCAGTTGTTCTCGCTGGATGCGGTAAGCAAATCAGCCAGTGCGTTTAACACCGATAAGCTGCTGTGGCTGAACCATCACTATATCAACCATGCTGATCCTGCGCGTGTTGCTGAGTACTTGGCGTGGCATATGCAAGATCAAGGGATCAACACCGAAAATGGTCCGGCGCTGACTGATATCGTTAAGTTGCTGGGCGAGCGTTGCAAGACACTGAAAGAGATGGCAGCGGCTAGCCGTTACTTCTTCGAAGATTTTGCTGCGTTTGATGAAGATGCAGCGAAAAAACATCTGCGTCCGGTCGCGCAAGCGCCATTGGAAGCGGTGCGTGCGCGTCTGGCGGAAGTGGAGTGGAACGTTGAGGCGATTCATACCGCTATCCAAGCTACTGCCGATGCGCTGGAAATTGGCATGGGCAAAATTGGTATGCCACTGCGTGTCGCGGTGACCGGTGCCGG
>NZ_JBOFIN010000145.1:0-23609 GCF_051650185.1 Scandinavium sp.
AATACCCTATACGAAGCTCGAGCTAATTTGATTTTTGGAGAATAGACATGTCCCGAGTCTGCCAAGTAACTGGCAAGCGTCCGGTGACCGGTAACAACCGTTCCCACGCACTGAACGCGACTAAGCGCCGTTTCCTGCCGAACCTGCACTCTCACCGTTTCTGGGTTGAGAGCGAGAAGCGCTTTGTCACCCTGCGTGTATCTGCTAAAGGTATGCGTGTTATTGATAAGAAAGGCATTGATACAGTTCTGGCTGACATCCGTGCCCGTGGCGATAAGTACTAAGTACTAAGAGGAATTGAATCATGGCTAAAGGTATTCGTGAGAAAATCAAGCTGGTTTCTTCTGCTGGTACTGGTCACTTCTACACCACCACGAAGAACAAGCGTACTAAGCCGGAAAAACTGGAACTGAAAAAGTTCGATCCAGTTGTCCGTCAGCACGTACTTTACAAAGAAGCTAAAATTAAATAATTTTAGTCTCCTTGTACGAAAACCCCGCTCTTGCGGGGTTTTTTGTTTTCTGCACGTCCCCATAATAGAGAGCATCCTGAACGGTTTTCGGAGACGTCATGCCTGAATTACCAGAGGTTGAAACCAGCCGTCGTGGCATTGAGCCACATCTGGTCGGTGAAACCATCCTGCACGCTATTGTTCGTAACGGCCGCCTGCGCTGGCCAGTCTCGGCTGAAATTCACAGCCTCAGCGATAAACCTGTGCTCAGCGTCCAGCGACGTGCCAAATATCTGCTTCTTGAACTGCCGGATGGCTGGATAATCATTCATCTGGGCATGTCCGGGAGTTTGCGCATTTTGCCTGAAGAGCGTCCGGCCGAAAAACATGACCATGTTGATTTGGTGATGAGCAACGGCAAAGTGCTGCGCTATACCGACCCACGTCGCTTTGGCGCGTGGTTGTGGACCAAAGAGCTTGAAGGACACAGCGTGCTGGCGCATCTTGGGCCTGAGCCTCTCAGCGAGGCGTTTAACGCTGACTACTTCCGTGAAAAATGCGCAAAGAAGAAAACCCCAATCAAGCCCTGGCTAATGGATAACAAACTGGTGGTCGGTGTAGGGAACATTTACGCCAGTGAATCGCTCTTTGCCGCCGGGATCCATCCCGATCGCCTGGCGTCATCGCTTTCACCACAAGAGTGCGAGCTATTGGTGCGCGTGATTAAGGCTGTTTTGCTGCGCTCAATTGAGCAAGGTGGAACGACGCTAAAAGATTTTCTGCAAAGTGATGGTAAACCGGGCTATTTCGCGCAGGAGCTGCAGGTCTATGGCCGTAAAGATGAGCCATGCAGAGTGTGCGGGGCACCGATCATTGCGACGAAACACGCGCAGCGGGCGACGTTTTACTGCCGCCAGTGCCAGAAATAACTCACTAGTCTGTTTGTTGGTTGTAGGCCGGATAAGCGTTAACGCCATCCGGCAAGAAGAGTGCACTAAGGCTTCAGCTTATCCATCAGCGCCTGATGAACGGCAGGGGGGAGGAAGTGGGCGACATCACCGTCGTGGCGAGCCACTTCTTTCACCAGCGAAGATGAAATGAATGACCACTCTTTCGAAGGCATCAGAAACACACTTTCCAGCTCTGGCATCAGGTGGCGGTTCATGTGCGCCAACTGCATCTCGTATTCAAAATCTGCAACCGCACGCAGACCACGAATCAAAATATTGGCCTGCTGTGCGCGGGCAAAATTGGCCATCAGGTCACTGAAGCCCACCACTTCAACATTCGGGATATGTGAAACAGCCTGCTGAGCCAGGGCTACACGTTCATTCAAATCGAACATCGGCTTTTTGCTCGGGCTTGCGGCAATCGCCAGCAACACTTTATCGAACATCGCACTGGCGCGAGTGACGATATCAAGATGACCGTTGGTGATGGGATCAAACGTGCCGGGATAGATGGCTTTTGTGCTCATGACTCACGCCTTCTTGCTAAAGCCGCGGTTCAGTGCCCACAGCTCGGTGTACTTGTTAAACGTATATTGTGCGTTAACCACAGCCAACAGCCAGCCCTGTGCGCCATCCAGCACGCCACCACGTATCAGCAGCGTTTTAATGAATGCGCCGAGCGTGTGGCCGAAAATGCCTGCCAGTGACGCCTTTTTGCCTTTCTGGAAACGTTCCTGAGCCCAGGCCGTCGCGTAGGCGAGCTGTTTTTGCTGGAAGTCAGCAAAATCGCGGCACGTCAGATGACGTAGATCGCCCTTTAGCTCGATGATTTTGGCATCACGGCACTCAAGGGATTCATGAACCAGATTGTCATTGTACTGCCAGCGTTCGCGTTCGTAGAGGCGCAGGACCCTGTCGGGATACCAGCCACTATGCCGCATAAAACGACCGAGAAAATAGTTCTGACGAGCAATGCTGTAGACCGCACCTGCTTGTGGCGCAGTGAGCACGTGACGCAAAGAGTGTTCTAATTCAGGCGTGACTCGCTCATCGGTATCGATCATCAGAATATAATCGCCGCTTGCCAGGGCTTGTGCACGCTGGCGCTGAACGCCGTAACCTTGCCAGTCGCTATTCACATGGACTTTTGCGCCCAGGCTGCGAGCCAGTTCCACCGTGTTATCACTGCTGCCGGAATCCAGAACGATGATCTCGTCAGCCCAGTGGACTGACGCCAGGCACTCTGGCAGCAGCTCAGCGGCATTTTTGGCAATCATCACCACCGACAGGCGCGTTGGCATTAATGACTCCGCTGAGGCAGGTAGGGTTGCAGTAACTCCAGCAGACGGACGAGAGCGCCCTGGTTCTGATGAAGAACATCGACAGCGTGACGGCCGTACCACAGACGATAATCTTCGTCAGTGAGCAGCGTGGAGACTTCTTTCACCAGCGACTCGGTATCCGTCACGGTGATGAGCCCTTCCGCCTGCTGCAGCTTGGCGCAGATGTCTTTGAAATTGAAAATATGGGGCCCCATCAGCACGGGAATGGCGTGAGCCGCAGGCTCCAGCGGGTTATGACCGCCGCGCTCGACAAGGCTTCCGCCAACAAATGCCAGATCGGCAATGCCGTAGAGCAACATCAGCTCACCCATCGTGTCGCCAATGACGACCTGAGTGTTGGGCGAAGGGATCTCTCCGGTGCTGCGCAGGGTGAAGGTCATTCCGGCTTTTTGCACCAGTTCACGGGCATCCGCAAAGCGCTCTGGATGGCGCGGCACCAGAATCAGCAGCAGGTCAGGGAAAGTTTCCAGCAGCTTTTGATGTGCATCGAGGATAATTTTTTCTTCGCCATCGTGGGTGCTGGTGGCGATCCACACCTGACGGCGCGGCGCCCACTGGCGACGTAGCGTGATGGCTCGTGCCGCCAGTTCTGGCGTCACGGAGATATCAAATTTGAGGCTGCCGGTAATGGCGAGCTGATTACGTTTGAGGCCGAGAGAGAGGAAGCGGTTGCCGTCTTCTTCATTCTGAGCGGCAATTAAGGTGATGCGGCTCAGCAGGCGACGCATGAAATTGCCGAGCTTGCCGTACCCTTTCGCGGAGCGTTCAGACAAACGAGCATTAGCAATTACCAGCGGAATTTTGCGCTTGTGCAGCGCCGTCACCATGTTTGGCCACAGCTCTGTTTCCATCACGATAACCAGTTTCGGCCGCACGGTGTTGAAGAAGCGGTTCATCGCCCCCGGCAGGTCGTAAGGCAGATACACATGCTGGACGTCTTTCCCGAAGGCAGACATTGCACGTTCTGACCCCGTTGGTGTCATCGTGGTCACGGTGATAGGCAGCGAAGGATAGCGATGGCGCAGGGCGCGCACCAGCGGGATAGCCGCCAGCGTTTCGCCAACGGACACGGAATGCAGCAGTATGCCATCGGGCACTACCTTGCCTTTGCAGAAGCCGTAGCGTTCTGCCCAGCGTTTACGGTACGCAGGCGCTTTGCGGCTGCGTAACAGCAGCCGCAGCCAGACCAGCGGCTGAATCAGGTAGAGCAAAATGGTATACAGAAATTCCAAGCGTGTTATCCGTTTTTATTGTCTTCGGCGGGCAAATTCTAAGCATTTAGCGGGCTTAAAGCTATCCCTTTGGCAATCTGGACGTTCAATCGCTCAGATAACGTTTCAAACGGAAGTAGCGGCGGCCTAAACGCCAGCGCAGACGCGGGCTTTTTGCACTTTTCCAGATCAGTCTCCAGATGCCACGATCGAAGAATTCCCGCACGATCATCGCCTTTTTACGCGGATCTTTCATATTGTCGAACGTATGAATGATCCCCAGACCTTCTTTGGCTATCTGCCAGTGGCAAGCCGCGATGCCTTTCACCTGTTCCGGATAGCGCTGGTTTATCGCATCCAGCATCTCCAGAATTTTCATATAGTGGCGAGCAGAACGAATTAGCGTCTCGTCGGTGTCCGGCGTATGGGAGACGGATGCCGAGTGGATGTAGTAATCGTAATACTGTTCGCTGGTGTACTGCACTCGCTCTGCAGCCAGCAGCACTTCTGTCGTCCAGGGAATGTCCTGATGACGAAGGCCTGGCTCGAAATGGAAATTATGCTGGCGAATGAAGTCATGGCGGTACAGATTCAGCCAGGTCACATGCAGAAACTTGCGTGAGTCCAGGGCTTGTTTCAACCACACCGGGCCACTCAGGACACCGGTAGAGTGCAATTTTTCAGGCGGGAAAATCGGACGAGTAGGCTTTTTGTCATTTTCCCAAACGTAGTTCCCGTTGCAGGTCACAACATCAAGCTGGCTTTTGAGGGCCAGATCCAGCAAGTGCTGATACATGCCCGGTTTGAAGAAATCGTCGATATCCGGGAAGGACAGGTACTGGCCGGTGGCAACGGCCAGGCCAGTATTACGGGCAACGGAAACGCCCTGATTTTCCTGCTCGAGCACCTGCATCTGCGGCAGCTGCTGGCGCCACTTTTCCACTATCTGCAGTGAGCCGTCGGTGGAGCCGTCATTGACGATGATCACTTCCATGCTCTCGATATTTTGCGCCACGAGGCAGGAGAAGAACTGATCTAAAAATTTTTCGCCGTTGTAGACGGCGACAACCACGCTAAGCAGTGGTGATGTCGGGTGTTGCATACAATACCTGATTACTGTTTAGTGCCCGCAAGCGCAATATATTGACGGCAGATTGCCTCAATGCCGTAGGCAGAAATGGTGGTGTTGTCGATAGCCGGTGGATGTTGCCAGATATCCTGCATGGTTTTTGCCAGCCCATCGTCATTCATTTCACTCAGACCACGAGCAAGTTCGCCAGTGAGAATTTCTGACGGCCCGCCTGGACAGCGTGTACTCACGGCTGGCGTCTGGCAAATAATCGCTTCAACCAGCACGTTACCAAATCCTTCGCAATCAGAGCTCAAGACCAGCTGTTTTGCGTTTTTGATCCACGGATAAGGGTTCGGTACGAAGGCACGGAACTGCGTTCTGTCGGCAATGCCTAATGTCTTTGCCAATGCTTTCAGCTGGTCGATTTGTTTTTGACTGCCATTACCCATCATCACCAGCTGGCCTGGAATGCCACTTTTTGCGAAGGCACGAAGCAGGCGATCGTGGCGCTTGTGTTCATGGAAGCGGCCGACATGGATGAGGTAATCCTGTCCTTCCAGCTCAAAAGGTTCATTAGCAAGCTGCTGAATAGTCGCGATATCAAATGGGTTATGGATAACCGCGCCCCGGTTGAGGGTGATGCGCAGATTTTGGGTCAGATCATGAAGCACGGCATTCGATACCGCCACAACCTGTGAATTTTCATAAACCCGGCGAATTTTGGCCCGCTTAAACCAGCGTGACGGGGCACGGCGATTGCGCAGGTAAGAAAACGAGAACATGCCGTGAACGCAGTACCAGATTTTATCGCGGCTGATAGCGCGTGTACGAGCCACGATGCGATCCGTTTTATGCAGGTGGGAGAACACGATATCGAACTTCCCGCTTTCCTGCGCTTTGACGATGGCTTCGTCCAGTAAATGAGCGCGGCGACACAGCTCCGTAAGCTTTCGCCAGGGCTTTTTACAGGTGTCCTGAACGACCTGATAATCGATGCCTTCCGGAATGGCGTAGTCACACACTTTGCGCAAAGAGAACAGTGATACCTGATGACCCATTTCCACGAGCCCACGCGAGAGCGTCAGCACCGTTTTTTCGGCGCCCCCGCCGGGTAAACCATCAATAATCATAAGGATGCGCATCATTAATCCAATAAAGTTTGATAAAGCGTAATGAGCTGGCTTGAGAGCCGCTCCGGTGTTGCATCCATGACTTTATGGCGAGCAGCCATGCCCATTTTGTCATCGTATTCCTGTGCCGGTATTGCCATCGCGGCCTCTCGCAGGCGTGAGATGTCGAGTGCATCGCAGACAAAACCGTTTGTACCTTGCGCAATAAATTCAGCCCCACCGCAGGTGGGTGAGGTAATGACGGGCAACCCGCAGGCCATCGCTTCCAGAATGACATTGGGAAACGGATCATACAGGGTTGGCAACAATAAGCCGTCGGCCGCCTGATAGAACGGCAATGTTTCTTTTTGCATACCACAAAAACGAACGCGATCCGCGCAACCTTCTGAGCGCGCCAGCGCGTGATAGTGCTTTTCAGCTTTGTCCTGACCAACGACAAGCAGGTAACGATCGCTGCCTGCGATGGCTTTAATCGCCGCCGCCAGCCCTTTACGTTCAAACCCAGAGCCCACAAAACAGAACACCACGGCATTCGCTGGAATGCCAAGCTTTTCACGCAGGGCGAATTTTTGCATGCTTTCCGCTGGAACGAAGCGGCTGGAATCAATGGAATTATAAATCACGTGGACTTTTTTTGCGTCGACGGCGAAATCTTCGATGATTTCTTGTTTCACCATTTCCGCATTACAAATCACGGCTTTGAGTTCCGGCGCCTGATACATCGCCTTTTCAGCGCCCATCACGTAGCGATGGTAGCGATCGAGCATCAGCATGTGGCCACGCCAGCCGGGTAAAATTCGTTGGCGTTGCAGTAACCAGCGGCGGTGAACGCCATCGCCTGCACGGTAAATATCGCAGCCTGCAATTCGCTCATGGCTTTGCACGATATCAAACTGCTCTGCCTGCCAGAGCTTGCGCGCCGCATGAGCGAAACCGCGTTCGCGGCTGATGCGACCCCATTTCTGTGGATCGCAAAGATGAATGTGCCAGTCATCCTGTTTTTCGCCCTGCCACTGGCGAGTGATGACATTTAGCTCTAAATCCTGATTGCTCAAAGCGCTCAGGGCGCGAGAAACAAAACGTTCGGCACCGCCGTCAGGACGATATTTTTGGCGCACTATGGCGAGGCGATGTTTCTTCATGACAGGCAATTCCTTGCTGCAGCAATGACACGTTCAACCGGGATTGCGTCCAGATAGCGTTCTTTCGTCTTCGTGTCGACCGCATCAGGATCAGGCAACGGGCCATAATCCCCCGCCCAGATCACTTCACCTTTCACCTGCCATGGGCTCCAGAACGTGAGTTTTGATGGGCCAAAGAGCGCAACGCACGGCGTCTGTAAGGCCGCAGCCATATGCATAGGCACAGAGTCCACGCCAATAAACAGCGCGGCGTGGCCTATCAGTGCGCCTAACTGACGAAGCGTTAACTGTCCGGCTAACGACACCACGCGTTCCTGAGGGCAGGCGGCAAGGATGGTGTCGACCATAGCCAGCTCTTTTTTATCCGGGCCTGAAGTCAGCACAATCGTGTACCCATCTTGCTGGAGTGCCGCGATGGTTTGGGCCATTTTGCTCTCATCCCAGCACTTGAAAAACCAGCGAGAGGTAGGCTGCACAACGATAAACTTTTCTGGCACGCCCTTTTCAGCCAGTTTATCAGCGACGGCTTGCCAGTCTTCCTGGCTATAGCTCATCGCAACCGAACTGACTGGCGCAATACCCAACGGGGCAAGAATCGAGAGATTTTGCTCAACGGTATGCATCTGCTTATGGCCGTTTACGGAGGCAAGCTCCGTATGGCAGTGACGCCAAAACCAACCGCGACGCTTATTAAAATCAAAACCAATGCGCACTGGCGCGCCGGTAAAACGAGTGATGATGGCACTTCGCCACTGGTCGGCAAGGTTGAGAACCAGTTGATAACGCTGGTCATGCAATGTCATCAGCAACTGCCACTCTTTTTGCAGATGCCCGCGCGTACCGAGTTTTTTCCACTTGCGATCGATGCCATAGATTTGATGGATGTCAGGATGCGCGGCCAGCATATCCCGGGTTTCTTCATATAACAGAACGTCGATTTGCGCATCGGGCCAGCGCTGGCGCAGAGAGTGGATCACCGGGGTAGTCAGAAGCATGTCGCCATGATGACGTAATTTAATCAAAAGAATGCGTAAACCGGGCGCGTTAAGTGAGTTATTCATCATCATCTTATTGGGGTCATATTGCCTGCAATTCTAATAGACATGATGAGGACTTGCATCATTTCTCGGCAATGTCAGGTTTTTCCTGGCAACTGTTTACTCGGTGAGACGAGAGTGCGTAACATAGCCCTAACCCTCATCGACTATGGCATCACCATGACGAAACCAGCATTTATCATCACCATCGATACTGAAGGCGATAACCTTTGGCAAAACCATCGGGAAATTAAAACGGAAAACGCCCGATACCTGCCGCGCTTCCAGGCTCTGTGTGAAAAATATGGTTTCAAGCCGGTCTGGTTAACGAACTACGAGATGGCGGTTGACCCGGTTTACATCGACTTTGCCAAAGACGTGATTGCTCGCGGGCAAGGGGAAGTCGGCATGCATTTGCATGCCTGGAACAGCCCACCGGAGCATGATTTGACCGGCGATGACTGGCGCTGGCAACCCTATCTGATTGAATATCCGGATACGGTTCTGCGTGAAAAAGTGCTGTTCATGACTGAGCTTCTGGAGAGCACCTTCCAGACTAAAATGCTCAGCCATCGTGCCGGACGCTGGGCGTTCGACAGCCGTTATGCAAAATTGCTGATTGAGCTGGGCTATCAGGTCGATTGCTCAGTGACGCCGCGCGTGAACTGGCGAAACGCCAAAGGTGCGCCGCAGGGGACAGGCGGAACGGATTATCAGCACTTCCCGGAACATGCGTATTTTATCGATGAAAATGCGATTCATCTGCCAGGCAACAGCGCCTTGCTGGAAGTTCCGATGAGCATTCAGTACAAACACCCGGGTTGGCTGAATAGCGTGAAGCAAGGTTACGATCGCCTGCGCGGCAAATACCGTTCTCCTTCCGTTAACTGGCTACGCCCTGCTGGTGGAAATGCAGATGAGATGATCAAGGTTGCGGAGAAATGCCTTGCCCAAGGCAACGACTACGTCGAATTTATGCTGCACTCATCGGAATTTATGCCCGGCGGCAGCCCAACGTTTAAAGATGAAGCCGCGATTGAAGGGTTGTATCAGGATTTAGAAAAGCTCTTCGCCTGGCTTGCACAACGAACCCAGGGAATGACGCTGGCGGAGTTTTATCAGGTGAAAAAAAACGCCGGGTGACCGGCGTTTTTACTTTATCGCTGCGCAGATTTGGAGACTGGCGTGCTCATGGCGATGATTAATGGCAGCCAGAACAGCACCCAGTACTCGCGTGGGTTACTAATAATAAACATCCCTTGCGTGGAGTAGAATATTAGCGAAAACAACCAAATGGCGACTTCAGCTTTCTGGTTTAATGCAAAATGCTGTTTGCAGCGCCACAGTGCGAGCCCGATAACCGAGACAAATAATACGAATCCAACGATGCCGCCTTTAAGCAATGCTGCAAAATACAGGCTGTGTGTTGTTGTGACATGTTGGCCAATACTGTTAACGAACGCTAATTCCTTTTCGAAACCCCAACCGAAAATAGGTTTTTGCATTGCAACATCATAGGCATGTTCCCAGATACCAAAGCGAATAAAGCTTTGCTGATAGGAGGAATCAATGCGGTTGATAAAAGTATCGAGGAATCCACTGGCATAAAGCAAACCCACTGCCGCAACGATGAGCAATGAAATTGCTGCTAATAATTTGATATTCCATTTTGGGCGCAGCACGGCAGTTACGACACTGGCGGCAACAAGTGCCATTAACGGGCCACGACTTTGAGTCAGTATCAGACAAAGTAACAATAGTGGGATAGGAACCAGGAACCACAGCGATTTGAACTCACGCACCAGCAGCACGCTGAAGAGAATGCCTAATGCCATATAGCCCCCAAGATCAATAACATTGTCAGGTGACCAGGGAAATCCATCGCGAAGACGTGAGTGGAAGATATGGCTCTTATCAACAAGGGTTAGAGTGAGCACAGCCAAAATAATGGTGCCAAGCCAGACTGCTGTGATGACATATTTCTTATAACCTGCCAGCTCTGCTTGTCGGTAAAGTGCCATTAACACCAGTAAATAAAATGAGTGTGTTAGCGAGGAACTCAGGTGGGGTGAAGTGGACCATAAATTGGAGAGCGAATAGTAGATAACAAACACTGCTACGGTAGCTAAAGAATACAGATATATTTTGTCCTGTAAAAACTGATTACGAGCTTGAGAAGAAAAAATCAGCGTAAGCAGGAATAATGATAATGCGATATGAAATGAAATGTTAACCCTGGAAACACCGCAAAAAATCGTGCTCATCAGGATGAAGAAAATAAAGAATGATAAATAGATTTTTTTCCATTTAACCAATGACATCATAAAAAACCCTGTTTGGGGAAAGTGCTTTCGGGGACGGAGCTCAGCGATGACAGATTAACGATGGAGACGCCTTTCTTTGCCAATACTTCACTCGCTAATTTTAATGCCGGGAAAACGACTCCATTGAGCTTATCATGCAGGTACGAAGGTCGTTTACTCCCTTCATTCTCGTAGAACCGAGGTGCAGAAAGATTGTTCAGGTCTAACCCTGCGATATAGATTTTCGTAAAGCCAAGGTAGCCAATGACCTGGAGTGCCCAATAAACAACAGTGCCTGCATCAAAAACACCTTTGCAAATATCAGTGCTGAAGGCAATCTCAGGATGTGTGGTTGAAAAAACAACATTGGCTTTATTTGAGAAATGATGATTAATGTGGTTTCTTTTTACCGATGGCTGATAAGTTTGATAACAAATGTCTTCAATAATGGCTAGCTTGCATTGAATATTTTCATATCCGAATGCATCGATAAGCTTGATAATCCCCATTACTGTCGTGAAGAGGGTAATATTTCCTGAAGCACAGACTTCTTTGATCATTTGAGTGTGATGATCGATAAACGTCATGTCGACAATAAAGTAGAGTTTGAAATCAAGGGGGTATTTGAGATTCCATGCCCCATTTACCCCTGCGGTAGTGATGTCATCAGGACGCTGGCTAAAATCAATCTCTTTCACTGATGGTCCTGTCGCCGTCAATAACAGGCTTCCGGAATACTGATCATGCAGCTCAGATAAACGCGTCAGTGGGATGGAGTGATGGCGATAGTTTAATGCTGTGATTTCACCTGACGCGGCACGCCGAATTTTTACATAGGGCCAAAGATTCTCATTGTGACGCATATTGCGCTTATGGGTATAACGATAAATCTGTTTAGTCAGCGTGCCCATAAAAACCTTAAATGAGATTATTTTGAGATTGATTCTTTGAGGCAATGAAATGATAGAGTCTGATGGCATCCTGTTCAGAGAGGCAGAACAACTCTTCACGGGATTTATCAAAATAATACCGTGTCTCAAACACATATGAACTGATGTTGTCATCATTGCCAATCAACAGGGTTTTACCCAGCGGGCGTTGTTCGTGGTGACAGCATGGTCCAAACAGCAGGACGACAGGCACGCCTACAGCGTCTGCGATATAGACATTCCCCGAGTCGGAGGCAATGTAGCAATCCATTCTGGAGATGGCCCACGGCACATCTTCTAACGGCAGCAATCCCAGCATGCTGGTGATATTGCTCTGTTCACCTGTGACGCGATAAAGCTCGTCAAGCCAGGGTTGTTCGTTCTCAGTGCCGAAAATGTAGTACTGGCAAGGCAAATCTTTCAACGTGTCGAAAATACGTTTCCAGACGGACGGCGGAACTGTCTTTGCTTTATTGCCTGCGGAAATGCTCAGGCCGATACGAATAACACCCTGTTTATTCAGGCATTCCGGCCATGCTTTCGGTTGATAGAGCGGATGCGTGGCATGCTTTGGGGCATCCTGCCAGCTCAATGTTCTGTCTGCTAATTGCAGATAATTAGTGACTGATAGCGTCTGTTTCCCGTGCTCTACCACCCCATCCGCCGCCATGTAGAAAATGGTGTGATACCAGCGGCGGGTGTAGATGCTCAGGAACTGTTTGTTTTTTGCATTACAGACGGCGGCGAAGAAGAGATTGGTGCTGTTCGGCTGCAGCAGATACACGTTGTCGTAGCGATTCATGATCTGCCAGGCAAAGCGGAGTTTGGCGAACACATTGCGCTTCTTTTTACCGATGAGATAAATCGTCTCGATGGTGTCGTCGCGGCTTGCCAGCGGCTCTACGGCGCGACTTATCAGCACATCACTCTTTTTCAGGTGACTGAGTAAGGGGGTAGCATTGACGAAATCGCCAATCTTCGCGGTCTGGATAACGAGGTTTTTACCGGTCTCTTTGCGAAACAGCTTCCCCAGCAATTTTGCCGGAAGAAAGAGAATAAACAGAAGCACATAGCTCATTAACTACGTTTCCTTGCCCGTACGTTGCAGGTTGCCCTGTAGGACGTTAAAAATCGCATCGGCCGTGATATCTCCCATCTTGCCCGTCGGGCTTACGTATTGTTGTTGGTTTTTGCCGTAGCCCCCAATCAGCCCGGGATCGGTTGGGCCGAAAAGAGTGATGTTGGGGCGATCCAGTGCCGCGGTTAAGTGACTCAAACCGGTGTCGACGGAGACAATCGCTTGTGCCCCTGCCAGCTCTGCGGCAACGTCTGCCAGCGTGAGCTTTGGCAATATTTCGACGTGCTTAAGCCCTGCTGCAATGCGTTCCGCGCGCAGACGTTCATGCTCCGCGCCCCAGGGAAGTTTAATCTGTAATCCGCTTTGTTGCATCAGTTCTACGAGGGCTCGCCAGTGCGATTCCGGCCAATGTTTATCATCCCGGGTTGTGGCATGCAGGAATATGACATACGGAACGCCGCAGTGTTCCTGCGAATGCTGAAAATGACGGGCAATCGCGTAATCACCCTGAACAGCAGGTTTCACATAGCCGAGGCTTTTGGCGAACAGTTCGCGCGTGCGTTCGACGGCATGCTGCTCTTTGGCGATATGATGGCGTCTGTTGTAAAACAGGCTTGCCAAAGGTTCACGGGCGCTGCTCCAGTCCATACCATGTTTCACGCCACGTGCCAGACGAGTCACCAGCGCAGCGCTTTTTACCAGCCCTTGGGCATCAATAATGGCATCGTACTTTTCTGTCTGGATCTGCTGACGAAAAGCATGGCGTTCAGCTTTGATCGGTGCTGAGAACCAGGCTTTGCGCCAGCGGCGGATAGCCACAGGGATCACTTTATCCACAGCAGCATGCCAGGTCGGGATTTGGGCAAAGCCTTCTTCTACGGCCCAGTCAAAACGAAGGCCTGGAATGGCATTGGCGGCATCGGTCAGGGCAGGCAAAGTATGCAGCACATCGCCCATCGAAGAGGTTTTTACGATCAGCACTCGCATGCGTCAGGCATCCTCGTCCAGCAGGAGTTGATTGAGCTCTTCCAGAACACGAGACGGCGTAATGTCGATCAGGCTTTGATGATAGCCTTCGGCGGCGTCGCCTTTACGCACTTTGTGATAGCCGGAAATGAGGCGAATGACTTTCGCTTTGTGCGAAAGCGGCGGCGTGAAATCCGGGCTGCTTGGGCCATACAGCGCAACCAGTGGACGATTCAGGGCCGCAGCAACGTGCATTAAACCTGAATCGTTGGTCACCACCGCTTTGCAGGCAGCGAGCAGCACAACGGCTTGCTCAAGCTGAGTTTCCCCCGCCAGATTTCGGCACCATGCCTGCTGCCCGATGCTCAATGAGGCAAGGATTTCATTGCCGGCATCATTGTCTTTGGCTGAGCCAAACAACACCACCTGATAACCTTCGTCAATCAGCTGTTTCGCCAGTTCAGCGTAGTGATAGTGCGGCCAGCGCTTTGCCGGGCCGAACTCAGCGCCCGGGCAAAAGCCGATCATCTGGCGTTCGCTGGAGAGGTTAAACGCGTTACAGACCTGGGATTTCTCCCCTTCGTTAACCTGAAGCTGAGGCCATAGCAGCGGCTGCGGCAGATCTTTGGCAGAACGCATTACGCCTTTGTCATAAGCCAGTGCGACGTAACGTTCGACCATTAAAGGCCATGCCGCTTTGTCGAGCACGCGTGCGTCATTCAGCAGACCGTAGCGCATCTCGCCACGCCAGCCTGTACGCTGCGGGATCCCCGCGAAGAACGGTACCAGTGCGGATTTGAATGAGTTAGGCAGAACATAAGCGCGATCGTAGCGCTTTTCGCGCAGGCTGTGCCCGAGTCGACGGCGTTCGCCGATTTCCAGCGCACCGTGGCCTAATGGCATCGGGATGGCTTCGTTAACTTCTGGCATGCGCGATAAAAGAGGACGGCACCACGCGGGTGCCATCACATCAATGATCGCCTGGGGATAGCGCGCCTTGAGCGTGCGGTAGAGACTTTGCGACATCATCATGTCGCCCACCCATGACGGGCCGATCACCAGTATTTTCATTGGTCTTATCTTATGCGTCGCGGTTCAGCCAGGCCATGTACTCCGCGACACCTTCCGCCACGGTTTTGAACGGCTTGTCGTAGCCGGCTTTACGCAGGTTAGTCAGATCGGCCTGAGTAAATGCCTGGTAGCGGCCTTTCAGTTTTTCCGGGAACGGAATGTATTCGAGGGAACCTTTCTGGTGATATGCCAGCGCGGCGTCAGCCACGGCCTGGAAAGATTCCGCACGGCCCGTGCCGAGGTTGAAAATGCCGGACACGCCGTTTTCCCAGAACCACAGGTTGACTGCCGCAACGTCGCCGACATAGACGAAGTCACGTTTGAAGCCATCGCTGCCTTCGAACAGTTTCGGGCTTTCACCGTTGTTTAACTGAGTGTTGAGGTGGAAAGCGACGCTCGCCATGCTGCCTTTATGGCCTTCACGTGGGCCATAAACGTTGAAGTAACGGAAGCCGACTACCGGAGAGTTTGCTTCTGGCAGGATCTGACGAACGTATTCATCGAACAGGAACTTGGAGTAGCCGTAAACGTTAAGCGGCTTTTCATATTCGCGGGATTCAATGAAGTCAGAAGTACGGCCGCCGTAGGTGGCAGCGGAAGAAGCGTACAGGAACGGGATTTCACGCTCCAGGCAGTAATGCAGCACCTCTTTGGAGTACTGATAGTTGTTATCCATCATGTACTTGCCGTCCCACTCGGTGGTGGATGAACAGGCGCCTTCATGGAACACGGCTTCAATTTCACCGAACTCTTCGCCCGCCATAATCTGGATCAGGAAGTCTTCCTTGTCCATGTAGTCGGCGATGTTGAGGTCGACCAGGTTGACGAATTTGGTGCCATCTTTCAGGTTGTCCACGACAAGGATGTCAGAGATGCCTTTGTCATTCAGGGCCTTAATGATATTGCTGCCAATAAAACCTGCGCCGCCGGTAACGATGATCATAACGATAACCTTTGAAATGTGGGTGACCGGGCCTCTCCCGGACGCTAATGGTTCTTATCATACCATCACTACGCGGAGTCTTCACATTCACCGACAAGCCGCAGGGATACACGTGATTTATGCTACAAAAATACTTATCTGGCACAGCGTCATCTCGTATACGCCTATAGCATTGGGTAATATGTGCCAAATTTTGCCGAATCTGGAGAGTTGCAATGCGTGGTGATTTTTACAAACAGTTAACCGGTGACCTGGAGACCGCTCGCGCGGAAGGGTTGTTTAAAGAAGAACGCATCATTACCTCCGCCCAGCAGGCGGACATCACCGTCGGTGACGGCAATCATGTCATTAACTTCTGCGCCAATAACTACCTTGGCCTGGCAAATCATCCTGAGCTGATTGCTGCAGCAAAATCCGGCATGGACAGCCACGGTTTCGGCATGGCGTCCGTGCGCTTTATTTGCGGCACTCAGGACAGCCATAAAGTGCTGGAGAAAAAGCTGGCCGATTTCCTCGGCATGGAAGATGCCATTCTTTACTCCTCTTGCTTCGACGCCAACGGCGGCCTGTTTGAAACGCTGCTGGGTGCAGAAGATGCCATTATCTCTGATGCACTGAACCACGCTTCCATCATCGACGGCGTACGCCTGTGTAAAGCAAAACGCTTCCGCTATGCCAACAACGATATGCAGGAGCTGGAAGCTCGTTTGAAAGAAGCGCGCGAAGCGGGTGCTCGCCATGTGCTGATCGCCACCGACGGCGTGTTCTCCATGGACGGCGTGATTGCTAACCTGAAGGGCGTGTGCGACCTGGCGGATAAGTACGATGCGCTGGTGATGGTCGATGATTCCCACGCGGTAGGCTTCGTGGGCGAAAACGGCCGTGGCTCCCATGAATACTGCGAAGTGATGGGTCGCGTGGACATCATCACTGGCACGCTGGGTAAAGCGCTTGGTGGCGCATCCGGTGGCTATACCGCCGCTCGCAAAGAAGTGGTTGAGTGGCTGCGTCAGCGTTCTCGCCCTTATCTGTTCTCCAACTCACTGGCGCCGGCAATTGTCGCAGCGTCCATCAAAGTGCTGGAGATGGTTGAGTCCGGTGCAGAACTGCGCGATCGCCTGTGGGCCAATGCTCGCTTGTTCCGTGAAAAAATGACGGCAGCAGGCTTCACGCTGGCAGGTGCTGACCACGCGATTATTCCGGTGATGCTGGGTGAAGCCACCGTGGCGCAAGAGTTTGCGCGCGAGCTGCAAAAAGAAGGGATTTACGTCACCGGGTTCTTCTACCCGGTGGTGCCAAAAGGCCAGGCGCGTATCCGCACGCAGATGTCCGCGGCGCATACTCCTGAGCAAATTGAACGTGCGGTGGACGCGTTTACCCGCATCGGTAAGCAACTGGGCGTGATTGCCTGAGGGTGTGAGATGAAAGCATTATCGAAACTGAAAGCCGAAGAAGGGATCTGGATGAACGACGTTCCGGAACCGGAAGTCGGGCATAACGACCTGCTGATTAAAATCCGCAAAACCGCTATCTGCGGCACCGATGTGCATATCTACAACTGGGATGAATGGTCGCAGAAGACCATTCCGGTTCCTATGGTTGTCGGTCACGAGTATGTCGGGGAAGTGGTCGGCATCGGCCAGGAAGTGAAGGGCTTTAAAATTGGCGATCGCGTGTCTGGCGAAGGCCATATCACCTGCGGCCATTGCCGTAACTGCCGTGCTGGTCGTACACACCTGTGCCGTAACACCACCGGTGTAGGGGTAAACCGCCCGGGCTGTTTCGCGGAATATCTGGTGCTCCCGGCCTTTAACGCCTTCAAAATCCCGGACAATATTTCCGACGATCTGGCTTCCATCTTTGACCCGTTTGGTAACGCTGTTCACACGGCGCTCTCTTTCGATCTGGTCGGTGAAGACGTGCTGGTGTCCGGCGCAGGCCCGATTGGCATTATGGCCGCTGCGGTGGCGAAACACGTCGGCGCTCGCAACGTGGTTATCACCGATGTGAACGAATACCGTCTGGAGCTGGCTCGCAAAATGGGCATCACTCGCGCGGTGAACGTCGCCAATGAAAGCCTGACGGACGTGATGGTCGAGCTGGGCATGACGGAAGGGTTTGACGTGGGTCTGGAGATGTCCGGTGCGCCACCGGCGTTTCGCACCATGCTTGATACCATGAACCACGGCGGGCGTATTGCGATGCTGGGCATTCCACCGTCAGATATGTCCATCGACTGGACCAAGGTCATCTTCAAAGGCCTGTTCATCAAAGGCATCTATGGCCGTGAGATGTTCGAAACCTGGTACAAAATGGCGGCCCTGATTCAGTCTGGTCTGGATCTCTCCCCTATCATCACCCACCGTTTCGGGATTGATGATTTCCAGAAAGGCTTTGACGCGATGCGTTCAGGTCAATCAGGGAAAGTTATCCTGAGCTGGGATTAACTTTTGGTGAAAGCCGGGTGGCGCTGCGCTTATCCGGCCTACGGACGTTGATTTCTGTAGGCCTGTGCAAGCGTAGCTCCGCCAGGCTTAGCTTTGCTGCTGCTTCTCTTTGTCCGTCAGATAACGCACCTTACGGGTGTAATCCTGCCCTTTAAACAACAGCTTGCTGTCGCGAGAGACGAGATACTTCTGCCATTCCGATAACGGGAATCCACCGTGCGCTCCAACCACTTCTTTCGGGATAACGGCTTCCTGTCCGCCGATTTTTTTCGATACCGGCCAGTTCATCCAGTCGCCCAGATTCACGGTTTTCAAATCCAGCATATCCAGCAGGGCAGCCAGCGGTAGCTGATCGGTTGGCGGCTGGCTGTCGTCCATCAGTTCCCAGGTATCCTGGAACAGCGTTAACCACAGCGGGCAGATACGACGCCAGGTTTTGCGGGTGGCGGCCAGAAAGGCGCCATTCACATGGTCGACGATATAAGGGCGAACGGTCTCTTTATAGTAAGCCGGAACGTTCTGCTCAGGCGCCCCTTCCAGCTTGGCGATCATTTTGCCCTGACGGAAGCTGGAGTAGATATGCTGATCTTCCACGCGGAACTGCGGCATTTGCAGCAGATTGAGGTCGGAATCGATCATCAAAATCCCTTCACCCCGCGCCTGAAGAGGCGCATTCAGCTTGACCAGACGGCTCAGGTAGATTTGCTTATAGCGATAGCTCTCTTCACGCTTTGGCAGCTCCAGCGTGACCACGCGCGTTTTTGCCGGCAGTTCGCCAAAAGCGCTTTCTGGCTGGTCGCTGACGATCACAATCTCTTCGAGATCAGGGGCAAAGCGCTCAGCAAAGGTCGCAGACAGCAACGCTTCTTCAATGTAATCCGCGCCAGTGCAAGGAATGACGACAGACGTCACCGGCACGCTCACAGAAGAAGGGGCGAGTGAAGCGTAAGGAATGTTGTGACGCGCCTTGATGTGGCGATAGCGGGCATTCAGAAATTTAAACATGGTCTGTCCGTCTTGATGAAAGAGAAGCCAGTTCGTGCTCCACGCCGGCAACATAGTGCTCAATGGCGTAATGGTCACGAACATGCTGATTAGCCTGAGTTGCCAGGCGCTGGCGCAGATCGGCGTCCTGCCAGATAGCAGAAAGATGGTCAGCCAGCGCGTGAATGTCACTCCACGGGAAGAGCAACCCGGTGTGCTGGTGGCTGATTAATTCGCCAGTGCCGGTGACGTCGGAGCCAATGGCCGGAATGCCTAATAGCATGGCTTCGAGTACCACACGCGGTAATCCCTCGCTGCTGGAAGCGAGGACAAAGGCATCGAACGTGGCGAGATAATCAAAGGGATTATTGCGAAAACCGGTAAAGATCAGACGTTCGCTTAAGCCCAGCTTAGCGGCCTGTGCTTCAAGCGCCTGGCGTTCCGGCCCTTCGCCGATAAGGATCATTTTCCATTTAGCGTCAGGGTATTTTTGCCGGAACAAGGCCAATGCTTCAAGCGTGTGGTGATTGGCTTTGCGGGCAATCAGAGAGCCGATGCTGCCGAAAACAAAGGTGTCGCCATCGAGGCCAAGCGATTCGCGCATTTTGTGACGGTCGGGCAGCGGCTGGTGAATATCGATAGCGTTGTTCACCGTGACGCAGAATTTTGCCTCCACCCCATTGGCGAGTAGCACGTTTTCCACACCCTTTGATACCGCGATAATTCGGTCGATTTGCTGATTCACAAGCTGCACTAACGAGGGCGAAAGTACCGGTTCAATACGGCAGTGCTGGACCAGCGCAACGGGCGTTCCACGCACGGCGTGATAGCCCTCTTCGTTAGAGCCGGGCTGATTGTTCATGTACAGCACGTCATACCCGCCATCCTGCAGCACTTTTTTGAGGCGGCGGGCATCGGGCTGAATGCGCCACAGCGTATCCATTTTGCGGGTAAACGATTTGCGCGCATCGCGGGAGAAAAACAGCAGGCTGCGGCCAAGCTCTTTAAGCACTTTCGCCCAGCCTGGCTGGCGGCGAGCAGGTAAGACAATCATCGGAATGCCGATAGCGCTCAGCACCTGCTCAATGCTTTCTCCGCCCGCACGGCGATAGTTATGGTAGAAACAGCAAGTAATATCAAAGCGTTGGCGGTCAATACGCTTGAGCAGTTCGAGCATGCTGTTGGTGCCACCACCCCACTCTTTGCCACTGTCGAACAGCAGGATTTTTCGTTTTTGCGGCACCATGCTCTCTGATTCTCATATTAAAAAACCAGCCAGCATTATAAGGAAACTCGCGGGAGATTCAGCGTTTTTTGTTGCCTTGAGTGATGATCCAGAAATGAACGAAAAATCAATCGCTATAAAAGTGTGGATCCGATTATGTTTAAAAATGAAAACGCACACTAAACTTCGGGTTTATTTCTCACCTTTTTAATACCGGCAGGGCAGGAATGCTTAAATTAACGGTCTGTCTGTTAACCTTTAATTCTGAACGTTTGTTGCATAAAGTGATCCCGCCATTAATCACCGTGGCTGATGAAATTGTTGTCATCGATTCCGGCAGCAGCGATGAGACATTAAATATTTGCCAGGAATATGGGTTGAATGCGATATATCATCCATATCGTATGCACGGTGAGCAAATGAATGTCGCGATACAGCATGCTTCCCATAACTGGGTATTGTGCATGGACAGCGATGAAATTCTTGATCCCCAAACCGTGGCCTTTATTAACACGCTGAAAGCCGGGCAGGAGCCACCCGCACACCACGGCTGGCGCATCACGCGGCACTGGTACGTGCTGGGGGAAGAGATCCGAACCATTTACCCCATCTCGTCACCCGACTATCCTGTCCGTCTTTTTCATCGTCAGCATGCGCGTTTTAATCTTCGCCCGGTGGACGATCAGGTTGAGGGCGATATTAAAACCTTCAAAATTGAAGGCCATGTCAGGCACGATACTTTTTGGTCCCTGCACGAAGTCTTCAGCAAATTAAACAGCTACACGACCCGCCTTGTGAAATACAAAAAGATCCGGCCTTCTCTTACTCGTGGGTTTATTAGCGCAATTGGGGCGTTTTTTAAGTGGTATTTGTTTAGCGGAGCCTGGCGGAAAGGGAAAGTCGGTGCGGTGACAGGATTGTATGCCACGCTATATAGCTTTCTGAAATACTTCAAAGCCTGGTACGCGCACGAGAAAAAGCCGGGAATCGTGGCTGAAGAGCGCACAGACTCCCGTCAGGCCTGATGGCTATCAGGCCTTTTTATCCCAACCCTGCCACTGCAATTGCAGGTACTGCACCAGCGTACTGTGAGTAATACTTTCACCGAGCACGGCAAAGTAACGGCTGGCGTAGACCGGTTGCGGGGTCTGCTTCGGTTTACACAGCTTCACGCCACGGAAAGGATTACGCGGCGCAGTCGGTTGTACTGGCTGCGTGTTGTTTGGCGTTGAAGTATCAACCTGTGGCTCATTGAGCAGGCTGCTTGGGCGCACAAGCGTGATATCCGGCGGCAGGTTGTAAATCATCTGCTGGAGCACGCGCACCGTTGAAGGATGCGGGTGTCCGATAGCAATGGCAGAACCATTTCGTCTGGCAAGCTGAACGGCACGGTTAAACTGCATGCGAATATCCGCTTCGTTTTGCATGTCATCCAGGAACACCTTACGTTTTATCACCTTCACATTCGTGCCCGCAGCAGCGCGCATCGACTGGCTGTTGCCAATCGTCATGCTGTCGAGGAAGTAAAAGTTATAATGGTTCAGCACCTGCATCACTTTTTGCATCCCAAACAGGCTGGATGTCATCGCGCTACCCATGTGGTTGTTCAGGCCAACCGCGTAGGGCACTTTGCCGACGGCATCGCGAATAATGCGCTCGATCTCATCGCTGCTCATGTCCGGACGAAGGGTGTCTTTTTCCAGCGGCTGTTTGCTGATTGGCGCCATGGGCAGGTGGATCAGAACTTCATGGCCACCGTTGTGGGCTTTGGTCGCCATTTCCCGGGCGTGCGGCGCATTGGGTAACACCGCGACGGAAACGGCGTTTGGCAGAGCCAGGACCTGGTTTTCCTGCTGTGGGCGGTAGCCAAAGTCATCTATCACAATGGCGAGTTTTCCGGCGTGGACCGGAGCCACCATCGTCAGGGCGGCGCTGATGGAGAACACTAACGTGCGAAATTGAAGCAAAACTTATCTTCCCAACCACGGCTGTGGATTGACCGCCTGACCCTGGCGGCGAATTTCGAAGTAGAGTGACGGCCGGCCCTGACCACCACTGCTGCCCACAAGGGCAATCGGCTGGCCTGCGCGAACCTGTGTTCCAACGCTTACCAGCGCGCTTTGGTTGTAGCCGTAAAGGCTCATATCGCCTTTGCCGTGCTCGACGACGACCACTAAGCCGTAACCCTGCAGCCAGTCGGCGAGGATCACACGTCCATCGGCAATGGCTTTCACTTCGGTGCCTTCAGACGCACCGATAACCATCCCTTTCCAACGTAGTTCACCCTGCAGCTGTTCGCCATAGCGATGCAGCGTTGGGCCACGAACCGGCCAATAGGCCTGACCGCGAGGCGAGCCCAGGCCGCCTGTTCGTGCCATCAGTGAACGTTCACTTTCTGAAGGTTTGTAGGTGGTGCCTTTGCGGGAAGCGTCTTGCTGACGGTCACGCACGGCTTGCGCTTCTTTGGCTTCTTTCTCAGCACGCGCTCGCGCAGCGGCTTCAGCCTGCGCAATGCGTGATCTCATACGTGATTCGTTGGCACGAAGCTCGCTGAGTTGCTGCTGTCCGGCCTGAATGGAGGATTCCAGCCCGGAGAGGGTTTTCTTACGCTCGTTACGAGCCTGCTCAAGCTTGGCCTGCTGGGCTTTCTGCTCGTACAACAGCGTTTGCTGCTGGCTTTGCTTCTCTTCCAGCTCCGCTTTCTGTGAAGCAACCTCTTCGCTGGTTTGCTTTAGTTGGGCGATGGTTTCCTGACGGGCCTGATTGAGATAGCCGAAATAGGCCTGCAAACGCTGACCACGCTGACTCTCTTCGCCACTCAGTATTAACTGAATACCGGTGTGCTCGCCCTGACGAAAAGCCGCATCAAGCTGTGCGGCAAGATTACGTTCCTGGGCCGCTTTTTGCTTTTCGAGTCTGGCTATGGAGGCGTTCATCGCGTCGACCTGCTTATTGAGGTCGGCTAGGGTATTCTGCGTTTCCCGAAGCTTACGGGCTGCTGCAGCGATGGCTTCTTCTTGCGTTTTGAGCTGAGCAAGCAGGGTGGAGCGTTGCTGTTGCTGTTGGCGAACCGCGCGCTCTTTGGCGGCGATATCAGCCTGAATGGATTGCAGCTGGCTGCGATCGTCTGCATGAGCATATGTCGCGCACAGCAATACGCCAGCGCTGAGTGCGCTGGCGTAACTCATGGATCGGACTGCCGTCGCGATCCATGTATTTGAAAAAATCGCCTTTCCCCTCATGGGGAGGGATTATTCCACGATGAACAGCGGCTTGCCAGTCATCTCTTGCGGGATTTCCATCCCCATCAGCGTCAGCATGGTCGGT
>NZ_JBOFIN010000146.1:0-188376 GCF_051650185.1 Scandinavium sp.
CAAACTCGGTACGTAATGACATGGTATCTCTCGCATCCCAGGGCATAAGCGACTCCATAAACGGGTTCTTATGCCTTAGTTGTAAGTGTCTACCATGTCCCCGAACAAGTGTTCATGATGTCCCCGGACCGTACACCCACGGGGAGAGGGAGCAAACACTAAAACGCTTCCTGAAACGAAGCGTTTGCTGTTTACCTCGGGCAAAAAAAAAGCCAGCACCCGGCTGGCTATAAAAATAATACTGGAAGCAATGTGAGCAATGTCGTGCTTCAGGTTCTCCGTAGGGGTCTCCCTGAACGCATGGCAATAATAATCATTATCATTCGCACTTGTCTAGCAATTTTTAACAAAAAACAGCAGTTGACGAATTTTTGTGATTCAGAGAGGGTTAAAGGGAAAACACAACCCAAAGGAGAAGAGGAATGAGTGACATAGTGATACGCCATGTACAAGCTGCCGATGCTGAAGCTTTACATCAGATGCATACCCATCAGGGCGTCTATCACGACACGCTACAAATTCCTCATCCGTCCATGGACATGTGGCACGAACGCGTGATGCGCAAGCCCGGAAGACGGCAGCTAGTGGCCTGCATCGATGAGCGAGTGGTGGGTCATCTGGCGCTGGACGTAATGGAAAACCCACGTCGTAGCCATGTCGCAACCTTTGGGATCAGCATTGCGTCTGAATTCCAGAATCGCGGCGTGGGCAGCGCCCTGATGCGTGAGATGGTAAACCTGTGCGACAACTGGCTGCGTGTCGACAGAATCGAGCTGACGGTGTTTGTCGATAACCCACTGGCAATCGCGCTATACCGCAAGTTTGGTTTTGAAATTGAGGGCACGGGTAAGCACTACGCGCTGCGTAATGGCGAGTATGTGGATGCTTACTTTATGGCACGGATGAAATAGCTAACCCTCACCCCGGCCCTCTCCCTAAAAGGGAGAGGGAGAAAACCGCAACAACACCAGTCCCGCCTGCCCCATAGCGAAAATGGGAGAAAACCGGCGCAAATCAGTCCCCTCTCCTCTTTGAGGAGAGGGTTAGGGTGAGGAAAAAATCAATACCCCGCCGTCAAATCATCCACGGAACGCGGATCTGAAGCGCCATACAATGCGCCGTCCGGGCCGACCATAATACTTTGGGTGCTGCCCATCGCTTCTTTCACCGCGACTTTCTGCCCTTTCTGTTCCAGCAGCTTCAGCGTGTCCGGGCTAAATCCCTTCTCCACTCGCAGCTCGTCAGGCAGCCACTGGTGATGGAAGCGCGGAGCGTTAGTCGCTTCAGCCACATTCATGCCAAAGTCGATAGTATTGACCACCATCTGCAACACGGTGGTGATGATTCGGCTCCCGCCAGGGCTACCCGTCACCAGCCAGGTTTTGCCGTCTTTCACCACGATAGTGGGCGACATCGACGATAACGGGCGTTTGTTCGGCCCCACGGCGTTGGCATCACCGCCTACCAGACCATAAACGTTCGGCACGCCCGGCTTGGCAGAGAAATCATCCATCTCGTTGTTCATCAGAATGCCAGTGTTCCCCGCCACAATCCCTGTTCCGAACGTGGTGTTGAGGGTATAAGTCACCGCCACGGCGTTCCCGTCTTTATCCACGACAGAGAAATGCGTGGTCTGATTGCTTTCATACGGGGCCAGCTTACCCGGGCGAATTTCGCTCGACGGTTTGGCCTTGTTGACGTCAATCTCGCTGGCGATGGATTTGGCGTACGCCTTGCTGGTCAGCGCCTGCCACGGCACTTTCACAAAATCAGGGTCGCCGAGGTATTCCGAGCGATCGGCATAAGCGTGCTTCTCCGCTTCGGCCATGATTTGCATCGCATCGGCGCTGCCAAAACCGTATTTGTGCATATCGAAGTTCTCCAGAATATTGAGGATTTCAACGATATGAATGCCGCCAGACGAGGGAGGCGGCATGGAGAAGACCTGATAACCACGGTAACCCCCGCTGATGGGCGCGCGTTCGACGGCTTTGTAGTTCGCCAAATCCTCTTTGGTCATCAGCCCGCCGTTTTTCTTCATTTCCTCGGCAATCTGATCGGCAATGGACCCTTTATAGAACGCATCCGGGCCATTCTCAGCGATCATTTCCAGGCTCTTCGCCAGATTCGCCTGCACCAGTTTGTCGCCCTTTTTCAGCGGCTCACCGTTTTTCCAGAAGATAGCTTTGCTGTTCTCATGATTAGGGATCACTTCGCTGCCGTAGGTTTTCAGGTCATCGGCCAGCGCATCGTTCACCACAAAGCCCTCTTTCGCCAGCTTAATTGCCGGCCGCACGACTTTGTTGAGCGGCATTGTGCCGTACTCTTTCAACGCCAGTGAGAAACCGGCAACGGTGCCCGGCGTGCCGGAAGCCAGATGTGAAGTGAGGGATTTTTTGCTGTCAGGGTTGCCCTGATCGTCGAGGAACATGTCGCGAGTGGCCTGAGCGGGTGCCATTTCACGGAAATCGATCGCCGTCGTTTTTCCGTCTTTGGTGCGTAACAGCATAAAGCCGCCACCGCCAAGATTACCGGCCTGCGGGTGCGTGACCGCCAGCGCATAACCCACGGCCACCGCGGCATCCACCGCGTTTCCGCCCTCTTTCAGAATATCGACACCGACTTTCGTGGCCGTCGCATCCACCGAGGCCACCATGCCCTGTTGCGCACTAACGGGGTGGAAAACATCTTCTTCAACGCCGTAAGACACCGCCGGAGCGGGTGCGGAAGGGGTCGAAACGGGAGGAACCGAGACTGGCGGTGGCGTAGCCCCGACGGTGAAACAGCTTCCTGCCAGCAGAGCAGCCATCGCCGCCCCGCGCCAAAAACGAGTTTCAATCATTGTTCTTCTCCAGGTGAAAGGATTTATGCTCCCGCTTAAGCCTGGTTCACAATTCTTAAAAAATCATCGTGGTGCGCAAATGGAGGTAAACTTAAAGGAGCCCTCAAAAGGGGAGGAGGAAAGATGAAAAAGTTATTACTTATTGCGGCGCTGATGCCGTTTGCCGTACTTGCACAGCCGTTAAACCCGACCAACAACCCGAATCAGCCGGGGTATGTGATCCCCAGCCAGCAGCGGATGCAAAATCAGATGCAGAGCCAGCAGATCCAGCAAAAAGGGATGCTCAACCAGCAGTTGCAGACTCAGACGCAGCTTCAGCAACAGCATCTGAAAACGCAGCTGAACGACAATCAGCAACGGGTGATGAATTCCCAGCCGGGGGAGCAAATGCTGCCCAATACCAACGGCGGGATGTTGAGCGGCGGCAGTAGCGACAAAATGTTAAACAGTTCGTCGCAACAGCACATGCTGCCGCAGACGCAGAACGGCGACCTGCTGAGTACGCCGTCCAATCCGCAGCCGCTTTCCCGCTAATCACTAGCGGAAATCTGGCCCAATAGTATCAATCGCATCGGTACAGATGCAGTCCACGCCCCAGCTCAGCAGCTCTGCTGCACGCTGGGGTTTGTTGACGGTATACACCAGAATATGCAGCCCCGCCGCCTTCAGCATTTTCACCCGCGCTTCATCCAGCAGCTTGTGATACAGGTGAATCGACACGCAGCCTAAACGCGTCGTCAGCGCCTGCCAGTCATCTCGCCAGTCGTCCAGCAGCAGCCCGCGCGGCAGTTCAGGCGCAGCGTCCTGAGCGGCTTCCAGCGCATCAATCTCAAAGGAAGAAAGTAACGGCGGCGTCATGCCTTGCCACAGTTCGCGGGCAGCTAACGCAACAGTTTTGCCAGTCAGCGGGCCGGTGCCTGTGGTGGGCTTAATTTCAATATTCGCCATCATGCCATGCTGCCGACAACGCTCCGCCACTTGCGACAGCAGAGGCAGCGGCTCACCTTTAAACTCACTGCTGTACCAGCTGCCCGCATCCACTTTCAGCAGTTCATCCCAGCGCAATTCCCCTGCCACACCCCATCCGTTGCTGGTGCGCTCAAGGTTGTCGTCGTGGAGCAGGAAAATCTGCCCGTCTTTCGACAGCTTGGCGTCAAACTCGATCATCGTGTGACCGTAGCGGGCGCCGACGTCAATCGCCGCCAGGGTATTTTCCGGAGCCCGCTTGCCGCCGCCACGATGGGCGACAATGCGCGGGTAAGGCCAGTTACTCATACACGTTGTCCTGTTTCACCCTCAAACAGATGCAGATGATTTTCCGGCAAATGCAGCCACAGCGTGCTGCCCGCCTGCGGGCGCTGCTGATGCGGCAGACGCACCACCATTTTTTGCTCGCCCCAGCGGCCGTGCGCGAGGTTATCTGCACCCAAAATTTCCAGCGTATCCATCACCAGCGGTACGCCGCCTTCGGCCTGTGAGCTTAGCGCAATATGCTCCGGACGAATACCCAGCGTCATTCGCCTTCCGGCATAGCCGCGATGCTGCCAGTTCATCGGTAGCGCCATGCCGCTGGCCAGTTCAAAATGGGTGCCCGATGTGCTGACATGCCCGTCCAGCAGGTTCATCGCCGGGCTGCCGATAAAGCTCGCCACAAAGCGCGTGGCGGGCTTTTCGTAAACTTCTACCGGTGTGCCAATCTGCTCGGCAACGCCTTTGTTCATCACCATTACACGCTGAGCAAGCGTCATCGCCTCGACCTGATCGTGAGTCACGTACAGTGACGTGGTGTTCAGACGACGATGCAGTTGCTGAAGTTCGAGGCGCATCTGGACACGCAGTTTGGCATCAAGATTCGAGAGCGGTTCATCGAACAGAAACACCGCCGGGTCGCGCACAATCGCTCGGCCCATTGCCACACGCTGGCGCTGGCCGCCGGAAAGCTCACGCGGGCGACGTTTCAATAGCGCATCCAGTTCAAGAATGCGCGCCGCCTCTTTCACCTTCTCCGCAATATGCCCTTTGCCCATACCGCGGATTTTCAGGCCCCAGGCCATGTTCTCTTCCACGCTCATGTGCGGATAAAGCGCATAGTTCTGGAACACCATCGCGATGCCGCGCTCTTTGGGTTCCAGCTCCGTCACACGCTGTCGGTCAATCCAGATATCGCCGCTTGAGACGCGTTCCAGCCCGGCCACCATGCGCAGCAGCGTCGATTTCCCGCAGCCAGATGGCCCCACCATCACGATAAATTCACCGTCGGAAACATCCAGCGTCAGCGGCTGGATAACCTGGGTTTTGTTGTTGTCCCAGCTCTTGGTGACCGCCTGTAATTTCAGTCCTGCCATCTTATTTCTCACTGTCCACTAAACCACGCACGAACGCGCGCTGCATGGCTAAAACGATAATAACGGGCGGGATCAGCGTCAGCAGCATCGCCGCCATCACCTGATTCCACGCCGTGGTGCCTTCGCCGGTGGCGATCATCCCTTTGATCCCTGCAACCGCCGTACCGAGGTTCACATCAGTCACGATCAGCAGCGGCCACAGATACTGGTTCCAGCCGTAGATAAAGGTGATCACAAATAACGCGGCAAGGTTGGTTTTCGACAGCGGCAGCACGATGTCGCGGAAAAAGCGCATCGGCGAAGCGCCGTCAATGCGGGCCGCTTCCATCAGCTCATCCGGCAACGTCATGAAGAACTGACGAAACAGGAAGGTTGCCGTGGCCGAAGCCATCAGAGGAAGCGTCAGCCCGGTGTAGCTGTCGAGCAGTTTGAGGTTGGCGATCACTTCCACCGTCGGGAAAATACGCACTTCAACCGGCAGCATCAGGGTGATAAAAATCATCCAGAAGAAGAGGTTACGCAGCGGGAAGCGGAACCAGACGATGGCGAAAGCCGACAGCATCGACACCGCGATTTTGCCCACCGTGATGGTGAACGCCATGATGAAACTGTTGAGCAGCATCAGCCAGAACGGTGCGCTGTTTGCGCCCACGCCCTGCAACCAGATGGTTTTCAGGTTATCCAGCAGATGCGAACCCGGAATGAGCGTCATCGGCGTGGCGAAGACCGCTTTGTCGTCCAGCGTCGCCGCCACAAATGCGACGTACAGCGGGAAAAGGATCACCGCAATCCCGAGGATTAACATGATGTGGCTGAACCAGGTCAGCCCGCGACGATGTTCAATCATTGATAGCGCACCTTACTTTCAACGTAGCGGAACTGAACCACGGTCAGAATGATGACGAGCAGCATCAGCACCACCGACTGTGCAGCAGATGCCGACAGGTCGAGGCCCGCAAAGCCTTCGCGATAAATTTTGTAGATAAGTGTGGTGGTGGCCTGCACCGGACCGCCCGCCGTCGCCGCATCGATAACCGGGAAGGTGTCGAAAAAGGCGTACACCAGATTCACCACCAGCAGGAAAAAACTCACCGGGGCGATAAGCGGCAACGCAATCGCAAAGAAACGCCTCACCGGGCCAGCACCATCGATGGCGGCAGCTTCAACAAGTGAACGAGGAATGGATTGCAAAGCGGCGAAGAAGAACAGGAAGTTGTAGCTTATCTGCTTCCACACCGAGGCAAACACCACCAGGAACATTGCCTGTCCGCTGTTCTGCGCGTGGTTCCAGTTGTAGCCCACCAGCTCCAGCCAGTGCGTTATCAACCCACGCCCTGGGTTGAAGAGGAAAATCCACAACACCGCCGCAATCGCAGGCGCAACGGCGTACGGCAGCAGCATTAAGGTTTGATAGAGGCGGCTACCGCGTACCACATAATCGACCAGTGCGGCGAAGAACAGCGACACCAGCAGGCCGCTGATTGTCACCAGGCCGCTGAATTTCATGGTCGTCCAGAACGCGTCGAGGTAGTAGCTGCCATGGAACAGGGCGATGAAATTATCGAGCCCGACGAACTCGCTGGACAACCCGAACGGATCGACGCTTTGCAGCGAATACCACAGCGCTTCGCCCGCAGGCCAGATGAAGAAAATAACGGTAATGATCAGCTGTGGCGCAACCAGCGCGTAAGGCAGCCAGCGCGAGCGAAATACCGGACGGGATGATGACATTGCGATGATCTTTCCTGATTGGAGCAAAGTGCACGTTGCTCCCCCTCTCCCCGGCCCTCTCCCCCAAGGAGAGGGAGAAAAGAAATCCCCTCTCCCTTTGGGAGAGGGTTAGGGAGAGGGGAAAAACATTAAGACTTCGTTGATTTCTCAAAGCGACGCAGCAACTGATTGCCACGTTCTACAGCTGCATCCAGTGCCTGCTGTGGGGTTTTCTTGCCCGTCCACACCGATTCCAGCTCTTCATCCACAATGGTGCGGATTTGCGGCATGTTGCCCAGACGCAGACCTTTGGTGAACGGCAACGGCGGCTTGTTCAGCATCTGACGTGTGGCCGTATCTGCCCCTGGGTTCTTGTCATAGAAGCCCTGTTGGCGAGTCAGGTCATAGGCCGCTTTGGTGATCGGCAGATAACCCGTTTTCTGGTGCCACTCGGCAGCGATTTCCGGTTTGGTCAGGAAGTCGAGGAACTCGGCAACGCCCATATAGGTGTCTTTATCTTTGCCCTGCATCACCCACAGGCTGGCCCCGCCGATGATGGCGTTTTGCGGCGCGCCTTTAGCGTCAGCGTCGTATGGCATCATCCCTACGCCGTAATTGAATTTGGCGTACTGACGGATATCGGCCAGTGAGCCCGAAGACGCGGTGGTGATGGCGCAATCCCCGTTATAGAACTTCTCGGTAGATTCATCTTTACGCCCGAAGTAGCTGAAATCGCCCTTCTTGTTCAGCGCTTCGAGCATGGCGATGTGCTTCACCTGCTCCGGCTTGTTGAATTCCAGTACCGCATCGGTGCCGTCAAAGCCGTTGTTTTTGCTGGCGAACGGTAAGCCGTTCCAGGCGCTGAAGTTTTCCAGTTGGATCCAGCCCTGCCAGCCGCTGGCGTAACCGCACTTCATCCCTGCGGCTTTCAGTTTGGCGGTGTACTCCGCCAGATCCTGCCAGGTTTTCGGCGGCTGATCCGGGTTTAATCCGGCTTTTTTGAAAGCGTCTTTGTTGTAATACAGCACCGGCGTGGAGCTGTTAAACGGCTGGCTCAGCAGGTGCCCGGTTTTGGAGTCGGTGTAGTAACCCGACACCGTCGGCACAAACTGCGATTCATCAAACTTGATGCCCGCATCGTTAAACACTTCGTACACCGGCTTGATGGCTTTCGACGCCATCATGGTTGCGGTACCGACTTCATAGACCTGCAAAATAGCAGGCGCGTTGCCAGTACGGAAAGCCGCGATCCCTGCGGCCAGGCTCTGTTCGTAGTTGCCTTTGTAAATCGGCACAATTTTGTAGTCAGGGTGCGCGTCGTTGAAACGCTGTGCGAGGGAGTCAACTTCTTTGCCTAACTCCCCTTCCATGGAATGCCAGAAAGGTATGGTGGTGGCCGCCATCGCCTGAGAGGCAAATGCCAGACCCAGAGTGACAGCTAAAGCGGTGTGTCGTAACGATGTCATTCGGTTATCTCTCTTGTTATCTCGGATGCGCGAAATCACGCGTTTTATGCTCGCGAGGTAACATGACATGCGCGAATGACAGAAAAATAACCGGAACATGACGAAGCGGTGACAGCCAGGCTTCAGAGGGGTGATGATTCGATGACGCCAACGCGGTGCGGCTGGCGGTGTTTAACGACAGCGCGAGGGCTGATTACTCCCTCTGCCAGCGCTCAATATCGTTGTAATGACGATTCTCTTCTCGCCGTTGCTGCTCACGCTCGATATCCGTTTTGCTCTCCTCGAAGCCCGGGCACACCGACGGCTGAAAACCTTCGCAGGGATCGGCCTTCTCCTGCTCGCTGTTTTGCGGCGTCTGCCAGATTGACGGATCGCGCAGGTTGATGCTTTCTGCGATAGCGCTGCCCGCTGTCAGACTCATGGCAACCATGACGGGTAAATATGAACGTCTCATCCTGATCTCCTTGTCCATTTGCAACAAGGCCGGGTGGCGGCTTCGCCTTACCCGGCCTACGAATCGTGTTTGGTAGGCCCGGTAAGCATCGCGCCACCGGGCAAAAAACAACTCAGCCCCCTAAATACGCACTACGAACCGCTTCATTCGCCAGCAGCGCATCGCCGGTATCTTCCAGCACCACGTGGCCGTTTTCCAGCACGTAGCCACGGTCGGCAAGCTTCAGCGCCTGGTTGGCGTTCTGCTCGACGAGGAAGATGGTCATCCCTTCTTTGCGCAGCTGTTCGATGGTGTCGAAAATCTGCTGAATGATGATCGGCGCAAGCCCCAGCGAAGGTTCATCAAGCAGTAACAGACGCGGCTGGCTCATCAGCGCACGGCCGATCGCCAGCATCTGTTGCTCACCACCGGACATGGTGCCCGCACGCTGGATACGACGCTCCCACAGGCGCGGGAACAGCTCGTAGACCCACTTGATGCGTTCCTGATACTGGCTGCGGTCGGCAAAGAAACCGCCCATCGCCAGGTTTTCTTCCACCGTCATGCGGGAGAAAACGCGACGACCTTCCGGCACAATCGCCACCGCTTCACGCATGATTTTTGCGGTCTGCCAGTCGGTAATGTCTTTGCCATCAAAGGTCACGCGACCGCTGCTTGCACGCGGATCGCCGCACAGCGTGCCGAGCAGCGTGGTTTTACCCGCGCCGTTCGCACCAATAAGGGTGACGATTTCACCCTTATTGATATGCAGACTGACGTCATGCAGCGCCTGAATCTTGCCGTAGTGGGCACTTACCTTGTCAAAAGACAACATCACTTTTTCCATCTTATGCCTCACCAAGGTATGCGCGGATCACGTCCGGGTTGTTGCGGATCTCTTCCGGCGTGCCGTTTGCCAGCGGCGTGCCCTGATTCACGACATAGATGCGGTCGGAAATCCCCATCACCAGCTTCATATCATGTTCAATCAACAGGATGGTGGTGTTGTGGTGGCTACGCAGCTCAGCGATCAGTTCATCGAGCTCTTTGGTCTCTTTCGGGTTCAGCCCTGCCGCCGGCTCATCCAGCATCAGGATTTCCGGCTGCGTCACCATGCAGCGGGCGATTTCCAGACGACGCTGGTCGCCGTACGCCAGATTGCTCGCCTGACGGTTGGCATGTGTGAGCAGCCCAATACGTTCAAGCCAGGTGGCGGCCCTGTCCAGCGCTTCACTTTGCGCTTTGCGGAACGACGGGGTTTTCAGCAGGCCGGAGAACACGCCGGTTTTCAGCTGCTGATGCTGCGCCACCAGCAGGTTTTCAATCACCGTCATTTCACGGAACAGACGCACGTGCTGGAAAGTTCGCACCACGCCCATTTGAGCAATCTGCTGGCCTGGCATCCCTTCGAGATGCTTATCACGCAGCATGATGCTGCCGCCTGTCGGTTTGTAGAATCCCGTCAGGCAGTTGAACACCGTGGTTTTACCCGCGCCGTTCGGGCCAATCAGCGAGACGATTTCCTGAGGATGCAGTTCAAGATTGACGTTATTGACCGCCAGCAGGCCGCCAAAGTGCATCATCAGGCCGTTAACCGTTAACAATGGCTGACTCATGCCTGCTCTCCTTTGGTCTGTCCGTTTTTCAGTTTCAAATGCGGACGGGTCATCGGCAGCAGCCCTTGCGGACGCCAGATCATCATCAGAACCATCAGAGCACCCAGCATCAACATGCTGTATTCATTGAAATCACGCATCAGTTCGCGAGAAACCACCAGCAGAATGGCCGCCAGAATGACCGCAAACTGCGAGCCCATCCCGCCGAGCACGACTATCGCTAACACAAACGCCGATTCGGCGAAGGTGAAGGATTCCGGGCTGACAAAGCCCTGGCGTGCGGCGAACAGCGTCCCGGCGAAGCCTGCAAACGCGGCGCTGATGGTAAAGGCCGTCAGTTTGATGCGAGTTGGGTTCAGGCCCAAAGAACGGCAGGCAATTTCATCTTCACGCAATGCTTCCCAGGCGCGGCCCAGCGGCATGCGCAGCAGACGGTTGATCACAAACAGCGTCAGCACGACCAGCAGCAGCGCGACCAGGTAGAGGAAAATCACGCGGTCGTTCGGGTCATATTTCACGTGGAAGAAATTGCTGAAGGTGTCCCAGCCGCCTTCACGCGCGGTACGGCTGAACTCAAGACCAAACAGCGTCGGTTTAGGGATCTGGCTGATGCCGTTCGGCCCACCGGTGATTTCGGTGTTGTTGAGCAGCAGAATACGCACGATTTCACCGAAGCCGAGGGTCACAATCGCCAGATAGTCACCGCGCAGGCGTAACACCGGGAAGCCGAGCAGGAAACCGGCAGCCGCAGAAACCAGACCGGCTAACGGCAGACACGTCCAGAAACCGAGCCCGTAATAGTGGTTCAGCAGCGCAAAGGTGTACGCCCCAATCGCATAGAAGCCGCCATAACCCAGCACCAGAAGACCGGACAAGCCCACCACCACGTTCAGGCCGAGGCCCAGAATGATGTAGATCATCGTCAGCGTGGCAATATCGATGGTGCCGCGAGACACCATAAATGGCCATGCTACTGCGATCACCAGCAGCGCAATCAGGAACAGCTTTTGTTTAACGGTCGAACCGTCAATCGCAGGCAGCACAAACTTCGGCCCGCTGATGCTTTTCATGCCCTTCTGGAAAACAGGGCGCAGCATCTGGAAGAAGAAGACCACGGCGGTGCCGATGAAAATCCACTGCCAGCGGATATCCGCGGCGGTGTCGACCACCAGTTTGGTTCCGCTCAGCTCCAGCTGAACGCCCATGAAGACGCCCGCCAGCACGAAGAACATGGCGGCAGAGAGCAGCGCCATCGCAAAATGCATCGGTTTCATACTTTCTCTACCTCCGGACGACCCAGAATTCCGGTCGGCATCACCAGCAGCACCACAATCAGCAGCGCGAACGACACCACGTCTTTGTACTCAGTACTCAGGTAAGCAGAGGAAAGGGCTTCAGCGACGCCCAGAATCAGGCCGCCAATCATCGCACCAGGAATGCTGCCGATGCCGCCAAGAACCGCTGCGGTAAAGGCTTTCATCCCGGCCATAAAGCCGATGTATGGGTTGATTACGCCGTAGAACTGACCGAGCAGCACGCCCGCCACCGCCGCCATGGCCGCGCCAATCACGAAGGTCAGCGCAATCACACGGTCGGTGTTGATGCCGAGCAGGCTCGCCATCTTCAGGTCTTCCGCACACGCACGGCACGCACGGCCCATGCGGGAATAACGGATGAACAGCGTCAGCGCCAGCATCGCCACAAACGTCACAATCCAGATAACGAGCTGCATGGTGGTGATGCTGGCGGAGAAGTTCTCGCTGGCCCCCACAATCCATTGGCCGTTGAACAGACTTGGCAGCGCGATGTCGCGCGAGCCTTCGGTCAGGCTGACGTAGTTTTGCAGGAAAATGGACATCCCGATGGCGGAGATCAGCGCAATCAGACGCTTGGAGCTGCGCACCGGGCGATAAGCCACACGCTCAATACTCCAGCCGTAGGCGCTGGCAATCACAATCGCGCCAACGAACCCGGCGGCGACCAGCAGCCAGCTGGTGTCGATACCCATCATCATCAGGGCGGCGATGATCATGAACGACACGTAGCTGCCAATCATGTAGACCTCGCCGTGGGCGAAGTTGATCATCCCGATGATGCCGTACACCATGGTGTAGCCGATGGCGATCAGCGCATAGGTGCTTCCCAGCGTCACGCCGTTAAACATCTGCTGCAGGAAATAAAGGAACTGCTCTGACATAAAGTAACCTTTCTTATAACCGCCCGGCAGGTAAGCGGGCGGGGGATCTTATTATTTGGCGACGGTGGACGAGCCGTCCGCATGCCATTGGAAGACACCAAACTCAAATCCCTTCAGATCGCCTTTTTCATCCCAGTTCAGCGGCCCAATCACGGTTTTAGCCCCGTTAGCTTTCAAATCTTTAATTAACGCCTGCGGATCTTCGCTGCCGGTACGGTCCATGGCGGTCGCCAGAGACTGAACTGCGGCATAAGTGATCCACACGTACGGACCGCTCGGATCTTTCTTCTCGGCTTTCAGCGCATCAACGATACCTTTGTTGGCCGGATCCTGGTCATAACGTTTCGGCATCGTCACCAGCATGCCTTCGCCCGCTTTACCCGCGATGTTGGACAGCGAAGCGTTACCCACGCCTTCTGGCCCCATAAACTGGGTTTTCAGGCCAACAGAACGCGCCTGACGCAGGATCTGGCCCATTTCAGGGTAGTAACCGCCGTAGTACACGAAGTCGATATTTTCTTTCTGCAGACGAGCCACCAGCGCGGAGAAGTCTTTTTCACCGGCGGTGATGCCATCGAAGAACACTACATTGGCACCCGCTTTCTTCAGGTTGTCCTGGACGGAACGAGCCAGACCTTCGCCGTACTGCTGTTTGTCATGAATGATCGCGATGCGCTGCGGCTTCACTTTATCCAGAATGTATTTCGCCGCAGTTGGCCCCTGAGAGGAGTCCAGGCCCGCAGTACGCATGATGTACTGGTAGCCACGCTGGGTCAGCTCCGGGTTAGTCGCGCCTGGGGTGATCATCAAAATGCCTTCGTCTTCATAGATATCAGACGCGGGCTGAGTGGAGGAGGAGCACAGGTGGCCGATAACGTATTTGATGCCGTCGTTAACTACTTTGTTCGCCACCGCGACAGCCTGTTTCGGGTCGCAGGCATCGTCATATTCCACCGCGACCAGTTTGTCGCCTTTGATGCCGCCGTTGGCGTTGATGTCTTTGATAGCCTGACGCGCGCCGTTGAATTCCATGTCGCCCCACTGTGCAACCGGGCCGGACATCGCGCCAATCACCGCGACTTTAATATCTTTTGCTAATACCGAGTGCGACATCGCCAGTGCCACCATGCCCGCAATCAGTGTTTTTGCATTCCGTTTCATCGTTCCATCCCCGCTCGTGATGTAATTTGTATAAATTTTGTATTTATCTGGTTAAAAAGCATTCTGTACTTTTAATGCACAACGCTATTTTTACCAGTCTCTTTAATGGTTTAGCGATGTTTTTTGCCAAAAACCTGACTAAAATCTCTATTTTTCAGTCGATTAAGCAAAGATAATATTCTGTATTCAGGCAGAGTTAAACAAAAAAAACCGTCATTTTCAGCATAAAATAAGGGTACAAAGGACCGAATAAATCACTGCCCTTTAGGTTAAAATCCTGCTTATTTTTCGATCCATAACGCATTGCACTACTACCGAATGACGGAGAAAACGAATCCCCTGTCATTCAGCATAAAAATAGAAATCGGCGAACCGATAAATTCGATAAACTCGGGGAAAACTTTTTAACGGATAGCTTCACATGAAACTGACGATCATCAGGCTGACAACGCTCAGCGAGCAGGACATTATCGATCTCGGCAAAATCTGGCCGGAATACAGTGCGGCTTCTCTGCTGATGGACGAAGAGCACCGAATTTACGCCGCGCGTTTTAACGAAAGACTGCTGGGCGCTGTACGAGTGACGATTAAAGGCAATCAGGGTGCGCTGGATTCCCTGCGCATTCGCGAAATCACACGTCGACGCGGCGTGGGGCAATATCTCATCGAAGAAGTGCTGCGTAATAACGCAGAGATAACCCGTTGGTGGGTAGCGGATGTCGGGGTCGAAGACAGAAGCGCAATGAATGGGTTTATGCAGGCGTTAAGCTTTACTGCTCGTGAGAATGGGTGGGAGAAGCTTTAGCTACCACGGGTACGTGCGGTCTGATGCCCTCACCCCGCCCTCTCCCACGGGGAGAGGGTGCAAACACTAAAAAGGCAACCGGAGGTTGCCTTTTGCAGTTTATTTCGCGTCAGTCGCGGTGCCGTTCGCATGCCAGGTAAACACGCCGAACTCAAAGCCTTTCAGATCGCCTTTCTTATCCCAGGTCAGCGGACCCATGACGGTATCGACTTTGTTGGCTTTCAGCCATTCAGCAATTTTCGCCGGATCGTCGCTCTGGTTCAGACCAGCAGACAGTGACTGCAGTGCCGCATAGGTCGTCCACACGAACGCGCCGCTTGGATCCTGTTTCTTCGCCTTGATCGCATCTACAACAGGTTTGTTCGCAGGAACCTGATCGTAGTTCTTCGGCTTAGTCACCAGCAGACCTTCCGCAGAATCGCCAGCGATGTTAGACAGAGACACGTTCGCCACGCCTTCCGGGCCCATGAACTGGGTTTTCAGACCGGCTGCACGAGCCTGACGCAGGATCTGGCCCATTTCCGGGTGATAGCCACCGTAGTAAACGAAGTCGATGTTTTCTTTCTTCAGGCGCGCCACCAGCGTGGAGAAGTCTTTCTCGCCTGCGGTGATCCCGTCAAAGAACACCACGTTTGCTTTGCCTTTCAGCGCGTTCTGAACGGAGCGAGCCAGGCCTTCGCCGTACTGCTGTTTGTCATGCACAATCGCGATGCGCTTCGGCTTCACGGTGTTCAGAATGTATTTTGCTGCTGTTGGGCCCTGGTCGGAATCGAGGCCGGTGGTGCGCAGGATCAGGTTATAACCACGTGCGGTCAGCTCTGGCGCCGTGGCCGCTGGGGTGATCATCAGAATGCCTTCGTCTTCATAAATGTCAGACGCAGGCTGAGTGGAAGAGGAGCACAGGTGGCCAATAACGTATTTGATGCCATCGTTAACCACTTTGTTCGCCACTGCTACCGCTTGTTTCGGGTCGCAGGCATCGTCATATTTTACGATTGAGAGTTTTTCGCCTTTGATGCCGCCTTTGGCGTTAATGTCAGCGACAGCCTGTTCAGCCCCGGTGAACTCCTGATCGCCGTACTGCGCTACCGGGCCGGACATGGCACCGACAACGGCAACTTTGATATCAGCCTGTGCCATGGTGCTGAATGCCAAGGCAATACATCCTGCCAGCAACGCTTTACCCTTCATTTTCATCCTGAGATTCCCCATTGTGATGGTGGTTGATTTTGTTGTGATGTTGTTATGTGGCGCTTTATTTCATTATTCGGTCTGCCGCACGCGCTTTTACAGCATACTCTGCTAAAACATACCCGATTTTTTCTCTTTTGGAACCAGAAATTTGAGGGTTATGTAACAGAATCGTGACAAAAAAAAGGCGCTCCGAAGAGCGCCGAGCCATCAGTGGCTGAGGGAGTGTCGAATAATGTCCAGCGCCTTGCGGAACTGCGTTTCAGGAATGGTGAGAGGGTAAAGGAAACGGATCACATTGCCGTACACGCCGCAGCTCAGCAGCAGCAGACCTTCTTTCAGCGCCTTCTCCTGCACCTGTTTGGTGAATTCAGGGGACGGCGCGCCGGTCTGTGGATCGTTAAACTCAACGGCAACCATAGAGCCCTGAGCACGAACGTCGACGATGTAAGGACAATCGGCTTTGGCATTGTTCAGCACTTCAACCAGGTGGTGACCCAGTTCAGAAGCGCGCGAGCACAATTTTTCTTCGTCAATAATATCCAGCACGGCATGAGCGGATGCGACAGCCAGTGGGTTACCGGCATAAGTTCCGCCTAAACCACCCGGCGCAGGTGCATCCATTACGTCCGCACGACCCGCCACCGCTGAAAGCGGCATGCCACCTGCCAGGCTTTTTGCCATGGTCATCAGGTCTGGCTTAACATCATAGTGCTCCATCGCAAACAGTTTGCCGGTACGGGCGAAACCGGTCTGCACTTCGTCAGCAATCAGCAGAATGCCGTGGGTGTCGCACAGTTTACGCAGACCCTGCATGAAATCAGCCGGAGCCACGTTGAAGCCGCCTTCACCTTGTACAGGCTCAAGGATGATCGCCGCAACCTGATCCGGCGCGATATCCGCTTTGAAAATACGATCCAGACTTTTCAGCGCATCTTCAGTAGTCACACCGTGTGCGGCGTTAGGATACTGACCGTGATAAACAGAACCCGGGAACGGGCCAAAACCGATTTTGTACGGTGCCACTTTGCCAGTCAGCGCCATGGTCATAAAGGTACGGCCGTGGAAGCCGCCACCAAAGGTGATAAGCCCCGGACGTTTGGTGTAAGCGCGAGCAATTTTCACTGCGTTCTCAACCGCTTCCGCACCCGTAGAGAAGAAGGCGGTTTTCGCCGGGCCGTTCACCGGCACGCGAGCGTTGATGCGCTCTGCCAGCGACACATAGCTTTCGTAAGGCACGATTTGGTAGGCCGTGTGGGTGAATGCCTGAAGCTGCTTTTCAATCGCCGCGACAATTTTCGGATGACGATGGCCGGTGTTCAGCACGGCAATTCCTGCGGCGAAGTCGATAACTTCGTTACCTTCCACATCCCACAGAGTCGAGTTCTCTGCTTTTTCGGCGTAGAAGCCACACATGACGCCAATTCCACGCGGTGTCGCCTGTAAACGGCGCTGATTCAGTTCATTGTTTTTCATCGACCTTACCCCATCACAGATTCGTTTGTGTTAACAACTTTGAAACATGTGATAGTTTTACTGCCTGAGCGGTCCTATAATCGAGTACCAGTTTTGAATAATTGAGGGATCCAATTGCGTTCTTTAGTGTGCGATCTCCTGCAACTGCGTCTGGATGAACAGCCTGACGATAAATTGCACAGGAAACTGTATAACGCTGTCCGCCTGTCGATCCTCGACGGCAGCCTGCCGCCACAAAGCCGCCTGCCCCCTTCCCGCGATCTGGCAAGCCAACTGAAGCTGTCACGCAACACGGTGCTGACCGTGTATGAACAGCTGCTGGCAGAGGGCTATATCATCTCCCGATCCGGCAGCGGTACGTTTGTGGCCCAGACAGTGCCCGATGCGCTGCTTTTTGCAACGGGTACACAGGAAGATCCCGGCAGCGACGTGCGCTGCATTAGCTTTTCAGAACGTGGTCAGGCGTTGCTTGCACACAGTAGAGCCAGCCCGCGCCAGTGGGGCGCATTTCTGCCGGGCGTGCCAGACGTTAACGAGTTTCCCCACGTGCTGTTGCGTAAAATCCACACCCGAGTCAGCCGCAAACCGCAGGCGGTTCAGCTTTCTTACAGCCCTTCAGGCGGCAGCCATGCGCTACAACAGGCGTTGATGGAGTATCTGCGCGTGGCGCGTTCAGTACGCTGTACGCCAGACCAAATCCTGATCACCGAAGGGATTCATCAGGCCATCGATTTAGTCTCGAGGATGCTCTGCAACCCAGGCGACAGCGCATGGATTGAAGAGCCTGCCTACTGGGGGATTCGGAACGTATTGCAGATGAATGGCGTGCAGTTGCAGGCGGTGGATGTCGATCTCAGCGGCATGAATCCGCCGGAACCCGGCGACACGCCGCCAAGACTGATATTCGTCACGCCTTCACATCAATACCCTCTGGGTTGCGTGATGAGCCTGGAGCGCCGCCAGCGCCTGCTTGCGCTTGCACGTCAGACAGGAAGCTGGATTGTAGAAGATGATTACGACAGTGAATTTCGCTTCTCCGGCCAGCCGATCCCTGCCCTGCAAGGCCTGGTGGAAGATGCGCCAGTGATTTATATCGGCACGTTCAGTAAAACCATGTGGCCGGGCATGCGGCTTGGCTACGTCGTGCTGCCACGCCCTTTGGCGCAGGCATTGAGCACCGCTCACACCGAACTGTATCGCAGCGGGCGTCTGCTCGATCAGGAAGCGCTGGCGCTGTTTATCCGCGAAGGCCACTACACCGCGCATATTCGCCGGATGCGCCTGCTGTATGCGCGTCGTCGCCAGAAGCTCGCAGGGCTTATTACGGATTATCTGGGCAAAGAGGCCCTCAGCGAATTTAACGATAATGCCGGGCTTCATCTGGTGCTGAAACTGGATGCAGAGTGTGACGATGTGGCGCTGGCGAAAAAAGCCAATGAGAAAGGTGTGCTGGTGCGCCCGCTTTCCCGTTACTACCTGAATAAAGCCACACAGCGAGGGCTGTTAATGGGTTTTGCGGCGATGCGTGAGGAAGAGATGGAAGGCGCTTTTAAGGTGCTGGTGGGGTGTATAAAAAACGAAAGCCCCAGGTAAAAGCAAAACGGCTACCTTCAGGTAGCCGTTTTTAGTGTCTGCTCCCTCTCCCCGTGGGAGAGGGCCGGGGTGAGGGCATCAAGCCGCACAATCCGGCAAAACGATATCAGCCTATGTATGGCGGGTAAACGAAGTGCCACCCGGCAAAAACACTGTTTAGGCCTCAATCGCCATACGCAGTTTTTTCATCGCGTTCTTTTCAAGCTGACGCACACGTTCGGCGGAGACGCCATAACGATCGGCCAGTTCCTGCAGCGTGGACTTGTTGTCTTCGTCCAGCCAGCGGGCGCGGATGATGTCCTGACTACGTTCGTCCAGACCTTCCATTGCGTGCGTCAGTTTGTTGGCAGCCTGCTCTTCCCAGTTATCGTCCTCGATGCCATCGGCAAAGTTAGACGTTTTATCCTGCAGATAGAGCACAGGCGCGACGGAATGGCTTTCGGAATCATCATCGGACGACATATCAAATGCCATGTCCTGCGCGGACATTCGCGATTCCATTTCACGCACGTCTTTGCTGGAAACGCCCAGCTCACGTGCCACCATTTCGACTTCGTCCTGATTGAACCAGCCCAGACGCTGCTTGGTTTTACGCAGGTTAAAGAACAACTTACGCTGTGCTTTAGTGGTCGCGACTTTCACGATACGCCAGTTACGCAGAACGTATTCGTGGATCTCAGCCTTGATCCAGTGCACGGCAAATGACACCAGACGCACACCCACTTCAGGGTTGAAGCGACGTACGGCTTTCATCAGGCCGATGTTACCTTCCTGAATCAGGTCCGCCTGCGGCAGGCCGTAGCCCGAGTAGTTACGAGCAACATGAACAACAAAGCGCAGGTGAGACAGGATCAGCGTTTTCGCTGCTTCCAGATCGCCCTGGTAATGCAGCTTTTCCGCCAGCGCCCGTTCTTCATCAGCCGTCAACATCGGCCATGCGTTTGCCGCCCGGATGTAGGAATCCAGGTTGCCAACAGGGGCTAAAGCTAAAGTTTGCATATCTTTGGTCATTCAAATCCTCTCAATTCTTTCTCTTCTGCTGCTTCGTCCCTCTTAGAGGCAACAAGCATGCCAGAAATTTTGAGCAACGAGGTTAGCATTCACACTTTTATCAGACCGTGATGTTATCCACAAGTTCCATGCAATGCTGTGAATAGATTACGCACAAAATGTGACACCACGATGATGATACCGGGAGACAGGGAAAGCGGATGGGTTTTTGAAACTCTCCCTGCGAACAGGAACATGATGCAGCAGGGAGAGATTATATCAGAAATTTATTACTCTGGCGTAAAGTGGCGTAAATGTTGAACGGTCGCCAGCCACGCGGCTACCCAGCCAATCATTGAGCAGACAATCAGCATCAGCAGGCACTCATCCAGCCCTAAGCCACTGAGTTCAAACTGAGTACCAAACACCTTCGCGACTTCCGTCACCGCCGAAGACAAACGCAGCACCAGTATTTCAGACAGGATCAGCGACAGAAATGCCCCTGAGAAGCCTAATAAAGCCCCGCCATACAGGAACGGGCGCAGGATGAAACCATCTGTCGCACCAATCAGTTTCTGCACATTAATGGTGTCACGACGGGCGAAGATACTCAGACGCACGCTGTTGCCGATAACGAGGAACACCGCAGCGACCATCAACACACCGATCATCGCCGATACGCGGCCCACCAGCCCGGTAATAGAAGAGAGGCGCGCGAACCAGCTGTCGTCCATACGCACCTCATCCACGCCCTGAATGCGCGATACCCGGTCACGCAGGCTGTTGAGCGAATCCGTTCCCTGGAAATCCAGCTTGGGAATGACCACCGCTACAGCTGGCAGCGGGTTTTCTTCCAGCATATCGAGCGCACCGCCAAAGCCGGACCAGTTGCGGAATTCGCCCAGCGCTTCGTCACGTGACAGATAATTGACCTTATCCACGCCCTGCTCGGCCTGAAGCTGCCCCACCACTTTCGCGGCGGCATCATCATCAAGCGTTTTTTCCAGATAGACCGTGATTTGCGGCGACGGATAGTACTGCGACGCCGCAGTATTCACGTTCTTGTAAACCATGTAGCACACGCTAGGCAGCGTCAGGGAAATGGCGATCACCATCACCGTCAGGAACGTCGCAATCGGTTTACTTTTTAAGTCCTGCAACGCGCCGTGGAAGGCATAACGCACCTGTTCGTTGAACACGTTGGTTTTGCGGGAGTTCGGCTTCGGCGAGGATTTTGCGCGTTTCGGCGCATTGCTGCCGTTGTTAGCGCCGCCGCTCGCCGGGTTACGCAGCCGATCAAAACGGTTGCCGAACTGGCGAATCTGATTCATCGCTTCGCGTTTATTCACCGTAGCCTCCGTGCAAATGCCCGTCGCTGAGGGTCAGCATGCGGTACGAACGGCTGGAGATAAGCCCCAGATCGTGCGTCGCCATCAGCACCGTCACGCCAACTCGGTTGAACTCTTCAAACAGGCGCAGGATGCCTTCCGAAAGCGCTTCGTCGAGGTTACCGGTCGGTTCATCCGCTAGCAGCACTGCCGGTTTGTTGACCACCGCACGGGCGATACCCACACGCTGCTGTTCACCGCCGGAGAGTTGAATGGGGAGGTTTTTCGCTTTGTCGAGCAGCCCGACCTTATCCAGCGCCGCCGACACGCGACGACGGATGTCATCCCCGCTGGCGCCCGCGATGATCAGCGGGATAGCGACGTTATCGTAAACGGTCCGGTCCATCAGCAGGTGGTGATCCTGGAAAATCATGCCAATCTGACGACGCAGAAACGGCACTTCACGGTTTTTCAGGCGGCTGATGTCATGCCCGCTGAACCAGATTTTCCCGGTGCTTGGACGCTCGATACCGCAGATAAGCTTCAGCAGGGTACTTTTCCCCGCCCCGGAATGGCCGGTCAGAAAGGCCATCTCGCCCGGCTGCAGCTGGAAGTTAATCCCCTGCAGCGCTTGTCTCCCACCGAGATAGGCTTTGCTGACTTGTTCAAAGCGAATCATTGTTAATCCTCTCGGGCAAAAAGTGCCTCAATAAAATCGTCCGATTTGAAGGGACGCAAGTCTTCGATACGTTCGCCGACGCCAATGTAGCGGATCGGAATGCCGAACTGATCGGCCACCGAGAAGATAACGCCACCCTTGGCGGTCCCGTCCAGTTTAGTCAAGGTAATGCCGGTCAGCCCAACGGCTTCATGGAACAGCTTCGCCTGGCTGATGGCGTTCTGCCCGGTGCTGGCATCAATCGTCAGCATGATTTCGTGCGGCGCGTCTTCGTCCAGTTTTTTCATCACGCGGACGATTTTCTTCAGCTCTTCCATCAGGTGCGATTTGTTCTGCAAACGCCCTGCGGTATCGGCAATCAGCACATCCACGTTGCGCGCTTTCGCGGCCTGAATCGCATCGAAAATCACGGAAGCGGAATCTGCGCCGGTGTGCTGAGCAATCACCGGAATGTCGTTGCGCTGGCCCCAAACCTGAAGCTGTTCAACGGCTGCCGCACGGAAGGTATCCCCCGCCGCCAGCATCACGGATTTGCCCTGCTGCTCAAACTGACGTGCCAGCTTCCCGATGGTCGTGGTTTTACCCACCCCGTTGACGCCAACCATCAGGATAACAAACGGGGTTTTGCCTTCAATATTAAGCGGCTCGTCCACTTTTGCGAGGATTTCGCTCATCTCATCTTTCAGCAGACCGTAAAGGGCTTCGGCATCACGCAATTGCTTACGGCTCGCGCCTTCGGTCAGATTAGCGATGATTTTACGCGTAGTTTCCACGCCGACGTCGGCAATCAGCAGCTGTTCTTCCAGCTCTTCAAACAGATCATCATCAATTTTCTTGCCGCGGAACAGGCTGATAAATCCGGAACCGAGATTTTCTTTGGTTTTCAGAAGACTGCGTTTGAGACGCGCGAAGAAACCTTCTTTCGTCGGTTTTTCTTGCTCCTGAAGTGGCGCTTCCACAGCCTCTTCTTCTGGCGCATCGACAGCGCTCTCAGCCGCCAGCGCCTGGGCTTCCAGCTCTTCGTCGGTCAGTTCGTCTGCTTCGACAATCTCTTCTTCAGCCACAGGCTGATGCGCCGCCACGACTTCTTCTTCAATGACGGCGACAGGTTCTTCTTCGACGATCTCTTCCGGCAGCGGCAGCGCTTCGTGTTCCACTTCTGCCTTCGGCTCGTCGATAACGACAGGCTCTTCAACCGGTGCTGGAATTTCAGCGACAGGTTCCGGCTCGATTACGGGCTGCGGTTTTTCGCTTTCGATGACATCTTCGGTCACGTCGACTACGTCATCGGCGAACGCTTTACTCTCTTCGATGCTGTGTGCGGACGTGTCTGCTTCAGGCTCAGCAATCTGCTCCGCTACCTCTTCAACAACAGGCTCGACGGGCGTTTGCTCAACGTCTGTCAGTTGCTGTTCGGCTTCCTGCTGCGGCTGTTCCTGCTCTTTCTGACCAAAACCCAGCCAGGAGAAAAAGCCTTTCTTTTTGTTTTTTGCCATCGGCGACCACACTCTTCGCTGTTGACTCCCGGCACCGCGTCACCGCTATGTACATGGAAGCTAAAAAAATGATGAAATAGTCTATCACTTTACTTAACGCGCATCACCGCCTGGAAGAGTAATCCAGCACTGAGCTGAAGAACGCTATGAAAAAACCAAACCACAACGGCAGCGGCCAGATCCGCATTATAGGCGGGCAATGGCGGGGCCGTAAGCTCCCGGTGCCCGACAGCCCTGGCCTGCGCCCAACCACAGACCGCGTACGTGAAACGCTCTTTAACTGGCTTGCCCCGCATATGGTCGACGCACGTTGCCTGGATTGTTTCGCTGGCAGCGGCGCTTTAGGGCTTGAAGCGCTATCCCGTTATGCCGGAAGCACCACCCTGCTGGAGATGGAGCGTCACGTCGCGCAACAGTTACAAAAAAACCTCGCCACGCTGAAAGCCAGCCATGCGCAGGTGGTTAACACTAACACGTTAACCTTCCTCGCCCAGCCTGGCACGCCGCATGACGTGGTGTTTATCGATCCCCCGTTCCGTAAAGGCTTGCTGGAAGAAACGCTGAGTCTGCTGGAAAAAAACGGCTGGCTGGCCGACGACGCGCTGATTTACGTCGAAAGCGAAGTAGAAAATGGCCTGCCCCCCGTGCCCGCGCACTGGGACTTACACCGCGAGAAAGTGGCCGGTCAGGTGGCTTATCGTCTTTATCATCGTGAAGCACAAGGAGAAAACAATGCTGCTTAATCTGGGCCGCCTGCTGATGCTTTGCGTCTGGGCCTTTCTGGTACTGAATCTGGTACACCCTTTCCCGCGCCCACTGAACATTTTCGTCAACGTGGCGCTGATTTTTATGGTGCTGATGCACGGCATGCAGATGGCGCTGCTGAAATCCACGATGCCAAAAGAAGGCCCGCAGATGACGCGCGGCGAGCAGATTCGCATCTTCCTGTTTGGGGTGTTTGAACTGATCGCCTGGCAGAAGAAGTTAACGCCGAAGAAGAAGTGATGGGCGATGCCGGGTGGCGGATTGCCGGGTGGCGCTGGCGCTTACCCGGCCTACAAAACCCGTAGGCCGGGCAAACGAACGTGCCGCCCGGCAACGTTATTCCGCTTTAAACTCAACGAACTGCGAACCCTTGTAACTCAGGGTGCCTTTATCGCCGACGGTTATCTGGTGATACTCTTTTTCTTCCACACGGAAGGTCACTTCCAGCCCGCCCGTTTGCGGCCTGAAGCTCACCTCATAGCGCATATCACTGCCCGCAGGGGCCACAATTTGCTGCCGGGAACGGCGGTCATTAATGACTTTCTCACGCTTATTGCTGACCACCACCTGCTTTTGCAGCAAGGGTGCGGCCTGGTTATCCATCTTTTCACGGCGCTGCTGCACGAAGCGAAACGAGGCTGCAATCACGATAATCGCCACCACAACCACAAAAAAGAGCGGCATCTTACTCATTGGAATGTCCCATCAGATTTGGCGGAAATCAGGATACCTTGCCTTCACCGCCATTGCCATCTGCCTGCCCGCACCACTACACTGAAACCGGAGAGTGCTTATTAGACAATACAAGGATTTACTATGCTTTGGTCTTTCATCGCAGTCTGTTTGTCCGGCTGGTTGTATGTGGATGCATCTTATCGTGGGCCCGTCTGGCAACGCTGGGTGTTCAAACCTGTCACCCTGATATTACTCCTGTTGCTTGCCTGGCAAGCGCCGATGTTCAACGCCATCAGCTATCTGGTGCTCGCGGGCCTTTGTGCTTCGCTGATTGGGGATGCGCTCACGCTGCTTTCGCGTGAACGGCTGCTGTATGCCATCGGCGCTTTTTTCCTTTCTCATCTGCTCTATACCATCTGGTTTGCCAGCCAGATGACGCTGTCGTTCTTTTGGCCACTGCCGTTGGTGCTGCTGGTGATTGGCGCGGTGTTGATTGCCGTTATCTGGTCGCGCCTTGAAGAGCTGCGCCTTCCCGTTTGCACTTTCATCGCCATGACGCTGGTGATGGTGTGGCTGGCGGGTGAACTGTGGTTCTTCCGCCCTGTCGATACCGCACTGTCCGGCTTCCTGGGCGCAACGCTGCTGCTTATCAGCAATATCGTCTGGCTGGGCAGTCACTACCGCCGCCGCTTCCGTGGCGACAGTGCCCTGGCGTCCGCCTGCTACTTCGCCGGGCACTTCCTGATTGTCCGCGCGCTGTATCTGTAAAAGCCCTTGACTCTGGAGTCGACTCCAGAGTGTATCCTTCGGTTAATGAGAAAATTATCATTAGCCGGAGGGTGCCATGGCGACACCAGAATCTGACCACAAAAACGTCCCGCAATTTTCCGCTCTGCGCTTCGCACCAGCGGCGGCAGAGAAAGAAACCTGCTGCTGCGACGCGGGCTGCGCTGAAAATACTGCACAGCCGGAAGACACAACCGGAAACCGCTTTAGCTGGAATGTCAGCGGTATGGACTGCGCCGCGTGCGCGCGAAAAGTCGAAAATGCCGCCCGTCAGGTTGCTGGCGTCAATCACGTCCAGGTGATGTTTGCCACCGAGAAACTGGTGGTCACAGCCAGCGCCGACGTGCGTCCGCAAATTGAAAAAGCAGTCAGTGCGCTCGGCTACAGCCTGCAAAGCGAAGATGCTCCACAGGAAGCGGCAACGCCAGCCTGGCGGGAAAATCTGCCGCTGATAGCGCTTATCGTGATGATGGCGATCAGCTGGGGGCTGGAGCACCTCAATCACCCGGCCGGACAGCTGGCGTTTATCGTGACCACGCTGGTCGGGCTGTTCCCGATTGCCCGTCAGGCGTTACGCTTAGTGCGCAGCGGCAGCGGGTTCGCCATTGAAACCCTGATGAGCGTTGCCGCCCTCGGCGCGCTGTTTATCGGGGCAACCGCTGAAGCTGCCATGGTGCTGCTGCTGTTTCTGATTGGTGAACGGCTTGAAGGCTGGGCCGCCAGCCGCGCGCGTAAAGGCGTCAGCGCGTTGATGGCCCTCAAACCTGAAACGGCCGTTCGCTTGCGTAACGGCGAGCGAGAGACTGTCGCCCAGCGTGATTTGCGCCCTGGAGATGTGATTGAAGTTGCCGCAGGCGGGCGCTTGCCAGCCGACGGCACGCTGATTTCACCTTTCGCCAGCTTTGATGAAAGCGCGTTGACCGGTGAATCCATTCCCGTGGAGCGTAACGCAGGCGAAAAAGTCGCGGCTGGCGCGACAAGCGTTGACCGCCTGGTGCAGTTGACCGTTGTCTCTGAGCCCGGTGACAGCGCCATCGACCGCATCCTGCGCCTGATTGAAGAAGCCGACGAACGCCGCGCCCCGATTGAACGCTTCATCGACCGCTTCAGCCGAATTTATACCCCGGCGATCATGCTTGTCGCCCTGCTCGTCGCCGTTGTCCCACCTCTGTTCTTTGCAGCCGAATGGTTGCCGTGGATCTACAAAGGCCTGACGCTGCTGCTGATTGGTTGCCCTTGTGCGCTGGTGATTTCTACGCCAGCAGCGATCACCTCCGGTCTGGCGGCGGCAGCCCGTCGGGGCGCGTTGATTAAAGGCGGCGCGGCACTTGAACAACTGGGACGAGTCCGCCAGGTTGCCTTTGATAAAACGGGCACCCTCACCGTCGGCAAGCCGAAAGTGACGTCGATTGTGGCGACAGGTTCTGTTGATGAGGATGCATTGCTCGCCCTCGCAGCCGCAGTTGAACAAGGGTCAAGCCATCCACTGGCGCAGGCCATAGTGACCGAAGCGCAGGCTCGCGGTTTGACGTTAGCGGAAGCCAGGCATCAGCGAGCATTGGCTGGCTCAGGCATTGAGGCTGAAGTGGAAGGCCAGCGCGTGCTGATTTGCGCCGCAGGAAAGTTCAAAGCGGCTGGTTTCGAAGAGCAAATCCAGCAACTAGAAAGCGTCGGCCAAACGGTGGTGCTGGTTGTACGCAACGAAGCGCTGCTGGGGATTATCGCCCTGCGCGATACCTTGCGAGAAGACGCCCGGGAAGCCGTTGCGGCCCTGCATGAGCTTGGCGTACAAGGCGTGATCCTGACAGGCGATAACCCGCGAGCCGCCGCAGCTATCGCTAAAGAATTGAGTCTGGACTATCGGGCGGGCTTGTTGCCGGAAGACAAAGTGAAGGAAGTCAGTAAGCTAAACGCCAGTGAACCCCTGGCCATGGTCGGCGACGGCATCAACGACGCACCAGCCATGAAAGCCGCCACCATCGGCATTGCGATGGGCAGCGGCACTGACGTGGCGCTGGAAACCGCCGATGCCGCCCTGACAGGTAACCGCCTGACCGGCCTGGCGCAGATGATAGCCCTCGCCCGCGCCACGCACGCCAACATCCGGCAGAACATCGCCATCGCGTTAGGGCTGAAAGGGATTTTCCTCGTCACCACACTACTCGGCATGACCGGCCTGTGGCTGGCCGTGCTGGCGGACACAGGCGCTACAGTGTTAGTGACGGCGAATGCTTTGCGGTTGTTACGGCGGAAATAAATACCCTTAGGGCAGGAGGTCTTCTCCTGCTCTGCTTCACCTTAACCGACTAAAATACCCAAGCCTTTACTATCCAGCAGGTTAAGAATCCGCAGTGCCGGACCCGCAGGTTTAACTTCATTTCGTTCCCACTTGGAGACGCTCTCCTTCGACATCCCCATCGCGTGAGCCAAAATAGATTGTGACATCCCGAGGCGCGTGCGCATGGCCCGGATTTCATCCCCGCTCATCTCTTTCAGCGCTGCGATGCTTTTGTTCAAAGCCCGCATTTGCGCCAGGGTCTGAATTTGCTGAACCTCTGCATCAGGCATCAGTCCCAGCGCATTGAGTTCCTGAGCCTCTTCGAGCATTTCTTTTAATTTATCGCGCATGTCATACCTCTTTGAGCAAACCCATCTGTATCAGCGTATTGAGCTGATCTTCACGCCAACTGAGATAGCGTCGGGCCATCAGTTTGTAGGCTTCGAGTTCGTCATCTTCAATCTCTTTTGCCCCTTTTCCCGCAACATCAGACTTTGACCAGCAGTCATAAAAAAAGAGATGGGAATCCTTTTTCAAAAAAAGAGGATCACCCTGGCTCCGCCGCTTTTCCCCTGACCTTGCGCTATGCGCTTCTTGATGACGCCACTGCCCAGATTAGCTTCGTACTGACCTGCCAGAACTTCCTGAGCACCGATTTTTAATTCGTCAGGATCGAGCCTCATTTTGCGAGACAAACGTTCGAATTTTTTTGTGAGATACAGAGCCACAACACGTCCTTGTTGTAGTAAAGGTTACTATAGTAATAATTACTATGCCCGTAAATATTACCGCAGAGTTTGTAGGCAAATGCACGTTTACGACTCTGAACGAAGCGCTGAAAGGAAGAAAGCCGACGGGTGTTGGGAAAGGGGGATTCTTTGCAAATTCACGAGCTGGCTTCCAGAAAGGAAGCCAGCTCAGTCCGATCAGTGACCCTTACGAATCAAATACTGATAAGGCAGACTGTCGGTTTGCTGAGCAATCAGCTCGTGCTCCATGAAACGACAGAAACCCGGGATATCGCGGGTGGTGGCCGGGTCGTCGGCAATAATCAGAAGGGTTTCGCCTACCGGCATGGTGCGTACGGTTTTGCGGACCATCATAACCGGCTCAGGGCAACGCAGGCCTTGTGCATCCAAAGTGTGGTCGGCCGCAGAAAAAAGATCGCTCATGGTTTACTCAGTTCGTCAAAAAAACCGCCCTAGTTTACCGCCACCGTTTTGTGACGCAAGGCAGGTTAACGGTTGCGTGAAAATTAGCCATTGCAAAGCGCACAGAACGCAGTATCATGCGGCGGTTTTTATTGGGTTCCCTCACCCCAACCACTAAAAAGGTCACAATATGACGCAGTTTTCTCAAACGCAGCGCGTAAAAGCGTTGTTCTGGCTTTCGCTTTTTCATTTGCTGGTGATCACCTCCAGTAACTATCTGGTTCAACTGCCGGTCTCCATTTTTGGTTTTCACACCACCTGGGGCGCGTTTAGTTTTCCCTTTATCTTCCTTGCTACCGATCTGACCGTGCGTATCTTTGGCGCGCCGCTTGCCCGCAAGATTATTTTCACGGTGATGGTGCCTGCCCTGCTGATTTCGTATGTCATCTCTTCGCTGTTTTATATGGGCGAGTGGCAAGGTTTTGCTGCACTGGGCAGCTTTAACCTGTTCGTGGCACGAATCGCGGCAGCAAGCTTTATGGCCTATGCGCTGGGGCAAATCCTCGACGTTGGCGTGTTCAACCGCCTGCGCCAAAGCCGCCACTGGTGGCTGGCACCCACTGCGTCCACGCTGTTCGGCAACATCAGCGACACCGTCGCCTTCTTCTTCATCGCTTTCTGGCGCAGCACCGACCCGTTTATGGCGACGCACTGGCAGGAAATCGCGCTGGTCGATTACAGCTTTAAGGTGCTTATCAGCATCGTCTTCTTCCTGCCGATGTACGGCGTGTTGCTCAATATGCTGTTGAAAAAACTCGCAGATAAGTCTGAAATCCGGGCTTTTCAGCACGGTTAAGAGTTCATTACACAGGTTGTGATAAGATAGCCGGATGTGCCATTAATGGCCGTTTATCGAAAGGAAGATGTCAATGCGCAATTTGGTGAAATATGTCGGTATTGGCCTGCTGGTGATGGGTCTTGCCGCCTGTGATAACAGCGACAGCAAAGCCCCAGCACAGGGCGCATCCGCTGAAAGCAATGCAGCGGCTCAGCCCGTCAGCCTGCTGGATGGCAAACTCAGTTTCTCCCTGCCGGCCGATATGACCGACCAGAGCGGCAAACTGGGCACTCAGGCCAACAACATGCACGTTTATTCTGACGCCACGGGCCAGAAAGCGGTGATTGTGATTGTCGGCGACAACACCAATGAAGATTTGGGTGTGCTGGCTCAGCGTCTGGAAGAACAGCAGCGCGGCCGCGATCCGCAGTTGCAGGTTGTCACCAACAAATCCATCGAGCTGAAAGGCCACACCCTGCAGCAGCTCGACAGCATTATTTCTGCCAAAGGCCAGACCGCTTACTCTTCCGTTGTGCTGGGTAAAGTGGACAACAAACTGCTGACGCTGCAAATCACCCTGCCTGCTGACGATCAGCAGAAAGCGCAGACCGCAGCGGAAAACATCATCAATACCATCGTCATCAACTAACGCAGTCTGCTGACGACAAGGCCCCCGGTTTCACGACCGGGGGCTTTTTTTTGCTTCATCGCCCTTCCCCCGCTTTCGCTTTCGGATAGTTACCCCGCAGCAACGCACTACACTTAATGCCGATAGCTCATAAGGAAAGCACCATGAATACATCTGCCGCTGATAAAGCGGGCCTGCATATTTTGTTAAAACTGGCCTCACTGGTCATTATCCTCGCCGGGATCCACGCCGCCGCCGACATTATTGTTCAGCTCTTACTGGCACTCTTTTTCGCCATTGTTCTCAACCCTCTGGTCACCTGGTTTATCCGTCGCGGCATGAAGCGCCCTCTCGCCATTAGCATAGTGGTGTTCGTGATGCTGTGCGTGCTCACCGCCCTGTTTGGCGTGCTGGCGGCGTCGAGCAATGAATTTATCGCCATGCTGCCGAAGTACAATAAGGAGCTGACCCACAAGCTGCTCGCCCTGCAGGATTCGTTGCCGTTTCTTCATATGCACATGTCGCCGGAGCGCATGTTGCAGCGTATTGATTCCGACAAAATGATGACCTTCGCCACCACCATGATGGCCGGGCTTTCCGGGGCGATGGCGAGCATTATCCTGCTGGTGATGACCGTGGTGTTTATGCTGTTTGAAGTACGGCATGTGCCTTACAAATTGCGTTTCGCGCTGGTAAATCCGCAGATCCATATCGCCGGTTTGCACCGCGCGCTGAAAGGCGTCTCGCATTATCTGGCGCTGAAAACGCTGATAAGCCTGTGGACGGGCGTGATCGTCTGGCTTGGTCTGGTGCTGCTTGGCGTGCAGTTTGCGCTGATGTGGGGCGTGCTGGCCTTCCTGCTGAACTACGTGCCCAACATCGGCTCGGTGATTTCAGCCATTCCGCCGATGATTCAGGCTTTCTTGTTTAACGGCTGGTACGAATGCCTGCTGGTCGGCGCGCTGTTTTTGGCGGTACACATGGTGCTGGGCAACATCGTCGAGCCACGAATGATGGGCCACCGGCTGGGGATGTCGACCCTGGTGGTGTTCCTGTCATTGCTTGTTTGGGGATGGCTGCTGGGCCCGGTCGGCATGCTGCTGTCCGTCCCGCTCACCAGCGTCTGCAAGATCTGGATGGAAACCACCAAAGGCGGCAGCAAGCTGGCCATTTTACTGGGGCCAGGGCGACCCAAGAGCCGGCTTCCTGGATAGCCTGCGGAGAGAAACAAAACTACCTGTTCAGGTAGTTTTGTTTTCTGTTAATTCAGAAATAAATAACCCCCTAACTAAAATCCACCTTTATAAAATTTACATTTTACGTAATGAGTATTCATCCGTGTATTAGCAAGATATTAACAGCCGTTTTTGTTGCAGCGTCGCACACACTCACATATCATTTTACAACCCACTATCATTGGCAACCGGGGCTTAATAAAAAAAGGCTTTATTAACCCTAAAATAACGAGAAAATCGCCAATTATAGGCAATGGGTAAATTTCCACCGGCCGTTGATAAAAGGTTTGGATAATGCCGGGTTTAATAACACATCGATTCAGGTTTGGAATGGAGTTATTGATGAAAAAGTTAATGAAATGGTTCGCTGCCGCACTGATGGTCGGCGTGATGGCTGGCTGCGTTTCCCGCACGGAGCCGATTGACACCGTACAGAGCCCGGTTGCCACAGGCCATACTGAAGCTCAGGTTCGCACCGCTATTTTAAAAGCTGGCCTGAACCGCCAGTGGATTATGACCGATGCCGGTCCAGGGGTAATTAAAGGTCGCCAGCAGGCTCGCGACCATACTGCCAATATTATCGTGCAGTATTCTGCCAACAGCTACCTCATCAAATATGACAGCAGCATCAATCTGATGGCATCAGGCGGGCAAATCCACCGCAACTACAATCGCTGGGTGCATAACCTGGATAAAGATATTCAGCTTTATCTCTCTACCGGCGCACAATTGTAATCCTGATAAGATGAATATCGGGCCTTGCAGGTTCGATATTCATCCCCCGACCGAAGCCATTTGCGAGTTTAAGACCACTCTGCCTTATCTCTGATCGCTTACGCATCAATAACATTGTAGGATGTACGCGCGAAGAACAATATGCCGCATGAATACACCAATAATAAGTGGCATCACTTTAGTTAACGTACTGATAGCTCAGGCCCGCACCGATGAAATACTCATTAACCCTAACCGACTGGCAGGCCCGCGCGCCTGGCTTAAGCGACCCGACTCACTGGCTCGACTGGGCACCTGGCGCAGCCGGGATAGACTCAGCCGCCCCGCAAGGCAAACTGACCGCGTTGCCGATGATGACGGCTCGTCGTCTTAGCTCTGGCAGCAAGCTGGCGGTGGAATGTGGCCTGTCGATGCTGCAACAGCACACCATTGATGCCGTGCTCTACACCAGCCGCCACGGTGAGCTTGAGCGCAACTACCGCATTCTGGAAGCGCTGGCAAAACAGCAGCCGGTTTCCCCAACGGATTTCGCCCTGTCGGTGCACAATTCCGCCGTCGGCAATCTGACGATCGTCGCCCAGCAACCGATTGTTTCCTCTTCTCTTTCAGCCGGAAAAGACACCTTCCAGCAGGGGCTGCTGGAAGTCGTCAGCCTGCTTCAGGCGGGCTACAAACGGGTATTAATGGTTGATTTTGACGGCGCAGTGCCTGCGTTTTATCACCAGAACCTGCAGGCCAATACCCCAACGTGGGCCTATGCGGCCGCCTTCGTGTTTGAAGCCGGAAACCAGCTCTGCTGCACCACGCGAGCCGGTGGCGATGAGGCAGAAACCGGATTGCCGCAAAGCCTGACGTTCCTGCGTCATTATTTGAATCAGGACAGTGAGTTTACCGTCGGCGGCGAAGTCGCCCAGTGGTGCTGGAGCCGCGCATGAAGGCGGTCAGTTCACCGTTCAATCGCGTCTGGCGCATCTTCGCCACCGGATTTTGCTTTTCGCTGTTCGGCCTTGGCGGTCTGCTGCTTTCGCTTATCTGGTTTAACATCCTGCTGATAGCGGTGCGTAATCCGACGCGCCGTCGCCGTATTGCCCGTCGCAGCATCTCAGCCAGCTTTCGCTTTTTCCTGTGGATAACCAAAGTGATGGGCGTGCTGGATTACCGTTTTCACGGCGCAGAGATCCTGCAAAAAGAGCGCGGTTGTCTGGTGATTGCCAACCACCCTTCGCTGCTCGATTACGTACTGATTGCCTCAGTGATGCCCGAAACCGACTGCATGGTGAAAAGCGGGCTGCTGCGAAACCCGTTTATGAGCGGGGTTATCCGCAGCGCTAACTACCTGATTAACAGCGAAGCCGACAGCCTGCTCCCCGCCTGCGAAGAGCGTCTGGCGCGAGGCGAGACCATTTTGATTTTCCCGGAAGGCACCCGCACGCGCGTGGGGGAACCGATGACGCTGCAACGCGGCGCCGCCAATATTGCCGTACGCTGCACAAGCGATATCCGAATTGTGACGATTCGCTGTAGCCAACGTATGCTGGATAAACAAAGCCAGTGGTATGATGTGCCACCGGTAAAACCCATATTTGATGTGAATGTTTGCGAGCGTCTCGCCATCACTGACTTTTATGATGCAAACTTACAAGAACCGGCCCTGGCCGCACGCCAGCTCAACCGACTGTTTTTGTCTCAATTGCAAAAGACAGACCCGGAAACATGACCGGGAAAGCACCTTCTTTGGCAGGAATTAATGATGCAAGCCCTTTATCTTGAACTCAAAAATCTCATTATTCAGACCCTGAATCTTGATGAATTGTCAGCGGATGATATCGACACCGATGCCCCTCTCTTTGGCGATGGCTTAGGCCTGGATTCCATTGATGCGCTCGAGCTTGGGCTCGCGGTGAAAAATCAGTATGGCGTGGTGCTTTCCGCAGAAAGCGAAGAGATGCGTCAGCATTTCTATTCCGTTGCCACACTGGCGTCCTTTATCAGCGCTCAGCGCGCCTGAAGACGAGTCCGTTATGACTGAACAAGAAACCATTTATCAGGAAGTCGCTGACCTTCTGCACAAGCTGTTTGAAATCGACCTTCAGGACATCAAACCTGAAGCCCGCCTGTATGAAGATCTGGAGCTGGACAGCATCGACGCCGTCGATATGGTCGTCCATCTGCAGAAAAAAACCGGCAAGAAAATTAAGCCTGACGAATTCAAATCGGTCCGCACCGTTCAGGATGTGGTGGATGCCGTAAGCCGTCTGCTGCACGACGAATAACGAGCATGCGCGGCTCACGCTCGCTACCGCTGATGCGGCTGGCGACAGGTGCCATTGTGCTTGCCTGGCCCTTGCTGGTTGGCTTTGGTCTGGCGCACAACGGGCTGCACTGGCTGCTGCCGACCATGGCGCTGCTGCTGTTATTGCGCCTTTTTCAGGTGCGGAGACAAGCCGGGCCGATGCGTGGCGTGTTGCAGGTCGTGGCCCTCGCGGGCATTGCTCTGTGTGCCGCCAGTGCCTTACTGAAGGCTCACCAGCTGCTGCTGTTTTATCCGGTTGTGGTCAATCTGGTGATGCTGGCGGTGTTTGGCGGCTCGCTGTGGAGCACCATGCCGCTGGTCGAGCGTCTGGCGCGCCTGCGTGAACCCGAACTGCCGCCCGCCGGAGTGCGCTATACCCGTCAGGTCACCCGTGTCTGGTGCCTGTTTTTTATCGTCAATGGATCAATCGCCCTCTTCACCGCGCTGCATGGCGACATGAAGCTGTGGACGGCATGGAACGGCGTCATTGCCTACCTGCTGATGGGAACCCTGATGGCCGCTGAATGGCTGGTTCGCAGGCGCTTGATGAAAAGAGAACAACCATGAACTACCCCCTTCCGCTGGCACAGTGGCTGAACCCCGCGCGGCGGCCTGACGACACGGTCGTTGCCTGGCTCGGCGATCGCCACTGGACGCTCGGCGAGTTACGTCGCGACGTTAGCGTTCAGGTGCAGGCGTTGCAGGCTCAGCCCGGCGAACGCTGGGCGCTGTGCTTCGAAGACAGCTACCTGTTTATCGTGGCGCTGCTGGCCTCGCTGCATGCGGGCAAAGTTCCGGTGATCCCGGGGCATTGCCGTGCGTCATTGCTCACTGAACAACAGGAGTTGTTCGATGGCGTGATGAGCGAAACGACGCTCCAGTGGGAAGGGCCGCACCTTGCAGTGACCGCCACACCCGCGCCACCCACGCACAGCGACATCCCCCTGCCGCCGATTGCGGCAGACAGCTACGTGGAACTGTTTACCTCAGGCTCCACCGGACAGCCGAAGCAGATAATCAAACCCGTCGCGCTGCTGGATGAAGAAGCCCGCATGCTGCATACCCGCTTTGGCCCACGGCTGGAAGGTTGCCGCGTGGTGGCCTCCGTTGTGCCGCAGCATCTGTATGGCCTGACGTTCCGCATATTCCTGCCGATGGCCTGCGGAATGCCGCTGCATGCCTCGATGCTGTATTACGCTGAGCAGCTGAGTGCGCTCGCGCCTCAGCACCGCTATATCTTTATCAGCAGCCCGGCGTTCCTGAAACGCCTGGACGCAAAGCTCACCCCGCCGCCGGTAGAGATGATCCTGTCCGCAGGCGGCATACTGCCGTGGAAAGAGGTCAAAGAGACCCAAAGCTGGCTGAAGGTCTGGCTGGACGAAATTTACGGCAGCACCGAAACCGGCATTATGGCCTGGCGACAGCGCGTGGATAACAGCACCTCCTGGCAGCTTTTCCCCGAAGTGACGCTGCGCGCGGAAGGGGAAGAGTGGCGGCTGTTATCGCCTCTGCTTAACGACCCGGAAGGCATGTTGCTCGACGATCAGCTCGAGCTGGTCGACGACGGTTTTCGCCTCGTCGGGCGACGCGGTCGCATCGTCAAAATTGAAGAAAAACGCGTCTCGCTGAGCGAAATTGAACGCCGTCTGATGGCGCTGGAAGGCATTGTCGATGCCGCCGCGGTACCCGTTTCCCGCGGGGGTCGTCAGGGCATTGGCGTGGCGCTGGTGCTCACAGAGCAGGCGCGTCAGCAGTGGCGGGAGAGCGGCGGAAAAGCGCAGGAACAGGCGTGGCGACGTGCGCTGATGCCGGTGCTGGAATCTGTCGCGGTGCCTCGCTACTGGCGAGTTATCGATGAGATCCCCGTCAACACCCTGAACAAGCGGATCTATGCGCAATTGCAGGAGCTATTTTCGTGAAACCTCGTGAAATTGAACGCCATCAGGCACAGCCTCAGGAGCTGGCGGTTGTTCTGCATCTCGATCCGGATTTGTTCTGGTTCCAGGGGCATTTTGACGTCCAGCCGCTGCTTCCCGGCGTGGCGCAGCTCGACTGGGTGATGCACTACGCCACTACCCTGCTGGCTCCAGGCTTTCGCTTTCACAGCATTCAGAACGTGAAATTCCAGGCGCCGCTGCTGCCGGAAACCACCGTCACGCTGACGCTCTCCTGGCTGGCTGAAAAGCAGCTTCTCAGCTTCAGCTTCCAGCGTCATGAGGGCGAATTACGCCACACCGCCAGCAGCGGAAAGATTCGGTTATGTCAGTAACGTTTACGCCCTGCATCCTGATCCCTTGCTACAACCATGGCGCGATGATGGCGGCCGTGCTTGCGCGTCTCTCAGCCTTTAAGATGCCGTGCATTGTGGTCGATGACGGTAGCAACACCGCCACTCGCGAGGTGCTCGAAGCGCTGGCGGCAGACCATCACAACGTGACGCTGGTGCGCCTGACCGAAAACGCAGGCAAAGGCGCGGCGGTGATCCGCGGGCTGGAAGAAGCCCAACGAGCAGGTTTCAGCCATGCCGTGCAGGTGGACGCCGATGGTCAGCATGCGATTGAAGATATCCCGCGCCTGCTGACGATGGCGGAAAAGCACCCGGAAGCGCTGATTTCAGGCAAGCCTGTTTACGATGATTCTGTTCCACGTTCGCGCCTTTATGGGCGTTACGTTACCCACGTGTGGGTCTGGATTGAAACGCTTTCCTTGCAGCTTCAGGACAGCATGTGCGGCTTCCGTGTTTACCCGGTGGCTCCGACGCTGAGGCTGGCAAGCCGCGTCACGCTTGGCAAACGCATGGATTTCGACACCGAAGTGATGGTGCGTTTGTACTGGCAGGGCAACACCAGCTATTTCGTGCCCACGCGCGTCACTTACCCTGAAGATGGTTTATCGCACTTTGACGCCCTGAAGGACAACGTGCGTATTTCGTGGATGCATACCCGCCTGTTCTTCGGCATGTTGCCGCGCATCCCTTCTCTGCTGTTCCGCCGTCGCACACAGCACTGGGCGCGTCAGCCGGAAGCCAAAGGGCTGTGGGGCATGCGGCTGATGATTTGGGTGTGGAAAACCTTTGGTCGCGGGGCCTTTTCGCTGCTGCTGTGGCCGGTCATCGCCGTGTTCTGGCTGACCGCAAGCGTTCCACGCCGCGCCTCTCAGCAGTGGATTTCGAAAGCCAAACACGAGCTGGATGCCCGTCAACTCCCGCAGCCAGCCCGCTTCAACAGCTTCCATCACTTCATGCGCTTCGGCCATGCGATCCTCGACAAAATCGCCAGCTGGCGAGGGGAACTGAAACCTGGGCGTGACATTGTGTTCGCACCGGGCGCGCAGGTTGCGTTAGACATGTCGGCCCCGCAGGGCAAGCTGCTGCTGGCCTCGCATCTGGGGGATGTGGAAGCTTGTCGGGCGCTCTCGACCCGCACCATTAACGCGCTGGTGTTCAATGAAAACGCTCAACGTTTTAAGCAGGTGATGGAAGAGAACGCCCCGCAATCGGGGATCAACCTGATCTCCGTCACCGACGTCGGCCCCGACACCGCAATGCTGCTAAAAGAGAAGCTCGATCAGGGTGAATGGGTGGCGATCGTCGGCGATCGCATTGCGGTGAACCCGCAGCGTGGCGGTGACTGGCGGGTTATCTGGAGCAACTTCTTAGGAACACCCGCGCCCTTCCCGCAAGGCCCGTTTATTCTGGCCTCGGTGCTGAAATGCCCGGTGCTGATGATTTTCGCCCTCAAGCAGCAGGGCAAGCTACAGGTTCACTGCGAGCCGTTCGCCGACCCGCTGGTGCTGCCGCGCGGTGAACGCCAGCAGGCGCTGCAAAACGCCGTCGACCGTTACGCCCAACGCCTGGAGCATTACGCGTTGCTGTCGCCGCTCGACTGGTTTAACTTTTTTGATTTCTGGCAGCTGCCGGATGCTACGGATAAGGAGTAACGGGTGCTGAACGATCCCCGCTTTACCACCGAAGTTGACATCACCGTCCCGTTTCACGACGTCGATATGATGGGCGTTGTCTGGCACGGCAACTACTTCCGCTACTTTGAAATTGCCCGCGAGGCGCTGCTCAACCAGTTCGATTACGGCTACCGCCAGATGAAAGAGTCCGGTTACGTCTGGCCGGTGGTCGACACCCGCGTGAAATACCGCGACGTGGTGACCTTCGAGCAAACCATCCGCGTGCGCGCAAAGCTGGAAGAGTATGAAAACCGGCTGCGTATCGGCTACGAAATTTTCGACGCCGCGACCGGCAAACGCACCACCACCGGCTACACCATTCAGGTGGCCGTCGAAGAGAAAACCAAAGAGCTGTGCTTCGTCAGCCCGCCGGTTCTGTTTGAACGCATGGGAGTCTCAGCATGAAACTGTGGCCATTAGTCGCTCTGCTGCTGGTACCGCTGGTGCACGCCGTGACGCTGGACGAACTTCAGCAGCGCTTCACCGAACAGCCAATAGTCCGCGCTCACTTCGACCAGACCCGCACCATCAAAGAGATGCCGCAGCCGCTGCGCTCGCAGGGTGAAATGCTGATTGCCCGTGATACCGGCCTGCTGTGGGATCAGACCTCACCGTTCCCGATGAGCATGATGCTCGACGACTCGCGAATGGTGCAGATCGTTAACGGTCAGCCGCCGCAGACCATTACAGCCGACAACAACCCGCAGATGTTCCAGTTTAATCACCTGCTGCGCGCGCTGTTTCAGGCTGACCGCAAGGTACTGGAGCAAAACTTCCGCATCGATTTTAAAGACCAGGGCAGCGATCGCTGGACGCTGAAGCTCACGCCAATCACCACGCCGCTGGACAAGATTTTCACCTCTATCGATCTGGGGGGAAAAACATATCTGGAAACCATCCAGCTTAACGATAAACAGGGCGATCGCACCGATATCACCCTTTCAAATCAACGCCTGACACCCGCCACCCTGACCGATGACGAACGCACGCGCTTTGCCGCCCAATAACGCCCGCCGCGCGGCCTTTGGCTGGCTGGCGCTGTGCCTGATCCTGATTGCGGCCCTGGCGCTGCTGTTACCGCGCGCACGCCTGAACAGCAGCGTGCTGGCGATGCTGCCCGCGCAGAGCATGGGCGCGATCCCCCCCGCCCTGAGCGACGGCTTTATGCAACGCCTCGACCAGCAGGTGGTGTGGCTTGTCAGCCCCGGGAAAACGGCCAATCCGGCTGTCGCGCAGCGCTGGCAAACGCTGTTGGCGCAGTCAGGTCAGCTTCGGGAAGTGAAGGGCGCGATGGATGCCAACAGCCAACAGGCGTGGGGAGAATTTTTCTTCAGACACCGCAATGGCCTGATTGACCCGACGACCCGCGCCCGCCTGCAACAAGGCGGTGAAGCGCAGGCTCAGTGGATTTTGTCTCAGCTCTATTCCGCATTTTCTGGCGTCAGCGGGAAAGAGCTGAATAACGATCCGCTGATGCTGATGCGCGGCTCGCAGCTGGCGCTGGCGCAAAACGGGCAGAAGATGCGCCTGATGGACGGCTGGCTGGTCGCGCAGGACAGCGCAGGCAACTACTGGTACTTACTGCACGGCGAACTGAACGGTTCTTCGTTCGATATGCAGCAAACCCATGCGCTGGTCGGCAAACTGAGCGCGCTGGAAACAAGCCTTAAAACGCAGTACCCGCAGGCAAAGCTGCTTTCACGCGGCACAGTGTTCTACAGCGATTACGCCAGCCAACAGGCAAAACATGACGTGTCGACGCTCGGCGTTGCCACTGTGCTCGGCGTGATCCTGCTGATTGTGCTGGTGTTCCGCTCCCTTCGCCCGTTGCTGCTGTGCCTGATTTCCATTGGCATCGGGGCGATGGCCGGAACGGTCGTCACGCTGCTGGTGTTTGGCGAGCTGCACCTGATGACGCTGGTGATGAGCATGAGCATCATCGGCATCTCCGCCGACTACACGCTCTATTATCTGACTGAGCGCATGGTTCACGGGGAGATGTCATACCCCTGGGAAAGCCTGATAAAAGTACGTAACGCGCTGCTGTTAGCGCTGCTGACCACCGTGGCGGCTTATCTGATCATGATGCTCGCGCCGTTCCCGGGCATCCGCCAGATGGCGGTGTTCGCGGCCGTTGGATTAAGCGCTTCTTGCCTGACCGTGATTTTCTGGCATCCGTGGCTGTGCCGTGGTTTGCCCGTTCGCCCGGTGCCGCTGATGACGCTAATGCTGCGCTGGCTGGCGGCCTGGCGTCGCAACAAAAAACTGTCTGTCGGTTTGCCTGTCGCGCTGGCGCTGTTTTCTCTTGTCGGCTTGTCAAAGCTACACGTGAATGACGATATCTCGCAGCTTCAGGCTTTGCCGCAACACCTGCTGGCGCAGGAAAAGCAGATCACCAGCCTGACCGGGCAGAGCGTCGATCAGAAGTGGTTTGTGGTCTACGGCGACACGGCGCAACAAACGCTGGAACGCCTCGAAGCCTTCACGCCGCAGCTTAAACAAGCGCAGCATCAAGGCTTGTTCGCGCAATACCGCACACTGCCGCTCAATTCACTGAAGCGCCAGCAGCAGGATTTACAGCTACTCAAGCAGGCTGCGCCAGGCGTGGTCAATGCGCTGCAAACAGCCGGGTTGCAGACCGTCACGCCCGATCTCACCCCCATGCCGGTTAGCGTGGATGAGTGGCTGAAAAGCCCGGCCAGCGAAGGCTGGCGACTGCTGTGGATAACGCTGCCCGATGGCAAGAGCGGCGTGCTGGTACCGGTTGATGGCGTGAAAGATAGCGCTGGGCTGCAAAAGCTGACCGATAACGCAACGGGCGTGGCGTGGAACGATCGCAAAGCCTCTTTCGACGCGCTGTTCTCACTTTATCGCACCATTTTGACGGTGCTGCTTGGCGTCGCTCTGGTGATTATCGCCGTGGGCGCGATACTGCGTCTTGGCTGGCGCAAAGGGCTGATTAGCCTTGTGCCATCGGCGTTGTCTCTGAGCTGCGGGCTGGCCGTGCTGTCGTTCAGCGGCCATTCGGTGAACCTGTTTTCCCTGCTGGCGCTGGTGCTGGTTCTGGGGATCGGCATCAACTACACCCTGTTTTTCAGTAACCCGCGCGGGACGCCGCTCACCTCCATGCTGGCTATCGGGCTGGCGATGATGACCACGCTGTTAACGCTGGGCATGCTGGTATTCAGCGCCACTCAGGCGATCAGCAGTTTTGGCATTGTGCTGGTGAGCGGCATTTTCACCGCCTTCCTGCTGTCGCCGCTGGCGATGCCGGGCAAAAAAGAGAGAGAAAAACGATGATACGCACCTTCTGGCGCTGCGCCGCACTGGCTGCCGTGCTGATCCTGACAGGCTGTAGCCACTCTTCCGGTGATGAAAACGATCGTCCTCAGGCCTGGCTTCAGCCGGGTACTCAGGTCACGCTGCCTGCGCCGGGGATCACGCCTGCGGTCAGTTCACAGCAACTGCTGACCGGCACGTTCAACGGCAAGACGCAGTCGCTGCTGGTGATGCTTAACGCCGATGACAAAAAGCTGACGCTGGCAGGTCTTTCTTCTGTCGGCATTCGCCTGTTCCTCCTCACCTATGATGAGCAAGGGATTCACACCGAACAATCCATTGTGGTGCCACAACTGCCACCAGCAAGCCAGGTACTGGCTGACGTGATGCTGAGCCACTGGCCTGTAAGCGCCTGGACGCCGCAGTTGCCGAAAGGCTGGACGCTGAAAGATGACGGTGATAAACGTGAACTTCGTAATGCGAACGGCAAACTGGTGACGGAAATCACTTACCTCCAGCGTAAGGGCAAACGCGAGCCGATCAGCATCGAGCAGCACGTCTTCAACTACCACATCACCATCCACTATCTGGGCGACTGAGATGATCTACATTGCTGCCGCAGGCATGATTAACGCGCTGGGCCGAACCCCGGATGAGATCGCCGCCAGTTTAACCGCAGGCGTCGCACCCGGAATGCGCTCGCACGACGGCTGGCTTCAGGGTGAGGTGAGCGCCGTATTAGGCGGCGTGGACGGCGAGTTGCCAGACATTCCAGAGGAATTTGCCAGCCATCGTTCCCGCAATAACCAGCTGCTGCTGGTTGCCCTCGAGCAGATCCAGCCGCAGGTCGATGCCGCCATCGCCCGCTTTGGTCGCGACCGCGTGGCGGTGATTTTAGGCACCAGCACCTCAGGGCTTGATGAAGGCGACACACACGTCAGGCTGAAGCTGAACGGCAAAGAGAGCACTGCGTGGCGCTATCCCCAGCAGGAACTGGGCGATCCGTCGCGCTTCCTGCGCAACTGGCTGAAGCTTGAAGGCCCGGCGTACACGCTCTCCACCGCCTGCTCTTCCAGCGCGCGCGCCATCATCAGCGGCCGCCGTTTGATTGAAGCGGATCTCGTGGACGTGGCGATTGTCGGCGGGGCCGATACGCTGAGCCGCATGCCGGTGAACGGCTTCAATAGCTTAGAATCGCTATCGACCACGCTCTGCCAGCCCTTTGGCCGTGACCGCTGCGGCATCACCATTGGTGAAGGTGCGGCGCTGATGCTGCTGACTCGCGAACCGCAGCCTGTCGCGCTGCTCGGCGTGGGCGAATCCAGCGATGCGCACCACATTTCTGCGCCGCATCCTGAAGGCGAAGGCGCTATCCGCGCGATCCAGCAGGCGTTAAATGACGCCGGATTGCAGCCGCAGGAGATTGGCTATATCAACCTGCACGGCACCGCCACGCCGCTGAACGATCAGGTGGAATCGAAGGTGGTTCACGCCCTGTTTGGCGAAAGCGTGCCTTGCAGTTCGACCAAGCATCTGACGGGCCACACTCTGGGCGCGGCGGGGATCACCGAAGCAGCGCTGTGTATGCTGATTTTAGAGCGCGACCTGCCGCTGCCCGCGCAGGATTTTAGCGCCTCGCCAGCCGACTTATCGCTGCCAGCCTGCGGGATTATCACTTCGCCACAGCCGCTGACGCGCCCGACTATTTTGTCCAATTCTTTCGCCTTTGGCGGCAACAACGCCAGCATTCTGTTGGGGAGAACGGTATGAGCCACTATTTAGCACCGGGTCATTACCTGCCCCACGACGCGCCGATGCTGCTGCTTGAAAGCGTTGAGAGCGTGACCGACGAACAGGCCATTTGCCGGGTGACGGTCAACCGGAGCGGCGTGTTAGCGCCGTTTATCGATGCCAATGGCAACCTGCCCGGCTGGTATGCCCTGGAGCTGATGGCACAAACCGTTGGCGTCTGGTCTGGCTGGCATCGTATGCAGCGCGGCGAAGCGCAAATCTCTCTCGGCATGGTTCTCGGTGCACGCGAACTGAAATGCACCACGGGCGAATTTGAGGCCGACAGTCTGCTGGACATCACCGTCACCTTGCTGATGCAGGATGAGCGCTTCGGCAGCTTTGACTGCGTTATCAATGTCTGCGGCGAGAAGCTTGCCTCCGGGCGAGTGAACACTTTCCAGCCATCACAAGAAGAATTAACCACGCTTTTTCAACAGGGAGCGTCATCATGAGTCGTTCAGTCCTGGTTACCGGGGCCAGTAAAGGCATTGGGCGCGCGATTGCGCTCAAACTGGCCGCTGACGGATTTACCGTCGGCGTGCATTTTCACAGCGATGCGCAAGGCGCACAGGACACCTTGTCCGCCATTGAAAGCGCGGGCGGCGCGGGACGTCTGTTGCAGTTTGATGTTGGCAACCGCGAGCAATGCCGCGAGGTGCTTGAAACGGATATAGAACAGCACGGCGCGTGGTACGGCGTGGTCAGCAACGCTGGCATCACCCGCGATGGCGCCTTCCCGGCGCTGAGCGAAGACGACTGGGACAGCGTCATCCACACCAACCTCGACAGCTTCTACAACGTCATCCATCCTTGCGTGATGCCGATGATTTCAGCACGTCAGGGCGGTCGCATCATCACCCTTTCCTCCGTTTCCGGCGTCATGGGCAACCGTGGCCAGGTGAACTACAGCGCGGCAAAAGCGGGGATCATCGGCGCGACCAAAGCGCTGGCGATTGAGCTGGCAAAGCGCAAAATCACCGTCAACTGCATCGCGCCCGGGCTTATCGACACCGGCATGATTGCGATGGAAGAAGCCGCGCTGAAAGAAGCGATGAGCATTATCCCGATGAAACGCATGGGTCAGGCCGAAGAAGTGGCCGGGCTTGCCAGCTATTTGATGTCGGATATCGCGGGCTATGTCACCCGTCAGGTGATTTCCATTAACGGAGGCATGCTATGACCCGTCGCGTTGTGATCACCGGGATGGGCGGCGTGACCGCTTTCGGCGAAGACTGGGAATCGGTCTCTGCGCGCCTGCGGAATTATCAAAATGCGGTGCGGAAAATGCCTGAGTGGCAGGTTTACGACGGCCTGCACACGCTGCTCGGCGCACCGATTGACGACTTCACTTTGCCAGCCCACTACACCCGCAAACGCATTCGTGCGATGGGCCGCGTGTCTCTGCTGTCGACGCGTGCCAGCGAGCTGGCGCTGGAACAAGCTGGGTTAATCGATAACCCTGTGCTGACCAACGGCGAAACTGGTATAGCCTATGGTTCCTCCACGGGCAGTACCGGCCCGGTGAGCGAGTTCGCCACCATGCTGACTGAGAAGCACACCAATAACATCACCGGCACCACTTACGTGCAGATGATGCCGCATACGACGGCAGTGAACACCGGGCTGTTCTTCGGCCTGCGCGGGCGCGTGATCCCGTCCTCCAGCGCCTGCACGTCTGGCAGCCAGGCCATTGGCTATGCGTACGAAGCCATTCGTAACGGCTATCAGACCGTGATGGTTGCGGGCGGCGCGGAAGAACTCTGCCCGTCAGAAGCGGCGGTATTTGATACCCTGTTCGCCACCAGCCAGCGCAACGATGCGCCAGCGGCCACGCCATCACCGTTCGATGTAAATCGCGACGGACTGGTGATCGGCGAAGGTGCCGGCACGCTGGTGCTGGAAGAGCTGGAACACGCCAAAGCGCGCGGGGCAAAAATCTACGGTGAAATCGTCGGCTTTGCCACCAACTGCGATGCGGCGCATATCACCCAACCCCAGCGCGAAACCATGCAGATTTGTATGGAGCAATCGCTGCGTCAGGCGGGCCTTGCGCCGTCCGACATCGGCTATATTTCAGCACACGGCACGGCAACCGATCGTGGCGATATTGCGGAAAGCCAGGCGACGGCGGCGGTGTTTGGCAACCAGACGCCTATCTCTTCGCTGAAAAGTTATTTCGGCCATACGCTCGGCGCGTGCGGGGCGCTGGAAGCCTGGATGAGCCTGCAAATGATGCGCGAAGGGTGGTTTGCGCCGACCCTTAACCTGCAACAGCCTGACGAACAATGTGGCGATCTGGACTACATTATGGGAGAGTCGCGGGCTATCGACTGCGAATTCTTGCAGAGCAATAACTTCGCCTTCGGCGGAATTAACACCTCGATTGTCATTAAGCGTTGGGAGTAACGATGTATCGGCTGTTCCTCGGGAAAATATCGACCCTTAGTCTGACGGCGCTTCCGCCTGAGCTTGCGAAGCTTGCCCCGGAAGGAAAACGGCGCAATGCGTGGCTGGCTGGCCGCGCGTTGCTGTGCCATGCCGTCTCGCCTTTGCCGACGATTCACTATGGCGATCAGGGAAAACCGGGGTTCGACGAGGATCACGCGCTGTGGTTCAACCTGAGCCACAGCGGCGACAACATCGCGCTGCTGTTGAGTGATGAAGGCCCGGTGGGGTGTGACATCGAAGCGATTCGCCCGCGCCCACACTGGCAACAGCTCGCCAATGCGACCTTTACCATCAATGAACACGCGGAGCTGGAGAAAGAAGCCGAAGCGCACCGTCTGGAAAGGTTCTGGTGCATCTGGACACGCAAAGAAGCGATGGTGAAACAGCGCGGCGGCAGCGCATGGCAGATAGTGAGCTTTGACAGCACCACGCCGCTGAATCTGCATCTGAGTGATTTACAACATGAAGGATTGAGCCTGGCGGCGTGTACGCCAACGCCGTTTCATGTGACAGAACAGGTGATTGAGCGGGTGGGTTGAGATCATTGTTGAACGTCTTGTGCGCGCCCTCTCCCCGACCCTCTCCCCAGGGAGAGGGAGAAAACCAAAGGCCGCACATTTCGGTTCCCTCTCCCTGAGGGAGAGGGTTAGGGAGAGGGGGAAATCTTACCGCCGCACAGGCGCAAAAATCGTCATCACCCCAGCCATCACCAGCAAGACCCCCACCAGCGCTTGTACTGAAAACGCTTCGTGTTGAAAGAACACTGCTGCGGCCCAGACGGCGATGTAGCTGAGGCTCAGCAGGGCGTAGGCTTTCGACAACGGCAGGCGTTTCAGGGCGAAGAACCAGCACATCATCGATGCCAGATAGCCAAACAACCCCAGCACTAACAGACCGCTTCCCGGCTGAAGGGTGATCAGATGCGAGAGCAGATCGCCGATATCCCCGACTGGCGGTAGCAGCAGCATCGCTGCTCTCAGTAGCAACTGCGCGCCGCTGACCAGAATGACGCTGAATAATGCCCAGACTAAACCCATCAGAGGCTACTCCCCAACACCAGAATCCCGCCGATTATCAGGCTCACGCCCAACCAGTGGCGCACTGAAACAGGCTCTTTCCAGATGAATTTTGCCGCCAGCGTCACCCAGACAAAATTCAGGCTGAGCATCGGGTAAGCAATGCCGACCGGCAAGCGCTGCAATACCACTAGCCACAGCGCCATACCCATTCCTAGCGTCACTAACGCCAGCCCGAGCCACAGGGCGATATGCTGCCCGCGCCGCCCGGCTTTCGCCGGACGGGTCGCTTGTTTCTGGCAGAGCTGCCCGGCGCAGCTCAACAGGCTTGCCAGCAGCAGAGAGAGGGTCGTTATCATTGTGGCAGATACTGCACGAACACCATTCGGCTCATCTTGTAGACGTTGTCCGGTTTCGGCAGATTCAGATCCTCAAGCTGTTGTCCTTTGTTGAGCTGAAGCACCAGCGAGACTGGCCCTTCTTTGCGATGCTCTGCCAGCCAGCCGTCGAACTGATCGCTGTCGACAAAGCGGTCTTTCGCATCCGGATAGGCCAGCCCATATTTCAGCTCACCCTGCTGGCGGAACATCGTGATATCGCTGCGTTTAAGCTCCCACGCAAGTCCTGCGGCCACGCCGACGCTGTTGGTCAGAACGTAACGGCTTGGTGTCAGCTGTTCACTCACAATATCAGTAATGAACTGTGGCTGCTTACTGTCGATAACTTTGTCAGGAATAGCAAAGCCAATCAGCAACGCGATACCCAGCGGGCAACAGGCCGCCAGCGCCCAGCCCTTCACGCCATCCCGAATCGACAACCAGCCGACCAGCGCCCAGACGCCAAATCCGATCGCTGCCAGCAGGCATTTGTAGAGCTCAATGTTGCTCCACACCGGTTTATGCAGCATGCCCCACGGCGACACCACCAACACCGCAATCAGGCCGATTAAGCCAAAGCCGATGTTAATCATGCCGTTGTAGCGCAGCGCCTTCGCCCCTTTGTCTACCGCTTCCAGCGCATAACGTGCCATCAGGATGGCCAGCGGTGCAAAGCAAGGGAGGATATAGGTTGGCAGCTTGCCCTTCGCGATGCTGAAGAACAGGAACGGCATCACAATCCAGCCTAGCAGGTAGAACGCGCCGCGCTGCGGTTCGCGCTCCTGCCAGCCCTTTTTCAGCGCCCCCGGCAGCAGCGCCAGCCATGGCAGGCTGCCCGCAACCAGGAACGGAATGTAGTACCAGAACGGGGCTTTATGCTGCGCATCGCTCTTCGCGAAGCGCTGGATATGTTCGACCCAGAAGAAGTAATTCCAGAAATCAGACTCGCGATGCGCTATCGCCAGGCCCCACGGCAGCACCGTCAGGACGCAAACGACGATCGCCACCCAGCCCCAGAGCAGCACTTCTTTCCAGCGTTTCTGCACAATCACCCATGGCAACACGCCAATGACCGGCACCGCCAGCGCGAGGAAGCCTTTGGTCATGACGCCCATTCCGCACGCAATCCCCAGCAGCACGTAGCCGCCCAGTTTTCCGGCCGTGGTCTGTGCCTGCGTTGCGCCCCAGAAGCTGCACATCGCCAGCATCAGCCACAGGGATATCATCGGGTCGAGCACGGCATACGTGCCAATCCCGTAGACCAGGAACGCGGTCAGGAAGATGACGGCAGAGAGAATGGCGGTACGCTTATCCTGCCAGAGTTTCCACGCCAGCCAGGCCACCAGCAACGCGGTGCTGGCCGTTGAGAACACCACGCCAAAGCGCACGGCAAAATTGCCATGACCAAACAGCCACTGCCCGATACTGTTGATCCAGTACCCGGCAATCGGTTTTTCAAAGTAACGCAGGCCCAAAAAATGCGGCACAATCCAGTCGCCGGAAGCCAGCATTTCGCGGCTGATTTCCGCGTAACGGGTTTCGTCCGGCTGCCATAACAAGCGGAAATTCAACGGCAGTAAATAGTAGAGCGCGTACAAAAACAGCAGTGATGCGCTTAAACGTAAGGATTTCATCAGGCTTATCCCAAAAGTTGTTCTTGTCCTAACCAGCCTTCACGACCCGCCAGTTCGCCACGTACCACATTCCCTTTTGGCAACGTACTGAAGTCGTCCGGCAGCAGTTCGCTCAGTGGGCAAAACTCGATGCCCTCGTCCTCCGCTTGTTGCAGGAGCCGCTCAAACTGTGCCGCGCCGATAATCCCTTCCACTTCAGCGTGAATGGTATACACCGGCACACCACAATCTTTATGGATGCGGTCAATCAGCCAGTCGTTAAACCCTTCCGCGCTAACCTCCACGCCCACGGCTTCATCCCAGGTCGGCAAAGTGACCGGGATCTGTACGGTACCCGTTTTCCCCTCCTCAAGAACAGGAAGGAAAGGGCGAGTGCCGCGACAGTCGCTGTTGTAGAGGAAATCAAACCCTTCTTTGGCTTTCACGACCCGACCGTCAGCACGCCAGCCAGCAACCGCTGAGCAGGTCACGGGCGTTTGGGTGATGGCTTCGAGTGCCTGCAACCCTCGGGCGATTTCCGCTTCCAGCTCAGCCTGACCCCACACCCCGCTCCACATCTGCCAGCGATGGTGATCCCAGGCGTGAAGACCCACTTCATGAGCCTGCGCCGTGGCGCGGATGATATCGGCATTTGGCGTGCCGATATTTTTCCCCGGCCAGGCGGTGCCCGCGAGCAGGATGTCCCAGCCATACAGCGATGCTGCGCGCGAGCGCAGCATTTTCCACAAGAACTTCGGCTTTAGCAGGCGCCACAAGTGGCGCCCCATGTTGTCAGGCCCGACGCTGAAAAAGAAGCTGGCCTGAATGCCGTGCCGCTGGAAAATATCCAGCAGGCGCGGCACCCCATCGCGCGTCCCGCGAAAGGTATCTACATCAACGCGTAAGCCAACCTTCTGCCTCATTTTGGGGTTTCCGTTAACTCGACGGTGCGCAGGAAGAAGTCCAGGGTTTGTTCAACGGTCTGCTGCATTTCCACCGTCGGCTGCCAGTCGAGGCAACGTTTGGCATTGCGAATGCCTGGCTTACGGTGCTCAACGTCCTGATAACCTTTCCCGTAGTAGTCGCTGCTTTCCACTTCACGGAAACCGGCGAATGGCGGGAACTGGTTACGCAGCGGGTGACGTTCAAAGCAGTCGAGCAGCATTTCAGCCAGGTCTTTGATGCTCGCTTCGTTGTCCGGGTTACCGATGTTGACGATCTGCCCGTCGCAGCGCCCTTCTTTGTTCTCGATGATGCGGAACAGCGCTTCGATACCGTCGCTGATGTCGGTGAAGCAACGCTTCTGCTTGCCGCCTTCAATCAGTTTGATCGGTGAGCCTTCCACCAGGTTCAGGATCAGCTGAGTGATAGCACGAGAGCTGCCGATACGCGCAGAATTAAGGCTGTCCAGGCGCGGCCCCATCCAGTTAAACGGACGGAACAGGGTAAATTTCAGACCGGCTTTGTCGCCGTACGCCCAAATCACGCGGTCCAGAAGCTGTTTGGACACCGAGTAAATCCAACGCTGCTTGTTGATTGGCCCGACGACCAGGTTGGAGTTGTCTTCGTCGAAGTTCTTATCCGTACACATGCCGTACACTTCTGAAGTGGACGGGAAGATGATGCGCTTGTTGTACTTCACGCAGTCACGGATGATTTTCAGGTTCTCTTCGAAGTCGAGCTCGAACACGCGCAGCGGGTTACGGGTGTATTCAATTGGCGTGGCGATAGCCACCAGCGGCAGAACCACGTCACATTTCTTGATGTGGTATTCAATCCATTCGGAGTGAATGCTGATATCGCCTTCAACGAAGTGGAAACGTGGGTTGTCGAGGAAACGGCTGATCGCATCAGACCCGATATCCAGGCCATAAATCTCGTAGTTGTCGTCTTTCAGCAGGCGTTCAGTCAGGTGGTTACCGATAAAGCCGTTTACGCCGAGGATCAGCACACGGGTGCGACGTTTTACCGCCACAAACGGTGAACTCGTCAACAGCGCGCCCGCCACAAGACCCAGCGCCTGAGCAAGCTGAGCGCCCTGCATGTAAACGCCTTTGTCGCTCTGACCGGTCAGGATTTCCAGCGCGCCCTGACCACAGGCGACGATCAGCGGAGAAGCAGAGATAACGGTGCCCGGTTTAGCGGCAGCCACATCGTGACGCACGCGAGATTTCCAGACGATAAATTTGTTTGTGCCGACGAAGCCATACGCGCCCGGCCATGGGTCAGAGACCGCACGCACCAGGTTGTGCAGCGCTTCAGCAGGCTGTTCCCAGATAAGACGACCGTCTTCTGGCGTACGACGACCCACCACGGTTGCCTGGCTTTCGTCCTGCGCTTTTTCAACGGTTTTGCCGTTCAGGATCAGCGGCAGAGCATCACGCAGCAGGGTCTGAGCGGCAGAACACAGTTTGCGGTGCAGCGTCAGCGCAACGTCGTTTGCCTCAATCGCGACCCCTTCCTGCGCCACGATGTCACCGGCATCCGCGCGGTTGATCATACGGTGCAGCGTCACGCCGGTTTCTTTCTCACCGTTCACCAGTACCCAGTTCAGCGGTGCGCGACCCCGGTATTTTGGCAGCAGGGAACCGTGCAGGTTAAAGGCGCCAATAGGCGCGGTGTTGAGAATTTCTTCGCCCAGCAGGTTGCGGTAGTAGAAGGAGAAAATCACATCCGGGCTCATCTCGCGAATGCGATCCACCCACAGCGGGTGATTCACATCTTCTGGCGCGTAAACGCTGATCCCCTGCTCTGCCGCGAGGCGAGCAACGGAGCCGAAGAAGTGGTTTTCACCGGCGTTATCCGGGTGGGTAAAAATGGCCGCGATGTCATATCCGGCGTCCAGCAGGGCCTGAATACCTGTGCAACCCATGTCGTGATAGGCGAATACAACAGCTTTCATGAACGATCTTCCTCTTCAGTCGCCAGGCTTTCCTGACGAACAACACGTTGAATAAAATAGCGGGGACGAGCACGGACATCGTTGTAGATGCGGCCGATATATTCCCCAAGTAAACCCATACCGACGAACTGCGCGCCGATGAACATAAACAGCACGGCGAACAGCAGGAACAAACCATCGCCTGCCCACTCAGCACCGAAGGCCAGACGCAGCACGACCAGCAGCAGGGCGAAGGCGAAACCCGCCACCGCGATAATGCTGCCGACCACGCTCAACAGACGCAGCGGCGTGGTGGTCAGACAGGTCACCAGGTCGTACATCAGGTTGATAAGACGCATAAAGCTGTATTTGGAATCGCCAAACTCACGCTCGGCGTGCATCACCGGGATCTCTACCGCGCGACGCGCAAAGGTGTTGGCAAGGATCGGAATAAAGGTGCTGCGCTCGTGGCAGTTGAGCATCGCGTCAACAATGTGGCGGCGATAAGCGCGCAACATGCAGCCGTAGTCGCCCATGGCTTTGCCGGTGGTGCGCTGAATCAGGCGGTTAATCGTCTTCGAAGCTGTTTTACGGAAGATGCTGTCCTGACGGTTCTGGCGCACGGTGCCGACCACGTCATAGCCTTCATCTGCCTTTTCAACCAGGCGCGGAATTTCTTCCGGCGGGTTTTGCAGGTCGGCATCAAGCGTAATGATGAGATCGCCTGTGACGTGACTGAAACCGGCCATGATCGCTGAGTGCTGGCCGTAGTTACGGTTCAACAGCACGGCAACCACATGGCTGCCTGGCACTTCAGCGGCCAGGCACAGCATGCGTGCGGAGTCGTCGCTGCTGCCGTCGTCGACTAACAGAATTTCATAGTCGCGGTTCAGCGTGGCACAGGCCGCATCAGTCCGGCGAATCAGCTCTGGCAGGCTTTCCTGTTCGTTGTAAACAGGGATCACCACCGAGACTTTTTTCACTTTCGGGGTTTCAAACATATCAATGTCCTGCGAGCTTACGGAGCGCAGAAATGACGCGGGTTGTGTCGTCATGAGTCATATCCGGGAAAAGAGGCAATGAACAGATACGCGCGCTATTCCACTCTGTATTGGGCAGAGAGAGGGTCGGGTAGCGTTCGCGATAGTATTTTTGCGTGTGTGCCGCGCGGAAATGCAGGCCAGTGCCAATACCCTGCGCTTTGAGCTGCTCCATCAGGCCGTCACGGCTGATGCCACAGCGTGCTTCGTCCACACGAATGATAAACAGATGCCAGGCGTGCTGATGAGGCCAGGCGGGGATGGTCAGCGGCTGGAATGGCGTGTCGGCCAGTTCCTGCAAATAACGCTGAGCAATGGCCTCACGTTTACGGTTCGCTTCCGGCAGCTTGCCTAACTGAACCAGCGCCAGCGCCGCGTTGATATCCGCCAGGTTGTATTTGAAGCCTGGGGAAATCACTTCCGCCTGTGGCGCACGGCCGTGAGTCTGACGGTCGTAGGCATCGACACCCAGCCCGTGGAATTTCAGGCTGCGAATGCGATTCGCCAGCTGGTCATTGTCAGTAACGATCAAACCACCTTCCGCGCAGGTCATATTTTTGATCGCGTGGAAAGAGAAAATGGCGGTGCCTTTGCCCCCAACGTGGTGGCCTTTGTAGTAAGTGCCTGCCGCATGGGCCGCATCTTCAATCACCGGAATGCCATGCTGTTCGGCAACGGCGCGAATGCCGTCAATATCGCACGGCGCACCAGCGTAATGAACCGGAATAATCGCTTTGGTTTTCGGGGTGATAGCAGCAGCAACCGCTTCTGGCGTCACCATCAACGTGTCGTGATCGACATCGATCATCACCGGCGTCGCGCCAGGCAGTTCGATCATGTTGAGGGTGGAAACCCAGGTTTGCGAGGGGGTAATGACTTCATCGCCCGGGCCGATACCGAGCGCCATCAGGGTGACGTGCATCCCGCCGGTCGCGGAGCTTACCGCTATCGCATGGCGATTTCCGGTCAGGGTGCAAAACGCCTCTTCAAGCTGCTGATTTTTTGGCCCGGTGGTGATCCATCCAGACTGCAGCACCTCTTTGAGCGCGGCAAACTCCTCGTCGCCCATAGAGGGACGTGAGAAGGGTAAAAATTCACTCATTAATTGTCCTCACCCAGACATTGGGAATTACACCACCATGGTGCGCTTGCGAAGTTAAACGAAATAAAAATAAAAGAGGTCAAATGGCACGGTTTTATAAACGCCAGTTCAATGCCATCAAAAATAGCCAACGTTTATTAGGATAATATTAAGAAAGACAATGACGGGGGGAGATATCAAGATAATATCTAATTTTTCATGTAGTTATGTAACATGCCCTTTTGTCAGCAAAACACATCTTTATCGAAGATTAATAATACTGTCATCCTAAGGTTTTGTTAATAATGTCAATGAAAGCTAAACGGGAAATATATTCTGCATGCTATTCAATGAACTTCGTCACATTTCACATTTCATTTTCCGTCGCCTCTGGTCGCTTTAGCACTGATACATCGTGAAAACCGAAATACGCTCTCCTCCGACCCGGTTTCATCGAAGGCACAAAAGGAACTTCCGTCTCCCGCGGCGTGAACTATCATTCAACTAATCAATAATATAACGAGAAAAAACTATGGCGGACGATGGCCTGGATATGAAAGTCCTGAAAGCAATCCACGTGCTTAGCACCTGTGGAAGCGTGACCAGGGCAGCCGAAATTTTGCATGTCACCCCGGGCGCGGTGAGCTATCTTATCAACAAAGCCCGTAAGACAACGGGCTCAGCTCTGTTTTTTCGTACCCGCACCGGCATGGAGCCCAACACGCTGGCCAAAGAGCTTAGCCAGCGTTATCAGAACATCAACCATGAGCTGAACGCACCAGACAGCGACAATGCCTATGCCAGCCGAAACATCGTGGTGAGTACCTATTCACTTGCCGAATTAATCCTGTCACACGCGGCACTCAACAGCGCCTCAACGCTGCCGATGCTTCACTTTCAGCCGCAGCATGAAAGTGAAAACGAGCGTCTGATTAAGTTACGCAATAAAGAAGTCGATATTGATATTGGCACTCGCCTGCCGGTAGACCGCTCCATTGTGCAGATTAAATTCATTGTCGGCGACACAGGAGTGCTGTTAAGCAAAGAGCATCCGACTATCAAAGAAAGCATAACGCTTGAGCAGTGGCAAAACAGCCGCCATGCCATCTGGGCTCGCGGAATGCACTTCTTCAGCGATGACATCACAAAAACCAATCAGTTTAATGCGATCTTCCGGGATCAGGGTCTCTCGCTGGTTTCCAGTAGCTCCCTGAGCGTTGCGACGCTTTGCGCCCTTAGCGATCTGGTGATTTTGATGCCCAAAATTGTTGGCAATAAGCTGGAAAAAATACTTCCGGTAAAATGGCTTTCTGCGCCGGATGAATTAACCATGCATTACGAATGTTTTCTTCATTATCATCATAGTCACGTTGATAATAAGAACCTGAGCGAGTTGATTACTTTTTTTCAGCAAGTATTCAATTAATCAAAATAACAATATATGTAACAGCATCTTTTATCCACCTCTCCCAAAACACCTGTTTTGGGATGAGAAACAACAAATTGCAGTTTTATAAAATTTCATTTTGAACAATGTTCTGTTTGTCAGGGGTTTACATGCCCGGCGAATAACATTACTGTTTTTGCGGATACTCACCCTCCGTCAGAAATTTAAAAATAAACATTATAACTCTGGCTCAGGGAAATTTACTTACCGCCCAGGATCTGAAATAAATTATGAATATCAGTTTTGTTAGTGATAATTTTTACCTGTGCGCAGGAATCGAATCGCAGGTGTTTGAGTCACATCAAATTGCCTGCAAATCTGACATCGACAGCTATCTCAGTGACTATAATCCCGCTAATTATCTGGTGGTCGGCATTGAGAATCTGTTTCTGCGTGATTACTTTATCAATAAAGTGAATCAGCTCAGCATAAAGTACATGGTGCTGATGCAGGATATCATCAAAGATCACTGCTTTAAGATTGGTGATGTCGTGTTCTCATCGATGGAGTGCACGCCGCATTACATCCAGAAAATTGCCCGCTATTTCCCGAAACCACGGCAAAACGTGTTGACTCAGCGTGAACTGGACATCCTTGACGTCTTCCACCTGCAAAATGTCAAAATCGCCCGTGAGCTGGATATCTCACAGAAAACAGCCAGCGGACATCGCGTTAATATTCAACACAAACTTCGCATGAAGTCGAAGAACACGCTGGCGATGTTGCGCATTAAAACCGCCATCTCACGCAGCAATGGTTCTCAGCTACATGGCTTGATCAGCCAACACGCCTGATAGCTTCTGAGCCTGCCGACAGGGAGAGATATTCTCCCTGCCATTCCCCCATTCTTTCCGTACCGTCTCTTTTCAAAATACTCATTTTCATCAACAGAATTCGCCTTAGTGCGCTATTCCCCCAATATTCAAAAAAAGCACCAGCGCTATTTAAACAATTTAAATACTCAAAAAAACCTTAATAATACACACAGTTAGATATCCCTTTCGCCTTAATGCCTTAGTTTTCCAAAGGTCAAAAAGGATCCGTGATTGTGTTTACATGCCCTTTACGAGTAGATTCCTTTCTTCCAGAAATATCTTACGTCTAACGAGAATACTACCCGACCAGAAACCTCCGAATACCCTGAGATGCGTGTCAGTTTTACCAAGAGCTCGATCCGCTGGGAATAAAACACATGCATACTGAAATTGATCTCAAATTATTAAAAGTCATTAATACGCTGGTCGTCAGTGGTAGCGTCACCAAAACCGCGCAGTTGCTGAACCTGAGCCCAGGCACCATCAGCTATGCACTTAAAAAGGCGCGGAGTATTACTGGCGCGCACCTTTTTATCCGCACCAAATCAGGGATGAAACCCGATACCACCGCCAGGGAATTAAGTCAGCGCTATCAAAAATTCACCGGCGTTAATAGCGAAACGGCAGAGACGGACGAAACAGAAAGCGGCAATCGCTTAACGTTTATGACCTATTCACCGGTCGAGATGATGATCGCTTGTGCTGTCAAAGAAAGAGGCCCCAGAGAGAAAACCACCCACTTCTCCTTTCTTCCTTATGATTCCAACGTAAATCACAGACTGGAAAAGCTTAAAAATGGGCAGGTGGATATTGATATTGGCGCCAAGCTACCGGCCGACCCGCTCATCAATAAAATTAAGCTCTTCTCTTGCCCGGTGTCGGTTCTGGTGAATCGCAACACCTCGTTAGACACAGAGCTAACGCTCGATGAGTGGCAAAGCCGAAAACACGCAGTATGGTCCGTGCTGGCAGATTACTATACGGAAGACATCGCCACCTCTCAGGAGGTCATGAAGCATATCGGCGAGCGTAAAGTCGCGATGATTTCCGCGAGCATTATCAATATGGTGACATTCTGTGCTTCCAGTGACTGCATCATGATGATCCCGGATTATTTTACCCGCACGCTGACCTCTGTCTTTTCAGTTAAACGTCTGGCAATGCCTCGTGAACTGGCTATCCGCTACGACTGCTATATCCACTTCAATAGACAACTGACTGAAAACGAAGAGCTGATGACCGTCATTAGCGATATTGTCACGCAGTTAACATCCGGGATCTTACGCAATGAATGACATTAGCATTCGCCAGTTAAAAATTATTAACACTCTGATTAAGTGCCAAAGCGCCGTGAAAGCGGCTCAGGAATTAAAGATATCCCCCTCGGCGATCAGTTACTCACTCAATCAGCTAAAAAAGCAAATGGGGCAGGAGTTGTTTGTGCGAACGCGCAGCGGGCTCAAGCCAAATGAACATGCGCTGGCGTTACAGAAAAAATTTGAAGAGATTTCACAGCTAAGCTCGATCAAAAATGAATTTGTTATTGCGACCTATTCATTGATTGAGATGCTGTTGGCAGAACATATCCATTTAGGCAGCGATGCGTTGATGCACTTTACGACCATGGCGACCTGCCCGGAAGAGCGCCTGCGTAAACTGAAACACCGTGAAGTGGATATTGATATTGGCGGGAAGTTACCGGATGACCGCGCTATCGTCTCCAGGCGGTTTGTGCGTTCCGAAACCTGCATTCTGACGGCCGCGGATCACCCGCGCATTCAGCAAAATTTCACGCTTGAAGACTGGCTCGAAAACGAACATCTCAGCTGGCAACGTGGAGTGGGAAGCCTCAGGGGAATGGTGGATAAAGTGGATGTCCACCTGATGACGGGGCGTAAAATTGCCTGGACCAGCCCGAACCTGCTGGCGCTGGCCTGGCACTGTTCTGCCTCAGAATACGTGATGATAATGCCAAAGATGTTCATTCCGTTTTTGCAAGCCCGTTTCCCCCTTAAGGCACATACGCCGCCTCCGGCGTTAGAGATGACCTTTGAATGTTATTTACACTATCACCGGGCTATGGAAGAGAATATAAACGCGCTGAATCTGGACAAAATTTCAACGGCACTGAATGCACTTTGATAATTTGGGCGGACAATTTGTCTGCCCGGGTTTAAACAGAGGCGGAACATCAGGATGCAATCCAGATTTAAATAAAAATCGTCGCGACACATTCCGGTTGAAGTGATATGCAGAAAGGACTTTTTCAAATCACATATTTGCATATTTAACATTGCCCCTTGTACATAAAATAAGTAGCATCAATGCCTGTTATTCACCCTAAATTTCTTATACGTCATCCTATATTACTGCTATGTTTTTTCGTCTCCTTCTCCTGACCGGCCTTTTATTGGGCTTTCATTGCGCAGCCCAGGCCGACAGCCTGCTGGTGCCTCATCACGCCAAAGAAGTCGCCCTCAAACCGACGAAAAAAGCCAGTAATCTCAAACGCCGTAAGCGCCTGATGAATGAGTATAAAAACTGGAAAGGAACCCGTTATCGCCTGGGAGGCAACTCGCATAATGCGATCGACTGTTCTGCCCTGACCAAACGGCTTTATCGGGAAGCTTTTGCGATTGATCTGCCGCGTACAACGACCGCACAGCTCAAAAAAGGGAAAAAAGCGAAGCAGCTGTCACCGCACATTGGCGATCTGATTTTCTTTAAAACCGGGAGAGCACAAAAACATGTGGGGATTTACATCGGGGATAACCGCTTTATTCACGCCTCACGCCGCAAAGGCGTTACCATTTCAGCGCTAAGCAACCCTTACTGGAACAACCATCTGCTGGCTGTTCGTCGGGTGCTGCCTGACACGGTGGTCAGATAAACTCTTCGACAAGCTGGGAAATACCGTAGCCAAATAACCAGCTGCTGCCAATTACCATCCCTTTCGCAGGCATGCTCATGCGCGCGATCGCGTGCCTGGCTTTCAGATAGACAGCAAAAGAAATCAGGGCCTTAGCGGCAAAGGTAATCAGAAGAATAGCAAAAAGGCTCATGCGTGCTCTTGGGTCGACCGGATCAGGACTGCGAATGCTACCTCAGCCATGCCCATGGTGAAAGGAGGGAATTGTTTCTGAGTTTTAAACAATCTGGATTCATTTAAATCCGTTTAAAATAACAATTCCCTGTCATATGGCCTAAACCTCCACCAAAGCCTGAGCACAAGCCCAGGCGGACGCCCAGGCCCACTGGAAGTTGTAGCCCCCAAGCCAGCCGGTGACATCCATCACTTCGCCAATGAAATACAGGCCAGGCGCTTTTCGGGCTTCCATGGTGCGGGAAGAGAGTTCGTTGGTGTCCACGCCGCCGAGCGTGACTTCTGCCGTACGATAACCTTCGGTACCGTTGGGCTGCACTCGCCAGTTTGTCAGCGTTTCAACCAGCTGCTGCTGATCTTTGCTGTTGAGCTGTTTCAGCTGCACATCCGGAATTTGCCCTAAAAGCTGCAGGCACTCCACCAGGCGCTTCGGCAGCTGCATCGCCAGCGTGTTTTTCAGGCTCTGGTTTGGATGCGCTGTTCGCTGCTCATTAAGGAACTCGTCCAGACTGCATTCTGGCAGCAGGTTGATGCTGACAAATTCACCCGGCAGCCAATAGCTGGAGATTTGCAGAACCGCCGGGCCGGACAGGCCGCGATGCGTAAACAGCAGATTCTCGCGGAACACCGTGCCGTCGTCGGCAGCGATCACCGAAGGCACAGAAACACCGGACAGCACCTGCAACTGCTCCAGCAGAGGTTTATGCAGCGTGAACGGCACCAGACCCGCGCGGGTTGGCAGAACCTTCAGGCCAAACTGTTCGGCAATCTTATAGCCAAACGGCGAGGCACCTAAACCCGGCATCGACAAACCGCCGCTGGCGATAACCAGCTTCTTCGCCGCCACGGCGTCACCGTTCAGCTGTAAAACGTAACCTTCGTCATCGCGCTCAACGCTGAGAATTTCCGTCCTCAGGCGCGTTGTGACGTTGCCCTTGTCACATTCGGCCACCAGCATATCGACGATTTGCTCAGCAGAATCGTCGCAGAAAAGCTGCCCGAGGGTTTTCTCATGCCAGGCAATGCCATACTTACCCACCAGATCGATGAAATCCCATTGGGTGTAACGCGCCAGCGCCGATTTGCAGAAATGCGGGTTCTGGCTCAGGTAAGCGGCTGGCTCGACATACATATTGGTGAAGTTACAGCGCCCGCCACCGGACATTAAAATCTTGCGGCCAGGCTTTTTACCGTTATCCAGCAGCAGCACACGCGCACCGGCCTGCCCTGCCTGGGCCGCACAAAACATTCCCGCCGCGCCAGCGCCGACAACAATGGCATCAAACCTTTCCACAGACGTTTCCTCTTCTTTGAATGTCGGGAAGTGTAAATTTTACCGGCGGGTACGACCAGTAAGATTTTTTTCATCACCAGTCATACCGTTGAAACATATAGGATAATTCCTGACGGCATTTTTACCGAAGTGAACAAATATCAATAAAAGTCTATATTTCTCTTTGCCCACGCTGCGTTTGTCCTGGATAATGCGCCGCGTTCATGTCCTCAAAATGGCGTAACGTCCTATGCTACATTTGTTTGCCGGCCTGGATCTCCATACCGGGCTTTTATTATTGCTTGCTCTGGGGTTTGTGTTGTTCTACGAAGCGATTAACGGCTTCCATGACACTGCAAACGCAGTTGCAACCGTCATCTATACCCGCGCGATGCGTTCTCAGCTCGCGGTGGTGATGGCGGCCCTCTTCAACTTCTTTGGCGTGCTGCTGGGCGGTCTGAGCGTAGCCTATGCGATTGTGCATATGCTGCCAACGGATCTTCTGCTGAATATGGGCTCTGCTCATGGTCTCGCCATGGTCTTCTCGATGCTGTTAGCCGCGATTATCTGGAACCTCGGAACCTGGTACTTCGGCCTGCCTGCATCCAGTTCGCATACGCTTATCGGGGCGATCATCGGGATTGGGTTAACCAATGCGCTGATGACCGGCACCTCGGTGGTTGACGCGCTGAATATCCCGAAAGTCATGGGGATTTTCGGCTCGCTGATCATCTCTCCGATTGTCGGTCTGGTTGTCGCAGGGGGGTTAATCTTCATCCTGCGTCGTTACTGGAGCGGCACCAAAAAACGCGCTCGCATTCACCTCACTCCAGCGGAACGTGAAAAGAAAGACGGCAAGAAAAAGCCGCCATTCTGGACCCGTATTGCGCTGATCCTCTCCGCTATCGGCGTGGCGTTCTCTCATGGCGCAAACGACGGGCAGAAAGGCATTGGCCTGGTGATGCTGGTTCTGATTGGTGTGGCACCGGCTGGTTTCGTGGTGAATATGAATGCCTCCGGTTACGACATTACCCGTACCCGCGATGCCGTGAACAACGTCGAAATCTACTTCCAGCAGCATCCTGACCTGCTGAAAAAAGTGACCGGCGTTGATCAGTTAATTCCTTCACCGGAAGCGACCACGACCACGCCTGGCGAATTCCATTGCCACCCGGCCAATACCCTTAACGCACTGAATCGCGTGAAGGGCATGCTGGCGAACAATGTCGAAAGCTACGACAAGCTGAGCGTCGATCAGCGCAGCCAGCTGCGCCGTATCATGCTGTGTATCTCTGATACCACGGATAAAGTGGCGAAGCTGCCAGACGTAAGCGCTGACGATCAGCGTCTGCTGAAGAAACTCAAAACCGACATGCTCAACACCATCGAGTATGCGCCAATCTGGATTATCATGGCCGTCGCACTGGCGCTGGGCATTGGTACGATGATCGGCTGGCGTCGCGTGGCGACCACCATCGGCGAGAAAATCGGTAAGAAAGGCATGACCTACGCTCAGGGCATGTCCGCGCAGATGACCGCAGCGGTTTCAATCGGTCTGGCAAGCTACACCGGGATGCCGGTCTCCACCACTCACGTTCTGTCATCCTCGGTTGCCGGTACGATGCTCGTTGACGGTGGCGGGTTGCAGCGCAGAACCGTGACCAACATTCTGATGGCGTGGGTGTTAACCCTGCCAGCAGCGATTATCCTTTCCGGCGTGCTGTACTGGCTCAGCCTGAAGCTAATCTAAGATTGCACAAACGCCAAAAACGGGTCAGGAAACTGACCCGTTTTTTTATGCCGCAATCGCCTTAAATCAGTGCCAGATAATCAGCGCAACCATGCTGACAATCACCAGTCCGCACAGCGCACTGGTCAACACAAACTGACGACGAACACGCTCACAGCGCCGGATAAACTCATCATCATGATGATCGCGGTATCGCTGCGCGTAGATGTACCACACCAGACGCACCTGCTTGCCAGGCTGACCATGGGAGGTAAAAAAGCCTCCGCCATCCACATACTGATAGAGCAAGGGATCGCAACCACGCAGCACCACCAGCAGCGCGCGCAATGATGAGAAGTAGCGCGCCATATTCACAACACAAACGATACACAAAGCCCAAAACAGTGCGACAGTGCTTACCATACCTCCTCCCCGGCGACCCGCCCACGGAGAACCCCTCCGGGACTACCGCAACCCGAAACTCGACAGACAGTCAGTGAAAGAGTGAGAAACCGATCACAGAACGCCAACCCATCGGCTCTTTAAATAGTGTAGGAGATCAGCGGATTTTTTTGCCACATCCTTAACCGTTATCAATTGCTCAAGCCGAATAATTTGTTTGACTGATTGGTGATCAAGGCCGATTGACGTAGCCTGAGGGGAGTTTTAAGGTTGAGTTGTCTACACTTTAAGGCATAACCACTTAGTCATCACTTAAGGAAGGAGTAACACTATGGCTTACAAACACATTCTTATCGCCGTTGACCTGTCACCAGAGAGTAAAGTTCTGGTCGACAAGGCTGTTTCCATGGCCCGCCCTTACAACGCGAAAGTTTCCCTGATTCATGTCGATGTGAACTACTCCGATCTCTACACCGGCCTGATTGATGTCAACCTCGGTGATATGCAGAAACGCATTTCGGAAGAGACTCACCACGCGCTGTCTGAGCTGTCCACCAACGCCGGCTACCCGATTACCGAAACCCTGAGCGGCAGCGGCGATCTGGGTCAGGTGCTGGTAGATGCCATTAAGAAATACGATATGGACCTGGTGGTTTGCGGTCACCATCAGGACTTCTGGAGCAAGCTGATGTCTTCTGCTCGTCAGCTGATTAACACCGTGCACGTGGACATGCTGATTGTCCCACTGCGAGATGACGAAGACGAAGATTAAGCCGTTGCTGTAACCCTCACCCCGGCCCTCTCCCTAAAAGGGAGAGGGAGCAAACCATTCCCTCGCCCCTTTGGGGAGAGGGTTAGGGTGAGGGGACTACCCAGGACTCCCCGCATAAATATCAAACCGATGGCCCTTGGTGGTCACCGCATTGGTCGTCGCGACATCCGCCAGCGGCGGCGCATAATCCGGGCGCTTCACGACAACACGCTTCGTTGCCAGCTGCTGCGCTGGTGCCAGCAAACCATCGGCGTCTACATCCGGCCCCACCAGCGACTGAAACACCCGCATCTCTTTTTTCACCAGCGCACTCTTTTGCTTATGCGGGAACATCGGGTCGAGATAAACCACCTGCGGGCGCGGCGTGATATCCGTCAGCGCCGTCAGGCTTGAGGCGTGGATCAGCTGCAAACGCTCCTGCAACCAGCCGCCTATTTCCGGATCTGCGTAGCCACGCGCCAGCCCATCATCCAGCAATGCTGCGACGACAGGATTACGTTCCAGCATTCGCACGTGACAACCCACGGAAGCCAGCACAAACGCATCGCGCCCAAGCCCGGCGGTTGCATCGACGACATCCGGCAAATAGCTGCCTTTAATGCCGACCGCTTTCGCCACCGCTTCACCGCGACCTCCACCAAACTTACGGCGATGCGCCATCGCGCCGCCCACGAAATCCACGAAGATCCCGCCAAGCTTTGGCTCATCGCGTTTGCGTAATTCAAGATGCTCCGGCGTTAACACCAGCGCCATCAGGTTTTCAGCATCGTGCTCCAGCCCCCAGCGGGCGGCAAGAACAGATAAGGCGCCATCGCTGGCGCCTGATTCATCCACTAAACAGATTTTCACGAAACGCTTAGCCCTTAATGCCGTAGTGATCAAGCATCGCATCCAGCTGCGGCTCGCGGCCACGGAAGCGTTTGAACAGCGTCATCGGCTCTTCAGAACCGCCACGGCTCAGAATATTGTCGAGGAACGACTGCCCGGTTTCGCGGTTGAAAATACCTTCTTCTTCGAAGCGAGAGAAGGCATCGGCTGCCAGTACATCGGCCCACAGATAGCTGTAGTAACCCGCCGCATAGCCACCGGCAAAGATATGGCTGAAGGCGTGCGGGAAGCGGCCCCATGACGGACCCGGCACCACGGCAACCTGTTTCTTGATTTCGGCCAGTGTGTCGAGAATTTTCGCCCCTTGCTGCGGGTTGAACTCAGCATGCAGACGGAAGTCGAACAGACCGAACTCCAGCTGGCGCAGAACAAACATCGCCGCCTGGTAGTTCTTCGCCGCCAGCATTTTATCCAGCAGCTCTTTCGGCAGCGGTTCGCCGGACTCAAAGTGACCGGAGATAAACGCCAGCGCGTCCGGCTCCCAGCACCAGTTTTCCATAAACTGGCTCGGCAGTTCGACCGCATCCCACGGCACACCGCTGATACCGGAAACACCGGCGGTTTCGATACGCGTCAGCATGTGATGCAGACCATGGCCGAACTCATGGAACAGGGTGATGACTTCATCGTGAGTAAACAGCGCAGGTTTGCCATTCACCGGGCGGTTGAAGTTACAGGTGAGGTAGGCGACCGGTTTTTGCAGTTCGCCACTGGCTTTACGCATCTGGCCTACGCAGTCGTCCATCCACGCCCCGCCGCGCTTGTGCTCACGCGCATACAGGTCGAGATAGAAGCTGCCGCGCAGCTCGTTTTTCTCGTCATACAGCTCGAAGAAACGCACTTCCGGGTTCCAGACGTCGATATCGATGCGCTCTTTGGCGGTGATACCGTAAATGCGTTTCACCACTTCAAACAGGCCGTTAACGGCTTTGTTTTCCGGGAAGTAAGGACGAAGCTGTTCGTCGCTGATGCTGTACAGATGCTGTTTCTGTTTTTCGCTGTAGTAAGCGATATCCCAGGGCTGAAGCTCATCCACGCCAAACTCGGCTTTCGCGTAAGCACGCAGCTGTGCCAGCTCTTTTTCGCCCTGAGGACGCGCGCGTTTTGCCAGGTCAGTCAGGAAATCGAGCACCTGCTGTGGGTTTTCCGCCATTTTGGTGGCGAGCGATTTAAACGCGTAGCTTTCAAAGCCCAGCAGTTGCGCCAGCTCGTGACGCAGCGCGAGGATCTCTTCCATCACCGGGCTGTTGTCCCATTTGCCCGCATTCGGCCCCTGGTCGGAAGCTCGCGTGGTGTAAGCGCGATACATCTCTTCACGCAGCGCCTGGTTGTCGCAATAGGTCATCACTGGCAGGTAGCTTGGGATATCCAGCGTCAGCAGATAGCCTTCCTGCTCTTTCGCTTCAGCCTGCGCTTTGGCGGCGGCCAGGGCGCTTTCCGGCATCCCGGCAAGCTCAGCTTCGTCAGTGACAAGCTTGTTCCAGCCCATGGTGGCATCAAGCACGTTGTTGCTGTACTGGTTGCCCAGCTCAGAAAGACGCGCGGCGATTTCGCCATAACGCTTCTGCTGCTCTTTTGGCAAACCAATACCGGATAATTCAAAATCACGCAGCGCGTTATCTACCGCTTTTTTCTGCGCGGTGTTCAGGCCCGCGTAATTGTCGCCCTCGCGCAAATCGCGATAGGCCTGATACAGGCCTTCGTGCTGACCGACCCAGGTGCTGTATTCAGACAGCAGCGGCAGCGTTTGCTCATAGGCTTCACGCAGTTCCGGGCTGTTCTTCACGGAATTCAGGTGGCTCACCGGGGAGAAGATACGGCCCAGCACATCATCCACTTCAGCAAGCTGCTGGCAGAGATTTTCCCAGCTGTAAGGCGCGCCCTGCGCCACAACGCTTTCTACCGCCGCACGGCAATCATCCAGCGCTTTGGTGACGGCTGGCACGACGTGCTCTGGCTGGATTTTTGAGAAAGGCGGTAATTCGAAAGGCGTCAGTAATGGATTGGTCATAAGCGCGGTCCTTTGAAAAAGTGAATGTCACAGCGCACGTCCGGCGCTTTACCGATAAGAGTGAGAATGGGGTTAAGTGTAGAGGATTTCAATAGCGGAACACGTGGAAGACATATTACTCTGCCCGGCGGCGCTGACGCTTGCACGGGCCTACACGAAAAGTAGGCCGGGTAAGCGCCAGCGCCACCCGGCATTCTGTTAATGTAAATGCGTCCCCGCCACGTAAGCCGCCACAGGATCAACCCGCTGCCAGAACTGCTGCTCAGGCGTGCTGCCAGAAAGTGGATATCCCGCAGGCAAAGCCGTTTTCTGCAAAAGCTCACGCCGTTTGGCCGCAGAAAGATGAGGCAACGCGCTCTCAAGCAACACTTCGGCACCCGGCGGAACCGTTAACCCGCTCTTAGCGGCGTCCCGCTTTGGCAAATCCCATGTCAGGGTATAACGATAGAATTCACGCATATCCGGGTCGTGCCAGGGATCTTCTTTCGCATCGGAACGTGCGCATTCAGCCAGCGGCATACCACACTCTTTTTCCAGCGCGGATCGAAGCTGATCCCGCGCCTCGTTAAACAGGCGGCGATAGTTGGGATCGTTCAGATAGTGCGTCACATTGCTCAGGGCCACCATTCGCGAGCCCATAATGTCCAAAGGATAATGCACGCCAAGCACGACGCGTGAGTAGCCGTAGCGCGCTCCGCGAACCATCAGCGCCTCGTAGCGTTCGGGCAGCATTTGCGCCAGCAGCGTCGCATCCGTTACGCCGGTATTGGTATGTCCGCTGGGAAATGAGCCCCCCTCTGCGCTATACGGATGCAAATCTTTGACGACCGTGTTATCCGGCACCAGATAAATGCCGCTGCCCTGCACCAGGAAAGGCCGCTCATAGCGAAAATATTTTTTGGCCGCCCCGGTGCTGACTTCGCTGGCTTTGATAAGCGCCGCCGCTTTACTGAGTTCACCTTTGCCATAAGCCGTCATAAACGCCCTGCCCAGGCGCGGACCCAATGCATCGCTCAGGAACCACAAATAGCTGATCCCTTCAGCGTCCATCAGTGCCTGACGGCGCAGGCTTTCCGTCGCGTCCTGATTGATGATAATCACGGTTTGCAGGCTGGCTTTCAGCGTGTTCTCCGGCAGATCGCTGAAGCCGGAAAGCAGTTGAATTCCCTGCTTTTGCAAAGCGGCAGTCTGGAAGTCATAGCCGCTGGCCTTAAGCCAGGCGGTATCAGCCTGAGTGGACGACTGCGTGGCTTTCTCCAGATTGTCACGCGTCAGCGTCGGAGCAGTGCCCTGCAATGATTTTCGCAGCGCCGTCAGCACCTCTTTTTCCAGACTCACATACGCAGACAGTTCAGACGATTGCGACACCCTGTCGGCCACTTCCGCCGAACCGGGAATCGACATCTCTTTCGCCATACCGGGCGAGCTCATCAACAACACGGAAACAAAAAAGGCCAGACGATGATTCATGTTGAGTCCTGTCTTAAGTAGCCATTACGCACGATGCCCCTCATAGTGTTGGTCGATTCTGGCATCCTTGCCAGCCTGTCGTGAGGCTTCAGCGGTAATCTGCGGCAATCTGCGGTAAACTGTCGGCATCGTTTATTACTTCGGAACACCCGTATCCATGCTCAGTTATCGCCACAGCTTTCACGCCGGCAACCATGCCGACGTCCTCAAACACACCGTTCAGAGCCTGATCATCGAATCACTGAAAGAGAAAGAGAAACCGTTTCTGTATCTCGATACTCATGCGGGCGCCGGGCGTTATCAGCTGAGCGGCGAGCATGCAGAGCGTACCGGTGAATATCTGGAAGGGATCGCACGTATCTGGCAGCAGGATGATTTACCTGCCGAGCTGGAGCCGTACATCAGCGTTGTGCAGCACTTTAACCGCAGCGGCCAGTTACGCTATTACCCAGGTTCCCCGCTGATTGCTCGCCAGCTGCTGCGCGAACAAGACAGCCTGGAGCTGACCGAGCTGCACCCAAGCGATTTCCCGCTGCTGCGTTCTGAGTTCCAGAAAGACGATCGCGCTCGTGTGGCGAAAGGCGATGGCTATCAGCAACTGAAAGCGAAACTGCCACCCCAGTCTCGCCGTGGCCTGATCCTGATTGACCCACCTTACGAAATTAAAACCGACTATCAGGCGGTGGTTTCCGGGATCAGCGAAGGCTACAAGCGTTTCGCCACCGGCACTTACGCGCTGTGGTATCCCGTCGTTCTGCGTGCGCAGATCAAACGCATGATTAAAGAGTTAGAAGCCACCGGCATCCGCCGCATTCTGCAAATTGAGCTGGCCGTTCGTCCGGACAGCGATCAGCGCGGCATGACAGCCTCCGGCATGATCGTCATTAACCCACCGTGGAAGCTCGAACAGCAGATGAACAACGTGCTGCCGTGGCTGCACAAAACGCTGGTTCCAGCCGGCACAGGCCACGCCACCGTCAGTTGGATCGTGCCTGAGTAATCGCAATCATCGGTGGAACCTATGGATTCCAGGTATACAATCGCGGCAATCAACGATTAAGGAAGACCCTATGACTAAGCATTATGACTACATCGCTATCGGCGGCGGCAGCGGCGGCATCGCCTCCATCAACCGCGCGGCCATGTATGGCCAGAAGTGTGCGCTGATTGAAGCCAAAGAGCTGGGCGGCACCTGCGTCAACGTGGGCTGCGTGCCGAAAAAAGTGATGTGGCATGCCGCGCAGATCCGCGAGGCCATCCATATGTATGGCCCGGACTACGGCTTCGACACCACGATTAACCACTTCGACTGGAACAAGCTGGTTGCCAGCCGCACCGCTTATATCGACCGCATTCACACCTCGTACGACAACGTGCTGGGCAAGAACAATGTCGATGTGATCAAAGGTTTTGCACGCTTTGTTGATGCGAAAACCATCGAAGTGAACGGCGAAACGCTGACAGCAGATCACATTCTGATCGCCACCGGCGGCCGCCCAAGCCACCCGAACATTCCAGGTGTGGAATACGGCATCGACTCTGACGGCTTCTTCGAGCTGCCCGCGCTGCCAGAACGTGTGGCTGTTGTGGGCGCAGGCTACATCGCTGTCGAACTGGCTGGCGTGATTAACGGTCTGGGCGCTGAAACGCACCTGTTCGTGCGCAAACACGCGCCGCTGCGTAGCTTCGATCCAATGATTGTCGAAACGCTGGTAGAAGTGATGGCGGCTGAAGGCCCGACGCTGCACACCAATGCCATTCCAAAAGCAGTCGTGAAAAATGCCGACGGTAGCCTGACGCTGGAACTGGAAGACGGTCGCAGCCAGACGGTCGATAGCCTGATTTGGGCGATTGGCCGTGAGCCAGAAACCGACAACTTCAACCTGGCCGCGACCGGGGTGAAAACCAACGACAAAGGCTACATCGTTGTCGATAAGTTCCAGAACACCAGCGTGCCGGGCATCTATGCCGTTGGCGACAACACCGGTGCTGTAGAACTGACTCCGGTTGCCGTTGCGGCTGGCCGTCGCCTCTCTGAACGCCTGTTTAACAACAAGCCGGAAGAGCATCTGGATTACACCAACATCGCGACAGTGGTCTTCAGCCACCCGCCAATCGGCACCGTGGGCCTGACAGAACCCCAAGCGCGTGAGCAGTTCGGTGAGGATGCCGTGAAGGTCTACAAATCGTCCTTCACCGCCATGTACACCGCCGTGACGTCTCACCGTCAGCCGTGTCGCATGAAGCTGGTGTGTGTGGGCCCGGAAGAGAAGATCGTCGGTATCCACGGCATTGGCTTTGGCATGGACGAAATTCTGCAAGGCTTCGCTGTGGCGCTGAAAATGGGCGCAACCAAGAAAGACTTCGACAACACTGTGGCGATCCACCCGACCGCTGCGGAAGAATTTGTCACCATGCGTTAATCCCTAAGGCCCCGTTATCACGGGGCTTTTTTTTCGTTCTTTCCGCGTATCTGGTTTCGCAATTTTAAATTAAACAACCTTTCTTTCTGCCCCGCACAAATTGCACCAAGTCCCTAATTTGAACCAAGAGAAAATAGGCTACATTTTGATGAATAGCGTCCACTATTCTTTGTTTTTCCAGAAGGTCTTAAATCAATGAAAAAATTAATTATTTCTCTGGTCACCGCCGCATTATTGCTGCCCGCACTGACGCTTCCTGCACAGGCGACTTACCGTAGCGACAAACGTCAGGATGCCCGCGATATTCGCCAGGATACGCGTACTCAGGGGCGTGAAGATAAGCGCGAATGCTACGAGCATGATAATAAAAGCAATGCCAGCTGCCGCCATGATAAGCGTGAAAACCGCCGTGATGGCCGTCAGAACGCGCGCGACGAGAAGTGGTAAATTGATTATTCGGGCACGTTACGTTTTAAAAGTGCGTGCCCGATATAATTACTCCAGTTAAAGCTATTCTGCAAAACCACTACCGCGCTTTTATTCGCTTTATCAAATCCGATATAGCTGGAATATCCGCCGATATAGCCTACCTGATACGTAATTTTCTGATCGCCGTAGGTATCAGTAATCCATGCAATATTGGCTGCTTCTTTTTCACGTGGAAAATAATCCGCACTGACGTCGCGGAAAGCTTTATTCAGCACAATATTTCCCGTGTCGCTGAAATGAGCTCTGGCGTATTCAATCAAATCGCGGGCATCACTGTAGAGACTTGCCGCGCCCATCATATTGTTGCTGAACTGCCAGTCCGGCGTTAAAGAACCGCGAGCGATAAATTTTGGCTGATCGCCGGCATGCCCTAATGCGCGTAATGGATAGCTGCGCAGCGTTTCAGGCGTGAAGCTGGAATTTTGCATCTTCAGGGGCTGGAAAATGCGCTGCTCAGCCAGGGATTCGATAGGCTGCCCGGTCTGGACTTTCAGCACATAGCCCAGAATGGCATAGCCGATATTGGAGTAGCGTGGCTCGCGGGTGAGCGGTGCGTTGAAGCTGCTCAGATAGCCCAGCACGCTGTCGTTATCCAGTTCGTGATAGAAGTTCTCACCGTCGCTCAGATAGCGCAACAGATGCTCAAGTGACAGCAAACTCATTGGCTGACGCGGTAAGCCGGAGGTGTGCGTCACCAGTTGCAAAAGCGTAATTTTACGTGCGTCGTCACTGAGCGGCGTGCCCGGTGGCAGCAGCGTTTCCAGCGTATCATCCCAGTGCAGACGCCCTTCATTGACCAGCTGCGTGGTCACTTCCGCCGTAATCCCTTTGCTCAGTGAGCCCTGCGCGAAAAGCGTGTCAGGCGTGATGGGATAGCGATGCTGTTCGTCGGTCACGCCATAGCAATAAAACTTCGGCGGGCCATCTTCGTGGATCACGGCCACCACCATGCCGGAGACCTGTTTGCTCTGCATGTACTCCGTCACCAGTTCGTTGACAGAAAGCGTGCGACCATTTTGCGCCACCTGCTTCACTTCACTGGAAGGCATATTCATTTGTGATAGCGTTCCTGAGCAGCCACAGACAAGCGCAGACGCCATCAGCACAGGGAGTACAAACCCTTTCAAAACTGACCTTCCTGACATAAGAGAGATAAAGTGAGCGGGGGTAAACAGCGCACAAACCATAGCGAGATTCACATTCGGTTGCAAAGTGAAAGCTCCGAAAGTGCAGACCAGCCGGTTTGCCGCTTTTTCAGCGAATTTTTCGTGAATACATCGCATTAGGCCGCAACATCGCCGAAAGGCTTCGCACATTTTTGCGACGAAGTGCACGTTTCACGCCCCACCGATCGAAGCGAATGTCTAAGCTTAGTAGAGCGCCGGAGGAACCCGGCATTTTGTACTGACGTTAGCCGGAGGTGTTTATCACTATGCTCAACCAGAAATTACGTAACCCGGACACCGACGAAGTGCAGGCGCTGGCCGCTGAGCTTTGCTACCAGACGGATCCGTGCGAGCTAAAACTGGATGCCATGACGGAGGTTGAGCCGGAGCCGGAAATGATCGAGGGGATGCCCGCCTCGGATGCCCTCACCCCTGCTGACCGATATCTGGAGCTTTTTGAACGTGTTCAGGCCGCGCGCATTTTTGCCGACAGCAAAACCTTCCCCGACTGTGCGCCAAGAATGGACCCGCTGGATATTCTGATTCGCTTTCGCCAACAGAAACGCCTGCCTGGCTTCAACCTGCGGGCGTTTGTTGAAGAGCATTTCTGGCTGCCGGAAAGTCACGCCAATGAGTACGTCTCTGACCCCGAAAACTCACTCAAAGAACACATTGAAAACCTGTGGCCCATTCTGACGCGTGAACCGCAGGATCATATCCCCTGGTCTTCGCTGCTGGCGCTGCCTCAGGCCTATATCGTGCCCGGCGGGCGTTTCACCGAGACTTATTACTGGGACTCCTACTTCACCATGCTCGGCCTGAAAGAGAGCGGGCGCGAAGATTTGCTCAAGTGCATGGCGGATAATTTCGCGTGGATGATTGAGCGCTACGGCCATATTCCCAACGGCAACCGTACCTACTATCTGAGCCGCTCCCAGCCACCGGTTTTCGCCCTGATGGTTGAGCTTTTTGAGGAAGACGGCGTGCGCGGTGCGAAGCGCTATCTTGACCATCTGAAGATGGAATATGACTTCTGGATGGACGGCTCAGGCACGCTGCTGCCCAATCAGGCGTATCGCCACGTGGTTCGCCTGCCCGATGGCTCGCTGCTGAACCGCTATTGGGATGACCGTGATACGCCGCGCGATGAGTCGTGGCTGGAAGACGTGGAAACGGCTCGCCATTCGGGACGACCGCCCAATGAAGTTTACCGCGACCTGCGCGCCGGGGCAGAATCCGGCTGGGATTACTCCTCTCGCTGGCTGCGGGACACCACCCGCCTGGCCAGTATTCGCACCACGCAGTTTGTACCGATCGATTTGAACGCCTTTATGTTCAAACTGGAAAATACCATCGCCAATCTTTCTGGTCTGAAGGGTGATAAAGAAACCGAAGCCGACTTTCGTCATAAGGCCAGCGAGCGCCGCGCGGCCGTGAACCGTTATTTGTGGGATGACGAACAGGGTTGTTATCGTGATTACGACTGGCGTCGCGAAGCGCTGGGGCTTTTTTCTGCCGCCAGCATGGCCCCGCTTTATGTCGGCATGGCGACGCATGAGCAGGCCGATAAGCTGGACACTGCGGTCAGAACGCGCTTGCTTACGCCCGGCGGTATTCTGTCGACAGAGTACGACAGCGGCGAGCAATGGGATTTCCCTAACGGCTGGGCACCGCTACAGTGGATGGCGATCCAGGGCTTCAAGCTCTATGGCAACGACGCACTCGGCAATGAAATCGCCCGCAGCTGGCTGAAGACCGTCAACCACGTTTATCAGAAGCATCACAAGCTGATTGAGAAGTATCACATCGGTTCCAGCACGCCCCGGCAAGGGGGCGGCGGTGAATATCCGTTGCAGGACGGTTTCGGCTGGACCAACGGCGTGGTGCGCCGCCTGATGGGGCTTTACGGCGAGCCGGACTAGCTTAGCGAATCGCATCGTAAATGGCTGACTGGATCGTCAGCCATTTTTTATTCTGCACATCCGGTGAGGCATCCGCGCGTAATCTGGCCTGTGAAACGTTATAGCGCTGGCGTTCCACCACGGCTGGGGTGGTGCAAAACGCCTGCAGGTAAGATTTTCGCATCGAATTCAGCGACTCCCCGTTCGCCATGGCATGCCCCAATGTATTCATAAAGCGACGGCACGGCTTGGGTTCATCCATTTGCAGGCGATAACGCAGCAACAGTTCGAGCACTTCGTCATAGCGGAAGGATTGGGCCTGCTCTGTCCACGCCAGCTGCCAGGTCATGCCGCCCTGTAAAAAGAGCGTCGTGACGCGCGTATCGTTACGATCGATAGCCGCACGTAAGCTGTTCACATCCCAGGTAATGCCCATGTTCGCCAGCTTTTCACGTGGCGAAGGGATCTCACGCTCCGGAGCATCAATTAGCGCCTGAGTCGTGGGCTGCGCGGCCGATTCTGCCGGTGTGGTGTTGCTGAACATCCACAGCGAAGCGAAAGCCATTACCAGCACCACGACGCCCACCGTTCCCCACAAAATCGTTGAGATGAGCTGCTCACGATCTTCCGGCGTGCTTTTCTCCTGCTTCTTTGGCGGTTCAATGTTGTCGCGAACAGGCAGATGATCGCCGCCCAGCGCCCGATCCTTCGTGCGGGCCTCCTCCCAGAAATGGTGTAACTCATTGCTGTCCACGGCCATAAACGCTGTCGGGTTCACCCGGGTTCGCCCTTGCTCAAAGGCTCGCTGAATCGGTCCTGCGATTTGCTGAACAAAGTTATCCAGCAGGGCGATTTCCGTGGTTGTCAGAGGACGTTGCGCCACCATGGCGTTGCGCATTCCCCGACAATCCTCAAGAAAGGCATGCAGCGTGACGCGCTGTTCAGCAAGAAAAGTCAGGGCTGACGCCGAGTTAAATAAAGGGGAGTAGTGACGAGCAAACGCTTTTTTATCGACCACCAGCGAAGCCAGATCGCTGAACAACATACCGGAGAGAATATCGCCCGCATCGCTGTTCGCCAGCCAGCGCCGTACGCTATCAGCACCAAACTGTAATTTAAGGTGGTTATTGAGTTTCGTGGTGTCCGGCCACGCTTGCGAAATCAACGCTTTAAGCGTCAATGTCAGCGCACGCATTTGCCGCTGCGCCTGCTCCTGGCGCGCATTGCTGTCATCCCCCGCAATGGAGGCAAACTTCAGCAGCGGCTGTTTTTCCCGCACGGCTTCCAGCACCGCCGCAAAGCGCAAAGCCGCAATGAGCTGATTTTCGCTGACCGCCTGACCACGCTCATACACCGGCACGGCCTGCTGTAAGTGGCGTAACTGCACGGTGAAATCACTCAGCTCAGCATCATTAAGATTGAGCTTGCGAGCAACTGCCGCCCAGCCGCCCAGATTCAAACGCGCCTGCTCCAGCTGCTCCAGAAACCAGCGAGGATCTTTCGCTTCAGAGGTATGAACGTTGAGCAACGACAGAATTTCTGTGGCCGCCTGGCGAACCACGCCAAGGCAGTGTTCAAACTGATCGCCGGAGTAGTGCGATGCTGTGTGCATCCATTTTCCTTATTGCAAGGCCGTGTATTTCCCCTGATAAACAACAGGGTTTTATTTTTGTTTTTAGACAGTTACAAAGTAGCTTAGCGCATCTGCGTCAGCGCTAATCCGTCTATAAACCGACAAAATTACCCGGAGTAATTACGATGATAATTCTCACGACCCCGCGCCTGACCTGCACAACGTTGTGCGAAGCGGACTGGCCGTTCTTTTTGTCGTTGTACCAGAACCCTGCGGTGATGCGCTTTGTGATGGATGAACTCAGCGAAACCGATATCCGTGAAGCGTTCGAACCACGGCTTGCCGCCTGGGCACCGGGAGCGGCTCACTGGCTTTGTCTGGTGGTTCGCGAAAAGCAAAGTAACCAGCCGCTGGGGCTGACGGGATTTATCCAGCGGGATGATGAGATAGCCGAGGTTGGATTTCTTTTCACGCCCGCGGCTCAGGGAAAAGGGTATGGTTTTGAGTCGCTTCAGGCGGTGTGTGATTTCGCCTTCACTGAGGGGAAGATCAGGCGTTTGTCGGCAACCGTGACGGTGGGAAATCAGGCATCACGCCGCCTGCTGGAAAAAACAGGTTTTGTGCTGGAAGGCGAGTTGAGAGAAAGCTATCAGCTCGGTGGGCAGTGGCATAATGACTGGTTGTTGGGGTTGCTGCGCAGCGAGTTTCAGCGCTGATTGCCGGGCGGCACGTTGTTTGCCCGGCCTACTCTCCCGGGGTTTGGTAGGCCGGGTAAGGCGTAGCCGCCACCCGGCACTCGCCACCCGGCACACACAAAAAGATTACAGGAACATCCCGCCTGAAACCTCAACGCGCTGCGCATTCATCCAGCCGAGTTCATCACTCAGCAGCGCCGCAATCGCATTGCCGATATCGTCCGGCAGGCCCACGCGACCCAACGCCGTCTGTGCCGCAATATGCTTATTCATCTCAGCGTTATCGCGCACTTGCCCGCCGCCAAAGTCAGTTTCAATCGCGCCCGGGGCAATGATATTCACCGAAATGTTGCGCGCCCCCAGCTCTTTGGCCTGATAGCGCGTCAGGACTTCCATTGCGCCTTTCATCGAGGCATAAGCCGCGAACCCTGGCAGAGCAAAACGCGCCAGACCGGAAGAGACATTCAGGATGCGCCCGCCGTCCTGAATCAGCGGCAGCAGGCGCTGAGTGAGGAAAAACGGGCCTTTGAAGTGGATGTTCATCAGCTCGTCAAAAACGGCTTCCGTGGTCTCGGAAAATGCGCCGTACAAACCAATTCCGGCGTTGTTCACTAAATAATCAAATGTGTCACGCTGCCAGACATGTTTCAGCTGTTGCTGCACTTCTGTTGCGAATCGCTCGAAGCCTGAGACTTCCCCGACATTCAACTGCAATGCCACGGCTTTCACGCCAAGTTGCTCAATTTCGTGCACAACTTTTTGCGCTTCCTGCTGGTTGCTGTTGTAAGTCAGCAGAATATGAATTCCTTTCGCCGCCAGCTTCAGCGCCGCGTTTTTACCCAGGCCACGGCTGCCGCCAGTGATTACAGCAATACGTTGAGACATAACCCACCTCGTTTCCGGTCTGTGAACAGTGAGAAAGAGCTTATTAGCTGCTATAAAATCAATAAAGAGTGCAAATTACGTTTCATTGTTTCAATGAGAACAACAAAAGGCGTTAGCTATGGATAAAATTCACGCAATGCAATTGTTCCTTCGCGTGGCGGAACTGGAGAGTTTTTCCCGCGCCGCCGACACGCTGGGCCTTCCTAAAGGTAGCGTATCGCGCCAGATCCAGGCGCTGGAAAATCTGCTGGGCGCGCGCCTTTTGCATCGCACGACCCGCCGGGTTCAGCTGACTCAGGACGGGATGGTCTATTACGAACGAGCGAAGGATTTGCTCAGCAATCTCGATGAGCTGGACGGCATGTTTCTCCACGATCCCACCAGCATCAGCGGCCGCCTGCGGGTGGATATGCCTGTCGGCGTTGCCCGAAATTTAGTCATCCCTAAGCTGCCTGCGTTTCTTCAGCAGTATCCCGGCATTGAACTGGAGCTGAGCAGCAGCGATCGGCTGGTCGATGTGATTCGCGAAGGTTTCGACTGCGTGGTGCGCGTTGGCACGCTGAAAGATTCCGGCTTAGTGGCTCGTCCGGTCGGTAAACTGACAGTGGTGAACTGCGCCAGCCCGGATTATCTGGAGCGTTTTGGCTACCCGGAAACGCTCGACGATCTCGCCAGTCATGCGCTGATTCATTACGCCGTGAATCTTGGCGTTCGCCCACAGGGGTTTGAGCTGAGCATGGATAACCAGACCCACTGGCTGAAAACCGGAGGGGTGCTGACGGTCAACAGCACCGAAACTTATCACGCCGCTTGCCTTGCCGGACTGGGGATTATTCAGGTGCCGCGCGTGGGAGTGAAGGAAGCGTTGCGCAGCGGAAAACTGGTCGAAATCCTGCCGCAGTATCGCGCAGAACCGATGCCGGTCTCGCTGATTTATCCGCATCGCCGCAATCTTTCCCGCCGCGTTCATCTGTTTATGGAGTGGTTAACGGAAATTTTAAAAAGCTATGTAGATTGATTGTCCTGAGGTTTTGTCAGTTTTCGACGCCTCATCGGCTATAATTTCCGTTATGTTGTAAATATAAGGAATAGCACCCTGATGACGCCGGATAACGACGCAAAACGCCCTACTCAGGATCTGGACTACGATCCCGTCAGGAAAATGGAGACCGGGGAGAAAGCCACTTCGGGAATTAAACAGCGTGCGACAGGCGCGCTGACCAAAGCCACAGGCACCGCGCAGAAGGTGCAGCGCCAGCCGATTATCGCGCATTTGCTCCGCGCGGCGGAACGTTTCAACGACAGGCTAGGTAATCAGTTTGGTGCGGCAATTACCTACTTCTCTTTCCTGTCGATGATCCCCATTCTGATGGTTTCCTTTGCCGCCGGGGGCTTCATTCTGGCCTCACACCCCACGCTGTTGCAGGATATTTTCGACAAGATCCTGATTAATGTCAGTGACCCGACGCTTGCGGCCACGCTGAAAAGCACCATCAACACCGCCGTTCAGCAGCGTACCACCGTCGGAATTGTCGGGTTGCTGGTCGCGCTTTATTCCGGCATCAACTGGATGGGGAATTTGCGCGAAGCCATTCGGGCGCAGTCTCGTGACGTCTGGGAGCGCACGCCGCAGGATCAGGAGAAAATTTGGGTTAAGTATTTCCGCGATCTTGTCTCGCTGATTGGCCTGCTGGTTGCCTTGATTGTCACGCTATCCATTACGTCGGTTGCGGGCTCCGCGCAGCAGATGATCATTTCCGCGCTGTATCTGGATTCTGTCGAGTGGTTAAAACCCGCGTGGCGAGTGATTGGTCTGGCGATTTCCATTTTCGCCAACTACCTGCTGTTCTTCTGGATTTTCTGGCGTCTGCCTCGCCATCGCCCACGTAAAAAGGCGTTAATCCGCGGCACCTTTATCGCGGCAATTGGTTTTGAAGTGATCAAAATCATCATGACCTGGACGCTGCCTGCCCTGGTGAAATCCCCCTCAGGCGCAGCGTTCGGCTCCGTACTCGGCCTGATGGCTTTCTTCTACTTCTTCGCGCGCCTGACCCTGTTCTGCGCGGCGTGGATAGCCACCGCAGAGTACAAAGACGACCCGAGAATGCCGGGCAAAACGCACCGCTAATCCTCTCGCCGGGGAGAAATCTCAGCCCGGCGCACATCCTTAGCAGATAAATCCAGATGGTAACTTTTCTTTAACCAAAAACTGGTTTTATCTGCTAATTATTCATTTATGTGAAGCATTTCATGGTTGCGAATTTCCCGGCCTGAAAATTATCCACTTTTTGTCTTTTTTTCACCCAAGCCGCGCCTTTGTTACACATTGAAATAGGGCTTTTGCTGTGCGTAATATGGCCCTTCGTTCGCCAAAAAATAAGAAAATGCTATGCAAACTGCCACCACAACACTTGATACGCCTCAGGATGCCGCTCCGGCAAACTCACGTAATAAGGTCATCGTCGCCTCGCTGATTGGCACCGCCATCGAGTTTTTCGATTTCTATATTTACGCCACCGCCGCGGTTATCGTCTTCCCGCACATCTTTTTCCCGCAGGGCGATCCTGCTGCTGCCACGCTGCAATCGCTGGCGACTTTCGCCATCGCGTTTGTCGCGCGCCCCATTGGTTCTGCGCTGTTTGGTCACTTCGGCGATCGCGTTGGCCGCAAGGTCACGTTGGTGGCTTCCCTGCTGACCATGGGCATTTCCACCGTGGTGATTGGCCTGCTGCCGGGCTATGAAACTATCGGCATTCTGGCTCCGCTGTTACTGGCGCTGGCGCGCTTTGGCCAGGGTCTCGGTCTGGGCGGTGAATGGGGTGGCGCGGCGCTGCTGGCGACAGAAAATGCTCCGGCGAAAAAACGCGCGCTGTACGGTTCATTCCCGCAGCTCGGCGCACCGATTGGCTTCTTCTTTGCCAACGGTACCTTCCTGCTGCTCTCGTGGCTGCTTACCGACGAGCAGTTCATGAGCTGGGGCTGGCGCGTGCCGTTTATCTTCTCTGCCGTGCTGGTCATTATCGGCCTGTACGTGCGTGTTTCTCTGCATGAAACGCCGGTCTTCGCCAAAGTCGCGGCAGCGAAAAAACAGGTCAAAGTGCCGATGGGCACGCTGCTCAGCAAGCATCTGCGTGTGACCATTCTGGGCACCTTCATCATGCTGGCCACTTACACGCTGTTCTACATCATGACCGTGTACTCAATGACATACAGCACCGCTGCCGTGCCACACGGTCTGGGTTTGCCGCGTAATGAAGTGCTGTGGATGCTGATGATGGCGGTGATTGGCTTCGGGGTGATGGTGCCCATTGCAGGCCTGCTGGCTGACCGTTTTGGCCGTCGTAAGAGCATGATCACCATCACCACGCTGATCATCCTGTTTGGCCTGTTTGTGTTCCAGCCGCTGCTGGGATCAGGCAATCCTGCTCTGATTATGGCGTACCTGCTGCTGGGCCTGAGCCTGATGGGCCTGACCTTCGGCCCGATGGGCGCACTGCTGCCAGAGCTGTTCCCGACAGAAGTTCGCTACACCGGTGCCTCGTTCTCTTATAACGTGTCGTCGATTCTCGGGGCATCCGTGGCACCGTATATCGCGGCATGGCTGACCGGGACGTATGGTCTGGCGTATGTGGGTTACTACCTGGCCTCGATGGCGGCACTGACGCTGATTGCGTTGGTGTTGACGCATGAGACGAAGCATCAGTCTTTGTGAGATTTGAGCTGTCTGCCCCCCCTCTCCCCGGCCCTCTCCCTCAAGGGAGAGGGGGAAAATCAAAGACCGTACCTGCCTTTCCCCTCTCCCTCAAGGGAGAGGGAGAAAATCAAAGACCGCACCTGCCTGTCCCCTCTCCCTTTGGGAGAGGGTTAGGGAGAGGGGAAAAACCGCCTACCGTTTCATCTGCGACAAAATCACATGGCACTGATTGGCATCCCCCTCTGACGGTGAAATCAGTGCCAGCAGCGCTGCGGCTGGTGTTACCAGTGTCGCCAGCGCTGCCGCCACCGCGCCACGCACAATCAGTGGGCCAGGCTTCACGCCGTAATCCGGATTTTTGAACGTGCCGCGAACGTAAAGAGGAGAACGCAGGGTAATAATACGAATGCCTTTGCTCTCCGGATCAATCGTCAAATCCAGCTGCTCCGAGGCAAAGCTCGCCGTTCCCGTCACGTTAACCAGCGCATTCTCGGTATCGAACGCCAGAATTTGTGGCCGGGCAACGCCGTTGCGGATATCAACGTTGGCCGCCGCGCAGTTCACCCGCACTTCGTCATCGCCAAAGATTTGCCCGACGATAAAGTTGCCGACGTTCAGGCCGAGGATTTCCATCAGGTTGCGGCTTACCACGCCGTCATTCATCAGCAGCTTGAGATTACCGTCGCTTGAGCCTAACAGCGCGGCGACCGAGTTGCCCGTCCCACGCAATTGAGCATCGCCATTCATTTCACCCAACGTTTTCTGCATCAGCTCAACATTTGGCATCAGCTCTTTCAGCCGCAGCCGCCTGGCCTGAATATTGGCCTCGCCCTGCATCGGTTTTTTGTTGCCCGCCAGGTGGATGGTGGCGCTGATGGTGCCGTTCGCCATGCCGAACTTCAGCGGTTGCAGGCGCAGGTCGCCGCGCTCCAGGATCACGTGCGTTGAGAGATTACTCAGCGGCAGCGTGCTGCCATGCTCGATATGCTGCCCTTTAAAGCGCACGTCGGCGTCCATCACGTCCCATTTATCGGTCTCAAAGCGATCGTAGGGCAGCACTTTGCCGGCAGGCTGGGCATCCTTTTTCACTTCAGCAGATTTGGTGCCTTTGCCAGAATCGACGCCAATCAGTGGGCCTAAATCCGCCAGCCGCAGCTGTTTCGACTCCATATCCCCTTCCAGCTTCGGCCGGGGCTTGCTCATGCTGTATTTCAGCGTGCCGTGAATATCGCTGTCGCCAATGCGCCCATTGAAGTCTCGATAGTCAAAGACCGAGCCTTTATCGGTATCGATTTTCGCCACCAGATGGCCGTCCGTTTCAAACGGCGGCGTGTCTGGCAGCACAATGCCCGTGAGATCGTAAAGCTGTCCGAGCGAGTCGCCCGAGAACTTGAGGCGCAAATCAACACCGCCCATTTTCATCGGGTCATTCACTGTGCCGCTAAACGCCACGCGCGTATTGCCGGAATGGAAATCTGCCTGCACCGGGAAAGGCGTGCCTTCGCTGCGGAGCGCCAGCATGCCGCCAATCTTGCCGGTGCCGGTGAGTGGCTGACCGTTGTAGCGCCCGTCGGCCTTCAGGCCAAAGACGTAGTCACCCGGTTTCGGGCCACTGTTTTTGCCTTTATCGCCCGTCACTTCGCTGAACGGTAGCGGTTTACCCAGCGGATCGACGAAGATCTCAATGTCAGCCTTCGTCACTTTGTCATCGACTTTGATACGGCCACGATCGAAGAGAATATTGTCCAGACGGAATGACCATGAAGAGGGCTGCGCGTCTTTCTGATTACCGGTGTCAGAGGCCAGCCTGAATGTCCAGTTGTTGGTTTTTTCCGACAGGCGAATGATGCGCGCGTCGGGCTGGACAAGCTTGATCCAAGGCAGGTACACCGTTTTAGTCAGCAAAGACAATGGCGCGAGCGTCGCTTCTACACGCGGTAAATGCACCATGGTGATTTCGGGAATGTCCGGCGGGTTGCCAAGAATAATGTCGTCGGCATGCACATGCGGCCACGGCACCCAGCTTCGCCAGCCGGTTTCCGTTGGCTGACGCTCCCAGACAATCCCCAAATCACCCCGGATCGCGAACGGACGGTTGAGCTCCGCAGACACTTTCTGGTTAATGGTTGGCTTCAGACGGTTCCAGTCAAAGGTCGCGATAATGATGATAAGCAGGACGATGAGCAGCACGAACGTCGCAAAAATGATGGCTATCGTTTTGGTGGTTTTTGACATACCGAGAGCACTCCTGTTTTGCCTCGCCTTTCATGAATATAGTTGAGGCTGACAGAAAAACGGCAGATCAGGCCAGATTAAGCATCACTTCTTCAAGGGTGGCAATCGGCACCGGACGGGATAAGAAGTAGCCCTGAGCTGCATGAGCAGGGGATTGCTGAACGTCACGCCACTCTTCCAGCGTTTCAATCCCTTCCACAATCACGCCCTGGCAATAACGGTTCATCAGTTGGATAAGCAGCTCGAATAAATTGCGCCCTTCCGGGGTTTTGCGCAGCATGATAAACAGGTCGCGAGCGACTTTGATGTAGTCATAACGCACTTCGCTGAGCGCCGAAAAGTTAGCCATTCCGGTACCGAAGTCATCCAGCCACAGTGGGCCAAACTCGCAAATGGTGGCGAACGACGAGTCCTGCGGCAGGCGAATGTGTTCCACCAGTTCGAAACGCAGCCACGGCGTGTTTTCGATTTGCGCGATCAGCGACAAGTCCTGACGCATCGCCAGCAGCGTTGGGCCGTCCACATTGACCGACGCCAGGATGCCGTTGTGGGTGAAAAAATCCTGCTTTGCGGTCAACACCGCCAGTTGCTCTTTGACGATGTCGATACGCTGGCGCACGGCCACTTCTGCAAAGTAGCGATCCGGGGCAATGCGCTGGCCCGGATGCTCCGGGTGCGTCACGACCGTCAGCACTTCAACCGCCATCAGGCGACCATCGATTTTGTAGATGGGCTGGTAAGTATAAGCACGCTCACACTCCAGCCAATAGCGTCGCTCCTGAAGGCTTTCAATGCCTGCATCGGGAAGGCTTAGCCGCTGGATAACCTGCTTTAACTTCATCTCAGCTGTCCTGTTAATAGGGGGAATCTCTCGGAACTCGTCATTGGGTTATCGGCGCTGAGGGTGAGAACTTTATGTTCAACTCGCGGCATTTTGCGAATCTGTGCGGGAAGTTTCTGAGCAAGATACGCGCCAGCTCAAAAAAATAATGGAACGTTGTTTTAATATAGTTGACCCCCTTACAGCCACAGCGCAAACTAGCGCTTATTTTTTCCGATTTCGATAAGGCCTGGAGACTATGTCCAAGAAAATTGCCGTCATTGGCGAATGCATGATTGAGCTTTCAGAGAAGGGTTCGCTGGTGAATCGCGGTTTTGGCGGCGATACGCTGAACACCTCCGTGTACATCGCCCGTCAGGTGGCACAAAGCAGCCTCCAGGTCAGCTACATTACTGCGCTGGGCACGGACAGTTTCAGCCAGCAGATGCTGGACGCCTGGCAGAATGAGAACGTCGACACCCGCCTGATTCAACGCATGGCCAACCGCATGCCGGGCCTGTATTACATCGAAACCGACGATACAGGTGAGCGCACTTTCTACTACTGGCGCAACGAAGCGGCCGCAAAATTCTGGCTGGAAAGCGAGGAGTCCGCGGCTATCTGCGAAGAGCTGGCAACGTATGACTACCTCTACCTGAGCGGTATCAGCCTGGCGATTTTAAGCCCTGCCAGCCGTGAAAAACTCTTCTCACTACTGCACGAATGCCGGGCAAACGGCGGCAAAGTCATTTTCGACAACAACTATCGCCCGCGCCTGTGGGCCAGCCGCGAAGAGACGCAGCAGGTCTATCAGCAGATGCTGGCATGCACAGATATCGCCTTCCTGACGCTGGATGACGAAGACGCGCTGTGGGGCGAAAAACCGGTGGACGAAGTGATTGCCCGCACCCACGCGGCTGGCGTGAATGAAGTGGTGGTGAAGCGCGGAGCAGACTCCTGCCTGGTGTCGCTGGCGGGCGAAGCCGTTGTGGATGTGCCTGCGGTGAAACTGCCAAAAGAGAAAGTCGTGGATACGACAGCGGCGGGAGATTCCTTCAGCGCGGGGTATCTGGCGGTTCGTCTGACGGGTGGCGACACGAAAGCGGCTGCCGAGCGTGGGCACCTGACTGCCAGCACTGTGATTCAGTATCGCGGGGCGATTATTCCTCGGGATGCGATGCCTGAGTGAAGAGTGTGAGGGTGAAGGCAACGTCCGGCTGACACCCTCTCCCTAACCCTCTCCCCAGGGAGAGGGAACCGATCGGCGCGGTCTTTGATTTTCTCCCTCTCCCATGGGGAGAGGGTCGGGGAGAGGGGGAACAGCGCGTACCTGTCCTTACTGCCCCGGCGGAATATCCGTCACATCCTGATGCGCATCGTCATTCGCTGCAGGGGCAGCGGCTGCCGGTTGCACCATCAGTTTGTCCCACGTTTCCTGCAAATCCTTCATGTTGTATTCCGGCTCGCCTTTCGGCTGCTGGAGGATCAGCGCCATCTCTTGTGACAGCTGCTGACGCAGGTCCTGATTCAGGCTTTCAACCGTCAACGAATTCAGGAAATCCTGACGCACTTTCTGATACTGCTCCGGCGCAATATCCACCACCTGATTTTGCAGGGAGCGCATGCGCTGACTGATCAGCAAATCCGTATTGGTGCGGGCGTAGGTCGCAAACAGCTTCTGCAACTCGAGATTTTTCTGCGCAATCAGCGCGTTGAACTCTTCCTGCGTCAGGCCATTTTCACGCACTTTTGCCAGCTCGCGCGCCACCAAACCGAGGTTGTTATTGAGCTTCTCGTTCGGTGAATCGACGTTGATCGCACATTGCGCACGCAGATAAAGCACGCGGCAATCAAAGCCCAGGCCGATGTCTTTCACGTTGTTTTTGCTGAGATTCTGCTGCACATGCCAGAACAGGGCTTCACGAGCGAGATCCGCACGCCAGTAACGCTGAAGCGCAGCGGATTCGCGGATTGGCGTCCATGGCGTGTCCCACATGATAGACAGGCGGTCTTGCGGCACCGCGTCGGTCATGATGCTGACCGGCTGCGGTGACAGCGGAGCCAGCGTTGGCACGGCGGCAGGTGTTTCGCGTTTGCCTTTTAACTCGCCAAAGATTTTGTTGATTTGCTCGCCTACGCTGCGGCTGTCGACGTTACCGACCACAATCAGCGTCATCGCATCCGGCGTGTACCATTTGTGGTAGAAGCTTTTCAGCTGCGCGGCGTCAACAGGCTGTTTGAGCGGTTCGGCCGGATCGTGGCCCAGCATCGTTGAGCCCTTCAGGCGATAGCGCCACCAGCCTTCTTTCGGATCCTGAGGCCATGTCACCACCATGTCTTCGCCGCTGAGCGCGTGATTCACGGCTTCCGGGGTGATGTTCAGCTTACCGCCCGCATCGGCGAGGTAAGTCAGCGCTTCTTTGAGTAAATCATTGCGGTTATTCGGCAGGCTCAGGCTGAACAAGGTGTAGTCGTAAGAAACGATCGCCGGAGGCATCGGATGCTGAGGATCAATGCCCTGCTGCCATAAAGAACGTGCCTGCATGGTCTCTAAGCTGCCGCTCTGCGAGAGCGCCAGCCGGGGAATAAAGTGGCTATAGCCAGTCTGCTGAGTGCTCTCACTCAGGGAACCGATGTTGACCTGAAGGCGGATTTCAACACGATCGCTTGGGCGCTGCGGCGTGGCTAACACCTGCCACTGAAGTCCGTTCGCCAGTGTTCCCTGTTGCCATGCCGGGTCTGGCTGGAGCGCTTCTGCTTGCACATAGCCCGCGGTCGCCATCATCAGCATCCCGCCCGCTACGAGTCGAATTTTTGTGCCCTGCATGTGAACCCCTGAATCAACAATCCTGGTTAAAATGACAACTCATGATCATTATGATGAGTTAAATACGTGGTTATACCCGTCATACTTCAAGCTGCAGGGGCGCTGGCTGCACTCCCTCACCCCAGTCACTTACTCAAGTAAGCTCCTGGGGATTCACTCCCTTGCCATCTACCTGCAACTCGAATTATTTAGGGTATAGACCGTGCGAAAGATGAAAAGTCACACGTTCCACGAAAAATATGGTCAATTATGCGCAGGAGCCCGTAGTCCATCAAGGGACTACGGGCAGATAGATGTGATAAGTCGCGGGATTATGAGGAAATTTGTTGCGTTTTCTCAGCCGGAGTACGGTTATTGAGCGTATCGTCGAGCTGTTTGGTGTCCAGCTCTTTTACCCATTTTGCCACCACGATGGTCGCCACACCGTTACCAACAAGGTTGGTCAGCGCACGGGCTTCAGACATAAAGCGGTCAATGCCCAAAATCAGCGCCAGACCCGCTACCGGTAAATGACCGACCGCTGAGATAGTCGCCGCGAGCACGATAAAGCCACTGCCCGTCACGCCCGCCGCCCCTTTCGAGGAAAGCAGCAACACCACCAGCAGCGTTATCTGATGGAAAATATCCATATGGCTGTTGGTCGCCTGAGCGATAAACACCGCCGCCATGGTCAGGTAAATCGAGGTGCCGTCGAGGTTAAACGAGTAACCTGTCGGAATGACTAACCCCACCACCGATTTCCGACAGCCCAGCTTTTCCATCTTATCGAGCATACGCGGCAGCGCAGATTCAGAAGATGACGTCCCCAGAACAATCAGCAGCTCTTCTCGGATATAACGGATGAATTTGAAAATGCTAAAGCCCGTCGCTCGCGCAATCGACCCGAGCACCACCACCACGAACAAAATACAGGTGATGTAGAAGCAGATGATGAGCTGCCCGAGCTGCACCAGCGTACCGACACCGTATTTCCCGATGGTAAACGCCATCGCGCCGAATGCACCAATCGGGGCCAGACGCATGATCATGTTGATAATGCCGAAAATGACCTGAGAGAAGCTCTCAATCACGTTGAAAATCAGCTGGCCTTTGCTGCCCAGACGGTGCAGCGCAAAACCAAACAGCACAGCGAACATCAGCACCTGCAAAATATTACCGCTGGCAAACGCGCCTATCACGCTGGAAGGGATGACATCCAACAGGAAGGCGACCACGCCCTGATCTTTCGCCTGATCGGCATACACCGCCACCGCATGCGCATCAAGGGTTGCCGGGTCGACGTTCATGCCTGCCCCTGGCTGCACCAGGTTCACAATCACCAGACCGATAATCAGCGCCAGCGTACTGACCACTTCAAAGTAGAGCAGCGCCACCGCACCGGTGCGGCCAACGGCTTTCATGCTCTCCATTCCGGCAATACCGGTCACCACGGTACAGAAGATGACGGGAGCGATAACCATTTTGATGAGCTTAACGAAGGCATCGCCAAGCGGCTTCATTTGAGCACCGAGTTCCGGGTAGTAGTGGCCGAGCAAAATACCGATAGCGATAGCCGTCAGGACCTGGAAGTAAAGGCTTTTGAACAGAGAGGTTTTCATAGGATGTCCTTAAATATAAAACCACAGGCTGAATAGGGTTTTTATTCGCCTGCGGCTTTAAAATAACATCCGGCATACAACACAGAAACAAAATGGCTGACTAATGTTAAAAATTTAGAGCTGACTCGTAAAAGCGCGCAACAATTACGCGCTTTCATTTTCATCAAGGGACTCGAGATAGTGGCTCTCGAAGGTTTCCGGGGCAACCGCACGATCGAACAGGAAGCCCTGGGCGATATCCACCCCTGCCGTTTTCAGCCAGTCGAATTGGGCTTGTGTTTCAACGCCTTCCGCCACAATGCTCAGGTTCAGGCTGCGCGCCAGTTGAATGATGGCCGACACCATGCTGGTGTCATTGGGCAGCGATTCAACGAAGATCTTGTCGATTTTGAGAATATCGACCGGCAGCGATTTCATATGCTGAAGCTGACGCAAACCGGCATAGCCCATGCCGAAGTCGTCGAGCGCGATTTGTACCCCCGCATTACGCAGCGGGCGCAAGATTGCCACGGCGGCTTTCGGGTCGTCGATACGTCGGCTTTCGGTCACTTCCAGCACCAGCGTACCGCGTGCAATCCTGTAGCGGTTCAGTAGTTCGAGCACGTCCGCCACCATGTCGTGATGCAGGAGCTGCAACGCCGAAAGGTTAACGGACAGCGGCAGCATGATGCCCCGACTCTGCCACGCCGCGAGCTGACGGCAGGCTTCTTCCAGCACCCAGTAACCCACCGTGACCATCAGGCCGCAGGTTTCAATCCGCTCGATAAGATCGGGCGGCAGCTCCCAGCTCCCGTCCGGCTGGCGTAAACGTAACAGCACTTCGGCGCTGCACACTTTGCCGCTGGCAATATCCACCTGCGGCTGAAGCCAGATGGCGAACTGCTGGTTATCGAGCGCGGAAAGGATGTCACTCTCTTCGGTCAGGCGTTGTTGCGCTTTTTCCATCTGCTCCGGATCGAAGAACTCAATCTGGTTTTTGCCCTTACGACGAGCGGTAAAAGCCGCCGAGCAAGCGCGACGATAGAGCTGTTCTGCGGATAAATCGCCATGGAACATCGCAATCCCGATGCTCGCACTGGGGCGCAGCTGAATGCCCTGAAGCGGCAAACGCTCATTAATGAGAGTGAGTACTTGCTGACTTAATGTAATGGCATGCCACGGCTCTTTCACCCCGTGAGCCAGGATAGCAAAGTCATAACCGCTGATTTGCGCCAGCACCATACGCGGTGAAATCACCGATTTGAGCTTCTCAACCAGCGTCAGCAGCAGCATTTCACGCTGGTTCTCTTTCAGCACACCTGCAGTGTCCTGCAGCGTTTCACAGGCCACCACCATCAATGCAGTGGTCTTCTGATGCGCGACGGTTTGTTCCAGTAAAGCCAGCAGAAAAGCTTTGTTAGGCAGGTCAGTCACCGGAAAACGTGTGGAATGGCTGCTCAGCTCTTCATGCTGGCGCAACATAATTTGCTGGTTACGGTTGTAGCTGCGCACCATCATGCCGATTTCATCGTCATGATGCAGGCGCGGCAGCACCAACTGGTGCCCGACGCGTTCCTGCGGAGACACATCGTTCAGTTCGCGAGCAAGGGTGCGCAGAGGCCGCACAATCAGACGGTTAATGCACCACGTTAATCCAACGGTCAGCATTAACACCAGAAGTAAGTAAGCAGTCACCAACGTCGCAAGGGCGCTCATGACAAACTTATAGGTTCGATAAGAATCCGATTGCAGCACCAGATAAGCCAATGGCTGCGGGTTTGCCGGGCGTTCCAGGGAGTAAACCGGCAGCGAAATCTGCACGGGAAGTTCAAACGTGCGGGTGATCCAGACCGGCACCGGGCGCTCTTCAATAAAGCGCATGCCTAACGCCTGAAACTGATTGGGCAACACCACATCCGCACGGCTGACAATGCCCGCAGGCTGAATGCGCCCCAGAATGGTTTCGGCTTCCGGAATATCGCCTTTCAAAATGGCGGAAGAAAGCGGTTCCCGCACGGAACGGGCGATGCTTTCGAGCTGCGTCGCCGTCATGTAGCGGTTCTGCTGAACAAAATGGAAGAACAAAATGGAACAAAAGACGAACACAAACACCATGGTCACTGCCGCCACCATGGCCATTTGTTTAATTGTGAGTGAGCGGCTGACGCGCAAAGGAACTCTCCCCAGAGTAAAACCACGCCCTTCGGCGGATCACGTTAAGGCCGGGTTAGCACAGTTCAACCCGGCATTAAGTGATTTTCGGCACATTATACGCTAACTGAGAGTATATCGTGACGGGAGAAAGCAGTTTTCGGGCGAATCTGTTACCAGTCAGCGTAAGGGATCAGCGGCTGCGGCGGCAAGTCCATATCGCCCTGCCAGCCTGCGGCAGAATAACGCACATACAGCAACGCATGGCTCGGGGTGTAATCCTTCGCCTGCTGAATGTCGATAGCCGCGCCGATAAACCAGTTTGAGGTCAAACGACGCTCAATCAACGCGTGCGCGGTATAACCGAAGCCCGAACTGCTACTGCCATCATCAATAATCTGACTGCCTTCATTGCGGAAGTCTGCCGGAAGCAGGTTCGGCAACGGGTAGCGCGCCTGGTTATCTGTTTTCGAATGCGACCACGATACCGACCCGCCCAGTTCCCATGACCAGTTCTCGGTACGCTGACGCCAGTTCACCGGCACCGCAAACGACAAATATTGCTGCGGGCTGTAATAACCGCCCTGCCCAAGGGTGTAGCCGCTGAGATCTTTGTCGTAGTGCCAGATCATGTTGTTGAGGCCGACCGTTACCCGGCGATCGTTCTCATTGATGACCTTGTAGTAATACCCGGCCATCCAGCGGGCGCGCCAGTTATCTTCCACATTCTGACCGGTCAGCGTATCGGCGCTTAATGAAGCCCAGACGCCGTTCGCATCCCCTTTGTCATAACTGAGGCTCACGCCGCCCCCGTTGGCCCGTACGCCGCCCCAGGTGGTGCCGGTGTTGGTATCTTTTTGCCCGCCGAATGCCAGCAAAGAGCTGGAAATTGGGCGGCGATGCCCTTCGAGCGTATAGCCCAGCGAACCGATGCTGTTGCTGTAACTCAGGCCGCCGACGACATCCACAACGTCAAAGCCCATCGGCGTGGTGCCAATGTCCATATCCCAGGTCGCGTTACGCCAGCCCACGGCAACGCTCGCCCCTTTGCCGCTTTGGCTCTTATCGCCGCCAAAACAGGTGATATCGGCGCAGGTGCCCCATTTCGGTGAATACCCGCCGTTTTCATCCGTGGAGAAACTGCCCTCGTTCATGTTCACGTAATCGCTACGGAAGAACATGCGGCCATCCGCCAGCGGCGCATCCACCTGGAACATGGTGGTGTGAGCTTTAAGATCGGAATAGCCACCGGTGCCGCTTGAGCCCCAGTAGTTATGTTCGAGGGTAACGTTCACATCCTGCTGACGGTAAAGATCGGCTGCATCGCTGCGCACGCCTCGTTTGAGCCAGTCATCTTTCGGATCATTACGCGTCAGACGGGTAAAGGTATCGTTATCCTGCGGGCGAACCGGCGTGATACCGGCTGCCACCATCGCATCTTTATAGCCTTCCAGCGCGGCTTGCGGGTCGCCGTTTTGGACCTGAAAACGCGAGTTATCACGCAAAACCAGCGCGCTATCCATCGATGCGGGCTGTGCTTTTGCCTGTGGCACGATGGAGCTGAAAATCTGTTGGGCTTTTGCCGTGTCGCCCAGGCTTGCATCCACCAGCGCGATGCGGCGTTGAGTGCCGAGTGAAGGCGTTTCCCCCGCCGCAGGGGCTTTGATTTTCGCCAGTTGTTCACGAGCGGCGGCATCATTGCCGTCAGCCACATACACTTCTGCCAGACCTAAGCGTGCATCGTCGTTGTCCGCTTCTTTCGCCAGAGCCGAGTTGTAGGCTGCGATTGCCGCAGGGGTATCACCGCGCTGCTGCGCCCAGTCTGCCAGCGTTAAATCAAAACGCGCCGACGGTGGCTGCTGTTTCAGCAGAGCAATGGCCTGGTCTTCATGGCGGTTATCACGCAGCAGCCTGGCTTTTTGCAGGAGCTGGTCAGACTCAAGACGGTCTGAAAGCTCCTGAATATTGGCATTCCATTGGCTTTTCGGCAGGGTGTTGAGGTGTGACAGCGCCGCCAGATCCTGATTGTTCCCCGAAAGATAAAGGCTGTAGGCGTATACCTGATCCGGATCGCCGGACTTTTTGCGCGCCAGATCCATCATCAGATTATCGGCTTCACCGCGCTGCCCGGCGCTGTTTAAGTCTTTCGCCAGACGATAAGTCACCCACACGCTTTCAGGATCCATCGCCAGCCTGCGGCGCTGAAGTTCAGCCGCTTGCGCCCAGCGCCCCTGATTTTCCAGGGCTTCGGCTTGCTGTGACAGACGATCGTCGGTCAGGCTGCGTTCAATATCATCGATACTGCGTCTTTGGCTGGCAGAGAGCCCGTTGATAAACGCCGTCGCCTTCTCAGGTGACTCTGCCCGGTAAATATTTGCGAGCCCGCGCACGGCGTTGCTGTTCGTGCGATCCAGGCGCAAAGCCTGCTGGTAATAACGTTCTGCGGCCGCCGTGTCTTTGCGAGCCAGGGCCACATCACCCAGGCCAAGCACGGCGTAGCTGTTGCTGTTGTCCACGCGTTGCGCCTGCTGATAGAAGCGCTGCGCCTGATCGAGATTATTAGTCTTCAGCGCCGCATCGCCCTTACGGATAAGCGGCCAGACTATTTGCCAGGTCTGCGGTTTGCTGGCTTCCACCTTCGCCACTTCCGCAGCTTTGGCCTGCTGTTCGGCTTTGGCGTGGAACACCGGATCGGCCAGTTGCTTTTGCTGTTCAGCCAGTTTGCTGCGAGCTTCATCCGCCAGATCACCGGTGGTGAAAAGCGTCAGGAAACGCTGCAACGCTTTCACGCTGTTATCGCTGGGCGGTTGGTTCTTAACCTGGCCATACCAAATGTCTGCCGCCGTCCCGCGGCCTGCGTCAGAGCGAGCCATCTGCTCCAGCACCGCGTAGCCTTCCTGACTGCGGTTATCGGCAAACAGCATTTTCGCAAGCGTTGTCTGTAATTGGGTGTTGCCCGGCGACGTCGCGTTAATGGCTTTCAGTTTGTTGACGGCTTCGTTATGGCGAGCAGGCAGACGTGCCACCGCGCTCCAGTATTCCACCGCAAGATCGCCATCAGGCGGCACGCCGTTGAACAGTTTGTCGTAGAGCGCAATCCCTTCAGGAATATGCCCGGTCGTGACCTGCAAACGCGCCTGCTGCAAGGCCTGACGCCCCTCGCCGCTCGACAGTTGCAGCTCGCTCTGCGAGGCTTTGAGGGTGTCGGAATCCGGCGCTAAAGCCTTCAGGCGTTCAAGCTGTTTCTGAGCTCCGGCGTTGTCGCCCTGCCGCAGCAGATAGCGCATACGAGCGGCAATCACCTGCGGGTCGTCAGGCGCAATAAGCTCCAGGCGATAGAGCGACTGGCGCACCAGATCTTCACGTTTGGTCGATTCGCCCAGTCGAACCTGGTCGAGGAGTTGTTGCTGTGCCGACGACGCGGCATGCGCAAGAGGCATGAGCGCAATGCCGAGCGAGAGGCTGAGTAAACTTAGTGAGAAGGTACGCATTCCTGGCCCCAGTCAGGTAGAAGTTCACCGCGAGCAGTGAACCGAAAACGGTGTTGATCCCATCCTTGCCCGAACAGGGTCAGAACATAGCTGTAATAGGCGCCATTGCCCGGAAAATGGTCTGCCACGCGCTGGCGTTGTACCGCCTGAGCATCGCGATTTTGCAGGAAAGGCAGCAGCGAAGCAGAAAACCCTACCGGCCCATCGCCGTCAATGTTGCCCGTAGCGATATCGATTTTTTCAGGCACCACACCGGCTTTCGCGGTTTGCGCCGCCATGGCTTTAAACTTGTTCAGCAACCGGGCTTTCTGCGGATCGGCATCGTTCATCATCCCAGTCCACAGATACACGCGAATGGCGTCGTAGCTGCCGAGCAAAGATTTATCCTGCTTTAACTGCCAGCCTTTTTTCTTGTCAAAGCGCACCCAGTTTGGCGAGTAGCCTTTCGGCGCAGTCTCCAGCAGCAAGCGTAAATTCGTCGCCTGTAAGGCTTTCCACGGCTCACCAAAACGGGCGAAGTAAGCGGCGAGTTGAGGAGGCAAATAGCTGGGATTAAACCGCCAGCCTGCCTCGTCGACAAAGCCCACTTTCCCCGGTAGCAACATCGAGCCGAGGCCCGGCACCTTAACGACTTCTTCACTGGCGATACGAGAGAGCAACGCTTTGCCCGCTTCGCTGTACTGCGGCTGATTCCATAACCGCCCCGCTTCCAGCAGCGACCAGGCAATCCAGATATCGGCATCCGAGGCGGAGTTACTGTCGATAACGCTCCAGCTACCGTCCTCTTTTTTGCCCCACAGCCAGGCCGGGAGATGCGCTTTCAGGTTGCCTTCCGCGAGGTTGTTTTGCGTCCAGTTGAAGAGCGACGAAAACGCCGGGCGATCGTTAGCGGCTAAGGCGAAGAACAGCGCATAGCTCTGTCCTTCGGAGGTGGTGATTTTTCTTGCGTCGCTGGGGTCAATCACTCGCCCACCGTCGCTGATATAGTCCTTTTTAAACTGCTCCCACGCAGGCCAGTTGCAGGCCGCAGAGGCCTGCAACGTGAAAAGCATCAGCAGTGCCAGTAGAGACTGGCCCGGGCGGTTCATCATCGGTTACTCGTTATCCGGATCCAGGCGACGACGGCTGATAATGCGCAGCAGACGCCACAGCACCCAGGCCAGCAGCACGACGCTCAATGCGGCCAGAATCGACAGCAGAATCGGATGGTTAGACAGCGCAAACCAGACGCGCTCATACCATGGCAGATGCCCGACATAATAGACGTCACCGACGCGCAGGCTGTTCACGCCAGATTCACGGATAACCGAGACGGAACCAAACATCACCGCACGCTTGCCGCTGTCGTTCAGCGCTTCGTTCATCAGCTCGAAACCACGCGGGCTGTCAGCCATCAGCGCAATAACGCTACGCTGATCGTGATACGGCGACTGGAAGCCAATGATGGCGGCCATCGGGCCGTCCGAGGTCACCGTAGCCTGAGCCGCGGGCTGGCGCTCGTTGTCGTCCACATTCACGGAAGGCAATTCGTTCTGGCGAACCGGCGTTTTCACCCAGCTCTTCGTCGCATCGACCAGCAGATCAATATGCTTGTCGTCTTTCAGTTTGTCCGGGATGGAGCCAATCAGCATGATGTCGACATCCTGCTTTTGCATTTCAGCCGGATCGTCGGTCAGCTTGAGGCGAGCGCCCGTCAATCCAACTTGTCCACCGATTGTTGCGACAGTATCAAGCAGCGTGCTGACCTGATTCTGCGTCGGTTTTGACGGCATGACGATTAGCGTATCAGACAGGTCTGCCATACGGCTGAACGGGAAACCTGCGTTGGCGAACGCGCGCAGATCCGGCATCGCCAGGAAGTGGTAATAGTTGGAGAAATCGATAGTCGAATCGTCACCTATCACCACGTGGTTCTGAATCGGCTGGAAGGTAATACAGTTTTCAATGGTGCCACCCGGCATCGGGTTGGTGTACTGGAAGTCAAAGCGCATCTGGTTGGTTGCCCCCAGACGCAGCGCCGGGATCGACACTTCGTTTTTGCCATCCAGCAGGCCCTGAACAATCGGCAGACGCAGCAGCAGGCTGCTCACTTCCTGAGTGCTGCTCAGGTTGTAAGATTGCAGGAACTGGTTGTTGAGGTTGATGTCCATGCGCGAGCTGTCTTTCATCGCGGGCTGGGTGTAGCGATACTTCAGATCCATGTCGATGCCGTTGCTGCGCAGCAGATAGAGATCCGGCGGCAGGTTCAGCGACAGGTTGATGGACGCAGGCTCAAGCCCGGTAGACTGCAGCTGCTGCTCGTAGGTTTTCAGCTCGCCAAACGTCACCGGACGGTCGGTATGCACCCAGTTCGGCGCATCGTAAGGTTTACGTTCCATCAGCGGTTTGACTTCATCCACCGTGACGGTATCGCCACGGAACAGGATGTTCCCGGCGGCAATCCCTTCAGCCGCCTGCAATAAATCTTTGTCGTCGCGGCCAAACACCACCAGCAGCTTTACATACGGCTTATCCGGGTGGCTTACCATCCGGATAGTCGGTGCCTTCACCAGCGGGTAATCTTTGAGGAAATCAGGGCGCTTGTCATTGGTCGCAAACACAATGGCGTTGCGATCCGGCAACTGGTTATACAGCACCGGGAACGTCTGCCCACGCCAGCCTGCGCGCGCACCAAACCACGAAGCCACCACTGAGGCTGCTTTTTGCTGCGTGATATCCGGCGTCTCAGCAAACACCATCGGCAAATTCAGCTGGCGGTTGTCACGAGAATCAAAGAACGGCACCGGGAAGTGCGACAGGTCATTTTTGACGTTGAGCTGCTGGAAGGTCAAATCCAGCGACGTGTTACGTGCCACATCCAGCCACAGCGTGGTGCTGGCCGGGTTTTCACACACGTCGCGATAGTGGCCGACAAACTCCAGCCGCACGTTGTTCAAATCGGTGATGTAGAGCGGGTCAACCGGCACCTGAGCCATCACTTTCTTGCCCAGTTGCTCTTTGGTGACTGGCAGAACGCCCATCAGCTCGTCGTTGAGATAGACCTTGAGCTGCGACTGAACGGGCAGCAGCGAAGGCGATGGCGTATAGACCAGATTGAGCATCGCTTTCGACACCACTTCATCGCTGCGCGTACCAAACTGCACGGAACCGGTCGGGTTCGAGCCTTTCAGCACCATGCTTCCCGGCGCGGGGGCAATTTGCGCAAAGCTCAGCTTCACGTCGCGGCTTGGCGTATTTTCGACGACCGCAGGCGTGGTCACTGCTGCGGCAGAACCCACAGCACCCGGATCGGTAACCGTGGGATCAACCATGCCCGGTGCCGCAACAGGCGGAACCGGTGCCGCTGGCGTGGTTGCGTCTCCCTCAGGCACGGCAGGTGCAGCATCAGCCGGAGTGGCTGTCACGACAGGTGCATCTGCCGCGGCGGCCGCAGGTTGTTCAGGTGACGGGGTCGCCGCCGTCGGCTCGGAGTAAGTCGTCAGTGGGGTCAGTGCCCCCATTCCCACAGCCGCTGCGCAAATCCAGGAAAGTTTTCTTTTCATCATAGAATCATCATTGTTGAGCCATTGCCGGCTGTGGATGCGTCGTGACCGCAGCGCGCTCGGGGCGACGCGGGACAAAAGAGACAATCCAGGCAACCAGTGAAAGAAGCGATCGGAAAATAAATTTCACCGAAGGCGGCGCGAACTCCGCAAGGTGGCGATAACCCCGGAACCCCAGTTTCAAAATGTCCAGCATGCTCTCCAGCGGTTTGTCTTCCGGGAAGCTGTCCTGCCACAGCGCCCAGGTATCGGCGCGGGCAAAAGTACACTGAACAAAATCAATATGTTGACGCGTGGACATCGGCAGCAGTTGCAGGCCCACTTCGCTGCCGTAGACGCGAACCACCTGCGTCGGGAACACGTATTCCTGCTGGCCTCGTTTGAGCAGAAGATTCACTCGCTGGCCTTCCAGCACCTGCGCCTGGCCGTTGATTTTCAGGCCAACCCCGCCGTCAGAGAAGTCGTGCAGCGTACAGGAGAAGAGATGCCCGTCTTCACGCGCAATCGCGGCTGGCATCCTCATTTCCACACGGTGAGAACGACGCACCTGTTTGCTTTCCACCGACACCGCAACCGCGCCGCCGAGAATAATCAGGTTGTAGAACACCCACACGATACTGACCCAGACGGTGAGAATTTCATTTTCCGGCCCGGTAAAGTGACGCCAGATGCCGAAAGCAATCCCCAGTAAATTCAGTAACACCAGCCAGAGATACGGACGGGAAATCACCCAGTCGACATACTCTTCTTTCACCAGCCCGCCCTTCGCCGTCACGTTAAATTTACCGATTTTCGGGTTAATCAGCGCCACGATGGTCGGCGGCGCGATATACCAGGCCAGCACCGTTTCGTAGATTTCACTCCAGAACGAGTGGCGGTACTTGCCCTGTATTTTGGAGTTGGTCAGGCTCGCGTGGATCATGTGCGGCAGGACGAACAGCGCAATCATCAGCGCCGGGGCGTAGATGATGTAGGCATGCAGCAGCAGGAAAGCCAGCGGCGCTGTCAGGAAGATCAATCGTGGGACACCTGAGAGGAAGTGGAGCATGGCGTTGGCATAGCAGACGCGCTGTGCCATCTTCAGCCCTTTACCGAACAGCGGGTTATCCATACGGAAGATTTGCACCATGCCTCGCGCCCAGCGAATACGCTGGCCGATGTGCGCGGAAAGGCTTTCTGTTGCCAGACCCGCCGCCTGCGGGATGCGCATATAAGCGGAGGTGTAGCCCAGGCGGTGCAAACGCAGCGAGGTATGCGCATCTTCTGTCACCGTTTCTACCGCAATGCCGCCAATGGCATCCAGCGGTGCGCGGCGAATCACGGCACAGGAGCCGCAGAAGAACGTAGCATCCCACATGTCGTTGCCGTCCTGCACCAGGCCATAGAACAGCGTGCCTTCGTTTGGCGTTTTGCGAAAACGCCCGAGGTTACGTTCAAACGGGTCAGGTGAGAAGAAGTGGTGCGGCGTCTGCATGACGGCGAGTTTACTGTCCTTGCGGAACCAGCCCATGGTCATTTGCAGGAATGAGCGGGTCGGCACGTGGTCACAGTCAAAAATCGCCACAAACTCGCCTTTGGCGTGCTTCAGCGCATTGTTGATGTTACCTGCTTTGGCGTGTTCATGAGTCGTACGGGCGATATATTCCACCCCGACGTCCTTCGCAAACTGGCGGAACTCTTCACGCCCGCCATCATCCAGGATCCAGATGTTCAGCTTGTCTTTCGGCCAGTCGATCCCGAGCGAGGCGTAAATGGTGTTTTTCACCACGTTCAGGTCTTCGTTGTAAGTCGGGACAAAAATATCGACCGCAGGCCACTGCGACATGTCTTTAGGCATCGGCACCGGCTGGCGGTTTAGCGGCCAGATAACCTGGAAATAACCCAGCACCAGCACAATCCAGGCATAGGTTTCCGCAAACAGCAAAATCAGCCCGCAGGTCAGGCTGACCGGATCGTTCCAGTTCAGCGTCGCCGTATAGCGCCACCAGATATAGCGACACGACACGGTGAGCGACAAAACAATCAGCATCAGCGCGGAGAAACGCCCCGGCATGCGGCGCACCAGCAGCGCCACGCCCCAAAGCAGCAGCAGGAAAATAAACTGCGACATCGGGTTAAACGGTTGGGTCACGCAAACCAGTGCCAGCAGCAGCGAACAGAAAATGACGACCCCAAGAATGGCTTTACGCACTTTCGGGTTCACGTGCGCCAGCTCTTTTTTATGGTCGAGGTGCGCGGTCTTTTTGCTCATCCTCTCGGGCAAATCTTCAAGCCACTGGTGGTAACGTCCGCGAACGCCCGCCATCTTTTTGAAGCCCTGCCAGTCGAAGTTTTTCTTCTCTTCCGTCGGGCGCGTTGCCACCAGCCACACGCTTTGCAGCAGGTAACGAATCGGATCCAGCGGGCGCGGACGATGAGGATTGATGTGAGGATAAAATTCGGCGTGATTCTCCCGAATTCGCTGCCAGCGAGGATGCTCCAGCGGCAGGAAAATCCAGGACAGAGCGACCCAGAAACAGCCCATCGTGGCACCAAACCACGACGCTTTATGAGTTCGATAATCCTGATACCGCGCACGCAGGCGTGCCCCCGCTTCCGGCGCCAGCAGCAGAGCGGTAAGGCGTATCATGAAGATGACTCCACGGCTGCCGGTGAGCCGGCGTAATGCATCAGGCACCAGTTAGCAAAGGTGATCATCTCTTCTGCGGCCAGGGAATCACTGCGGTACTCGCCCAACGGCTGTTTTGCCGCCAGGCACTCCGCCATCGCTTCATCGCGGTGGATTACAACCGGCAACAGACGGTGCTGGCTTTGCAGCCAGATGCGATGCAAGTCATCCTGAATCTGACTGCCAACGCGCAGGTCGTTAATCAGGATGTGACCATGTTTTGGCAGCACCTGCTGATGCAGGCGAATATGCGTATTAGCGTCCGGATTGACCACCGTCACCACATGATGACAGGCCTCAATCAGCGGCTGGAGCCAGGGCGCAAACTCATGCGGTAAATCCACCAGAATCCACTTGTGCTGGCCCTGCTGATGCAGCGCTTTGATGATCTCAACCGCACGGTCGAGGACCGGGGTCAAAACCTGGAAATTTAAACGTTCTGTGGCCGAAAGCTGGCCAAAGGGGAGAAAATCGACGTGGGAAGTGTAACGCATACCGGCATCTCGCCAGTCTCCTCCATCGAGCAATGCCCGCGCCCAGCCATCACAGTGAGAAATGCTGTCGTTAAAGCAAAAACGTAGCATATTATTTGGACATGCATCGACCACGATGACGGATTCACCCAGCATCTGTAATGACCAACCCAGCGCTGCCGTCAGCGATGTTGTTCCGACACCGCCTCGCAGGCCCTGCAATCCCAAAATGGCCATTCAGGCTTCCTTATTTATGTTCCGCAAACTCAGCCAGCAGCGGCCAACGCTTTAAAGCGGCAGCAAGATGCTCGCGCTGGGAAATATCGGTGTAATCTATTTCCGGCAATGAGAATGCCCGGCTTAATGCCAAAAAGTCATTCTGGAAGGTGTAACCAGGCGTTGTATCTGATGTTGTCCGGAGTTCATTCTCAGACATAGCTTTAACCCTTCATCGGACATTTCGTGGATAAACGTATCGGACATTTCTTTGATTCGCGGGACTCAACGTGGATTCTGCTTTTCGATACACTGTGCCCGATCGGAAAAATCGTTTACATGCTAAATCTGTTACTCTTTAATTTCAATGTTAGGTTTAATCTGACTCTTTTGCTAGTAAACTGAGAGTTAGCTAAATTGCACACGAGGGATGCCGTGGACCCTGTATTTTCACTTGGAATCCAGTCTCTATGGGACGAAGTTAGCCATATGCCCTTAGGCGGCGTGTGGTGGATGAATATTGAACGTCGGGAAGATGCCGTAAGTCTGCTGAATCAAACGATTGCAGCACAGCACGCTGACGCCAAAATTGCCGCCATTACGATGGGAGAAAAACCCCGCACGATAGTGAAACTTAATGAATCTCACGGTCCTGAAAAAATACGCCTTTTCACCATGCCAAAAAATGAAAATGGTCTATACTCACTGCGCCGTGATCTGCTCTGCTCATTAGAACCCACGGGCTATTTATTTATCCTCTTGTGTGCCGATAACATTTGGCAAAATATCTCCGCAGATCGTTTTCGAACATGGCTAAATAACGCTCAGCGTTGGGCCGAATACTACCATTGTTCTTTGCTGGTGCTTAATCCAGGTAACAATATCGATGCGCAACTGTCGCTATTATTGAGCGAATTTCGAACCCTTTCCGGCCTGGCAAGTTTGCGTTTCCAGGGCGATAGCCACCTCTTTGATATTGCTTTCTGGGGTAATGAGAAAGGGGTGAGTGCCCGTCAGCAATTGCGCGTGACGTATAACGACAGCTTATGGCAACTGGCGGAAGACGAAGAAGCCGTGGTGCAGCCTCGTAGCGATGAAAAAGACGTTATCAGCACCAAAATGGCGCTGGAAGGTGCGCCACCGCTGTCAGAGTACTGGTCAGTTTTCGATACTAACGATGCCGTCTTTAACGCCTCCCGTTCCGTTCAGGCCGCCACGATAATCTTCTCCGTAGAGCAAACCAGCCAGATTGAACAACTGGCGCACTCTATTCACACCTTACGTCGACAGCGCGGAAGCGCGCTGAAGATAGTCGTTCGCGAAACGGCAGCCTGCCTGCGCGCCACCGATGAACGCCTGCTGCTGGGCTGCGGTGCGAATCTGGTTATCCCCTGGAATGCCCCGCTCTCACGCTGCCTGACGCTGGTTGAAAGTGTGCAAAAACAACAGTTCCAGCGCCACGTGCCGGATGAGATTGGCACCCTGCTGGCGATGACCCAACCGCTGAAGCTGCGCGGTTACCAGAAGTGGGACATTTTCTGCGACGCGGTGCACAACATCATGAACAACCCTCTGCTGCCTGATGACAACAAAGGGGTGATGGTCGCTCTGCGCCCGGTACCGGGCCTGAGAGTGGAGCAAGCGCTCACGCTGTGCCGCCCAAACCGCCTTGGCGATATCATGACCATTGGTGATAATCGTCTGGTGCTGTTCTTAACGTTCTGCCGCATCAACGATCTTGATACCGCCCTTAACCACATTTTCCCGCTGCCGACGGGCGATATTTTCTCCAACCGAATGATTTGGTTTGAAGACAAGCAAATCACGGCGGAAATCGTGCAGATGAAAGCCGTTACCGCTGAGCGCTGGACAGCGCCGCTGCCTCTCACGACGGACAAGAACGAAGTGATGAATGCCACGCACGACGGCCGCAGCTGGCGCCGCTTCCCTGAGCCACTTCATCTTGGGCAGGCACAGGGAGAATCAAAACAATGATGTCCATTGCCGATATTATTCAACTGGTTGTTCTGTGTGCGCTGATTTTTTTCCCGCTGGGCTACATCGCGCGCCACTTTTTCCGTCGGATTGAAACGACGCTCAGACTGATGTTCTTCAAACCTCGTTATGTCAAACCGGCAGGCACATTGCACAGGACCGGGCACGTCAAGGCAAAGCAAAAAGATGACTAAACCAACTAAAACCGCCGTCTCCCCGTCACCTTTCTGGCAGTACTGGCGCGGCCTTTCCGGCTGGAACTTCTACTTTCTGGTGAAGTTTGGCCTGCTGTGGGCGGGCTATCTGAATTTTCACGCGCTACAGAACCTGGTGTTTATGGCGTTTCTGCTGCTGCCTATCCCGAACAGCAAGCTCCACAAATGGCGCCACTGGATTGCCATCCCGATTGGCTTTGCGCTGTTCTGGCATGACACCTGGCTGCCGGGCCCGGAAAGTATTTTCAGCCAGGGCTCGCAGCTGGCGGGCTTCAGCATGGATTACATCATCGACCTGGTGACCCGTTTTATTAACTGGCAGATGGTCGGGCTGTTCTTCGTCGGCCTGGTGGCCTGGCTGTTTTTATCCCAGTGGGTGCGCGTCACGGTGTTTATCGTGGCGGCGATGCTGTGGCTCAATCTGATAACCGTCGTCGGGCCGAACTTCTCTCTGTTCCCGGGCGGACAGCAAACCGGCACCGTGACCACCACCGGCGGAACCGCTGCGGCAACTATCGCCACGGCTAACGCAAAACCTGTCGTGGGCGATATTCCTGCGCAGACGGCTCCGCCGACATCAGCGAACCTGAACGCCTGGCTGTCGAGCTTCTATGCCGCAGAAGATAAACGCCAGACCACATTCCCAACGGCGTTGCCCGCGGATGCGCAGCCGTTTGAGCTGTTGGTGATCAACATCTGCTCCCTGTCGTGGGATGACATTGAGGCCGCAGGCCTGATGCAGCATCCGCTGTGGTCTCATTTCGATATCGTGTTTAAACACTTTAACTCAGCGACCTCCTACAGCGGCCCGGCGGCCATACGTTTACTGCGCGCCAGCTGCGGACAGCCTTCACACACCAACCTCTATTCACCGGCAGGAAAACAGTGCTATCTGTTTGATAACCTTGCCACGCTGGGCTTCAAAAACCAGCTGATGCTCGGCCACAACGGCGTATTTGGCGACTTCCTGAAGGAGCTGCGTAACTATGGCGACATGCAGGCGCCGCTGATGGACCAAAAAGGTCTGCCGGTGAGCCTGCTTGGGTTTGACGGTTCACCTGTCTACGACGACCTGGCGGTGCTAAACCGCTGGCTTGAGGGCGAGGGCAAAGAGAACGGGGAACGGACAGCGACCTTCTTTAATATTCTGCCTCTGCATGACGGCAACCATTTTGCCGGTCAAAGCAAAACGGCCGATTACAAAGTGCGTGCGCAGAAGCTGTTTGATGAGCTTGATTCGTTCTTCACCGAGCTGGAAAAATCGGGCCGTAAAGTGATGGTCGTGATTGCGCCGGAGCACGGTGGAGCGCTGAAGGGCGATAAGATGCAGGTCTCTGGCCTGCGCGATATCCCAAGCCCGAACATCACCAACGTGCCAGCCGCCATCAAGTTCTTTGGCATGAAAGCGCCGCATCAGGGCTCCGCGATTGAAATCGATCAGCCGAGCAGCTACCTGGCCATCTCTGAACTGGTGGCCCGTGCGGTTGACGGCAAAATGTTTACCGAAGACAGCGTGAACTGGGATCAGTACACCAGCAATCTGCCACAGACTGCGCCCGTCTCAGAAAACTCGAATGCCGTCGTTATTCAGTACCAGGGCAAACCGTATGTCCGTCTCAACGGCGGCGACTGGGTGCCTTATCCGCAATAAGCTTCGGCCACAAAAAAACCCGCTTTCGCAGCGGTTTTTTTATTAATAATGATACCGACAAGCAATTATCAGCAGCGCCTCATCAGTCACCTTGTAAACCAGACGATGCTCGCCGGTGATACGGCGTGACCAGAGCCCTTTCAGGGTATGGCGTAGCGGCTCGGGTTTCCCCTTGCCAGAGAATGGCATTCGCTGACACTCTTTAATCAGCTCATTCACCCTGACAAGCACCGACCGATCGTGCTCCTGCCACCAGAGATAGTCTTTCCAGGCATCCGCTGCCCAGATCAGTTTCATTCAATGATGTCCCTTTCCAGACTTTGACCACTATTCAATTGCTCGATTGACTGCATTAATCGTCGGGCATTTTCTGGTGAACGCAGCAGATGGAAAGTCTCTTCCAGCGCGTTGTACTCTTTCAGGGACATTAATACGCAATCATCACCATTTTGCCGGGTTATCAGTACGGGTTCACACCCTTCAACAGCCTGCATCATGGTTTCCGACAATTTTTGTCGGGCTTCGCTATAAGTGATCGTACGCAAGGGCACCTCCATCATTGTACTACTTACTGTACAATCACGGTGCATATTTGACCAGATAACATCCATATATTTCCTCCAGTGATTAACTTTTGGGCAGTGTAATCCCCGGAGGCTGGCTGTAAATAGGGTTGTTCCAGTTCCTGAAAGCGCCTCGCAAAACGCTGTCGCTACTTCGTGATATCCCGTTCAGCAAGCCAGGTCAGCATCTTCAGGCTTGCGGAGTAATAATCATCCTGTGCGGTAATTTGCGGTTCGCCGGAGTTAATGCCCATCGTGAAATCACGGACAGCCAGCAGGCCACCGTTCATGGGATAAGGTGAGGTTTCATTGCTGAGCACGTTGACCCAGGCTGGCGTTTTTTCACGCTGATAGCGTCCCCACCAGGCTTTCCACGGGGTTAGCAGAGCGCTTTGCGGATCTTGCCAGCGGATATAGAGCGGAATGCGGATTGCGTCGTAGCTCATCCGGGGTTTCCACTGGTCGGCAGGTTTCATTTTTCCATCGGCGCTCAGGCTCACCCAGTCTGTCGGCAGCCTGGCATTGCCCCAGCCCATGTTGCCAAGCAGCTTCTGCCCGTCTCGCTGTAAATCTCGCCACGCCACCAGATGTGTTCTGTCGGCAAACGCTTTCCAGGCCGGGAAGATAAAATAGGAAGGGTTGAGATTAATGTAGCTGTTGAGGTTGAACCCGTTTGCGCCAGGCAACATCACCTTATAGCCCGCGTAAGTGATCACGGTGTGTTTGAGCAAGGCCCGGGTTATCTCATCAGACGCAATACCGTAGCTGTTTTCCCTCCACTGCTTTTGCGCTTTCAGTAGCGCCCAGGCAATCATCATATCGCCGTCGGTGGCATCGTTTTTATCGGTGATGGGATCGGCGGCGACCGGATTATAACGCCAGTAAAACAGGCCGTTATCTTTGTTTTTTAGCGTCGCGTTCGTCCACTGCCAGAGCTTATCAAACGTCGGGCGGTCGTTAAGATTGACCGCCATCAACATGGCAAACCCCTGGCCTTCCGTGTGGGAGACATTGCCATTGCCGGTGTCCACCACTCGCCCGTCAGGCATCACAAAACGGGATTTAAAGCTCTCCCAGGCATCGGCCCGGGCAAACCCGGACATCAGCACCGTCATTGCTATCAGCAGTCGCACCAGCATAGCGTCACTCTTATGGATTGAAGTAGCGGAACTGTACATCGGTCACGGACCCAATCCGTTCCCGCTGTAGCAGCACATGGTCGCCGCCGCCCTGCGCCTGCAGCCAGCGTGCGTAAAGCCCTTCCAGTATCGTACAAAATGCGTTGCACCAGCGCATCTGTTGTTCCTCATCACGGCTGACGGGCAGCGCCTGATGCCGAATAAGAATGCCGTTTTCGCCGGTGTGCAGGGTGATCACGCCCCACTTGAACAACGTCAGGAAATGGTTGATGTTGCTCTCCAGTTGTCCCAGCGTTTCCGATTCGGGCAGCGGCCAGCTTTCCGCAAGCTGCTGGCCCATCTGACGCAGAAACGGCTGGCTTTCCACTTCACCCGCGTTACGCACCATCCCATCGACCATGATGGTCAGGAGATCAAACCAGCCCGCAGGCGTCTGTTGCTGTTGAAACCACGCCAGTGCGGTGGAGGCGGTGTTGTCCGTCATTTTAATAATCTCCCAACATGTAACGGAAGTAGAGCGCGGCGGTGCTTTCGTTATAACTGCCAAAGGTGTCGTAACCCACCTGACCGCCAATGGTCATCTGATGATTGACCTTATAATCTGCACCCGCGCGCACGGTGTAACCCATGCCGTTTTCGGTGGTGCCCTTGTAGTACGCTTCTTTCGCAAAGCCGTTAGCCACCGCGTTTTCCAGCGACTGCTGCCAGCCGGACTGCGTCGGGAAGTACGGGCTTTCATCCTGGCTGTAGGACTGATAGCCGACCGCACCGCCCACTTTCAGCGTCCAGTTGTTGTATTTCTGCGTCAAATCCACCGGCAGCGACACGCTGACGTAATTCTGCGGGCTGAAGTAGCCGCCCTGCCCGAAGGTGAACTGGCTTAAGTTCTTCGAGAAGTCCATGTAGCTCATGCTGAGCCCGGTTTGCAGCGTCTGGTATTCGTCGTGATACGGACGCAGATAGACCCCGGCGTTGGCGTTGAAGCTGGTATTGCTTTCCACGTTGTCGCCGAGATAGCTGTAGCCGCCCGCCCCCACGTAGAACCCGGCATCGCCATCGTCGTAACTCAGCTGAACATCGCCGCCGTTTTTCGTTACCTGGCCCCAGGTTTTGCCGGAATACTGATCTTTCAGCCCAACATACGAGAGCAGGCTATCGGTCAGTGAACGGCGCTCACCGGTAAAGATAAGCGACAGGTAATTGGTCAGCTTCGGCGACCATTTCACGCCGCCGACCAGGGTATTGAGATCCTGCCCGAGCGGCGTACTACCGATATCAACCTTGTAGTTGTCGCCGCTCAGCGCCATCCCAAGCTCAACGCCGTTAGCCTTCTGTGAATCCGTCGACACATCGCCCGGCTGATTCACGTTCGGCTTCTGGTTAGAGGCCGCAAGGTAAGACGCGACATTCCCGCCGTCATAAGCACCGAGCTTCGCCAGATTTTCCATTCCGCTTTCGGTGGTGGCATTGAAATCAGCCGGGTCGAGCGTGCCCAATCCGGCCAGCGCAGCGGCACCTGGATTCGCAGCGAAATAGGTCGCGCGCTCTGCGGCCGTCATATTCGCGATGGCTTTCTGTTCATTGGTTGCCGTGGTGGTGATGTTCGATACCGCGTTTGAGAGCGGATTCGAACCGTAGCGACGCCAGGCATCGCCGGTTGCCGCCCCTGCGCTGAGCGTCACTGGCGTGACGGTGAAATCAAAGCGTGCATCGCCAAACGGGGAGGAAGACCACGTCAGCGGCGCTTTCATTTCAGTGAGTTTACTGGTGCCCGATTCACCATCGCGGCTGCGAACCTGCATGCCCGCCTGTAGCCAGGTGCCGGTTTTCTCTTCGAGCTGCTGCATCATGGTATCAACCTGGCGCAGCGTACGGCTTTGCGCGGTATCGACGGGCAAATCGGTACGCTGAGTGCCTGGATACGCCGTGCCCGGATCGGCGGCAACTTGCCCAACCTGCCACGGCAACGTGGTGCCATAGGCTGAAGCCGTGCGCGGCGGAACCTGCGTTTTCGAAGTGCCGATGAACGGGTTATCCGCCATCAGCAAACCACCGACAGTTGGCGTCTGCGCATTGTTGGTTGCATCAAGCCCCACCAGCTTCCCGCGTGCACTGCGCAGGTAAGTCATGGCCTGTTGATGGTGGCCCTGCGCTTCTTCCACACGGGCCAGCAGCAGTAAGCGATCCGGCGTGTTGTCGTTGCGTAATCCTTTGGCCAAATCCGCCGCGCGATCGTCATTGCCTTGTGCCAGCGCCACGTCGATTGCGCCCGCGCGGGCATCCTGCGTTGGGGTATCACGCGTCATCAGGTAGTCGTAAACGACACCCGCTTCTTTGTTCATCTTGCCCGTCTGATACAGACGCGCCATGGCAAACATCAGATCGGTGTTTTGCGGATCGTTTTGCAGCGCGCCAATCAGCTTGTCGTAAGCCCCGGCATAGTTGCCTTGTTCGCGCAGGCGATCGGCATCGTTGATCACGTAACCATTACGAATGCTCGCCAGCTGAGTCGGCGTGCTGCTGGCCTGTAAGGTCGGATTCGACAACAAGGTCTGCGCTTCACGCGTCAGTCCGGCCTGATTCAGCACGGTGACCTGGTCTGCGTAATCACCCACGTTGCCCTGCACGCCCTGGCTGATGTTGTTCCGCACCAGCGAAACAGCCGTATTCATATCTCCACTATCCGCCAGCATACGTGCCAGTTTTCCGACATCCGCCGGGTCTTTCGGCGGCGTGGCGGCCAGCGCTTTCAGGGTGTTCGCGGCGGCGACGGTATTGCCCTGGGCGAGATAGCTCTGCGCCGTCGCCATTTGCAGGTTGTAGTTCACCCGCTGGCGCAAATCGCGCATCTGCGAAGTCTGTGCAGAACCCGGAATGCGCGAGAGCAAAGACTGCGATTGCTGCCATGCCCCCTGCTCGCTGGCAAACAGCGCAGCGGCATAAAGCGAGTTATTGCTGGCACCCGGACGATAAGCTGTTGCCATCACCGAGGCGGCTTCACTGCTGTTGCCGGATTTTTGGAGCATCCGCGCAAGATCCAGACGCATCCACGGATCGTCCGGATAACGCGCCACGCCCTGCTGCAGCGTGGTGATGGCCTGCTGCGTATTGCCATTGGCCGCCAGCTGCTGTGCCTGACGGCGAATGCCATCTCCCGGTACGCCAGTCACCACTTTCGGAGCAAGCTTAGCCTGCAAGCTGGCTGGCAGCGTGCGCAGCATCGCCTGGGCTTCTTCAGTTTTATTCTGGTCACGCAGGACGTAATACAGGTTTTCACGCGCGGAGGCGTTCTGTGGCTGATCGTTGAGCAACGAGCGCAGCGTCTGTTCCGCCTGCGGATAATCTTTGTTGTGGCGCAGCACGTCAGCGCGGAACAGCTTCGCCGCGGTGCCGCGGGTACCGCTCTGCTGGGCGAGCGGGGCGGAAAGCGCCAGCGCCTGGCTGACGTTGCCCTGCTTATAAGCCGCCTGCGCCTGGGCCAGCTGCCCGTAGAACTGGGAATCCTCAGCCTGCTGTTTTCGCTCGGCTGAAGCATCGCCACCCAGCGCGGCTGCACGGTTCAGGTATTGCGCCGCCGCCTGATAATCGCCATTTCGCTGGGCGATATAGCCCATGCCCGCCAGCGCGTCGGCATCTTCCGGGTTGGTCTGTAAAACCTGTTCGAACTGCTGTTTCGCGCCCGCGGTATTGCCACTGTTGAGATCGGTATAACCCTGACCTTTCGCCAGCCCGCCAACGTGCTCACGGTAATACGCCTGTACCGCCGAATCCTGCGGGTGGCGCTGCATCCAGGTGTTGTAATACTGGTCATCGCCCGACTGTGGCCCCAGCCACAACAGCGCCTGACGTAACCCGGCATCGGCTTCTTTGTTGCCGCTCGCCATCGGCTCCAGCATCTCAATACCTTCGCGGCGTGAATCTTCACGCCAGGTCAGCACTTTGCCGAGCGCCACGCGGCTGGCGTTATCCTGCGGATGCTGTGCCACATACCCGCGCAGCTCGCTCACCGCCTGAGGATAGAGCGATTTGTCGCTCGCCATGGTCATGTAGTATTCCGCCGCCAGCGCCTGAGGTGGCTGGTCGCCGTTAAACATGCTGCGCCAGGTGGTGAGCGCCGCCGGAATGTTGCCACTGCGGGCCTGCTGGCGGGCAAGGTTCAACTGCCCCTGCGGCACTTTCGCCATTTTGCGGGCGTTATCCAGCTCCTGAAGACCGTTATCGCCAGGCGAGACTTTCGCCAGACGCTCGCGCCACTGCGCGGACGCCTGCAGGTTGCCGCTCTGCTGGTTCCACAGCGCCATCAGGTACAGCGCCTGGGTGTTGTTGGGGTCGACCATCAGCACTTTCTTCAGCGAGTCCATCGCCAGGTCGTCATGGGATTTTTCATGCCAGTACTGCGCCTGGTCGAACAGCGCTTTCATCGCCGCATCGTTACCCGCGGCCTGGGCGCTGTCCATCGCGCCAAACGCCAGCGCGCCGGAAAGGCACAGCGTGGAAAGCCTGCGCAGCTTAGGTGTCTTCATTGGGGTGGCTCTTTTCATTTATCTTCCCCCGGATTCAGGCGCTTACGGGCATGACGGCGGAACATGGCGGTGAGCGCCACGCCCATTATCGTGGTGGCAATCAGCCCCAGGATCGCCAGCAGGCCGGAGTGCTGGTTGGCATACCAGATGGCCATCATGTACCACGGCATTTGCCCGCTTGGGAACTGAGTGCTGACGCGGAAACTGCGCACCCCGTTTTCGTTGGTGATGATAGAGGTGTCGCCACGGATCCCGGCGTTGATGCGCGGTGAATTCAGGTCGTCATACAGATGCGACAGCTGATCGTCATTGCTGCCAATGGCGGTCACCACCAGGCGGTCGCTGTTCCACGGCGAGCGATAGCTGATAAAGCCACGCCACGAGCTGTTGGAAGAGAAGTAACGGTCTGCGTCAACACCATCTGCCGTCCAGTCACCCACCATCCAGCGCTGCATTTTTTGCCACATCGTGGCCCCACGCACGCCAAGGGTGTTATCGGTGACGGTATAAGGCGAGTTCTCCAGCAGGCTCTGGTTGAACGCTTTCTGATCGAGGCCGCTGACCGCCAGCACATCGCGGTTACGCAGATACTCCAGATTCGCCCCGCCTGCCGGAATGCCCATCACCACTTTGTTGTTGCCGAGCGCGGTGCCGGTGGCATTACCGGAACGCGCGGTCATATTCAGCATCGTGGTAATCTGCATTTCCGACGGTTTTTCCGGCAGCAGTAACACGGTCTGTGAGTAGTCCGCCAGCCGCGTGAACGGGAACGAAGCCCCCACGAAATACGACAGGTTCGGCAGCAGGGCAAAGTGACGGGTGTGGCTCAAATCAATCCACGAGTCGTCGGTTATCCGGCTCTTGATGTTGTTGTTGAGCAGCACGCTGCACGGGGCGCTGTCTTTCGGCACCACGTTGAAATAGAGCGACATCTGGTTGTCACCGTAAATCAGGTACGGCTCCAGCGGAATGGTGAACTGCTCCTGACGGGCATCACCGCCGAGCTTGTGCCACAGCGACTCCAGCAGCCCCTGTTTGTTCATCGGCAGGTTGCGCAGGAAGGTGTTGTTGAGCGTTACGCTCAGCAGGGATTTCTGCTCATCAATCCAGCTTTCAGACGGGAAACGGTAGCCAATCTGCAGCGGAATAGTTTCGCCATCCCACAGGTACAAATCCGGGGCCGCACGGAACGCCACGCGCAGCGGTTCATGCCACACACCGCTGACGGTGGTGCTCTGATCTTTACGGATCAGATCGCTGATTTTCACCCGACGATCGGTTGGGATCCACCGCGGCGCATCGTAAGGACGGCTCACCGGGATCGCCTGCGGATCGATATCGCTGCTCGCCGTTTGCAGGGCGAAGTTACCGCGAGTCAGTCGCCATGCGGCGGCACGCAGCGCGGTGTCATCGTTACCAACAATCAGCAGCAGTTTATAAACCGGGTTCGCCGGGTTCGGAATGATTTTCAGCAGCGGCTTGTTGGTTTGCGGCAGCGTCAGCCCGCCGACCTGCTCGCCTGGATGCCCAATGACAATCCCGTGTTTATCCGGCAGGCGGTCATGCATCGCATCGAAGGAGATCCCACGGTAATCCGCCTGAATCCCCAGCCAGGAAGAGACTATCGCCGCCGCGCCCACTTCATCAGGCGTCACACGCGCCGGGAAGCTCACGGAAACGCTGGCAGGTGTCATCTGCATGCTGTCGAAGAACGGGCGCGGGAAGTGGCTCAAATCGGAACCAATATCCAGCTGCTGCCCTTCCCAGTTAAAGCGAGAAGTCGGCATGATCACGACGCGGTATTTATCCGTCAGGTCACGCAGACACTGCTGGGCATCGCCATCGTTAATTTTGAAACTCAGGTTGTTACTCGACACCATCAGCGCCGCCGGAACGTCGAGCTGATAGTGGGAAATGTCATTTTCTGCCGCACCCAATGGCACGGTGCCTAACGGCTGGCCGTTGAGCATCAGTTGCAGCGTGGCGTTACGGGTCGCCATTTCTGGCGAGACTTTCACATCAAGATTCAGCTGTGCCGTGGTCACCACCTGATCGCCCGGCAGCGTAAAATCCGCGCCGCCCTGAAGCTGACCGCCGCTGAGGATCACCCCTTCCGGCATCCCCATCTGCGACAGGTTCAGGCTGCTCACTATGGAGGGAACCAGGCCACCGAGGGTTGGCGTGGTGTCATCCTGAACAGGTGGCATCGCCGGAGGCGGAACCACCGCCGCAGGTGACTCTGTGGTATCTGGTGCAGCCGCTGAGTCAGGTGCAGCATCACCCTCAGCCGCCGCCGCATCAGGCGCAGTAGCGCTGGTTGCAGGCGCACTCTGGCTGTCAGGTGCAGCATCCCCTTCGGCAATCGGAGACGGGAAGCTCATCGGCGCGGATGGCGTGTCGTCGCTGTGGACAGAAGGCGCCAGCAGCGTGCCCATCAGCAACGCCAGCGTCGTCATTCGTTTCATACTCGGCCTTCCCCTTTTGCCATCGCCGCACGCGCGCGACGATTCTCCTTACGTGATTTCCAGGACAGCCAGAACAGATCGAAGACGCAGCGTAAAATGGTCACGAACGAGCGGAACGGATTGTCCTGTGGACGCGGCGGGTTTATCCAGGCATCGGCACGAGACAGCACCACACGCACCAGCTCACGGCGGCGCGACAGCGGCATATTTTCTTCAAACATCAGGCGGATATAGCGCTCGTCCGAGGCAATCATTTTGGCCGGAATAGAAATCGCGCCCGAGCCGAGGATCAGTTCCACTTCTTCAATCTCATCATTCAGATGGCGCTCATCCTGAACCACCACGCGGCAACCGCCCATCGACAAGTCTGCCGTTTTACTGCGGGAGACAATGCCGCTGGCATAGTGGATCAACACCGGAATATCGACATCGATACGGATAGTTTTACGGGTTTGTTTGGATTCACGCGCCACCGCGATGGCCGCCAGCAGGAAGATAAGGCTGTACGCTCCCCAGCCGACGTTCAGGGCGATAACGCTCGGGTCTGAGCCGAAGTAGTCATGACCGATGGCCCTGACAATACCGGCAATCACCGCGGCCCCCAGCAAGAACGCCACCACCAGATGCGGGCGCACCACCGCGAAGTCGAAATAGCCCACATCCAGCAGCTGGCCTTTGTCGGTCACGTTGAACTTGCCGCGTTTCGGGAAAATCATGGTGATAAGCGTTGGCAGCACCAGGTGGAAGGCCAGCACGATGTCGTAGATTTCGCCCCAGAAGCTGTAGCGATAGCGGCCATTCATCCGCGAACCGACGTATATCGCCAGGAACAGGTGGGGCAATGCATAAGCGACAATCAGGCTCGCAGAGGAGTGAATGATGTTGAGGTTAAACAGCAGATACGCCAGCGGTGCGGTGACAAACACCACACGCGGCAGAGCAAACTGGTAGTACATCATGGCGCTGAGATAACACAGGCGCTGCTGGAAAGTGAGCCCACGCCCAAACAGCGGGTTATCCATACGGAAAATCTGCGTCATGCCGCGAGCCCAGCGGGTTCGCTGGATAACGTGCAGAACCAGACGCTCGGTCGCAAGCCCCGCAGCCAGCGGAATATCAATAAACGACGACTTCCAGCCAAGACGCTGCATCTTCAGCGCGGTGTGCGCATCTTCGGTAACGGTTTCTACCGCAAACCCGCCAATCTCTTCCAGCGCGCTGCGGCGAATCACCGCACAAGAGCCGCAGAAGAAGGTGGCGTTCCAGTTGTCGTTGCCCTGCTGAATGGGCCCGTAGAACAGCATCCCTTCGTTCGGGATGTTGCGGCCGACAGAAAGGTTACGCTCGAACGGGTCCGGCGAATAGAAGTAGTGCGGCGTTTGCACCAGCGCCAGTTTGGGGTCTTTCAGGAAGCCGCCAACTGTCGCCTGCAGGAAAATACGCGTTGCCACGTGGTCGCAGTCAAAGACACAAATCAGCTCGCCTTTAGTGAGCTTCATCGCGTGGTTCAGGTTGCCCGCTTTGGCGTGCTTGTTGTCAGGCCGGGTGATATAACCCACGCCCACATCGGCGGCAAACACCGCGAACTCGCTGCGTTTACCGTCATCGAGCAGATAGATTTTGATTTTGTCTTTCGGGTAGTCGATACACTGCGCCGCCAGCACGGTATCGCGTACCACGTCCAGCGGTTCGTTGTAGCTCGGGATATAAACATCCACCGTGGGCCACAGCGACATATCATCCGGCAGCGGCGTAATATCGCGCTTTAAAGGCCAGACGGTCTGCAAATAGTTCAGCAGCAGCATTATCCAGATATAGACTTCCGCCAGAAATAACCCTGTTCCGAGGATGGCTTCTATTTCTGAATTAAAATGCAGCGTTTGCGTCAGGCGAAAATACATATATCGGGTCGACATCAGCAGCGACGTCACCACCATGATCACCGAGATACTGCGCCGTTTACTGAATCCCATCAGGAAAAGAATGCCAATGCTCAGCAAGCCGAAAATAAACTGTTTCTGGCTGTCCATGGGCGTAGCAATCACAAGTATGGCAATCGGCGCCAGTGCCAACACCAGCAACCAAAAGAGAAACTTTTTCATAGGCGACCCTGAATGTATTAAAGCCCGGCTGACATGCGTGGCATGTTATGAACCGTGCCATCCCCAACTTTGATGCCCAGCTTCGCGGCAACTTTTTTAGCAATAATTTCAATATCAAACGCCGCGGCAGACGCCGGGCTGAATTCAAATATCGATTTCTGTGAGGCGTTAGCTTCAATCACGCTTTCATCGCGGTGAATGATGCCGATCAGTTGCTCACCCAACCGTTCTTCCATAAAGGCGGTCACGTCACGGCTGATTTGTCGGCGGCTATCGCTTTGGTTAACAACAAAAAAATGACCATGCTTGTGGTTTAGCGCTTCACCGGTTAGCCGGTTGTTTTCCACATGCGGTAAGAGTGACATTGAGGCCGTGTCGGCCAGTAGCGTCACCAGATGAATATCAGCCAGCGACGTCATGGCTTTCAGGGCTGCGGACGGGCCAGGAGGGAAATCGGCAACGATAATCAGCCCAGGGTAGTTCAGTAAGGTGCCCAGGCCGCGAGCTAAAAAATGCTCATCGTTCGTCAATTTATCTTCGAATTCAACGCGCTGCTGTTCGGTGACTTCGCCATAGGGCAGCACGAACATATTGCTGCCCGCGCCCAGCACATGCTGACTCCAGTCGAAGGACTCGGATGATTTGCCAACATAGCCGCGCTCATCGGAGAGCGGCACACCAAAATGCAGACGCAGCGCATTCTGCACGTCGAAATCAATCGCTAATACTTTACTGCCTGCACGCGCTAACGCATAAGTCAGGTTAGCCGCGAGAGTTGTTTTACCCACGCCTCCCTTGGGGGAGCAGACGCAAATTAACGGCATGAAGCAATCCTTTCCAGCAATGATTTTAAGGGCTGATCTTTCTCTTCTTTTTCAGCTTTACCCGGAATGTCGGCGGTTTTAGGCGCGAAGAGCCGAGAGTAGTTCACCGCGTCACTCGTCGCGGCGGGTGCGGAGGGTCTTGAGACAGGCGCGGCCTGAGGAACCGGTGGCGCAATGGCTGGTGCCGGTTGTGGTTGAATCACGGCCTGTGGTGCGCTTTCCGCAACGGCTTCAGGTTCAGCCTGCGGCGTCATTTGCGCCGTGACGCTTTGCATAATCGAAGCTGAACGTGTCTCATGCGGCACATCAACGTGTGCAACGGCGCGCGCAGGCGGAACATCATGCGGAACAAAAACATCGGGAGAAACGGGCTGCGGGACAATTTGCGAGACAGACCCGCCCATCGCCAACGTGGTTTCTTTTTCTGTGGACGGTGAGAGCTGATCAAGGATCGCCCAGTCACCGCGCTCGCTGGCAGCGGTTTGCGCAGAAAGATCTTTGAAGTCGAGACTTTGCGTACGCGTTTTGTCCTTAAACCGCTGCAAATCATCATAATGGTTCATAGTAACCCCATGATTCACAAATATATTACGACAGTAACTTGCTGTTTTATACGGAGTCCATCCAATTACAGCATAGTGTATTTTGTTAAAATGCGAACGCTTACCCAGTGAGCAAATTAATTGCCATAAGCAACTATTAAGTACGGGTTTAATGTTAATTAAGAGCAGGCTTTATTGAGCGCAATATTCACCTGGAATTTGATGTACCGCCATCTTTTTTTAGGTCCAGCTTCGGCTTAGTGTTTTGTACTTTTTATTTCGCTGGTAAGCAATAGAACATTCTGCGTAACTAATAATTTGCAATACAGTACGACGCCTTAGGATAAATCGTAGGCCTAATCCTTTTGAGGGATTTTCAGCGGCAGCAATTTTTACACATTAATTGAAATTTATTGTTACATTTAATCAATTAACCGCAGGTAATATTGCAGAGCTATAAAAAAACCGGAGAGAGTCTCCGGTTTGTCCTTAAGGATATATCAGGGGCTAAGCCAGCGGCTTCTCACCATTTTCATCCTGATCCACCGCAAAACACGCCACCAGCTGCCCACCGTACTCTTTCAGCTGTGGCTGCAACTGCGTGCAAGGCCCGAAACGACGACGGCAACGTGCGTTAAACGCACATCCCGGAGGCGGATTCAGCGGGCTTGGCAGCTCGCCGGTGAGCTTGATACGCTCACGGCGCTCATCCGGATTCAGACGTGGCGTAGCAGAGAGCAGCGCCTGGGTATACGGGTGACGAGGATTGTTGAAGATCTGATCCTTGGTACCTTTCTCCACACAGCGGCCGAGGTACATCACCATCACTTCATCAGCAATGTGCTCTACCACCGACAGGTCGTGGGAGATGAACACGTACGACAGCCCCATATCCTGCTGCAAATCCATCATCAGGTTCAGCACCTGCGCGCGCACGGAAACGTCCAGCGCGGAGACAGGTTCATCGGCAATCACCACGTCCGGGTCAAGCATCAGACCACGAGCGATAGCGATACGCTGGCGCTGACCACCAGAGAACATGTGCGGATAGCGGTCGTAATGCTCTGCTTTCAGGCCGACTTTCGCCATCATCGCCAGCACTTTTTCCTTGCGCTCTGCCTTGCTCAGTGTGGTGTTGATTTGCAGCGGCTCTTCAAGAATCTGGCTGACTTTCTTACGCGGGTTCAGGGAGCCGTACGGGTTCTGGAACACGATCTGGATCTTCTGGCGGCGCAGTTTTTCCGCGCTGACATCAGGCTTGAGCAAATCTTGCCCCTGATAATAGAGCTCACCACCGGTCGGCACTTCAATCATGGTCAGCAGGCGGCCGAGTGTGGATTTCCCACAGCCGGATTCACCGACGACGGCCAGCGTTTTGCCACGTTCCAGCGTGAAGGAAACGCCGTCCAGTGCTTTCACCAGGCGTTCCGGGGCGAAAATCCCCTTCTTCACCGGATAGTGTTTTTTCAGGTCGATTGCCTGCAACAGCGGCTGCTGCGAGGTGGCCTCGTGCGTACTCATAGTGTCGGCCTCCCGGCATCATCGAGGGGGAAGTGGCATTTAGACTGACGTCCGTTATCCACCAGGTTCAGTTCAGGTTCAACGCTGCGGCATTTGTCCGTCGCATACGGGCAGCGTGGGTTGAGGAGACAACCGTTCGGACGGTCATATTTCCCCGGCACCACGCCCGGCAGCGAGGCCAGACGCGCTTTATCTTGCGCAAACTCCGGCAGCGCACGAAGCAATGCCTGAGTATAAGGATGACGCGGAGCACGGAAAATATCCTGCGCCGCGCCCGTTTCAACCACCTGACCTGCATACATCACGATGATTTTATGGGCCGCTTCGGCGACCAGCGCCAGATCGTGAGTGATCAGCACCAGCGCCATGTTCTCTTTCTGCTGAAGCTCCAGCAGCAGCTCGATGATCTGCGCCTGAATGGTCACATCCAGTGCCGTCGTCGGCTCATCGGCAATCAGCAGCTTCGGACGGCAGGCAATCGCCATCGCAATCATCACGCGCTGGCTCATCCCACCGGAAAGCTGGTGCGGATAGACGTCGAGACGCGATGCCGGATCGGGAATGCCCACCAGGTTCAGCAAATCAATCGCACGCTGGCGACGGGTTTTCTTGTTTCCCCCCTGATGCACCTTGATGGCTTCCATAATCTGGTAGCCCACGGTGTAGCAAGGGTTCAGGCTGGTCATCGGGTCCTGGAAAATCATCGCCACTTCCGCACCCACCAGCTGGCGGCGCTCTTTTTCGGAAATGCGTTGTAAATCGCGACCGTTAAATTCCAGTTTTTCAGCCATCACGCGGCCGGGGTAATCAATCAGCCCCATGATAGCCAGCGAGCTCACGGACTTACCGGAGCCGGATTCGCCCACGATGCCGACCACTTCGCCTTGCTTAACGCTGTAACTGATGCGGTCTACGGCACGGAACGGGGTGCCTTCGTCACCGAAGTGCACCGATAATTTATCTACATTTAATAACGCCATCTCGTGCCTCTTACTGCTTCAGTTTCGGATCCAGCGCGTCGCGCAGACCGTCGCCCATCAGGTTAAATGCCAGCACCGTCAGCAGGATAGCGAGACCCGGGAAGGTCACGACCCACCAGGCGCTCTGCGCGAACTGCAACACGTCGGAGAGCATGGTGCCCCACTCCGGTGTTGGCGGCTGCGCACCCATGCCAAGGAAGCCAAGAGCGGCCATATCGAGAATGGCGTTCGAGAAACCGAGCGACGCCTGAACAATCAGCGGCGCAAGGCAGTTCGGGAAGATATTGATGAACATCTGGCGCACCGCACCGGCACCCGCCACGCGGGAAGCCGTCACGTAATCGCGGTTCACTTCCACCAGCACCGCCGCACGCGTCAGACGCACGTAGTGAGGTAGGGCGACGAAGGTCAGCGCCAGCGCGGCGTTCCCTATCGACGGGCCAAAAATAGCCACCAGCACCAGAGCCAGCAGCAGACTTGGCAACGCCAGCATGATATCGACGATACGCATGATGATGTTATCAACGATGCCGCCGAAGTAACCCGCGACCAGGCCGAGGACAATCCCCAGCACCAGCGACAGCACAACAACCAGGCAGCCAACCAGCAGTGACAGACGCGCGCCGTACATCAGACGCGAAAGCACATCGCGACCCACGTCGTCGGTACCGAGCAGATGCGACAGCGTGCCGCCTTCCTGCCAGAACGGCGGGACTAAAAGTGAATCACGGAACTGATCCGCCGGGTTATAAGGCGCAATCCAGTTGGCGAAGATGGCGATGAACATCACCACCACCACATACACCAGCCCAACTACCGCGCCTTTGTTACGTTTGAAATAGTGCCAGAACTCCTGCAGCGGGGTCATGGGCACCGGAGCAGTAACTTTAGTTTCAGTGACTTGTGACATGATGGCCCCTTACTTCTTATGTCGAATACGCGGGTTCACCACGCCGTACAGCAGGTCGACCAGCAGGTTGACGAGGATAATCATCGTCGCCACCAGCAGCACCCCGCCCTGCACCACCGGATAGTCACGGCGTTGCAACGCATCAATCAGCCAGCGTCCAAGACCCGGCCAGGAGAAGATGGTTTCAGTCAGGATCGCGCCCGCCAGCAGCGTGCCGACCTGCAAACCGATAACCGTCACCACCGGCAGCATCGCGTTACGCAGCGCATGGACGATGATCACGCGCATACGCGTCAGCCCTTTGGCGCGCGCCGTACGAATGTAGTCTTCGCCCAGCACTTCGAGCATCGCCGAACGGGTCATACGTACAATCACCGCCAGCGGGATGGTGCCGAGCACGACCGCAGGCAGCACCATGTGCGCCAGCGCGTCAATAAAGTCGCCCGGTTCGCCCCAGATGGCGGTATCAATCAGCATGAAGCCGGTTAACGGCAGCGTGTCATCGAGGAACACTGAATCGCTGATTCGCCCGGACACCGGCGCGAGGTTCAGCTGCACAGAGACCAGCATAATCAGCATCATGCCCCACCAGAAGATAGGCATGGAGTAACCGGTCAGTGCCAAGCCGACAGCGGTATGGTCGAAGATGGAACCGCGTTTAACGGCCGCCAGCACGCCAACGGGAATGCCGACAGCGACGGCAAAAATCATGGCGCAGACGCCGAGTTCCAGCGTCGCTTTAAAGCGAGGCACGAACTCGTCCCACACCGGCAGGCGGCTCTTCAGCGAAATCCCTAAATCGCCATGAAGCACACCCCAGACATAGTTGAGATATTGCTGCCACATCGGCTTATCCAGGCCTAAAGCGGCCAGAAGCTCGGCGTGACGCTCAGGGGAGATACCACGCTCACCTGCCATGATCAGCACCGGGTCGCCGGGGATCATATGGACGAAGGCAAAAGTGAGGAGGGTGATACCGATAAAGGTCGGGATGACTAATCCCAGACGTCGGAGGATGAACTGCAACATAACACGTACTCTCTCTAAAGACGCTCAGCCTGGAACTGCTCGTCTGTATTGCTCACAACTGCCGGGTGGCGCTGCCGCTTACCTGGCCTACTTGTGTAGGCCCGCGCAAGCAGAGCGCCGCCGGGCATAAGGGCACCTGAGTGCCCCTTACATTTTTAATTATTCGACAGAGACGTTTTCGAAGTGGTGTTTGCCCAACGGATCCACCACATAGCCTTTGACTTCTTTACGCACTGGCTCGTAAACGGTGGAGTGAGCGATGATCAGCGCCGGAGCCTGGTCATGCATCACTACCTGAGCCTGTTTGTACAGTTCAACACGCTTGTTGTGATCGTCGGTCGCACGCGCCGGTTGAATCAGGTCTTCAAACGGCTTGTAGCACCAGCGAGAGTAGTTGGAACCGTCTTTCGCCGCCGCGCAGCTGAACAGGGTCGCGAAGAAGTTATCCGGATCCCCATTGTCGCCAGTCCAGCCCATCATTACAGACTGATGCTCGCCAGCTTTCGCACGCTTCAGGTACTCGCCCCACTCGTAGGTCACGATGTTGGCTTTCACACCGACTTTCGCCCAGTCAGCCTGAATCATCTCAGCCATACGGCGAGCGTTCGGGTTGTAAGGACGCTGAACCGGCATCGCCCACAGGTCGATGGTAAAGCCGTCTGCGTGGCCCGCTTCTTTCAGCAGCGCTTTGGCTTTCTCTGGATCGTAGATGTAATCCTTCACATCGTCGTTATAGCCCCACATGGTTGGTGGGATCAGGTTTTTCGCGGCAACGCCTGCGCCCTGATAAACGGCTTTGATGATCGCCTCTTTGTTCACCGCATAGGTCAGCGCCTGGCGAACTTTCACTTCATCCAGCGGCTTCTTCTCGGTGTTGAAGGAGAGGTAACCCACGTTCAGACCCGCCTGAGACAGCAGGTTGATGTTCTTGTCCTGCTTCATGCGAGCGATGTCAGCCGGGTTCGGGTATGGCATAACCTGGCATTCGTTTTTCTGCAGTTTGGCGTAACGCACGGAAGCATCTGGAGTGATGGAGAAGACCAGACGGTCAATCTGTGGCTTGGTGCCCCAGTAGCCCGGGAACGCTTTGTACAGAATGCGGGAGTCTTTCTGGTACTGCAGCAGCTGGAACGGACCGGTACCGATTGGGTTCAGGTCAACTTTCTCCGGCGTACCGGCTTTCAGCATGTTGTCAGCATATTCTTTGGAGAGAATGGACGCGAAGTCCATCGCCAGATCCGCAAGGAACGGCGCTTCCGGGCGAGTCAGCACGAACTGAACGGTGTTATCGTCCACTTTCTTCACTTCACTGATCAGATCCGGCAGACCCATGCCTTCGAAGTACTCATAGCTGCCGCCAGAGACTTTGTGGTACGGGTTTTTGTCATTCTTCTGACGATCGAAGGAGAAGACGATGTCGTCAGCATTCAGATCGCGAGTCGGTTTGAAATCTTTGTTGTCCTGCCACTTCACACCTGAACGAAGGTGGAAAGTGTAGGTTTTGCCATCGGCGCTAACGTCCCATTTCTCTGCCAGGCCAGGAATGATTTCCGTAGTCCCGGTTTTGAATTCAACCAGACGGTTATAAATTGGAACAGAGCTGGCATCGTAAGTGGTACCAGAGGTGAAGAGCTGTGGGTTAAAGCCTTCCGGCGAGCCTTCAGAACAGTAAACCAGGGTTTTGGCCTGCACGCTTGCCGCTACAGTCAGTGCCACCAGGCTAAGACCAAGCTTCAGCATCCCTGACTTTTTCAAGGAAATACTCATTATTCTGCTCCAAATGTGATGTTTGTTTGTTGTGTTTTCCGCCAGGCCTTTATTTGTTTTTTACCCGGTCTGGTCGGTAGTGCCCGAAGGCGTTAAAAGGGTTGGAGATTCCTTTCAGAAGAGCGACTGAGTTGCAGCGCAGATTCTCCCTGAAATGCCCCTCATGCCCTACAATCTGTCAACAAGATGTGCAAACGTCAATACAGGTAACCAGGATTTACGTCAGGGGTGAGAATTAACAAACAAAGATTTAAAAAAGTTCATCGCCCTGTTTTCAGCAGGGAAATTTATGCTACGCGCATAACAGCAGCACAATCATCTTCACACTTTGCAATAACCAGTGATTAACAATTGTGCAAAATGACAAAAAATTCTTGCGAGATGGCGATAATCTGAGCGATTAATAGCGTGAACGTTAAAACGCACAGCGGAATATCCTGAAGATATGGGCAAACTTCGCCAAAAAAGTGTTCTCAAAATATAGAAAAAAACAATGAAGAAGCTCCCAAATATCAACAAAACACGTTTCTGACGGGCTGAAGGCAATAAAATTAATTTTCGCTCGCTGCATCCATCTTCCCGCCGCCTTCGTCTCTTGATGCGAAGGGCCAATGTTGGCCCCTCAGCATAAGGAGATCCCCATGAAGAAAATCACGCTCGCCGCCCTGCTCACCTTCAGCGCGTTCAGCATTCACGCCGCCGAAGTCACTACGCGCAGCACCCCGCTCGGCGAGATCTACACCAACAGCGAGGGCATGACCCTCTATACCTTTGATAAAGACCGGGAGAACCTCTCCGTCTGCTATGACGACTGCGCCAAACGCTGGCCGCCAATCGTCATCAATGCCAATACCAAACTGATGCCGCCGTTTGGTTCTGCTCCGCGCCGAGATGGTAAGCTCCAGTTGACCTGGAATAAGATGCCGCTCTATCTCTGGTATAAGGACAAAGCGCCGGGAGAAACCACCGGAGATGGCGTTAACGGCGTGTGGCATATCGTCCCGGCGGGGAAATAAGGCATCACGTGACTATCGACAAGGAAGAGATCCGTCTGCTCTTGTCGCGGATAGCGCTGCGGGACCGCAGCGCTTTCGCCACTCTCTATCGGCAGACCAGCGGGTATCTCTATACCCGTATCGTGCAGATCGTCGGCGATAAGGCCATCGCTGCCGATTTACTCCAGGAAGGCTATACCAAGCTGTGGCGTGGAGACCTGCCGTGGCCGGTTGATGCTCCCTGGGCCTGGCTGTGCCAGCTGATGCGCAACCTTGCGCTCGACCACCAGCGCTGCCACGCCCGCCGTCAGGAAAGCGTCCTGCCTGAACGCTGGGGAGAGACGCCGTTCGAGGAGCCGCCAGAAGCCGATCCCCGGCTGGCAAACTGCCTGCGCCGTCTCGAAGCAGGCAAACGTAACGCTATCGTGCTGGCCTGGTATTACGGCTTCCCGCATCCTGAAATCGCCCGCCACCTCAGCGCCCCGCAGGGTACGATCAAGTCATGGATCCGCCGGGGACTCCAGGAGCTGAAACAATGTCTCGGCAGATAACCCCGGCGCGCTATGCGCGACCTGAAGTACGCGATCATCTGGCTGGCCACTACCTTCTCGGGCTACTTTCCCGACGAGTAAGCCGCAGGTTTGAACAACTGCTGGCGCGCGATCCCTCTCTGTGGCTCGAAATAGAGCGCTGGCAGGAGAGGCTTCCCGACCCTTCTCCGCCGTTCAGACATCCGCCTGCCCGCGTATGGCGTCATTTGCAGATGATAAGCGAAGGGAAAAATCCGCCTGGTGCGATCAGGCGATGGATGTGGAACAGCGGCTGGCTGGCGCTCGGGGCGATGATGATGTTCCTGAGCCTGACGCCACTCACCCCGTCGATAAAGCCCGTCAGCTATCTGGCAATGATGTCCTCCGCAGAGTGTCACGACTGCTTCGTCCTGATGGCCTTTCAGGGTGATAAACCGGGCAAATCCAGCATTCGGGTGCAGTATGGCGAACAAAGCCCTGCCGCGCTGGAAGGTGCCAGCCTGTGGATGAGAGATAAAACCAGCGGCGAACTGATCTATCTGGCCCCGATGGCTCAACTCGGGACGCAGCGCTATCTCACCCCGGGCGAGTGGAATCAGTTAAAAAACAGCGATGAGCTGGTGGTGAAACAGGAAGGGCAGACGCTGTTTAGCGGCAGGTGTATTACGCTGTAGCGGGATGGCTTTTCAAATGTGGTCGGCGCTCGCCACTGCGTGGCTCGCCCTGCGGGCCGTTGCTGAAGCAACGTTGTCTCGCTTCGCTCGACTCGAACCTCCTTCCCCGGAGCTTCTCATCCTCATTGGCTCGAAAGCAAAAAGGCCTGCTCAAAGAGCAGGCCTTTCGAATGTGGTCGGCGAGAGAGGATTCGAACCTCCGACCCACTGGTCCCAAACCAGTTGCGCTACCAAGCTGCGCTACTCGCCGAATGCGGAGCGCATCTTACTGCTGTGATGCTACCCCGTCAATCCCTTTTAGCCAAAAGCAATGCCAGTCGGCGAGAAACTCGCCAGCTGTTACTGAGCTTTTGCCGGAACGTGACACCAGTTGCTGTTTTCGTTGATCCCGCCGTTTGGCGAGGTGTACCCCAGACAGCCCATAATGGTGTCGTACAGCTCCACATGACGACGCGGCACCTTCATTTCAGCCTGTTGCTTCAGGTGCTGGAAAGCTTGTTCGTTGGCTGGATTGGCCAGATATTTATCCGACATCCACACCAGCATTGGCACGCGGAACTGCTCTGGCGGCGCGAGTTTGCGCGGGGTGCCGTGCAGGTGCTCTCTCTCATTGATTGACTCGCCGTGGTCTGCGGCATAGAACACGATGGCTTTCTTATCTCTCAGCTGGTCCAGCACCTTGCTGATAAAGGTATCTACATACAGCACAGAGTTGTCATAGGCGTTGATCAGCTCCTGTTTGCTGCATTGCCCGTTAATCCCCACGCACTCCGGTTGCCATTTGGCAAAATCACGGGTGTAGCGCTGGTAGTAGCTGTAGTGCGACCCTTTGGTATGCAGAATAATCAGGTGCTTACCCTTAGGATGGCCTTCCAGCGAGAGAGACATCTCATTAAGCAACAGCATGTCGTCCACGTCTTTGCCACGGTTACGCGGCTCGGCACCAATCTGCTCGCGGTAGGCGATGTTATCCGCCATGGTGTTGCTGTAGAACCACATCTCGCTCTGCATCGCGAACAGGTCAGAGCTAAAGCCAAGCTGCTTGAGCACCGCAAACACGTTCTGTTCTTTCAGCGTACGCTGCGGATTATCATCTGCCCCGCCCTGACGCACGAACATGCAGCGCAACGAGAGTTTGGTCGCGGTATCACACGAATAACCGCGGTAAGCCACCAGATTTTTCTCCTGGGCCAGCTTCGGCGTGGTGTCGCGGTCGTAACCCAGAATCCCCATATGATCCCAGCGCGTGGTTTCGCCGATGATAAACACCACATAGGTATCATCCAGCTCGTGACCCGGCGCCACATAGGTAAATTTCTTGGCCGGATTGATCAGAGATTTGTTATCCGAAGATTCATCGACTTGCGCCCAGGCATACAGCCCCAACGCGGAAAGCCAGTTTGAAGGCAAGTACGAGTTCGCCACCACGCCGCCATAACTCGGCATATCCACCCCGGTGGCTTTTTCGATTCTCTTCTGCTGCTTTTCCATCAAGCGAATCGGAGCCCAAACCAAAAGGCCCGCCATCAGCACAACGGCAATGTTACGTACACGCTGCCCGCGAGTGCGAAGCTGGCGCAGCAAGGTGTAGCGGCAACGGTTACTCCAGATGAAAACCAGCGGCGGAATGCTGGACAACACGGTCCACATCATAAAGCCCTGACCCACAACCTCTTTGGAGAGATCAACATCGGTGGTCATGACGGACGCCACAATCCCGTAGCCAATGACCACGTTCATGAAAGTCATGTAGTAACTGGCCGCGGCGGAAATGATCACCACCAGCGAAGCCATCACTTGCCAGCCTCGACGGCCGAAAAGCGACAACAGGCGAAGCAGGAAGAAGGCGGCGAGGAAGGAGCCGAACACCTCAATGAGGGCAAAAATTCCATTTCTTACCGTGAGGTGTTCAAGGTAGACCTCAACGCGACGGACTAAAACAGCACCATTGAGAAACAGGCCGATATAAGCAGCAAGGAACAGACAAAGCCTTTGCTGCGTCAGCGATTTTATGTAATTCATGCAAACAAAACCCTGGAGAAGGGAAAATCAAAAAACCGACTTCGTTGCCGGAATGACAACAAGCAGATTAAGTTATTGCGTCAGAAACGGTTATCAGAAACGTCTTTAAGCGCGACAAGTAGACCATAGCGCAGAAGAAAAGTGTCAGCAGGAAGTGTGATCCGGGCAATATTTACAAAATTAATCACCCGGATAGTCTTATTGGCTGGAGTAATAAATTACAGCGTCGCCTTAAGCATGTGCCTGTTGCAGCACTTCGCGTTTTGGCTGGCGAATCGTGGTAGACAGCGCTAAAGAGAGGATCAGCAGGGCGAAAATCACGCAGAAGGTGACGTAGAACCCGCCGAACAGCGAGGCAATGATAGAACCACAGATGCTGCCAATCCCAAAGCCGAGGTAAATCACACCGTAGTTTTTCGCCAGATTATTCAGGCCAAAGAACTCGCTCACCAGCGACGGGAACACGGTGATGGTGCCGCCAAAGTTGAAGGCCACGCAGGCAATCGCCGCGAAGAAGCTTGTCGCATTTAACGGCGCAAACAGCAGAGCAGCCATGCCGACCAGAGAAATCACCTGACCAAGGGTGATCACCCGGATACGAGCAATTTTGTCGGACAGAATGCCCAGCACCAGGCGTCCGCTCAGGTTGGCGATGGAAATCACCGTGACGGCGTTTGCCGCAGTCATCACATCCAGATGAACCATGCCCTGCGCGATATCTTTCGCCACGCCAATCACATACAGCCCGCTCATACAGGCGGTGAGGAACATCACAGCCAGCATCCAGTATTGGGGTTTGCGCATTGACTGCGCCAGGGTGAAATCACGCGCCACGGTACCATTGGCGGTTTTCACTTCCTGCAGCGGGGCATCTTTCATCAGCGTCGCGCCAAAGACAATCATGACCAGCACAATCGCGCCCCAGATAACAAACGTCTTCTCAAGCCCTACGCTTGCCAGCAAATGGCTGTCGATAAACTTAAACCCGAGGCTACCCAGGCCATAAGCGCCGATTGAAAACGCCGAGATAAGCCCTTTACGTTCCGGGAACCACTTCACGCAGTTGGACAGCGTCAACAAATATCCTGCGCCATCCGCCAGCCCTACCAGCAGGCCCGCGCTGAGCCACAGCATCATCAGGTTGTTCGCATGCGCCGTCAGGAAGAAGCCGACGCCGAGCAAAATACCGGAGGCCATCGTGACGCGCTTCACGCCAAATCGCTCCTGCAACTTACCGGCCACGGAAGAAGAAAGCGCCAGACCAAGGCTTAACAGGCCGAAGGAAAAAGCGACCTGGCTGACGGGCTCACCGAGCTTGTCGGAGAGTGCGCCGTTAAACAGGCTCCAGGTATAAACCGAACCCAGCGCAAACTGGGTAATAATGGTGCCAACCAAAGTCAGCCAGCGGGTAGAGGGGCGAATTGCAGCGTTCATAGCAGAGGTGCCTTATGAAGATTAACTGCTGCTTAAAATAACGAAGTGCATTTCATGTCGGGTTAAAAAAGGCATGAACTGCCGCCAGCGCGGAATGAAATGCACTGAGAACGGAATGAATAGCATTGCCAGAAAATGAAAGAGAGATAAGTTAGCGGTTACTATCGCCGAAAACGGCGCGTTAATTGTAAATTTAACGTAAAACGAATGTATTCCCTGAACGGAAGAATGTTAAAAACGAGCGCTGACACCCATGATGTAAAGCGTGTTGGTCCCTTCGCTAATAGTGTCCGCCTGTGACAGCGAGGCATACGCCGCAACATGCTGGGTCAACAGCATATCGGCCCCCACGGTGACATCTGTCCAGCTGCCATCCTGCGCAGAAGTGGGCGTGCGATTCAGACCAGACTGTGATTTCCACTGGTTCTCGCCGAACTGCTGGTTGTAGCTGATTTGCGCCCAGGGATGCACGCCCCACAAGGGCTGAGCATCAAAACGCCATCCCAACGAGCTCACGCTGGCGTGCCACATCGGATCAGTGAGTGCGGTGGTGCTGGTGCCGCTGTCGCCAAATTCGTTCCACATTGAGGTGGCCGAACCGTCATAATGCCAGCTTGCCACCGGCCCGGTAGAGAACATCGCGCTGAGTGGAATGTTCCAGCCCACGCTAAGCGTGCGTGTCGTCTCTGTCGGTGTTTCATAGGGAGTATTCATCGCCACACCGGGCTGAGGTTGCGACGCGCTGATGCGCTCCGCGAGAATATCATCGTAACGCGGTTGGTGATCGCTATCCCAGGTATAACGTTCCGGCGTATTACTTTGTGGGTCAGTAACGATATATTCCTGTTGCCAGGCAAATGCGGATGTCGCGAAAGACATCCCGACAAAAACAGAAACCGGGTAGACCATACCCCGGAAGCCATTGCATCTCTTAACTCTCATTATTGCGACTCCGAAAGAGCCGAATCCGGCATTGTTGTTATGATTTTTTTACGCACTGCGTATTACTAAATATTGTCATTTTATTTCTGTCGTCAAGGCAGGTTGAACATTTCTTCATCGACATCAAAAAAGTGGGAGAACAGGATGGAACGTTGCGGTTGGGTCAGTCAGGACCCGCTTTATATTGCCTACCACGACAGCGAATGGGGTGTGCCTCAGCGGGATAACCAGCAGCTGTTTGAAATGATCTGCCTTGAAGGCCAGCAGGCCGGACTGTCATGGATCACGGTGCTGAAGAAACGTGAAAATTATCGCGAGGCTTTCCACCATTTTGATCCGATAAAAGTCGCGGCGATGACCGAAGAAGATGTGGAGAACCTGGTGCAAAATGCCGGAATTATCCGCCACCGTGGGAAAATTCAGGCCATTATTGGTAACGCAAAAGCCTTTCTGGAAATGGAAGCCCGAGGCGAATCCTTCAATGATTTCGTCTGGTCGTTTGTGGAGAACAAGCCACAGCTGAACCGGGTTGCCGCGCTGTCAGACGTTCCCGTGAGCACGCCCGCGTCTGATGCGCTCTCTAAAGCCCTGAAAAAACGCGGCTTCAAATTTGTCGGCTCCACCATTTGCTACTCCTTTATGCAGGCGTGCGGTCTGGTTAACGATCACGTCAGCACCTGTTTCTGCTACCCGGGAGGTGGAGATGATCCACAAGTGGCAAAGTCGTGATACCCGGCCTCTCCTGAAGCTGTGGCTTGAAAGCACTATCTTCGCCCACCCTTTTATTGAGGAGCGCTACTGGTACGAAAGCGAACCGATTGTACGCGATGTGTATCTACCCTCGGCGCAAACCTGGGTGTGGGAAGAAGATGAGGTGGTGAAGGGCTTTGTCAGCGTGATGGATCAGCGTTTTGTCGGCGCGCTGTTTGTGGCCCCCGACAACATCGGGCAAGGCATCGGCCGGGCACTGCTCGCGTGGGTCTGCGAGCGCTACCCGGATTTAAGCCTTGAGGTGTACCAGAAGAACAGCCGGGCGGTGAACTTCTACCATGCGCAGGGTTTTCGTATTGAAGACAGCGCATGGCAGGATGAAACCCGGCAGCCGACCTGGATTATGCGTTGGCAGGCGGATCGAATGCTGTGAGCGGCAACGCCGGGCCGTTGTACTTCTCCAGCCACACCAGCGCCGTATTGCCCGCGCAGCCATTCCCCAGCTTCGAGCTGGGGAGATCTTTGGTCAGTACGTTGACCGCCCCATTTTTGCAGATGCCCCCGGCCTGCAAATCCAGGTCCGGCCACGCGCCTTCGTGCAGACAAATCACGCCAGAGCGAATGCCTTCCGTCACCACGGCTCCCGCCAGCACTTGTCCACGGCCATTCCATACCCGCACCAAATCACCGTCAGCAATGCCACGTTCCGCAGCATCCTGAGGATGCAACGTCAGCGGTTCACGCCCGGCAACCGCGTAACGCTCGCGCAAAGCGGTGTAATTAAGCTGACTGTGCAAGCGATGCGCCGGATGCGCTGACAGCAACTGAAGCTGCCCCGCCTGAGCATTACCATGCCACTCGTCTGGCTCCAGCCACGTCGCATGCCCCGGACAATCTGCATAGCCGAAGCCAGCGATGCGCCGGGAGAAAATTTCGATTTTGCCGCTGTCGGTTTTTAACGGATTCGCCTGCGGATCTTCACGGAATGCGGCAAAGCGAACGAACTGCGCGTTTTGCTCGCTCTGGGGCATTTCGATAAGCTCGTTGGCCTGCCAGAACTCGCTGAACGGCGGCAGAGTCACCTGCTGGCTGGCCCCGCGCTGCCCGGCAATCTCATAAAACGTCTCCAGCCATTCGAGGTCGCTTTTGCCTTCGGTAAAGCGCTCGCGCCCGCCCTCTTCCCAGCGTTCGCTCAGTTCGGCGAAGACTTCCCAGTCATCACGCGCTTCGTCGCGCGGCGGCACAACGCGTTTCATCGGCACCAGATGCTGGTTGCTGTAATCGCCGGTCATGGTCAAATCATTGCGCTCAAACGACGTTGTCGCGGGCAGCACGATATCCGCATGGCGAGCGGCTGCGGTCCAGAAGCACTCAGAAATCACCACCAGCTCCGGCTTTTGCCAGGCGCGGATCAGACGATTGGTATCCTGATGATGCGTGAAGTTTGCTCCGCCCGCCCACCAGACAAAGCGTATATCAGGGAAGTGCCGGTCCATCCCGTTGTGCTGATAAGGTGCGCCTGGGTTTTCCAGCGCTTCAACAATGCGTGCCACCGGGATTTTATCCACCGCATCCGTGCCACCTGCCACGCTGCCCTGCATCGAGGCCAGCACTGCGGAACGACGCGTCGGGTTGCCGCCGTTGGCAAAGTGATAAGAGAGGCCGAACCCGCCGCCCGGCGTCCCGATTTGCCCGAGCATGGCGGCAAGCGTCACCAGCATCCAGTGTTTTTGCTCGCCAAACTGCTGGCGCTGCATACCCCAACCGGACATCAGCATGGTGGTGTTTTCGTGGAATATTTTCGCCAGCTCGCGAATTTTCTCTGCGTTAATGCCGCAAATATCCGCCGCCCAGTCGGCCGTTTTTGCCACGCCGTCGCGTTCCCCCGTCAGGTATTCGGCAAAATGCTCATAGCCTGTCGTGCATCGCGCGAGGAAATCAGTATCGTGCCAGCCGTTTTCCACCAGCGTATGGGCGATGCCGAGCATCAATGCCACGTCGGTACCCATATGCGGGGCGATCCACTCCATTGATTCACCGAAAAACTCGACCGTTTCTGATCGCATGGGATCGATACAGATCAGCTTCTTGCCGCTTTTTCGCAACTGGTCGAAATAAGGAATGCCCTGTTCGTCAGAGGCATTCCACGCAATTTTCAAGGTATTGAGCGGGTTGGCGCTCCACAGCACCACCACGTCGGTGTGCTCCAGAATCAGCGGCCAGCTGGTTTGCTGCTGGTATACCTCGTTGCCGCCCACGACATAAGGCATGATGGCCTGAGCCGCGCCGGTAGAATAGTCACCAAGATGCCCGGTATAGCCGCCCGCGAGGCTCATGTAGCGCTGTAACAGCGTGGCGGCTTTATGCAGCACGCCGTTGGAACGCCAGCCGTAAGAACCCGCAAAAATCGAAGAAGGCCCGTAGGTTTCGCGAATACGCTGATGCTGTGAGTGAATCAGATTCAGCGCATCATCCCAGCTCACCCGCACAAACTCATCCTGCCCACGCACGCCCTGTGGATCGGCTGGTGAAGCCAGAAAACCCTTACGCACCATGGGATAGCGCACACGCGTCTTGCTGTGAACCTGGTCACGCACCACGCTTTGCAGCGAGTTCTCAAAGGTGCCCGCCAAAGCGCCACGGGAAGAAAGCACCGTGTCGCCATCGGTTTCAACCAGCATTGGCCCCCAGTGGGCCGCGGTCAGAATGGTTTTTGTTGCAGATGAATTGGCCAAAACAGGCTCCCGGTTAACTGATGCAGGTGTTGCGACGGCGTTTTTGTCACTGCCGTTCGATTTATTTACAAATTTATAAAAAGCTTTTGGAATTTTCATCACTTTCCCGCGTCATAATCAACCGCCACGGACGCCGTGGCAAAGAATAAAAAGGATTAAGGAAAGAAGATGAAAAAACGCGTAATCATGATTGCCGCTATGGTAAGCGGCGCGCTGGCTCTGTCAGGCTGTACGACGAACCCTTATACCGGTGAGCGCGAAGCCGGTAAATCCGGCATTGGCGCAGGCATTGGCGCCCTGGCCGGGGCCGGTATCGGCATGCTCTCGTCGTCGAAGAAAGACCGTGGCAAAGGCGCGCTGATTGGCGCAGCAGCAGGTGCTGCCGTCGGCGGTGGCGTCGGTTATTACATGGACGTGCAGGAAGCGAAACTGCGTGAAAAAATGCAGGGCACCGGCGTCAGCGTTACGCGTAATGGCGACAGCATCGTGCTCAACATGCCAAATAACGTCACCTTTGACAGCAGCAGCGCGAACCTGAAACCGGCAGGAGCTAACACTCTGACGGGCGTGGCAATGGTGCTGAAAGAGTATGAGAAAACCGCCGTGAACGTGGTCGGCTACACCGACAGCACCGGCAGCCAGGACCTGAACATGCGCCTGTCTCAGCAGCGTGCTGAATCGGTCGCCAGCTCGCTCATCACTCAGGGCGTATCAGCCAACCGTATTCGTACCACCGGCATGGGCCCGGCGAATCCTATCGCCAGCAACAGCACCGCCGAAGGCAAAGCACAGAACCGTCGTGTAGAAATCACGCTGACTCCACTGTCTTAAGCCGCTTTACCCCACCGGGCGAGCACTCGCCCGGTAGCTTCCCGCCCAAAATCAGGGCTGGTGCATCTTATCTTCCTGTGGCTAACTGATTACAAAGCCTGCTAATCAATGGAGATAAGTTGAATGAAGCCGTCCGTTGTACTCTATAAAACGCTACCTGACGATCTACTGCAACGTCTGCAAAATCACTTCACCGTCACCCAGGTTTCCGATCTCCATCCCAATACCGTCCTCGCCCACGCAAAGGCATTTTCTGAGGCTGAAGGCCTGCTTGGCTCCAGTGAAACCGTCGGGCCCGAATTGCTGGAAAAAATGCCTGCTCTGCGGGCAACCTCGACCATTTCCGTGGGCTACGACAATTTTGATGTGGATGCGCTGAATGCCCGTAAAGTTCTGCTGATGCACACCCCAACGGCGCTGACTGAAACCGTCGCCGATACCCTGATGGCACTGATTCTGAGCAGTGCGCGTCGCGTTGTGGAAGTAGCTGAACGCGTGAAAAAAGGCGAATGGACCCAGGGCATCGGCCCGGACTGGTTTGGCACGGATGTGCACCATAAAACCATCGGCATCGTTGGGATGGGGCGCATCGGCCTGGCGCTGGCGCAACGCGCGCACTTGGGCTTCGGCATGCCGGTGCTCTATAACGCACGTCGCCAGCATAAAGAAGCAGAAGAGCGCTTCAACGCACGCCATTGCTCGCTGGACACCCTGTTACAGGAAGCCGATTTTGTCTGTTCCATCCTGCCGTTAACGGACGAAACCCGGCATCTTTTTGGCGCAGAGCAATTCAGCAAAATGAAAAAGTCCGCCATTTTCATCAACGCCGGACGCGGCCCGGTGGTGGACGAGCAGGCACTGATTACTGCGCTGAAGAACGGCGACATTCATGCCGCAGGGCTGGATGTCTTTGAGCAGGAACCGCTGCCGGTCTCTTCTAAACTGCTGAAAATGCCAAACGTGGTGGCGCTGCCGCATATTGGCTCCGCGACGCATGAGACGCGCTATAATATGGCGGCCACTGCGGTGGATAACCTGATTGCGGCACTTGACGGGAAAGTCGAGAAGAACTGCGTGAATCCGCAAGTTCTTTAGAATGTGTGGAATATCGTCGGGCGGCACTTCGTTTGCCCGACCTACAACGTTTTGTAGGCCGGGTCAGGCCGGCAATCAGGATCAACGCGTGGCGTTAACCGCTGCGCTCCAGGCCTGATTAAATGCCTGGTGCTGAGAAGCCAATGGGCCAATCAGCTGATTGTACTGGCTGGCTTGCTGAGACGTCGGGAACTGAATGCCGTTCGCGACGAAGCTCACCTGAGTCCCTTGCTGGGCGACGAAATCCCCCACCTGAACCAGTTGCTGAGTGAAAATCTGCGCGGCGGGGATCAGGGGCTGCAGGGCGTTCGCTGGCAGCGTCACCACTTTGTTGTACACCTGATCAAACACCGGTTTCAGATCTTCATTCTGCTTCAGCGCTGAGTGCGCAGCATCCGCCTGCATTTTGGCGTTTTCCAGCTGCTGGCTCAGTACACCGAGCGAGCCGTTTGCCTGACGCAGCGGTTCACGCTGAGTCATGTAGTCCTGCGGCACGCGAATGGTGTTCACGCTATCAACCACGGGACGCAGACCTGCATCCATCGCCTGGCTCACCTGCTGTGAATAACCATAGATGACGGCGTAATCGGACACGAACGGGCCAAATTGTTTTTTCTGATCGGTGGTCAGCGTCGGCAGACGTTCGCCACTACGCATCACGGTATTCTGCAAAAAGTCGATAAACGCTTTACGCTGATCGCCTTCTTTATCGAAACACCCACTCAGGCTAACAACCATCAATAACGCCGCAACAGGCGCAAACCAGCGAGAGCAGGACTTTCCTGTCGCCATTTTATTACTCCTTCAACCAAAAAAAGCGCAAACGGGCACACACGTGCCTGACGGCTACAAGGATAGTCGACGCAAGCCTCGCAGGATAGCCTTTCCTGCATTCCGGGCGGGAAAAATCGTGAGCGATCCCTCTCCGCCAGCATGTTAAGTATTTGTTGCATGCATCACAATTACGGCGCGATCCCTTTTCCGGAAGCGAAAACCTAAGCTAATGAATTAACGTATTTTAATTCATTGAATCAGCAGAGGCCTTCGCCCGCCGTACGATTATCGCACGCTTCCGCCCGTGAGCACGTTGTCGAAAAAGCACTCTGGTGGTTTGATTAAATGAACGATTAACGGATATCCGTTCGATAATCGCACATTTTACCTCCCAGGAATCGAGACATGACAAAGACAACAACCGATATCCAGGCCTTTATCAACGACCACCCGTTCACAAAGTACCAGTGGATGATCCTCGTGCTGTGCTTTATTACGGTGGCGATGGACGGCTTCGACACCGCCATTATTGGCTTTATTGCTTCAGACCTCGTCCAGGAGTGGGGCGTACAGAAATCGGCCCTCGGCCCGGTGATGAGCGCCGCGCTGGTTGGTCTCGCCGTTGGCGCGCTGACCGCAGGCCCGATGGCGGACAAAATTGGCCGCAAAAAAGTGCTGATCCTCTCCATCATCGTGTTCGGGAGCTTCAGCCTGCTGACCGCTGCCGCCACCAGCCTCAATCAGCTGACCCTGCTGCGCTTCCTCACCGGCCTTGGCCTCGGTGCCGCCATGCCGAATGCCGCAACGCTGATGAGCGAATATGCCCCCGAGCGTCGCCGCGCCCTGATGGTGAACCTGATGTTCGTCGGCTTCCCGATTGGCTCTTCCCTCGGCGGGTTTATCTCGGCGTGGCTTATTCCGCATTACGGCTGGCAAAGCGTGCTGATCCTCGGCGGTGTCATGCCGCTGGCGATGTCCGTGGTGCTGATTTTCCTGCTGCCAGAATCGGTGCGGTATCTGGTGGCGAAAAACAAATCCCAGCAGCAGGTCGCCGCCATCTTGAAACGCATTGCGCCACTTCCCGCAGAGACCCGCTTCGTGCTGCATGAAGCAGGCGATGTGCAGGAGAAATCCGCGCTGGGCGTGATTTTCTCCCCGCGTTACCTCGTGGGTACCGTGATGCTGTGCCTCACCTACTTCATGGGCCTGCTGATTTTCTACCTGCTGACCAGCTGGCTGCCGCTGCTCATCCGTGAAACAGGCGCCTCCATGAGCCAGGCTTCTGTGGTGACGGCGTTGTTCCCGTTAGGCGGCGGTATTGGCGTGCTGGTGCTGGGCTGGCTGATGGATAAATTTAACCCCAACAAGGTGGTTGCAGTGGGTTGGCTCCTGACAGGCATCTTTGTTTGCCTGGTCGGCTTCTCCACCAGCAGCCTGGTGCTGATGGGCGTGATGGTGTTTATCGCGGGCAGCATCATGAATGGCGCACAGTCCTCCATGCCTGCACTGGCGGCAGGGTTCTACCCAACACAAGGACGAGCCACAGGCGTCGCGTGGATGCTCGGCATCGGCCGTTTCGGCGGGATTTTGGGCGCGTTCAGCGGTGCCTTCCTGATGCAGGCCCAGCTGTCGTTTGAGACCATCTTCGGCCTGCTGGCCATTCCGGCGCTGCTTTCTGCCTGCGCGTTGATGATCAAATACGTTGCCACCCGACCAGGCCGGGTTGCCCAGGGGAATGCCAACGAACTGGCGAAAACTACCCAGAAAGCCTGATAGCGGAACGGCGGGTGCCCTGCCCGCCCTTTCTCATTTTTTTACTAACGATTTACAAAAAAAGCGCTGAACAAGTTTCCCTTTCTTTTATCAAATAATTAGTCCTGCCTGCGCGGCTGCTGAAACGCATCAGGAAAAATATATCGCACGAATAATCACTCCCGTAACGATCCCTCACCCGTTTTACTGACTATTCTTAATGAGCTTCACCATAATAACGATCCCTCAGACCTTCCAGAGGAGTTCTCAATGGAATATAAAGATCCGATGTTTGAACTGCTGAGCAGTCTGGAACAAATTGTTTTTAAAGATGATTCAAAGAGTTTTACCCTGACCCAGAAGCCCACAGCCTTTACCGAGTTTGAGCAACTGCGTAAAGGCTCCGGCCTGAAAGTTGAAGACTTTGCCCGAGCCATGGGGGTGAGCGTGGCGATGGTGCAGGAGTGGGAATCGCGACGAGAGAAACCGTCACCCACCGAGCTCAGACTGATGCGCCTGTTGCAGGCGAATCCGGTTATCAGCCAACAGCTTATCGAATGACAGCATTTTTTCAGTATCCGCCCCCGCCTCTGCGGGGGTTTTTGTTTATATCGCCCCGAATACCCAGCCGTTTTCCCGCCACTCAAGCACATGCGTCAGACCCAGCCCTTGCAGAAAAGCCTCATCATGCGACACCACCAGCATCGCGCCGGGAAACGCCGATAAGGCGGTTTCAATGGCCTGTGTTGAAGCTAAATCCAGATGGTTGGTCGGTTCATCCAACAGCAGTAACTGGGTGGCATCACGACGCCAGAGCACGCTTGCCAGCGCGGCTTTCAGACGTTCGCCTCCGCTTAGTGCAGAAAGCGGCAACATCACTTTACTGGCCGTGAGTTGAAGCTGCGCCAGGCGACTGCGCAACACGCCCTCTTCCAATGGCGTATCACCCAGGCGCAGAAGATCCATCACCGACAGCGACAAATCGAACTGGCTAAGGTGCTGATCGAGCCAGGCAGCCTGCACTGAGAGCCTGCTGCTACCAGAGACAGATGATTCCAGCCCCAGTATGGTTTTCAGCAGCGTGGTCTTTCCACAGCCGTTTGGCCCGCGCAGAGCAACGCGCATCGGCCCCGTAATGAGGGCACTCAGCGGCGGTAAGGATGAATGTGGGAGCACCAGCTCCTCCAGCTCAAGCACCTGTTTACCTGCGGCTATCTGACTTCCTGCCAGCATGAACATCACCGCGGCCTCGTCTGTCACCTTTTCACGCGCCTGATTGACCGCAGCGTTAAGCGCATCATTTTGTTCGCTATGCTGCCGACGGAGGGTGCCCGGTCGGGCTTTCGCCGCCCCTTTGTAAGCCACCCGTTCGAACGAGGCGATGTTCAGTGAATCCACGGTTCGAAGCGTCTGGGCAGAACGTCGCAGGCTGGCATCGTGCTCTTTCTGCATTCTTGCACGCGTTCGTTTTCGCTCTGTTGCCGCGTGCTCCAGTGCGGCACGAGCCGCCTGCTGTTCAGCATCGCGTTGCTGCTGGTAAACCGTAAAGTTGCCGCCATAGCTGCGCAACTCACCCGCCGCCAGCTCCAGAATACGCGGCAGTTTTTCCAGCAGTTCTCGATCATGGCTGGCGATTAGCGCGCCGCCACGCCACCGCGAAAGCTGGTGCCAGAGCCACTCTCGTCCGGCGCGATCCAGATGGTTGGTCGGCTCATCCAGCAGCAGATAATCCGCCCCGGAAAGAAATGCGCCGCACAGCAGAGCTTTGACTCGCTCACCGCCGCTTAACGTCGCCGCTGGAAGCCACGGGTCAAAAGCGGGCAACGAGAGCTCAGCAAAGCTGGCGCTCAGGCGCTCCGCCAAATCCCACTGACCGTCCAGAAGGTCAACGTCCTCAGGCAGCATTTCACCCTGAGTGACACGAGCTAATGCCTCGAAGCGATCGCGAAGGCCGAGTAAATCAGCAAGCGTGTGATGAAGGGGAAGCTCATGATGCTGGGCGACATACACCACGTCACCGAAGCGTTCGATATGCCCGTGTGCAGGCATCTCAACACCTGAAAGCAGCTGTAATAGCCGGGATTTTCCGCTGCCATTGCGCCCCACCAGGCCGCACAGCGCGGGCTCAAGGGACACATTCAACGGACCAAACAGGACGTCGCCCGTCGCAAACTGACAGGTGACCTGATGCAAAATAAAAGAAGGGGATTGCGCAATAAAATGAGCCATAAGCACTCCTGAATGAAATCAATACCATCCCCGCCAACGCGATGCGTTATGTCAGGGCCGAATTCATCAGTCGTGAGTGTTCATTTTCGGTATGCGCTCCTGGAAGGAAGAAAAGTCGGGGCTAAGGATAGCCTTAGTGGCTTGCTGGTTTCAAGGCGAAATTTTAACCACCATTTTTTCCTGGCCATCTCCTGGCATTAGCTGCGGAGCCGGGTTGCATTATAGACATCATCATTTTCCCGCTTTCCTACGCCGATGACGACAACAGTCACTATCTCCTCATCCACCCGATAGACGAGTCGATATCCCGCTCCGCGTAGCTTAATTTTGTACTGGTCTTTACGTCCATTCAGTTGCGAAGCCGGGACTCTGGGGTTCTCAAGGCGCTCCCTGAGTTTCTTCTTGAATTGCTCCTGGACAGTGCGCCCTAGCTTTTTCCATTCTTTTAAAGCTGATTCATTGAACGCAAGGTTATAGGTCATCAATATTAACTCTGACTGTTGGCTCACCAGCACGCTCGTCCACCATTCGGGCCAATTCTGCATCCTCCAGCAGGTCCATTAAGTGGGCGTACAAAGCTGGAGGGACGCAGTAAAAAGCCGGCTCGTTGCGATTAAGGATCGCGACAGGAGCACCTTCTCCCGCATTAAAAGTTCCCATAGGATCACGTTTAAGCTCAGTGATGCTTGCTGCTGTTTTCGTTAAAACCTGAAATACCATCATCGATTCCTCCAGTAATGAGTCATCTCATTATAGGTCATTTAAAAGCGCTTTAAGAAGTGCTTTTATGAGCACTCAAAAGAGAATCGCGAGATATCTATCTTCAATAAAATGATTTAGGGCTGTCACGCAAAATCCCGAAGTAACCCCATGTTGTATTAGGTTTTGCGAGCCTCCTCGTAAAATGCCCCGGCTCACACCTATAAAAAAACCCGCCAGAAGGCGGGTTCGTTTTATGCGGACAGCGGATTACTGAAGAAGGGAAATATCCGCAACTTGCAGGAACAGCTCACGCAGCTTGCTGAGCAGCGTCAGACGGTTGATACGCACGTCTTTGTCGTCGGCATTCACCATCACGTTCTCGAAGAACTCATCCACTGGCTCACGCAGGGCCGCCAGTTCAACCAGCGCTTCCTGGTAACGGCCTTCAGCGAAGAACGGCTGAAGTTTGTCGCGCAGCACGACCAGATGGGTCGCCAGCTTGATCTCAGCCGCTTCTTTCAGCACGGAGGCGTGAACAACGTCGTTCAGCGTCTCTTCGGATTTCGCCAGAATATTCGACACACGCTTGTTGGCTGCTGCCAGTGCCGCCGCTTCTTCCAGAGAACGGAAGTGAGAGACTGCCTTCATGCGCGCATCGAAATCTGCCGGACGAGTCGGACGACGCGCCAGTACAGCCTGAATGGTGTCAACACTGAAGCCTTCGTCCTGATACCAGGCACGGAAGCGGCCCAGCATGAAGTCGATAACTTCATCCACCACTTTCGCGTTGGTCAGCTTGTCACCGTACAGACGCACGGCTTCTTCGGTCAGTGTTTGCAGATCGAGGTTCAGGTTCTTCTCAACAATGATACGCAGCACACCGAGTGCCGCACGACGCAGTGCAAACGGGTCTTTGTCGCCTTTCGGATGCTGACCGATACCGAAGATGCCCGCAAGGGTGTCCATCTTATCGGCAATCGCTACAGCACAGGCCACCGGGTTGGACGGCAGCTCGTCACCCGCAAAACGCGGTTGATACTGCTCATTCAGGGCTACCGCGACATCTTCGGCTTCGCCATCGTGACGCGCATAGTGCATGCCCATGATGCCCTGAGTGTCGGTAAATTCGAACACCATGTTGGTCATCAGGTCACACTTGGAGAGCAGACCTGCACGGGTCGCGTGGTTGACGTCCGCGCCAATCTGCCCGGCAATCCAGCCCGCCAGGGCCTGAATGCGGTCAGTTTTGTCACGCAGCGTACCCAGCTGCTGCTGGAACAGCACGGTTTGCAGACGCGGCAGGTTGTCTTCCAGACGCTTTTTACGGTCGGTGTTGAAGAAGAACTCGGCATCCGCCAGACGTGGACGAACCACTTTCTCGTTACCGGAGATAATCTGCACCGGATCTTTCGATTCGATGTTGGTCACGAAGATAAAGTTCGGCAGCAGTTTGCCGTCGTTGCCATACACCGGGAAGTATTTCTGGTCACCTTTCATGGTGTAGACCAGCGCTTCCGCAGGCACGGCGAGGAATTTCTCTTCGAATTTCGCCGTCAGGACAACAGGCCATTCCACCAGGGAGGCCACTTCTTCCAGCAGGCTTTCACTCAGATCGGCGTTACCGCCAATTTTGCGTGCCGCTTCTTCAGCATCGGCTTTGATTTTGGCTTTACGCTGTCCGTAATCGGCAATGACTTTGCCGCGTTCAGCCAGAATTTGCGGATACTGGTCGGCATTGTCGATGGTGAATTCTGGCTCGCCCATAAAGCGATGGCCGCGAATCACACGATCGGACTGAATACCCAGAATGGTCGCCGGAATAACTTTATCGCCGAGCAGCAGCGTCACGGTGTGAACCGGACGCACGAACTGCACGTCGGACGCGCCCCAGCGCATCAGTTTTGGAACAGGCAGTTTGGTCAGCGAGGTGGCAATCATGTTTGGCAGCAACGCTTCGGCGCTTTCGCCTTTCACGTGTGCGCGATACAGCAGCCATTCACCTTTGTCGGTGACCATGCGCTCAGCCTGATCGACGGTAATCCCGCAACCGCGCGCCCAGCCTTCTGCGGCTTTGCTCGGTTTGCCTTCTGCGTCAAACGCCGCAGAGACCGCCGGGCCACGTTTTTCGACTTCGCGATCCGGCTGAGATTCCGCCAGATTTGCCACTTTCAGCGCCAGACGGCGCGGAGCCGCAAACCACTCTACGTTACCGTGAGCGAGGCCAGCGGCATCAAGTTCCGCAGTCACGTTGGCAGCAAAAGATTCCGCCAGGCTGCGAAGGGCTTTTGGTGGCAGCTCTTCGGTGCCGATTTCCACCAGGAAAGTTTTTTCAGACATGGCCGCCTCTTATTTATTCTTGTTGCACATCGGGAAGCCGAGGGCTTCACGGGAAGCATAGTAAGCTTCTGCCACGGCTTTGGTCAGGGTGCGAATGCGCAGAATATAGCGCTGACGCTCGGTGACGGAGATGGCTTTACGCGCATCCAGCAAGTTGAAGCTGTGGGCGGCCTTCAGAATACGTTCGTAAGCCGGCAGCGGCAGCGGGTTTTCCAGCGCCAGCAACTGCTGAGCTTCTTTCTCATACTGCTCGAAGCAGGCGAACAGGAAGTCGACGTCTGCGTATTCGAAGTTGTAGGTGGATTGCTCCACTTCGTTCTGATGGAACACGTCGCCGTAGGTGGTTTTACCCAGTGGGCCGTCGCTCCAGACCAGGTCGTAAACGCTGTCTACGCCCTGAATGTACATCGCCAGACGTTCCAGGCCGTAGGTGATTTCGCCGGTCACCGGCTTACACTCCAGACCGCCAACCTGCTGGAAGTAAGTGAACTGCGTCACTTCCATGCCGTTCAGCCACACTTCCCAACCCAGACCCCAGGCGCCCAGCGTTGGGTTTTCCCAGTTATCTTCCACGAAGCGAATGTCATGAATGGTCGGGTCCATGCCCAGCTCTTTCAGGGAGCCGAGATACAGCTCCTGAATGTTGTCCGGAGACGGCTTAATTACCACCTGGAACTGGTAGTAGTGCTGTAAACGGTTCGGGTTTTCACCGTAGCGACCATCGGTCGGGCGGCGGGATGGCTGCACATAAGCGGTGGCCATCGGCTCCGGGCCGAGCGCGCGCAGACAGGTCATCGGATGGGAGGTGCCAGCGCCAACTTCCATGTCCAGAGGTTGAACGATGGTGCAGCCCTGACGAGCCCAGTAATCCTGTAAGGTCAGGATCAGGCCCTGGAAAGTCCTGGTATCAAACTTTTGCATATGTTTTCGTGCTGGATACGTGTGGATTTAAGGAAGCGACCAGTATACCCGCTGGCTGCGAGATATACAGTATGAATGGAAGTTGTTTCAGGAAAATTGAGGGAATAGTGGGAAAAGCAGCGCGTTTCACCGCCTTTCCACAGGCCATCAGCGCATCGAAAGATGTAAAAATTGGCCTTCTGAATCAAATGAGCAGATGAAACTCTCATTCCGGGGCGTATACCCTTTTAGCTCGTAGCTGCCCTGAAATTGCTCAAAGCCGGTGACATCAATCTTCTGCGCGCCGGTGTTATAGCGTTTTGCAGCCTGGCCTTTGCACAGCTGCTCCATTTCCAGCGAGCGAGAGGGATCCATCTTTGCTCGTTGTGCTTTTTGTTCGGGAGCCTGAGGGGAACTGCATCCTGCGAGGGCGACGGCCACCAGCAACAGCGGGAAACACTTCATCATCATTTTTCGTTACGGCCTTATTCGTTGGCTGTTATTGTCATAATTTATTTTTGAACAATTATTCTGACACGGATTCAGCCAATCCGTTCGGCCCACGATAAAACACCTGACTCAAATCAGATTTTTCTAACGAGACAGGGGCTGTGTTTGCGGGTCAGACTTACTGCTCACCCTAATACTGAGGAACTGATGTCGGGAAAGATTAACTGGATAACCAACCTGCGAGGGATTGCCTGCCTGATGGTGCTGATGATCCACACCACCACCTGGTATGTGACCAATTCACACAGCACCAGCCTGTTCAACTGGGATATCGCCAACCTGCTGAATTCAGCTTCCCGCGTCAGCGTTCCGCTGTTTTTCATGATTTCAGGCTATCTGTTCTTCGGTGAGCGCAGCGCCCAACCGCGCCATTTCCTGCGAATCGGGTTGTGTCTGCTGTTTTACAGTGCCATTGCGCTGCTCTATATCCTGCTTTTCACCCACATCAACATTGAGCTTTCACTGAAGAATTTGCTGCAAAAACCTGTTTTCTATCATCTGTGGTTTTTCTTCGCGATTTTTGTGATTTACCTGCTCTCTCCACTGATTCAGGTTAAAGCCGTCAACGGCTGGATGCTGCTGGCTCTGATGGTCGTTCTCGGGATAGTCGCCAACCCCAACACGGTGCCGGTCAAAACCGGCGGGTTTGAGTGGCTTCCGGTGAATCTGTACATCGATGGCGATACGTTTTATTACGTCCTTTATGGCCTGCTGGGCCGGGCGCTGGGGATGATGAATACCGACAGAAAGCCACTCACGTTGCTTTGCGTGGGGCTGTTCCTGGCTTCAGTGTGGGTGATTTCCCGGGGAACGCTGCATGAGCTGAAATGGCGCGGTAACTTTGCTGACACCTGGTATCTTTACGCGGGGCCGATGGTTTTTATCTGCGCAGTGACGCTGCTGATTGTGGTGAAAAACACGCTAAATGGGCGCGAACTTCCGGGTTTAAGCACTATCTCACAGCACTCGCTGGGCATTTACGGATTCCACGCCCTGCTTATTCATGCGCTGCGTTCCAGCGGCCTGGAGTTCAAAAGCTGGCCGCTGCTGGATATCCTCTGGATTTTCAGCGCGACGCTTGCGGGCAGCCTGCTGCTGTCAATGCTGGTGCAGAAAATCGACACCCGGCGGCTGGTTAGCTAGAAGCAGAGGGGAAGACAATGCCGCACGACAATCGCGACATTGCCTTTTCTGTCAGGACATTAACGGTTTTAGCTGCTGATAAAGCTTACGGAACATCTCCCGGCGTGGTGCATACGCGGCCACTTTCGCGGTATCAGGCTGATGCGTTTGCTCCAGCGGCAACTGAGGCAATAAATCGGAATACGGTTTGCCCGGATTCATCGCCAGTTGAGCAAGACGCGCCGCGCCCAAAGCCGGGCCAACATCGCCACCCGAGCGGTAATCCAGCGCAATGCCGCTGATATCGGCCAACATTTGTCGCCAGTACGCGCTGCGTGCGCCGCCGCCAATCAGGGTCACACTTTTCGGCGTGATCCCACAGGCATGAACGACATCCATGCCATCAGCCAGCGCAAACCCAACGCCTTCGAGCACGGCTTGCGCCAGCTCTGCTGGCCCATGCTGATGAGTCAGCCCGAAAAAGACGCCTTTGGCATTCGGGTTATTGTGCGGAGTGCGCTCGCCGGAAAGATAAGGCAGGAACCACACCGGATCGGCATTTTTATCGGCTTTCTGCGCGGCAGCAAGGAAGGCAGGCACATCGTTCAGGCCGGTTAGTTTTGCTGCCCAGTCGAGACAGGAGGCTGCACTCAGCATCACCGACATCAAGTGCCAGCGACCGGGCAGCGCGTGACAGAAACTGTGCACCGCGCTTTCAGGTTTGCTAAGGAAGCCTTCGCTGACGGCAAAATAGACCCCGGACGTCCCCAGCGAGAGCATGGCCTGTCCGGCATCCGCCAACCCAACGCCAACAGCCCCCGCAGCGTTATCCCCCCCGCCAGCCACAACAGGCACTGCGGGAAGATTCCACGCCTGAGCAACAGACGGCAACAGCGTGCCCGTAATCTCGCTTCCCTCAAACAGCGCGGGCATGTTGTCGCGACTCAACCCGCACGCCTGCAGCATGTCGTCGCTCCAGTCTCGCTTTGCCACGTCCAGCCACATCGTGCCCGCCGCATCAGACATGTCGCTGGCGAACTCACCGGTCATTCGCAGACGCAGATAATCTTTCGGCAACAACACCTTATCGACCTGGTTAAAAACATCCGGTTCATGTCGCTGAACCCACAGCAATTTTGGTGCGGTAAAGCCCGGCATCATCAGGTTGCCGGTGATTTCCCTTGAGCGCGGAACGGCCTCTTCCAGTAGCGAGCACTCTTCCGCGCAGCGCCCGTCGTTCCATAAAATGGCTGGCCGCAGCGCGTGCTGCTGTTTGTCCAACAAGGTGGCACCGTGCATCTGCCCGGCAATGCCCAGAGCTTTCACTTCCGCTAACGAATGTTGAGTACTTAACGCTTTGATCGCGCGATCCGTTGCCAGCCACCATTGTTCGGGATCCTGTTCAGACCACAACGGATGAGGGCGAGAGACAGTCAATTTTTCGGTCTGCGAAGCCAGTACGTCGCCCTGCTCGCTAAGCAAAATTGCTTTTACGCCGGAGGTGCCGAGATCAATCCCGATATACATAGTGGAGAATCCTTCTAACAGTTGCCGGGCGGCGCTGCGCTTGCACCGGCCTACAAAACCTTGTAGGCCCGGTCAGCGTAGCGCCACCGGGCAATCAGATGTTACTTATCAAACAGATAATGATTCACCAGGTTTTCCAGCAGTTCCTGGTGTCCACTGTGGTGCTGTGGGGACAGGTTATGCTGCTCAGCGTACTTCGCGATATCGGTCAGCGACATCTGCCCTTTCAGGATTTGCTGGCCCAGTTCACCATTCCAGCCCGCATAACGGCGCGCAACACGCTTATCCAGCTCGCCGTCTTCAATCATGCGCGCGGCAACCTTCAGCGACAACGCCATGGTGTCCATCGCGCCAATATGGCCGTAGAACAGATCGTATTTGTCGGTACTTTGGCGGCGTACTTTGGCATCAAAGTTCAGGCCACCCGTGGTGAAACCACCCGCTTTGATAATTTCATACATCACCAGCGCGTTTTCTTCCACGCTGTTCGGGAACTGGTCGGTATCCCAGCCAAGCTGCGCGTCGCCGCGGTTGGCATCGACCGATCCAAACAGACCCAGCGCAATGGCCGTGGCAATTTCATGATGGAAAGAGTGCCCTGCCAGCGTCGCGTGGTTTGCTTCGATATTGAGTTTAATCTCTTTTTCCAGGCCAAACTGCTTGAGGAAACCATACACGGTGGACGCGTCATAATCGTACTGGTGCTTGGTTGGCTCCTGCGGTTTTGGTTCGATCAGCAGCGTACCGCGGAAACCGATTTTGTGTTTGTGCTCAACCACCATCTGCATGAAGCGGCCAATTTGCTCACGCTCCTGGCGCAGATCGGTATTCAGCAGGGTTTCATAGCCTTCACGGCCGCCCCACAGCACGTAGTTTTCCCCGCCGAGCTTATGCGTCGCATTCATCGCGGTGACGACCTGAGTGGCCGCCCAGCTGAACACTTCCGGATCAGGATTGGTCGCCGCTCCTGCGCCGTAGCGCGGATGGGTGAAGCAGTTCGCCGTGCCCCACAGCAGCTTCACGCCACTCTGCTGCTGTTTTTCAGCCAGCACATCGGTCATCTGCGCGAAGTTGTTCAGGTACTCTTTCAGCGAAGCGCCTTCCGGCGAAACATCGACATCGTGGAAACAGTAGTACGGCACGTTCAGCTTGTGGAAGAACTCAAAGGCCACATCCGCTTTGCGTTTAGCCAGCGCGATGGCTTCGCCCGGCTGCTGCCATGGGCGATCAAAAGAGCCGACGCCAAACATGTCGGCCCCGTTCCAGCAGAAGGTATGCCAGTAGCATGCCGCGAAGCGCAGATGGTCTTCCATACGTTTGCCGAGCACCAGCTCATCCGGGTTGTAGTGGCGGAAAGCCAGCGGATTTTGCGATTTCGGGCCTTCAAAACGAACACGATCGAGTTGGTCGAAATAAGCTTGCATAATTGAACTCCATTAGACGCGGCGAATACCAGGTTGTGCCGTAATACTGTTACTGGATTCGCGGTTGCTCAATTACGTTATTTCACACTGAGGTTGAGAGAATGCGCAAACGTGCGCTGGCTCGCAAAATATTGCCACTCAAACGAACATTGCGGCCTCGCTCGATAAAAATGATGTAACAAATAGCTGAAACGATTTAAAAGCCGATCGCGGTCATAAATCAGGAAATAAACCAAATATCATAATCAGAAGATAAAAATCTGTAATTGCCAGAATCTCTCCTCGTGCTAAAAATTTGCTCCGTACCCGTCGTATTTGTTTCTTTTATCGCCAATCTCACCACACTGACATTCTTACAAAAAGGCCCTACGATGATGAAGATAAAGAACCTTTGCCTGACCCTCTGCGCCTCGCTGCTGCTGACAAGCTTTGCGGGCATCGCAAAAGAAGTGAAGATCGGTATGGCTATCGATGACCTGCGTCTGGAGCGCTGGCAAAAAGATCGCGACATATTTGTGAACAAAGCCGAATCCTTAGGTGCAAAAGTATTTGTGCAATCGGCTAACGGTAATGAAGAAACTCAAATGTCGCAGATTGAAAATATGATCAACCGCGGCGTGGATGTCCTTGTTATTATTCCATACAACGGCCAGGTGTTAAGCAACGTTATTAAAGAAGCCAAACAAGAAGGGATTAAAGTATTGGCTTATGACCGTATGATTAATAATGCGGATATCGATTTTTATATTTCTTTTGATAACGAAAAAGTCGGTGAAATGCAGGCCCAGAGTCTGGTCGACAAAGTCCCGAGCGGCAATTACTTCCTGATGGGCGGTTCACCGGTGGACAATAACGCCAAACTGTTCCGCGCCGGGCAGATGAAGGTCTTAAAACCGTATATCGACAGCGGCAAAATTAAAGTAGTTGGCGATCAGTGGGCGGATGGCTGGCTCCCGGAAAATGCCCTGAAAATCATGGAAAACGCCCTGACCGCGAACAATAACAAAATTGATGCCGTGGTTGCTTCAAATGATGCCACGGCGGGTGGTGCGATTCAGGCACTGAGCGCACAAGGTCTGGCGGGTAAAGTGGCGATTTCCGGGCAAGACGCCGATTTGGCGGGGGTGAAACGCATCATCTCCGGCACGCAAACCATGACGGTCTACAAGCCCATTACGCAACTTGCCACAACGGCTGCAGAAATTGCGGTAGAGCTGGGTAATGGCCAGCAGCCAAAATCAGACGCGACGCTGAATAACGGCCTCAAAGATGTTCCCGCTCGTTTGCTGACGCCAATTGAAGTCAACAAAACCAATATTGACCAGACGGTTATCAAGGACGGTTTCCACAAGAAAAGCGAGCTGTGATCGCGCGGCCCCTCTGACGAGGGGCTGATTCCTTTTACGCGGAACGCTACGTGGAGTCGTTATGCCTTATTTACTTGAAATGAAGAGCATTACCAAAGCTTTCGGGTCGGTAAAAGCCGTTGATAACGTCAGCCTGCACCTGAACGCCGGGGAAGTGGTTTCCCTGTGCGGCGAAAACGGCTCGGGCAAATCAACGCTGATGAAAGTGCTGTGCGGCATTTATCCTTATGGCAGCTTTGACGGCGAGATTATCTTTGCCGGGGAACCGCTGCAGGCGGCGCATATTCGCGATACCGAGCGCCGGGGTATTGCCATTATTCACCAGGAGCTGGCCCTGGTTAAGCATCTGACCGTGCTGGAAAATATTTTTCTCGGAGCCGAAATAAGCCGCTATGGTGTGCTTGATTACGACCAAATGACCGTGCGCTGCGAGAAGCTGCTGGCGCAAGTTAGCCTTGCCATTTCGCCGGATACCCGCGTCGGCGACCTGGGGCTTGGGCAGCAGCAGCTGGTTGAAATCGCAAAGGCGCTGAACAAACAGGTGCGTCTGCTGATCCTCGATGAACCCACAGCCTCCCTCACAGAGCAGGAAACAGCCGTGCTGCTGAATATCATCCGCGACCTGCAAAACCACGATATTGCCTGCATCTACATCTCGCACAAACTCAATGAAGTAAAAGCCATTTCAGACACCATCTGCGTGATCCGCGACGGGCAGCACATCGGCACCCGGGACGCCAGCGGCATGAGCGAGGATGACATCATTACCATGATGGTCGGTCGTGAGCTGACGGCGCTTTACCCTAACGAACCGCACACGCCTGGCGAAGAAATCCTGCGCGTGGAGCATCTCACCGCCTGGCATCCTGTGAATCGCCACATCAAACGGGTTAATGACATCTCATTCTCGCTTAAGCGAGGGGAAATTCTGGGTATCGCGGGGCTGGTTGGCGCCGGGAGAACGGAAGCGGTGCAGTGCCTGTTTGGCGTCTGGCGCGGACGCTGGGAAGGGCAAATTTTTATCGATGGCCAACCGGTGGCGATCACTTCCTGCCAGCAAGCCATTGCTCACGGTATTGCGATGGTGCCGGAAGACCGTAAGAAAGACGGCATTGTGCCGGTGATGGCAGTGGGTAAAAACATCACCCTCGCCGCGCTCAGTCAGTTTTCCGGGCCGTTAAGCAGCCTGGACGATGCCGGGGAACAACACTGCATTCTGCAATCCCTTCAAAGATTGAAAGTGAAAACCTCCTCGCCGGAGCTGGCGATTGGCCGACTCAGCGGCGGCAATCAGCAGAAAGCCATTCTGGCTCGCTGTCTGCTGCTCAACCCTCGCATCCTGATCCTCGATGAACCGACACGCGGCATCGATATCGGGGCGAAATATGAAATCTACAAACTGATTAACCAACTGGTGCAGCAAGGCATCGCGGTGATCGTCATCTCTTCCGAACTGCCGGAAGTGCTTGGCCTGAGCGACCGCGTGCTGGTGATGCACGAAGGCAAACTGAAAGCGGACCTGGTCAACCATCAGTTGACCCAGGAGAAAGTGATGGAAGCGGCCCTCAGGAGCGAACGCCATGTCGAAAAACAGCCCGTCTGAACTGAAGCTTAACGTGCAGGCGCCCGCCGCCTTTGCGGGGCTGAAGAACCTCAATCTGCAGGTCTTTGTGATGATAGCGGCCATCATCGCCATTATGCTGTTCTTCACCTGGACTACCGACGGCTCTTACCTGAGCGCCCGAAACGTCTCAAACCTGCTACGCCAGACAGCCATCACCGGCATTCTGGCGGTCGGGATGGTGTTCGTGATTGTCTCGGCCGAAATCGATTTGTCCGTGGGCTCGATGATGGGCCTGCTGGGCGGCGTGGCGGCTATTTTTGACGTCTGGCTTGGCTGGCCGCTGCCCTTAACCATCGCGGTGACGCTGGTACTGGGCCTGGTGCTTGGCGCATGGAACGGTTGGTGGGTAGCTTATCGCAAAGTGCCATCATTTATCGTTACGCTCGCGGGTATGCTGGCATTTCGCGGCATTCTGATTGGTATCACTAATGGGACGACGGTGTCGCCCACCAGCCCGGCCATGTCGCAAATCGGGCAGAGCTATTTACCGGATGGCATTGGCTTCGTGATTGGCGTGGTTGGCCTGATGGCCTTCGTGGCCTGGCAGTGGCGTGGGCGCCTGCGTCGTCAGGCACTGGGCTTGCAAACATCTGCATCGTCAGGCCTGGTCGCTCGTCAGTCGCTGACGGCGGTCATTGCGCTGGGTGCTATCTGGATGCTGAACGATTATCGCGGAGTGCCAACCCCGGTACTGATCCTCGCGTTACTGCTTCTGGCAGGCATGTTTATGGCGACCCGTACGGCATTCGGTCGTCGCATTTATGCCATCGGCGGCAACATTGAAGCGGCCCGCTTGTCGGGCATCAACGTGGAACGGACGAAGCTTGCCGTGTTCGCCATCAATGGTCTGATGGTGGCGATTGCAGGGCTGATTCTGAGTTCGCGTCTGGGAGCAGGCTCACCCTCTGCCGGGAACATTGCCGAACTGGATGCTATCGCCGCCTGTGTGATTGGCGGTACCAGCCTCGCGGGCGGCGTGGGAAGCGTGGCAGGGGCGGTGATGGGGGCGTTTATTATGTCTGCGCTGGATAACGGAATGAGCATGATGGACGTGCCGACTTTCTGGCAATATATCGTTAAGGGCGCCATTTTACTGTTGGCAGTATGGATGGATTCCGCCACCAAACGACGAGCCTGATCGCGGCGAAGGCCGATATGATGGCGGGGCCCGCGGGCTTCGCCCTCTTTGCTCCCAGGAAAGCTGAACATGTTTGAAAAGCGCCACCGGATAACCTTGCTGTTCAATGCCAATAAAGCCTATGACCGACAGGTCGTTGAAGGCGTGGGTGAATACCTTCAGGCTTCGCAGTCCGAATGGGACATCTTTATCGAAGAAGATTTTCGCGCCCGTATCGAAAATATCAAAGAGTGGCTCGGCGACGGCGTCATTGCCGATTATGACGACCCCGAAATTGAAGCACTGCTGGCAGACGTTGAGGTTCCCATCATCGGCGTCGGCGGTTCTTACCATCGCCCGGAGCACTATCCGGCCGTGCACTATATCGCAACGGATAACTACGCTCTGGTCGAAACCGCCTTCCTGCATCTGAAAGAAAAAGGCGTTCACCGTTTTGCCTTTTATGGCTTGCCCTCTTCCAGCGGTAAACGCTGGGCGGTGGAGCGTGAACACGCGTTTTGCCAGTTAGTCGCCAAAGAGAAATACCGTGGCGTGGTGTATCAGGGGCAAGAAACCGCCCCGGAGAACTGGCAGCATGCGCAAAACCGTCTCGCAGACTGGCTCCAGACGCTACCGCCGCAAACCGGCATTATTGCCGTAACGGATGCTCGTGCCCGCCACGTTCTGCAAGCCTGTGAACATCTGCATATTCCGGTACCGGAAAAACTGTGCGTGATTGGCATCGATAACGAGGAGCTGACACGCTACCTGTCTCGCGTGGCGCTTTCTTCTGTCGCCCAGGGTACTCGTCAGATGGGCTATCAGGCCGCGAAGTTATTGCACCGTTTGCTGGATGACGAAAACTTGCCTTTGCAGCGCCTGCTGGTGCCCCCTGTCCGCGTGGTGGAGAGGCGTTCCACAGACTACCGTTCGCTTGACGATCCGGCGGTGATTCAGGCGATGCACTACATTCGCAATAACGCCTGCAAGGGAATTAAGGTGGAACAAGTGCTGGATGCGGTAGGCATCTCGCGCTCGAACCTGGAGAAACGCTTCAAAGAAGAGGTAGGGGAAACCATTCATGCGGTGATCCACAGCGAAAAGCTGGAGAAAGCCCGCAGCCTGCTGGTGTCCACTTCCCTCTCAATCAATGAAATTTCGCAGATGTGCGGCTATCCGTCGCTGCAATATTTCTATTCGGTGTTTAAGAAAGAGTACGACACGACGCCGAAGGAGTACCGTGAACGCTTTGGTGAAGCGCTGGTTTAGCCCCATTGCAGAAACAAAAACGCCTTCCGGATGGAAGGCGTTTCAGCATATTAATGGCGGTAATTTCTGTCGGGTGTCGCTTCGCTTACCCAGCCTACCAAACCCTTCGTAGGCCCGCGCAAACGCAGTGCCGCCGGGCAAGCGTCCGTCTTACATATGCGCAGCAATCAGACGCTGGTTATCCTGATACATACTGAACAGGTAGTTGTTGTAGCTTGAACCACGCGTTGAATAGCCTTTCAGCTTGTGGATCATCTTGCTGGCCGTCACTTCCTGGTCCGTCTTACGCAGCTGCGCACGGGACTTACGGAACGAGGCATAAGCCGGATGCGTATTCAGATTGACCACATACGCTTCAACAGACTCTTTCACTGAATCAAAGTGAGAGTAACCCTTCACTTTACCCGTTCCTGACGGACACTTACCGCGCCCACACTTCATACCGAACAGGTTGTTATTGCTACGCGCAAGCTTTGAGGTGCCCCAGCCGCTTTCTGCCGCAGCCATCGTCGCGACCATGCTACCCGGGATGATATCCACGCGTTCAAGCAGCGAGTTCCACGGAATTTTACGGGTATTCCCGGACCAGCTAATTTTATAACGCTGGGTAATGCCTTTCAGGCGCGTACGCTCGGACGGTGACCAACGACCGTCATACTGCTTGGACACAAGCCAGTTACGATCGGCGGTAATCGCCGCATTTTGACTGGTAATATAAGGCATTACGGTCCGGAGAAACGCTTTTTTCCTTGGTGTCCCGGAAGGGTATTTTCGCAAATCAGGAAGTGAACTACTCTTTGCACTATTGCGAGAATACTCTTGTTTACTGCTAACCTTACTATTACTGCTTGTCTTTATTATCGGGGCTTTGTGACTCGTTGTTGCTGTGTGCGTCTTTGCCAGCACGCCACCTGAAAATGCACAGGTGAGTAACATGAGTATCGCGGCCCCATATCGTCGAATGGGAGTCGATATCATTAGGTCTCCTGGTCGGATAAATGCATTCCAACGCCTTGTATTTTTCGTAAATTCGAGAAATGAATCACAAATCATATCAAAAATACCCCGTCGGCGCACCCAAAGAAATAGTCCAAATCCGAAACGATGTCACGCATGATTTGCTTCCTTTCGCCTCATATTCCTGAAATTCCACGGCTTATCGCAGAAAATTAACGGCATTTTTGAGCCCGATCACTCACCCTTTCACGTCCTCCCCTGGATTACTCAGGAAGGAGGAGTTAGCGCTGGCGTAACGCTGGCAAAATGAGAAAAAACTGACAACAGGTGAACGGAATGAAACTTGCCGCTCTGCTTCCTCTTCTGCTGCCCGGCATGGCGTTGGCAGCATGGACTTCTGCGGATTTCCCCGCCTTTAAGCCTGAAGGCACGGGGAAGTTTGTCAGTCAGCAAAAGCTCGCGAAGGGTACTCGTCCTTTAACTTTAAATTTTGACCAGCAGTGCTGGCAGCCTTCCGGCACCGTCAAACTGAACGAGATGCTCTCGCTGGAACCCTGCCATGGCACACCGCCACAATGGCGGCTTTTCCGCGACGGTTTATACACGTTAACGCTCGATACCCGCTCAGGCACGCCAACGCTGATGTTAGGGGTGGAAAGTGCCGTCGCAAATACGACAAAAGTTGAAGTTCGCCAATGCCCTCGTTGGGATGGAAAACCGCTCACGGTGGATGTCAGCAAAACCTTTGCTGAAGGCAGCAAAGTTCGTGATTTTTACAGCGGACAAACCGTGGTGGTCAGCAACGGCAAAATCACACTTCAGCCCGATCCCAGCAGCAACGGGCTGCTGTTGCTGGAAAACGCACAAACAACCGAGCCCGCCGCTTTTAACTGGCACAACGCGACGGTCTACTTCGTGCTCACGGACCGTTATGTGAACGGTAATCCCGCCAACGACAACAGCTATGGTCGCCACAAAGACGGCATGCAGGAGATAGGCACTTTTCACGGCGGCGATCTGCAAGGGCTCACAACGAAACTGGATTATCTGCAGCAGCTGGGCGCCAACGCGCTGTGGATTAGCTCCCCTCTCGAGCAAATCCACGGTTGGGTGGGCGGCGGCACCAAAGGTGATTTCCCGCATTACGCCTATCACGGCTACTACCCGCAGGACTGGACGAAGCTCGACGCCAATATGGGAACGGAAGACGATTTGCGCCATTTGGTCGACGAAGCCCATAAGCGGGGCATTCGCGTGTTGTTTGACGTTGTCATGAACCATACGGGTTACGCCACGCTTGCCGATATGCAGCAATACCAGTTTGGCGCGCTCTATCTGCAAGGCGATGAGTTGAAGAAAACGCTGGGCGAACGCTGGACTGACTGGAAACCCGGCGCAGGGCAAAGCTGGCATAGCTTTAATGATTACATCAATTTCAGCGATAAAGCCGCATGGGAAAAATGGTGGGGTAAGCAGTGGATCCGCACCGATATCGGCGATTATGACAACCCGGGCTTTGACGATCTGACGATGTCACTCGCCTTTTTACCCGATTTGAAAACCGAATCGAAAGCCGTGTCTGGGTTGCCTGTTTTTTATCAACACAAACCCGATACCGCCGCAAAAGCGATTGCGGGCTACACGCCGCGCGATTACCTCACTCATTGGTTGAGCCAATGGGTTCGTGATTACGGCATTGATGGTTTCCGGGTGGATACGGCCAAACACGTCGAGCTTCCGGCGTGGGATCAGCTTAAAACGCAGGCCACCGCCGCACTGGCAGAATGGAAAAAAGCGAACCCAGACAAAGCACTGGATAACTCACCGTTCTGGATGACGGGTGAAGCCTGGGGCCACGGCGTGATGCAAAGCGAATACTATCGCCACGGTTTCGACGCGATGATCAACTTTGATTACCAGGACCAGGCGGCAAAAGCGGTCGATTGCTTCGCCACTATCGACATGACCTGGCAGCAGATGGCTGAGAGCCTGCAAGGCTTCAACGTGCTGAGCTATCTTTCCTCACACGATACCCGCCTCTTCCGTGAGGGAGGAAGTGAAGCGGCTGAACGGTTGATGCTTGCCCCAGGTGCCGTGCAAATTTTCTATGGTGACGAATCTGCCCGTCCGTTTGGACCCACCGGTTCCGATCCGTTACAGGGCACGCGTTCAGACATGAACTGGCAGGATGTTAGCGGCAAAAACGCGGCAACGGTTGCTCACTGGAAGAAACTGGGTCAGTTCCGCGCCCGCCATCCGGCGATTGGGATGGGCACGCAAACCACGCTCTCTTTATCACAAGGCTATGGATTCGTCCGTGAACGCGGCGAAGATAAAGTCATGGTCGTCTGGGCCGGAAAACCCTGACCAAAACAAAATCCCTCTTCAGCCTGAAGAGGGATCGTCCACCTCACTCTTAAACTTCAGCACGAATGCCTGAACCAGGCGCGCCCCGGTAGTTTGCACCTCACTGGCGCAGGGGGTATGTTTAGCCCCTGAACCCAGATCAACAAAACACCTGCATATGACTTTTTCAGCTTTTGGCGACAAATTCACCCGTCATTCCGGTATCACCCGCCTGATGGAAGACCTTAACGATGGCCTGCGTACGCCCGGTGCCATCATGCTTGGCGGCGGTAACCCGGCGCAGATCCCGCAGATGAACACCTATTTTCATCAGCTGCTGGCGGACATGCTGGAGAGCGGTAAAGCCACGGAAGCCCTGTGTAACTATGATGGCCCACAGGGGAAATCAGAGCTGCTGGCCCTGCTGGCGGAGATGCTGCGTGACGAACTGGGCTGGGATATCGGCCCACAGAATATTGCACTGACAAACGGCAGCCAGAGCGCGTTTTTCTACTTGTTCAATCTCTTCGCCGGACGCCGCGCCGACGGTTCGACCCGAAAAGTGCTGTTCCCACTGACGCCGGAATACATCGGTTATGCGGATTCCGGCCTTGAGGACGATTTGTTTGTCTCTGCGCGCCCGAACATCGAGCTGCTGCCAGAAGGCCAGTTCAAGTATCACGTGGACTTTGAACATCTGCGTGTCACTGAAGAAACCGGGATGATTTGTGTCTCGCGCCCGACCAACCCCACGGGCAACGTGATCACCGATGAAGAGCTGATGAAGCTTGACGTGCTGGCTAATCAGCACGGTATTCCGCTGGTTATCGATAACGCTTACGGCGTGCCGTTCCCGGGTATTATCTTTAGCGAAGCGCGTCCGCTGTGGAACCCTAATATCGTGTTGTGCATGAGCCTTTCCAAACTCGGCCTGCCGGGCAGCCGCTGCGGGATAATCATCGCCAACGAGAAAATCATCAGCGCCATCAGCAACATGAACGGGATTATCAGCCTGTCGCCAGGCGGCATTGGCCCGGCCATGATGTGCGAAATGATTAAGCGCAAAGATCTGCTACGCCTTTCAGAAACGGTCATTAAGCCTTTCTATTACCAGCGCGTTCAGGAAACTATCGCCATTATCCGCCGTTATTTGCCAGAAGAGCGCTGCCTGATCCATAAACCCGAAGGCGCCATTTTCCTGTGGCTGTGGTTTAAAGACTTGCCCGTCACCACAGAAGTGCTCTACCAGCGTCTGAAAAAGCGTGGCGTGTTGATGGTGCCGGGTGATTTCTTCTTCCCGGGGCTCGATAAACCGTGGCCGCATACGCATCAGTGCATGCGGATGAATTATGTCCCTGAGCCCGATAAAATCGAAGCGGGGGTCAAAATTCTTGCCGAGGAAATAGAATTAGCCTGGCAAGAGAGCGGTTGTTAAATAAAAGGGCTCTGAATAACAGGGCCCATTTTTTTCCGTGATCGGCAGCTTAAAATAACGATATATCCCTCATTAAAAACGCTCATTGTTTTATTAGGATTGCTCTTAAATTTCTCCTGTATTTAATTACCACTCCATGACAAGGCACACTATTTAGCTGTGCTTAACTAAAATAATAATCACAACTCATTGTTTTAAAATGACTCCACAACGAAGCGGTTATTTCCCTAATATATAAACCCTCAACAAACACGAATTTTCTTCTTTGCTCCTTCCTGAGGCCAGTGCAGCGTTTCTATTTCCACATACACTCATTAATACGCCGCCCGGCGTTTTATTTAGTGGAGTATTGTTATGGCCTCGAATAACGTTAGCCACTTAAGCGTTATCGCAGTGGCGGTGCTACTCGCCTTTTCTCTTTCTGCCTGCAGCGGCAGCGGAGGGGGAAGTCATTCAACTGCAAAAACAAACCCAACGACTGGCAGCAGCGGATCAGGATCTGATGATGGCAGCGGTGGCGGCACAACTGCCAATAACGGTGGTGGTAATGGTTCCGGCAGCGGAGGAACAGGCTCCGGTGGTGGAGGAACAGGCACTGGCGGTGGCGGTACAGGCACCGGTGGCGGAGGAACGGGTACTGGCGGTGGAGGTACCGGAACCGGTGGCGGAGGAACAGGCTCCGGTGGTGGCACCTCGACAGCAGCGCTGAACAATGTCCTGAGCGATACGGGTAAAACCGTGACGGCCGTCGGCACAACAGTCGACAGCCTGGGCAGCCAGTTGCCAACCGATAACCCGGTGACTTCGACAGTCTCTACCACCGTCACCGGCGTGGGTGATGCCGTGTCTACCGTCGGGACGGGTGTCACGACCGGGATAGGCAATCCAACCAATCCTAATGGTGTCGGCACCACGGTGAAAGGTGTGACCACCACCGTAACCTCACTCGGGAATACGGTTTCCACGGTCGGCACCGATCTTTCGAGCACAACTTCAGGCACTCCACTGGGTGGAGCAACAGGCGTTGTGGGCAATGTTGTGAACAGCACCGGGCAGCTCGTCAGCAATACCGGCACCGGCCTCACCAGCACAGTGAACAGCGCTGGCGTGACCAAACTGACCACCGACACCACCACCGTAGTGGATAAAACGCTCGGCGGCGTGCAGGGCGTCACACAGGAAGTCGGTACCACCACTGGCCTTGGCGCACCGGTCAATAATCTGCTGACTCAGGTTGGCACCTCCGTTAGCGATGTCGGCACCAAAGTCGGCGGCACCAATTCAGGGCTGAATGGCGTCGGTCAGGTGGTTCAAAACGTAGGGCAAACGGTGACTGATACCGGCGGGCTGGTGAAACCAACCACATCATCCACCAGCAGCAGTGGTGGCAATGTGTCGGCCAACGCCTCGGTGAACACCAATAACAATGGACTGGTCGCGAACGTGAACACCACCGTGAATACGCTGACGGCAGGCGTGACTGCCAATGCAGGCACCAGCACCACATCACAGAGTAGCGCCAACACCAATCCGCTGAACGGGCTGAACACGCTTGTCGGCGACATCCTCACACCGAAACATAACTAAGTTGCTCTTTTCTGTGCCCCCGGAAAGGGGGCACATTTCACAGCAGTGATCACCCGCAAAGACGGGACTAAGAACAGGGATTGCACTATGAAACAGCACGCTTATTTTGCGCTGCCTGCTCTGCTCTTGCTGAGCCTGGCTCGTGCCGATACTCTGCCAGCCATTATCGACCCCAGCAATCCGGCTAAAGCCGCGCCGGATATTGCGCCACCTGCGCCAGCGACCCCTGCGCCTAAAGTGACAGTCCAAAAACCGGAGTCCAGACTGACGCCGGATACGCCGATACAGATCAACCACATTCAGTTCATTGGCGGGACCGTTTACCCGCTAAAGTCGTTGCTGGAACCCTTTCGCCCCTACGCCAACAAAACCATTCCGCTAAAGACGCTGGCGGGGCTGGTAAACGATATCACCCAGCGCTACAAAGCCGACGGTTATCCGCTTTCCTACGCCTGGCTGCCGGATAACAACTTTCAGGGCGGTAACATCAAAATCGTGCTGGTTGAAGGCTACGTCGCGCACAGCGATATCAACAGCAACAACCCGGATGTCGCCGCTCGCCTGAAAAGGTTGTCTGAAAAAATCATGGCGGAAAAGCCGCTCACTCAGGACACCTTCGATCGATACAGCCAGCTGATGACCCAAACGCCCGGCGTGCCGATTGAGGCCAACGCCCAGTTGCCGAAGAACATTTATGGCGCGGCGGCGATGCAGGTGACCGGCATGCAGCCGCATATCTGGGATATCTCTTCCACGCTCGACACACGTAAAGGCCAGAATCTGGCGCTGGTCAACGGCACACTCAGCAACCTGACGAGCTATGGCGATCAGCTGGGCGTGGCGACGCTGATCCCGCTCGATAAAGACACGCGGAAGACTTACCTCGGCCTGAACTGGCAGCAGTTTTTGAACGACGAAGGGCTGACCATGCAGCTAAAAGGCAGCTACTACCGCGAAAATCCGCAGGACTTTACGCCGCTGCTTGCTCTGCCCAATAACATCACCGTCGATGCCCGGCAAAAATCGACCCAGTACAACGGCGGCGTCAGCTTTGGCTACCCGCTTATCCTGACCCGCAAAAAACAGCTCAACATCACCGGGGGCTTTGACTACACCGATCGACGCGACGATTACGATTTGCAGGCAAAACTGGCCGGGCAAACCTACGGCCTCGACGCCCAACATCAGCACGTGCGCTACCCGGCATTCGAATTAGGCATTAACGGCACGCGCAATTTCGACACAGCCAGCCTCAGCAGTCGGCTGGCATTTCGTCAGGGCATTGATGGGCTCGGCGCTGATGCCGCGCCTTCGCAAGGAACCGACCTTAATTTTACGCTGTGGAAAGGCTATCTGGATGCGGCGTGGATGATGGCCGAAAACTGGAAGCTTTCGACGTCATGGGAAGGTGACTGGTCGAACAATGATTTGCCGGAGCCGGAACGCGTGAGCTTCGGCGCACAGCATTTTGGTCGGGGCTATCAGGACAGCGAAGCCAGCGGCGATTACGGCTACGGCGGCCAGCTTGAATTACGCTATCTGCATATGCGCAAAGACAGCACCTGGCTTGCGACCATTCAACCCTACGTGCTCACCGACACTGCGCAAACCTGGTACAACCAACCGGGCCTTCGCCATCAGCGCCTCGGTTCCGTCGCGGCCGGGGTGATGGTGGGCGATAACCGCCATTACAGCGTCAGCGTCGAAGCCGCAAAACCGGTCGGCGATGTGCCAACAGACAACAACAACCGCGACTGGCGCTACAGCCTGACGCTGACGTGGAATTTTAACAATCTGCGCTAAGGTGCCTCTCCCAAAGGAGAGGCAGTGAGCTTAGAACGTGGTCCAGTTGTCCGCATTGGCGCCCGCTTTAAGGGGCTTTATCGCTTTCTCGCTCTGCGCGCTGGGGCGGCGTCGTACCTGAGTCAGCGGATCGCTGGAGATACTGAAAACGGACACCGCTTCTTCCAGCTTCAGCGCCTGCTCTTCAAGGCTGCTCGCCGCCGAGGAGGATTCCACCACCAGCGCGGCGTTTTGCTGAGTGGTGGTGTCCATTTCCGCCATCGCCTGGGAAATCTGGCTGATCCCACGGCTTTGCTCATCGGTCGCCGACGCAATCTCATTCATGATATCGCGCACCTGTCCTACGGACGTTTCAATGTCCGCCATGGCGCTGCCCGCCTGCTCAACCAGACGGAAACCGGTATCAACAATGCTCACCGACTCCTGAATCAACGTCTCAATCTCTTTTGCCGACTGGGCGCTACGCTGGGCCAGATTACGGACTTCACCCGCCACAACGGCAAACCCTTTGCCTTGTTCGCCCGCTCTCGCCGCCTCCACCGCGGCGTTAAGCGCCAGAATATTGGTCTGGAATGCAATGCCGTTAATCACCGTGGTGATTTCAGAAATTCGGTGGGCGCTGCTCTGCACAGAGCGCATCGTTTCCACCACCGAGCGGGAAATTTCACAGCCCTGATTGGCTTTGTCCGCTGCCTGCTCCGAAAGCCTGTGTGCCTGAGTCGCATTTTCCGCATTCAGGGCCACGGTCGAGGTGAGCTCTTCCATGCTGGCGGCGGTTTCAACCACTGCGGCGGCCTGCTGTTCGGTACGCGAAGACAGGTCGATATTGCCCCGGGCAATTTCCGTTGAAGAGTGGCTAACGTTCGCCACACCGTCCCGAACATCGTGAATAATGTGCTTCAGATTGTTGTTCATTAATGCCATCGCCTGCATCAGCTTCCCGAGCTCGTCGCGCCGCTGAGTTTCGACGGAGTGGGTCAGGTCGCCTTCGGCAATATACTCGGCAAGCGTGAGCGTTTCCTGTAATGGGCGAGTGATCGCGCGAGTGATCAGCCAGGCCAGCATTACGCCGATAAGAATGCCCAGCACGGTGACCAGTTGCATCGTCATCTGGACGCGGTGAACGATATCCTCAACCGTATTTTCCTGAAGCGTATGCAAAGCATTGATGGAATCAGTCAGGTTTGCTGCCCGGCTATAAAGCTCATCAGAGGTGGTATTGAGCTGCCGCCAGGCGGACTGATAGGGTTGCAGCGCGCCAATGAAGTTGTTCAATGACTGGAGGATTTCTTTGTTGAGCTGAAGCTCTTTTTCCGGCAGCCAGCCCTGAATGTTCTGCGCGTAGGCAATCCCATCCTGAAGCCGCGCTTTCGTCGCGCTCAGCTGTTTGTCGGTGGGGTTATTTTTGAAATCCGTCATGACCGAGTCGATATCGTTCAACAGAAAGGCCAGTTCTGCGGCCTGATATTTCTGCTCGACGGGCAAAGTCTCGTTCAGGCTTAACGTCGCAATGACTCTGGAGTCATCGCAAATGCCGTCAGAATTCAGCTGACTGGCAGCCTCAATTTTCGCCCTCATGGCCTGGTTAAACGGCCCACGTCCGGCGACATAACTGTTCACGGCATTTTCGGTTTTCAGCAATAAAGCGCTCCCTTCCGGAGACCAGCTGTATTGCCTGAGATTTGTCAGCAATTGGCCCATCTGCTGAAGTGCCACCCCGTTCTTCTGCAAGTATTTTTCATCCGCGGTGTATTGATAATAGGTTCGATTTAAACGGGCATCGAACAGTTTATTGATAACCTGAACGCTAATGGCACCTTTAGTGACCTTATCCTGAATATTCTTCAACCCCACTACGCTGGTAATCAGGATAGCTATCATTATCGCGATGATGGCAATGAACCCAACGGCCAGTTTATTCCCGATCTTCAAATTTAAGAAAAAGGAAGAAATTTTCATAGAATCACCTGATTCAATATTATAGAAACCTTCACCCCGAAGTCAGGCTACGGGATTACGATTTGCCAGTCCTTTGACCGTTAAAAACCCAAACACAAAATGCAAATAAAAAAATTCCCTGAGCATACGCTACCCAGGGAAAAATGAGTCAGGAAGACATCACTCTCCCAACGCAATCTCACTATTTATTGGTTAGTTATTTGCCACGTCGCTTTCTTTAACATACACCGGGCGTACCTGAGCGTCGGTGATTCGATACCCTTCCCCTTTGACATAGATAACAAAGTTTTCGGGCAAGCCTAATAACTCAAGCTTCTTGCTTAAATTATTCAATACCTGCCATAAACGCTGTGAAGAGCAACTTAAATTATTTTCTTCCCATACTTTACGAATCAGCTCATCTTTACTGACCGGGCGTTGCCGGGCATTTCTCATCAGATAGAGAAAAAGCTCGAGCATGGTTTTATTCAAACCGATGGTTACAAAGACAATACTTTGATCAGCATGTCGGGACGGCAAGCGATAAAGCCTTTGATTATGAATATCAAAGTGGATTTCGCGGCCGATAATAAAGCCATGTAACTGATAGTCCATTCTGGCAACCTGGGAAAAACGTTAACAACCACTGGCTCCAGCACATCGTCGTAACTAATTCATTACTGTTTGTGCGGTCTAATATAAATCAACTCACAAGAGTTTCAATCTCCGTCATAAAGTGAATAACGCACTACAATCAGGATCAGGATGCAAAACAAAGCACCAGCTAAAATGAATAAAGCAGTATATAAAACCATTCCATAGGGTTTCCCTGAGGGCTCCTGCCACGAAGTTAATTTATGTCAATAGCTCAACATAAAACGACATATTGACGAAAGTTATCAGAATAATATTCTGCACCGCAGCGTTCTGTTGTCGAGATGCACTATACTTCTGGGTAATCAGCCATTGCGCAGGGCTACTGATTTTCCGTTGTCACAGCATAGGGCACAGAGGATAAAAATGAGGAGTGAAGTTCGCTGATCTCTTCTGATTCAGACCTTTTACATCAGGCATCACAGGATAATCAGGCTTTTTGTGGCCATGCAGAAACATGAAAGAAATCTACCTTATCAATGAGATAGTTTTGTTTAGCCCGCAAGAGGGAAGCCTCACGCCACGTCACAGCTGGCCTGCTGGCCGGGTCACTCTGCACACCCCCGCCGCCGAAAGTTTGCTGCTGCTTATGACCCATAACGGGCAACCCGTGCCGCAGAAAATGTTTTTTGAGCAGGTCTGGGAGAGAAAAGGGGCCGTCGTCTCCACCAACACGCTTTACCAAAATATCGCCTCCATCCGCAAAGCCCTCAGGATGGTCGGGCTGGAAGAAGACATTATTCGGACGCTGCCAAAACAAGGGTTTCAGTGTACGGCTTCCGTTCGCACCGGCGAGCTGGCAGATTTTCTGCCCTTGCCCACAGCAAATCCTTCCCCAGAACCCACCGCAGAATTTCCCGTACCACCACCAGCCGGCGTTACCCACCTGAAGTTGTGGGCGTTCAGCGTCCTGGTCTCCCTGCTGATGGTCGCCGGGATGATCTACTGGAATATCAGCCAGCAGCCCGTCAGGAAAGTGTCATGGTTCCCGGCAGGCACCATCGAAAATTGCACCCTTTATTCCTCCTGGTCTGGCGCCGAATATAGCCAGTCGATGTTTGATGAATTAAGGCAGAAATACCCCATCAGCTGTGCCAAAAGGACCTCGATTTACCTGAACGTGAATCGCCTGCAATCTGGCACTACGCTAATTCTCTGCAATGCACCGATTGAAAAAAGCGGCACACAGTGCCAGTCCATTATGTTTCAGGATGAAAACCATGAAGATCGCTAAACGTGGAATTATTCTCCTGCTCCCTCTTCTCACAGGGATAATATGCGCGGCATGGGCAGGAATAACCCAGTGGAAGCAAACACATTTTTCCTGCGATAGCCAGCTTTCAATGATTGGCAGCGAAGGCCAGGAAGAAGTAATCCTTCACTTTCGCTTTGATGGAAATACAGGACTTATTGAAAGCCGTGGAAAATATACGCCCAAAAAGGGCGATACTATCCCAACCAGCAATAAGATTATTTTTTCCTTTTGGCGAGAAAACAATGCACTGGTGCTGATATCGGAGGAATCCAATCAGCTGCCGAAAGTCGCGCCGGAATTATTCAGGCATATTCCTGATTTTTTCAGTACCCGAGAGCGGGGCATTCGCCTGCAGATAGTCAGGAAAAACCCGGGCGGCTATATATTCCTGTTTGAAAATACGCCAGCGTTATATTGTGCGATTACCCGGTAAAAATTAACCTGAATTAATATGCTCTTTGCAGTAACGCCGCTTCCACGCCGCAGGGGTTAACCCGGTATGCTTGCGGAAAATTTGCCGAAAGTAGCCGGGATCGCTGAATCCGCACTGTTCGGCGACGTCCTTCAGCGAACGGGCATCGCTGATGAGCATTTTCTCCGCCGCCAGCACCCGCTGTCGATGCAGCGCTTCCGTCAGCGTAAGATGAAAGACCCGGCGGTACACGCGGCCCAGATAGTCAGCATTACAGTGAAGTTCCCGAGCCAGAAGTGAGGTGGAAAGCGGCAGGTGATATTGCGTGCGGATAATCTGCTGCGCCTTGTATGCCAGCGCAACACCCGGGCTGTCGCTGGCGCTCTCCTGCAAACCTGAAGCACTGATCTGCTGCAAAATCAGCAACAAGATGCACTCCAGCGCGATGGTGCGGTGAATATTCTCCTGTTCGCTGAGAAACTGACGAAAGAGCGAAATGACGTACTGCGCGTCACTCACCCGTGCTTGTTGGGGCAGGGTCAGCAGCGTCTGCCGTAACGCAGGCTCGATTCGCGATCCCAGCCACTCAAAATGGAGCCAGTAAAATTTCAGATCTGCGGGAAATTCTCCCTCGCCGACATGACGACGCCCGGGTTTCAGCAACAGGCTTTCCCCTGCCGCGACGGTTAACAGCTCGCCCTCTTCGCGGATTTGCAACTGACCCCGTTCGACAAAAATCAGCTCCCAGGACGCCAGCGTCCTTGCAGGATGGCTCCCCACCCCACGGGAAATAAACAACCCGCCGTTCTGCACCTGAATCGGAAACGCTATGGATAATTCGAGCATGGATATTCACTTTTCCACTTTATGGTTCGTCATAAACGCTCTTTCATATTGATTATTCATCAAAAAATGCATTATCGCTGGATCACGATCACATTTTAGCAACCAGGTCGGAATCGTTATCTTTTTATACTTTCCTCTTCCCTTGTTGCCCCGGCGATTCCGGGCAGAATGAATCAGGTAGCTTGCAAACCCAACAAGAAGCCCGCCGCGATGCGGGTCACGCTCTCTGACCTACGTAAGGAGTTTTCGATGACTTCTACCCCGATTACGCAAACCGATATTGCCCGTCAGGCCGCCAGTGAAACGCTGTCGCTACGGGAAAAAATTGGTTACGGGTTAGGCGATGCCGGTGGCACGGTGATCACCTGCCTTATCATGAATTTTTTGACCTTTTTCTATACCGATGTCTTTGGCCTGACGCCCGCGCTGGTCGGCACGATGTTTATCGTCCTGCGCGTGTTTGATGCGATTTCCGACCCAGTTATGGGCGTGATTGCCGACCGAACCCAAAGCCGTTGGGGACGCTTTCGCCCCTGGCAACTGTGGGTTGCCGTGCCGATTGGCGTTATCGGCTTCCTGACCTTCACTGTGCCCGACGTCAGCATGAACATGAAAATCGTCTGGGCGTTCGCGACCTACTTGCTGCTTTCCGTTAGCTACACCGCCATCAACGTACCCTACTGTGCGCTGATCAACACCATGACCACTCGCCATTCAGAAGTGCTCGGCTGCCAGTCCTGGCGCTTTGTGTTATGCGGCGTGGCGGGCTTTTTGGTTTCCGTCGGGCTGCCGTGGCTGGTTTCAACGCTTGGCAAAGGCGATGCCGCACACGGCTATCAAATGGGTGTCGGCATTCTGTGCGGCGTGGCGGTGGTGATGTTCCTGTGCTGCTTCTTCTGGGTGCGCGAGCGTGTGCCGCTGGACGCGATGGGCAAGTTCACCCTACGCGAACACCTTGCCGGACTGCGCAAAAATGACCAGCTTCTGCTGATGCTGCTGATGTCGTTCCTGCTGATTAACGTCTTCAACATTCGCGGCGGCGGGTACATGTATTTCATCACTTACGTGCTGAAAGGCAGCACCGCGTATACCTCGTTGTTTTTCACCATGGTGACTTTCGCCTCGATCCTTGGCTCCGTGCTGGTCAGCCCGCTGTCGAAACGCATTGATACCGTCAAACTCTATTACTACACCAATATCGTGCTGGCCGCGCTGGCTGTCGTGATGTGGTTCCTGCCGACGGGCCCGGCATGGCAGACGCTGTGGCTGGCGGTGATCCTCGGCAACGGTGTGATTCTTGGCTTCACCCTGCCGCTGCACTTTGGCCTGATGGCCTTTGCCGATGACTACGGCGAATGGAAAACCGGCGTGCGCTCCTCTGGCATGAACTTCGCCTTCAACCTGTTCTGTATCAAGCTCGCATGGGCCTCCAGCGCCGGGATAATCAGCCTGGTGTTTATTTTCGTCGCCTATCAACCGGGTGCAGGCAATCAAACCGCCGCTTCACTGCAAGGCATGACGGCGATGGAGACGCTCCTGCCAGCCCTCTTCCACCTGCTGCTGGCCTTCACCATCCGCGCCTGCAAGCTCAATAATCCAATGATGTCGCGCATCAGTACCGATCTTCGCGCGCGCCATGTTCAGTCTTAAGGAGAACACTATGTCTGTGATGGAAGTCGATCTGCATAAGCTCAAAATCAGCGATCCGTTTCTGGGTCAGTATCAGCAACTGGTTCGCGATGTCGTGATCCCTTATCAGTGGGATGCGCTTAACGATCGCATCGCAGAAGCAGACCCCAGCCACGCCATTGAAAACTTCCGTATCGCCGCCGGGCTTCAACAGGGCGAGTTCTATGGCATGGTCTTTCAGGACAGCGATGTCGCGAAATGGCTGGAGGCCGTGGCGTGGTCGCTTTGCCAGAAGCCAGACGCTGAGCTGGGAAAAACCGCCGATGAAGTGATTGAACTGGTTGCCGCCGCGCAGTGCGACGACGGCTATCTCAACACTTATTTCACGGTAAAAGCCCCACAAGAACGCTGGACCAATCTGGCCGAATGCCACGAGCTCTATTGCGCCGGACACATGATAGAGGCGGGCGTTGCGTTCTTCCAGGCTACCGGCAAGCGCCGTCTGCTGGAGGTCGTGTGCAAACTCGCCGATCACATCGACTGCGTTTTCGGCCCTGGTGAAAGCCAGTTGCACGGCTATCCCGGGCATCCTGAAATCGAGCTGGCGTTAATGCGCCTCTACGAAGTCACACAAGAACCCCGCTACCAGACGCTGGTGAAATACTTCGTCGAACAACGCGGCGCGCAGCCCCATTTTTATGACATCGAGTACGAAAAGCGTGGAAAAACCTCGTACTGGAATACTTACGGCCCGGCGTGGATGGTGAAAGACAAACCCTACAGCCAGGCGCATCAACCGATTGCCGAGCAACAAACCGCGATTGGCCATGCGGTGCGCTTTGTCTATCTGATGACCGGTGTGGCGCATCTGGCGCGGCTTAGCAAGGATGAAAGCAAGCGCCAGGACTGCCTGCGGTTGTGGAATAACATGGCCCAGCGCCAGCTCTATATCACCGGTGGCATTGGCTCACAGAGCAGCGGCGAAGCGTTCAGCAGCGATTACGACCTGCCAAACGACAGCGTCTATGCCGAAAGCTGCGCCTCGATTGGCCTGATGATGTTCGCCCGCCGAATGCTGGAGATGGAAGCGGATAGCCAGTATGCCGACGTAATGGAACGCGCGTTGTACAACACGGTGCTGGGCGGCATGGCGCTGGACGGCAAACACTTCTTCTACGTGAACCCGCTGGAAGTTCATCCGAAAACACTGGCGTTCAACCACATCTACGATCACGTGAAACCCGTTCGCCAGCGCTGGTTTGGCTGCGCCTGTTGCCCACCGAATATCGCACGCGTGCTGACTTCCCTCGGCCATTACATCTACACCCCACGCGAAGATGCGCTCTACATTAACCTGTACGTCGGCAACAGTGCGGAAGTCGCGGTGGGTGACGACACGCTGCGGCTGCGCATCAGCGGCAATTTCCCATGGCAGGAGAAAGTCACGATTGCCATCGACTCACCAAAACCAGTGCAGCACACGCTGGCGCTGCGTCTGCCCGACTGGTGCGACGCGCCGCACGTTACCCTTAACGGCGTTGAGGTGAAGAAAGATATCCGCAAAGGGTATCTGCATCTCAACCGCGAATGGCACGAAGGCGATACCCTGACGCTCACACTGCCCATGCCAGTACGGCGCGTTTATGGCAACCCGTTGGTGCGCCATGTCGCCGGAAAAGTGGCCGTTCAGCGCGGGCCGCTGGTTTATTGCCTTGAGCAGGCTGATAATGGCGAAGAGCTGCACAACCTCTGGCTGCCAGAAAACGCCACCTTCAACGCCTTCGAAGGCAAAGGCCTGTTTGCTCACAAAGTGTTGATTCAGGCCGAAGGCATTCGCCAAAGCGCAGAAAAACCCGAGCAGCAATCGTTATGGCATTACGACCGCTCGCCATCCTCAGCAACATCACAAACCCTGACCTTTATCCCGTGGTTCAGTTGGGCCAACCGCGGCGAAGGGGAAATGCGTATTTGGGTGAATGAGGGATGATTAGCCCAGCAGCACACGCCGTGCTGCTTCGGCTAAAAACGCGCTTCGGTTACTGAAGCGCGGATGCTCGCCCACAAAGGTATCAATTTTGACTAACAGACGGCGTGGCAGAGTGATATTGATTCGCTCTGCGCGTCCGTCAAATTGATTCATGTTGATATCAACCAACAGCCATTGCCCGCCAGCAAAGTCCTCAGCATGGGTTTCAAGATGGCCTTCCACTTTCCCAGGATTGGGAATGTCTTGATTCATTTCACACAGCGTTTCGAAATGCGCGGTTAACGCGCTTCTCGCATCCTGAAATGCCTCGTCCAGCGAATCCCCGGCGAAGTAGCATCCGGGCACGTCCGGGAAAAAACCGCTGGCGCTGCCGTCAGTATCAGAATGGATATAAGCCGGATAGAACATGATCGCTCCTCAGAGGATTAGGGTTTAATCCCGGCTTGACGCCAAATCTGCGCCAATGTACCAGGTTTGATATCTTTCCTGGGGTGGGGGACCGTCACCAACCCAACACGCTCAGGATGGCAGAATTGATGATGACTTCCTTTCACGCGCTTCTGGAACCAGCCATGCTTTTTCAGCACCACGATGACATCCGCACTGGTCATGCTCCCTGCCTTAGATGATTATACACATCATACACACAAAATCAGTAATCATGACACTATCCGAATCTGGCTAGCGGTGCATAGCGGCACATTCCCCTTCCTGAAACCCACACGCAAGAAACGTCTACGGCCTGCAACCTTGCACGCCCTTTTGCGACCCGCCTCTGATTTGTCAATCTGTGTGCTTTACGCTGACAGAATTTGACAATTGATGACCAGGCAGTAATCATAAAGTTAATTACTGACCAGGCAGCTATCATGAATTCCTCAACACCTTCCCAAAACAAAAACCTGCATCTGGGTTTGCTTTTTCATCTGGCAAACCAGTTTAAAGACCAGCTTATCGGCCACTATTTTTCCGGCAGCGGCATCACCGCGCCGCAATTTAAAGTGTTGATTAATATCTTCAAAGGCAACACCAGCCCGGCTGAAATCTGCAAGAGTTTGCAGATGGATACCGGGGCGATGAGCCGGATGGTGGAACGGATGGTGAAAAGTGAGTTGATTGAACGTCACCCCAACCCGCAGGACAAACGGCAGGTGATCCTGGCCCTGACGGACAAAGGGCAGACGCTGTGCAATACGTTTCAGAATGAAGCCCTGACCACCATTCTGGCTGAATTAACCGCCCGTTTGACGCCTGATGAATCCCGTCAGTTACAAGAACTGCTTATCAAAATGCTGCCGGATGAATTTACGGCCCCTCATCGCTAATTAAGGCCACACGCTATGTCTATGGAAAACACCACTCCGGCGCCTGAAAAACGCCCGAGCAAACGTAAACGCAATTTTGCGATCCTGTTCCTGATCCTGATTCTGGCGGCAGCCGGGTGTCTGGCCTGGTATCTGCTCTACGCCCGCTATTACGAAACGACCGATGATGCTTATGTGAATGGCAACCAGGTCACGCTGACGCCGCAGATTGCCGGCACGGTCACTCAGGTTACTGTGGATGAAGGCGATTATGTGCAGAAAGGCCAGCCGCTGGTTCTGCTCGACCCAAGCGATACTGAAATTGCGCTTCAGCAGGCTGAGGCCAGTCTCGCCAATACCGTGCGCCAGGTTCGCGGCCTGTACAGCACCGCGGATAACTACCGTGCGCAGGTTGATGCGAAAAGAGTCGCCCTGCAAACCGCGCAAAGTGACTACGCTCGCCGTGCCAAAATCTTCTCAACCGGCGCAATCGCGGCGGAAGATCTGGCGCACTATCGCGATGCTGTCACCAGTGCCCAAAGCGATTTGGTTGCCGCACAGCAGGCGTTGAAAACCAATCAGGCGATGGTGGATGACACGGTTATCGACAGCCACCCTGAAATCAAAACTGCCGTAGCGACCCTACGCCAGCGCTATCTGGACAACGCTCGTAGCACCATTGTTGCGCCTGTCAGCGGTTATGTGGCGAAGCGTGCCGTGCAGCTCGGCATGCGCGTTACTTCAGGCACCACGCTGCTCGCTATCGTGCCTCTGGATCAGGTTTGGGTTGATGCCAACTTCAAAGAGAGCCAGATGCAGGATATGCGTCTGGGGCAGAAAGTGACGCTGAATGCCGACCTGTACGGCGACGATGTGCAGTATCAGGGCACGATTGAAAGCTTAGGGATCGGCACCGGCAGCGCGTTTTCCCTGCTGCCTGCGCAGAACGCCAGCGGCAACTGGATCAAGATTGTTCAGCGCCTGCCGGTTCGCATTACGCTCGACCCTCACGATATGCAGAAGCATCCGTTGCGTATTGGCCTGTCGATGAACGCGAAGGTGGATATCCGCAATGTTGATGGCCATCTTCTGCCGCAAAAAACCGTCGATCAGCCGCGATTCACCACCGATGTGTATGAAACGCCAATGGAAGCGGCCGACAAACTGGTGGCGAAAATCCTTCATGACAACAGCAGCGCCGTAGCCCAGCGTTAAGAGAGAAGCTATGTCTGAGCCGAAGGCGGCCTATACGCCCCCAAGCTTGTTCCTCGCGACGCTTGCGCTGTCGCTGGCCACGTTTATGCAGGTGCTGGATTCCACCATCGCCAACGTCGCGCTGCCCACCATTTCCGGTAATCTCGGGGTGAGTTCGGATCAGGGCACGTGGGTGATCACCTCGTTCGCGGTGTGTAACGCCATCGCATTGCCGCTGACCGGCTGGTTTACCCGCCGTTTTGGGCAGTTGCGGCTGTTTATCGCCTCGGTGGTATTTTTCACGCTCACGTCGTTCCTGTGTGGTTTTGCCCACAGCATGACGGAGCTGATCATCTTCCGCGCGCTGCAGGGCTTTTTCGCCGGGCCGATGTTCCCGATGTGTCAGACGCTGTTGCTGGTCATCTTCCCGCCGATGAAGCGAAGTATGGCGCTTGCGCTGCTGTCGATGGTCACCGTGGTCGCGCCGATTGTCGGCCCGATTACCGGCGGCTGGATAACCGATAACTACTCCTGGCCGTGGATTTTCTATATCAACGTGCCCATCGGGATTTTCGCCTCGATCGTGGTCTGGACGCAGCTGCGGGGAAGAGAAGAAACCACCCAGTCTTCGCCTATCGACTACATCGGCATCATGCTGCTGGTCCTGGGCGTAGGGCTGTTGCAGGTGGTACTGGATAAAGGCAATGATGAAGACTGGTTCTCATCGACGCCCATCATCGTGATGTCGGTGGTGTCCGCGATTAGCCTGATTAGCTTTGTGATTTGGGAGCTGGGCGAGCGTCACCCGATCGTAAATTTGCGCCTGTTCAAGGAGCGTAACTTCGCGATTGGTACGCTGGCGCTGATGCTCGGTTACGCCGCGTTCTTCGCCATCAACATCATTTTGCCGCAGTGGCTGCAAACACAGATGGGCTACACCGCCATCTGGGCAGGGCTTGCGGCCGCGCCGATGGGCTTCTTGCCGCTGCTGCTGACGCCAATCATCGGCCGCTATGCGACAAGGGTCGACCTGCGGCTACTGTGCTCCGTTTCGTTTCTGGTGATGGGCGCATCCTGTCTGATGCGTGCGCAGTTCAATACCGATGTGGATTTCCGCACCATCGCGGGCGTGCAGATGTTTATGGGGATTGGCGTGGCATTCTTCTTTATGCCGCTGACGACCATCGTGCTGTCGAACCTGCATGGCAACGAAGTGGCGGAAGGCTCCGGCCTGGCGACGTTTTTCCGCGTGCTTGGCGGCTCTTTTGCGTCGTCCCTCACCACCTGGATTTGGCAGCGCCGGGAGATTTTCCACCACGCAAATCTGACGGAAAGCGTGTCGCAATATAACCCGGCGGCGGTGGATTACGTGCAGAAGATGGGTGGCCCAACGCAGCAGCACTTTGCGATGATTGAGCAAAGCATCACGCAGCAGGCGTACATGATGTCGACGATTGATTACTTCTGGGTGCTCGGCTGGGGCTTTATGGGGCTTATCCTGATTATCTGGTTTACCCGTCCACCGTTTGTCCGCTCAGGCGCACCGGGCGCACCTGCGGCAGGGCATTAGCCCGGTGGCTTGATTGCCCGGTGGCGGCGACGCCTTACCGGGCCTAAGGATGATTTTGTAGGCCGGATAAGCGTAGCGCCATCCGGCATTTGTTAACTTTTCTGTGAGGAATTTGACGTCGTTCCATTCACCGTGATTATCTGATTGTCACTCCACGTCAGCCTTGTCCCGTTTTCACTGACGCGATCCCAACCAGGAGATACCCATGAGCCGCACGTATCAAAAAGACCCGAAAGCCGTTCAGGCCCTGTCCGAACTGGAATTTAACGTCACCCAGAAAAGTGCCACCGAGCGCCCGTTTACCGGCAAATATGATGAGCATTTTGAGGAGGGACTGTACGTCGATATTGTGTCCGGCGAGCCGCTTTTCTCGTCGCTGGATAAGTTTGATTCCGGCTGTGGCTGGCCTGCATTCAGCCGCCCGGTGGAAGATAATGTTCGCAACGTCAGTGATTTAAGCCACGGCATGGTGCGCACCGAAGTTCGCTCTCAGCACGGCGACAGCCATCTCGGACACGTGTTCCCGGACGGGCCGCAGGACAAAGGTGGCCTGCGCTACTGCATTAATTCCGCGTCGCTGCGCTTCATCCCGAAAGCGAATTTAGCCGCGGAAGGCTATGGAGACTATCTCTCCCTTTTTGACGCCAACGCGAACAAATAACGCGAAGCGGCAGGCATCTCACCTGCCGCCTTTGGCCGATTATTTTTCTGCCGCCGGGAACAGCAATGCGTCGCGCAAGAGGTGGTCGTTCCCGCGACGGCGAGTGAAGCCAATCCTGTCGAAGTATTCAAGGATTTGAATTGTCAGCTTGCGGCCCACGTTCAGGCTGTCACGGAAATCGGCCGCACAGGCCGATCCTCTCGCCAGATCCAGCTGGCGGATCAATCCGGCAAACTGCACAATCCGATCGTTGCGGTAATAACGATCTTTGACGATCGCCGTAATCATCCCCTGCTGCGCGGCCTGCCGTAACGTCACGCGCATGACCTGTTCGTCGCTGCCCGTTTCTTTTGCCAAATCCCGCACCCACCAGGGTTCATCGCCAAACAGCGGTTCCACTTTTTGCCACAGCACGGCCTGTTCGTCAGTAAAACCGGCTTTGTGATCCGGCAGATGCAGCCAGCCGTGGTGGCTATTGATCAGCCCCGACGAGCGCATTTGCTCAATCAGCATCAGCACCAGCGCTTCGTCTTCCATTGGCAAAGCGATACGACGCAGACGTTCCCGCCCAGGCCCCGGCTCATCGCGATGCTGCTCATGATAAACGGACAACGCATTTAGCAGCTTTTGCTGCCAGCGCTGGCCCAGTGCGCCGCTCAACACGCTGTCACCTGCCCGCAGCAGGTCTGGCAGTTGAAGCAACGGCGTTAATCCTTCGTCATTAAGCTGACGCGCCCAGCCAAATTCACTCAGGCGCAGGGCATCACGTTGCAGGTGGACATTGAATGCTTCTGCGTCCGTGCTCACCTGAGCGAGTTGCGCCAGCCACTGCAAATATTCCGGCTTACGTTTACCGCGACGAGGCGGGTTCAGCGTTACCACGCGCGCACCTGCGAGGGTGGTTCTGGCAGAGATATCTCGCAGCACCAGCCTGTCGTCATCCGCCAGCCACAGCGGCGTATCTAATACCAGTTCCGCCAGATTATTTTCCAGCAGCGAGACGCGCCCGGTGATATGGCTTGCGGCATGATGAAGATGCAGCGGCTGCCACTGTGTGAGCGGCGTGTGACAATACAGCTCAACAATGACGCGCTCTGAGGGTTCTGCTGGCTGCTGCGCCAGCAGCCAGTCGCCACGGGTGACTTCTTCTTTTTGCGCATCACCGGCAATGTTCAGCGCAATACGCTGCCCGGCGTGTGCCTGTTCTGTCGGCTGGTTTTGCGCGTGCAGCCCACGTACGCGCATGGGTTTGTTGACGCCTGTCAGCCAGAGCGTATCGCCAACCTTCACTTCGCCCGTCAGCGCAGTGCCGGTCACGACAAGGCCTGCGCCTTTCACGGTGAATGCCCGGTCAATCGCCAGGCGGAAACGTTGGTGTTCTGCATGCTGGCGTTCTGCCAGATTCAGCAGGTGTTCACGTAAGGCCCCGATACCGCGCATTTCCGTGGCGGCAGTTTCGAACAACGTGGCATCGTTGAAGCCGTATTCTTGTAAAACATCGGTGACTTGCTGACGAACGTCGGTAATACGATCGCTATCAACGCGATCGGTTTTGGTCAGAGCGACGGTGATAGTCGGCTTGCCGGTCAGTTGCAAAATCGCCAGATGTTCGCGGGTTTGCGCCATGACGCCGTCATCGCACGCCACCACCAGCAGGGCATGATCGATGCCGCCGACGCCCGCCAGCATATTGGCGAGGAATTTTTCATGGCCTGGCACATCGATAAACCCCGGCACGCGGCCATCAGGCTGCGGCCAGTAGGCGTACCCCAAATCGATGGTCATGCCACGCGCTTTCTCTTCCGGCAAGCGGGAGGCATTTACGCCCGTGATAGCCTGCAATAAGGTGGTTTTGCCGTGGTCAACGTGCCCGGCGGTGGCAATAATCATTTCAGCACACTCTCCAGAAAGCGCGCCTCGTCATCAAGGCAGCGCAAATCCAGCCATAAACGTCCGTCATAGATACGCCCTAACACTGGTAATTCACGCTGTCGCCAGCTTTCTGCCAGCGCTTCAAGCGTGCTGCCTCGCCCGTCATTCGGCGTCAGCGTTAACGCCTGAGAAGGCAGGCGATCGACGGGCAGCGAGCCACTGCCTATCTGAGACAGACACGGCTCAAGGCGCACGGTGAAATCAGGATATTGGGCTTGCAACGGTGCAAGTAAGCGCTCGCCCTGCTTACGAATCTCATCCTGTTGCCGCGTTAACAGGCGTAAGGTTGGCAGCGCTTGCTGGAGTTTTTCAGGATGCAGATACAGGCGTAGCGTGGCTTCCAGTGCTGCCAGCGTCATTTTATCGGCGCGCAACGCACGCTTGAGCGGATGCTGTTGCAGTGTCGCAATCAGCTCACGTTTGCCGACAATAATGCCCGCCTGCGGGCCACCGAGCAGCTTGTCGCCTGAGAAACTCACGAGGCTCACGCCGCTGGCAATCAGCTCCTGCGGCATCGGCTCTTTCGGCAGGCCATACTGGCTCAAATCCACCAGCGAACCGCTGCCTAAATCCGCGACCACCGGAATGCCTTTCTCCTGCCCGATGGAGGCCAGTTCGGCTTCATCAACCGCTTTGGTAAACCCTTCAATGCTGTAGTTGCTGGTGTGGACCTTCATCAGCAGCCCGGTGTTTTCATTAATCGCGTTGACGTAATCACAGGCGTGAGTGCGGTTAGTCGTGCCCACTTCATGCAGCGTGCAGCCCGCCTGGCGCATGACATCAGGAATACGGAATGCGCCGCCGATCTCCACCAGTTCGCCGCGTGAAACCACCACTTCTTTACCGTTCGCCGTGGCTGCCAGCATTAACAATACCGCTGCGGCGTTGTTGTTGACGATACAGGCGTCTTCCGCCCCCGTCAGACGGCACAGCAGTTCAGCCAGCGCGCTGTCGCGATGCCCACGTCCGGCGCCATCCAGCGAGTATTCCAGCGTGACGGGCGAACGCATGACTTCACTGACCGCCGCAACCGCCGCTTCCGACTGCAACGCCCGGCCCAGATTGGTGTGCAGCACCGTGCCGGTGAGGTTTATCACCGGGCGCAGCTTGCTTTGCGTATCCCCGGTAAGTCGCGCCTGTGCTGCCTGGTGCCAGTTCTGGCACCACTCTGGCAACACATTACTTTCGCGAATGCTGGCCCGCGCCTCGTCCTGCAACTGACGCAATACCGCGACAAGCTGGCTGTGACCGAAATGCTCGATAAGTGGGAGAAACGCCGGATCGCGCAACAGGCGGTCCGTAGCGGGAAGGTGACTGAACAGCGAAGGGGTTTCGGTGGTCATGAATAAGCCTGTGGTTTGCCCCCTCCCGACGGGAGAGGGGAATCAACGTGCAGGAATTGTACTGTTATTTTGCTCAGAGAGTTATTGATCGCGTTACGCTTTTGGCGGTTCTGTGCGGGCAAAACTGTCGCGCTGGAACAGTGTCTCGACCAGTTTGACCAGATGAGGGCGCGTCGCGCACCAGCCCGGAGAGACGTGGCGGAAATTGAGATAACCCACGGCGCAGGCTGTGGCGATGGTTGCCAGGTTCAGCTCGTCCGCTTTAAGCGTGCCGTCCGCCACATAGCTTTCCAGCGCATCCAGCCCCCGGCTAATTTTCTCACGCTGACGCACCAGCTCTTCCGGCGACTGCTGGGCCGCCGGGCGTGCCTGTTCGCGTACCGACACCAGACCCGCATCCATGATGCCATCGGCCAGCGCTTCAAGCTGACGCATATGCAGGGCGGCTTTGGCATCGCGAGGCACCATCGCCGGAGCAATATTCAGTTGCTCAATATACTGGGCGATAATCGGCGAATCATACCAGCACTCGCCCTCGTCGGTGACCAGCGCGGGCACTTTGCCGAGCGGATTAAACTGCGCCACGCCGTTGACGGCGTTATAGGGCATCTCGTTGATAAACTCGAAGGTGATCCCCTTTTCCAGCAGAATCACCGAAATTTTACGCACAAACGGGCTGGTGTAGCTCCCGATCAGTTTCATCGCCTGCTCCCTGATAGTCAGCAAAAATATCAGTATGGCGCAGGCGACGTAAAAATTCAGGTTAATGATCGAGATACAGATAGTGCATCCAGCTGGTCATGCGCAGCAGCACTTTTCGCATCACGGAAACATGGGAGAAGTGGTCGGAATAGACCGCTACCTGGGCGTATATCCCGTCCGGCAAAGCGTCCACATCAGCATTCGGGCTCAGTTCAATCGTGGCGATCACCCCATCCATCCCCGGTGCGACCGTTAAGGATTGCAGCGCCCCTTGTGCCTGATAAGAGCCGCCTGGCACCACGGGCAGAATACTGGTCAGCTTGCCGCCGAACACCTGACCGGGCAGGGCATTAAACACCACTTCGGCTTCATCACCCGGCTTCAGACGCAGCAGGGAATTTTGCCGGAACTGGGCCACAATCTGGCGCTTCTGTTCTGGAATAAAGACCATCACCGGGCGCAGCGGCAGCGCTGCGGCGTAGGTGCCCGGGCGAATCAGCACCTGGGTGATATAGCCATTACTGGGTGCCCGAACGATGGTCTGATCAAGGTTATATTTTGCCTCCGTCAGCTGCGCCCGCAGAGAGGCAATTTGCGACTGCTCGCCGTTCGCCTTGCTGTCCAGTTGGCTCTGAATCTGGGTCTGCTCGGCAACGGACGCTTTCACCATCGCATCCTGCGCCAGATAATTTTGTCTGGCGTTGTCGATATCACTTTCTGAGAACGGATTCACTCTTGCCTTACTTCCCTGCAAATAGCGTTGATAATCTTTATACAGGCGGTCACGCTCAGCGGACACGCGTGTTGTATTGGCTTGCGCCTCAGAAAGCTGCGCCTTAAGCACGTCAATATTATGCGTCGCGGTCACCAGGTCCGCCTGTAATCGGTCTACGCGAGCCTGATAGCGCGTGGGATCCAGCTTAAATAACACATCGCCTTTTTTAATCAGCTGATTATTTTTATCCGTTACCTCGCTAACAATTCCTGTCACCTGCGGGGTGATGGGAATTGAGATCACGGCTTTCTGCGCCGTAAAGGTATACGGGTGGTTATAGTTCATCAGTAATATCAGACCGGCGACAATAAATACGCCACCCAGGGTCGCGGTCGCCAGCGTCCATTGATTGACCGGAATGCGGAAGATCTTAAATATCGCCCAAGCAAAGGCCACATAAGTTAATACGATTAACAGATCCATGGTTATTGCTCCGGCGTGTTCTTCTGAACGGGCGTTTGCACGTCCGCCAGCTTCCTTTCCAGCTCTGCAATACGTCTGGACAGTGCATCAATGTCGGGATTGACGTCAGGCGGGGAACCGGACGGCGAAATGTGGTTTTGCATTCCCCAGCCGCGCTCAGGCTGGTACAGCGTGGCCCATATCCACAGGAACGGCCAGATAGCGTGGAGCGTGAACAGGCTTATCCACCCTGCCGTGTGGATCGCGTCGGCATGAGGATGGTTGCGCTTTTTGGCCATATTGTAAGGAATATCGTGAATGGCGATGATGCCGTAAAACAGGACCAGGAAGACGAAAATTAAAACGCCCAGCGCAAAATAGTTAAGAAACATAGCTGCCTCTTATTACGCTCTGAAGGAAAGGAAAGGTGCCCTGGTGGGAACCGCCTCTCCCACTGTCACTCAAGCATAATAAGGCTTTGCTATTCTCGCTATGAATGTAGAGTTTATTTCTTATTCACCATGTCATTGAGTTACAGCCCGGGTCACGGCTCAGGGCAAATTCAGGCCTGGATCACATCAGGCTTTGTCTGAAGAAAAATATCTTGTGATCAACATCACATATCAATAACAAACCCATCATCACAAAATGTGATTAACATCACATTAACAGCCTTGTCGGGGCTGTTTTTTGCGCTTAGTACTTTTTTTACACAGACATTTTGTGACGATGATCACTTCATTTACGGCTCACCACCCTATATTAGCGTGATTAAGATCACACCAAAGGGTGCTAACTGGACAGTTGAACGATTCAGTGCCAGATTTCGCATCATCAACAGGGTCCGGCTACCTCTGCCGCCACTTAACAACAAACCTCGGGCTTTGGCCTGCGCGACAGCAAACATAAGAAGGGGTGTTTTTATGTCATCCGATATCAAGATCAAAGTGCAAAGCTTTGGTCGCTTCCTCAGCAACATGGTGATGCCAAACATCGGCGCGTTTATCGCGTGGGGGATTATCACCGCATTATTTATTCCGACAGGGTGGTTGCCGAACGAAACGCTGGCGAAGCTGGTCGGGCCGATGATCACTTATCTGCTGCCGCTGCTCATCGGTTATACCGGTGGTCGTCTGGTTGGCGGTGACCGTGGTGGCGTGGTCGGTGCTATCACCACCATGGGCGTTATCGTCGGTGCAGACATGCCGATGTTCCTCGGCGCGATGATTGCCGGTCCTTTGGGCGGCTGGGCGATTAAGAAATTCGACGTCTGGGTTGATGGTAAGATCAAATCCGGTTTCGAAATGCTGGTGAACAACTTCTCCGCGGGCATCATCGGGATGATCCTCGCGATTCTGGCGTTCCTCGGCATTGGCCCTGCGGTTGAAGTGCTGTCCAAAGTGCTGGCGGCGGGCGTTAACTTCATGGTTGCGCACGACATGCTGCCACTGGCGTCTATCTTTGTTGAACCGGCGAAAATCCTGTTCCTCAATAACGCCATCAACCACGGTATCTTCTCGCCGCTGGGTATTCAGCAATCTCACGACCTCGGCAAGTCCATCTTCTTCCTGATTGAAGCTAACCCAGGCCCAGGTATGGGTGTTCTGCTGGCGTACATGTTCTTCGGTCGTGGTAGTGCGAAACAGTCTGCGGGCGGTGCGGCCATCATCCACTTCCTCGGCGGTATCCACGAAATTTACTTCCCGTACGTGCTGATGAACCCACGTCTGATCCTGGCCGTTATCCTCGGCGGTATGACTGGCGTGTTCACTCTGAGCGTGCTGAATGGCGGCCTGGTTTCACCTGCTTCACCAGGTTCTATCCTGGCGGTACTGGCGATGACGCCGAAAGGCGCGTACTTCGCTAACATTGCGGCTATCTGTGCGGCAATGGCGGTCTCCTTCGTGGTCTCTGCGATCCTGCTGAAAACCAGCAAAGTGAAAGAAGAAGACGACATCGAAGCGGCAACCCGTCGTATGCAGGACATGAAAGCAGAATCCAAAGGCGCTGCTTCTCCGCTGACCGCTGGTGATGTGACTAACGACCTGAGCCACGTGCGTAAAATCATCGTTGCCTGTGATGCCGGTATGGGCTCCAGCGCCATGGGTGCAGGCGTGCTGCGTAAGAAAGTCGCTGATGCGGGTCTGACCAACATCTCTGTGACCAACAGCGCGATCAACAACCTGCCGCCAGATGTAGACCTGGTCATCACTCACCGTGACCTGACCGAACGTGCGATGCGCCAGGTACCTCAGGCCCAGCACATTTCGCTGACCAACTTCCTCGACAGCGGCCTGTACACCAGCCTGACTGAGCGTCTGGTTGCGGCACAGCGTCACGAAGAGAACGAAGTGAAAGTCCGTGAAACGCTGCAAGGCAGCTTCGAGCAGGACGACAGCCATCTGTTCAAACTCGGCGCGGAAAACATCTTCCTCGGCTGCAAAGCCTTCAGCAAAGAAGAAGCCATCCGTTTTGCCGGTGAGCAACTGGTGAAAGGCGGTTACGTTGAGCCGGAATACGTTGAAGCGATGCTGGAACGTGAAAAACTGACCCCAACGTATCTGGGTGAGTCCATCGCGGTACCGCACGGCACCATCGAAGCGAAAGACCGTGTGCTGAAAACCGGCGTGGTATTCTGTCAGTACCCGGACGGCGTGAAATTTGGTGATGAGCCAGACGACATTGCCCGCCTGGTGATTGGTATCGCGGCGCGTAATAACGAGCACATTCACGTTATCACCAGCCTCACCAACGCCCTGGATGACGAATCTGTTATCGAGCGTCTGGCTACCACCCACAGCGTGGCCGAAGTGCTGGCCCTGATTTCGGGTAACAAAGCAGCCTAAGTTCTCCCACTCTCTCCCTACGGGGAGAGGGTTCGGGTGAGGGACTGCGGATTCGCCCTCACCCGAGCCCTCTCGGGTAAAAACATTGATGAAGGTTAAGACTATGAAAGCATTACATTTTGGCGCAGGTAATATCGGACGTGGCTTTATCGGCAAACTGTTGGCCGATGCGGGTATCACCCTGACGTTCGCCGATGTGAATCAGGTGGTTCTGGATGCCCTGAATGCCCGTCATAGCTATCAGGTGCACGTGGTTGGCGAGAATGAGCAGGTTGAAACCGTTTCTGGCGTGAATGCCGTCAGCAGCATCGGCGATGACGTGGTGGAGCTGATTGCTCAGGTTGATCTGGTGACTACCGCCGTTGGCCCGGTTGTGCTTGAGCGCATTGCCCCGGCCATCGCGAAAGGCCTGGCAAAACGTAAAGCCGCTGGCAACAACACGCCGCTGAACATCATCGCCTGTGAAAACATGGTGCGTGGTTCGACTCAGCTGAAAGGCCACGTTGATGCGGCGCTGGCCGCAGAAGATAAAGCCTGGGTTGCTGAGCACGTTGGCTTTGTGGATTCTGCCGTTGACCGCATCGTGCCGCCGTCTGCCTCCGCCACCAACGACCCGCTTGAAGTGACGGTAGAAACCTTCAGCGAGTGGATCGTCGACAAGACCCAGTTTAAAGGCACCCTGCCGACCATTCCGGGAATGGAATTAACTGATAACCTGATGGCATTTGTGGAACGCAAGCTCTTCACCCTGAACACCGGGCATGCTATAACCGCCTACCTCGGTAAGCTGGCAGGTCACCAGACCATCCGCGACGCGATTCTCGATGAAAAAATTCGTGCCGTGGTGAAAGGTGCCATGGAAGAGAGCGGCGCGGTGTTGATTAAGCGCTACGGTTTCGATGCCGATAAACACGCTGCCTATATCCAGAAAATCCTCGGTCGCTTTGAGAACCCGTATCTGAAAGATGACGTCGAGCGCGTTGGCCGCCAGCCGCTGCGCAAACTGAGCGCGGGCGACCGTCTGATTAAACCGCTGCTCGGCACGCTGGAATATGGCCTGCCGCATGCGAATCTGGTGAAAGGGATCGCGGGTGCGATGCACTACCGCAGTGAAGAAGACCCACAGGCGCTGGAACTGGCACAGCTTATCGAAGAGAAAGGCCCACAGGCCGCGTTGGCGCAAGTTTCCGGACTGGATGCCAACAGCGACGTGGTCGCGGAGGCGGTTAACGCATATAACGCGATCAAATGATGCACGACCCGGTGCTGCTCGTGGAGCAGCACCTCAACAAAAGATTGTCAGATATGCAGGCAATAATGGAAGAAACCCAGGCCTTTGAAAACCGTGTGCTTGAGCGTCTGAATGCTGGCAAAACCGTTCGAAGCTTCCTGATTACCGCCGTGGAGTTACTGACCGAGGCGGTCAACATGCTGGTGCTTCAGGTCTTCCGCAAAGACGATTACGCGGTGAAATACGCAGTGGAACCGTTGCTGGACGGCGAAGGGCCGCTGGGCGATTTGTCTGTGCGCCTGAAACTCATCTACGGCCTTGGTGTTATCAGCCGTGCAGAGTATGAAGATGCGGAACTGCTGATGGCGCTGCGAGAAGAACTCAACCACGACGGCAATGAATACGCTTTCACGGACGATGAAATCCTCGGTCCTTTTGGCGAACTGCACTGCGTTGCCGCCCTGCCGCCACAGCCGGTTTTTGAGACCAGCGATGCCGGGCTCTTTGCCATGCAAAAGCAGCGCTATCAGCAGGTTGTACGCTCAACCATGGTGCTGTCACTCACTGAGCTGATTTCCCGAATCAGCCTGAAAAAAGCCTTCCAGAAGTAATCCGCTCAGTCCTGGTTTTCGCTTTCCCGTTCACACGCCGGTTTATATAAATCCCGATAGTATTCCAGTCGCTCACGAAAGAGCGGGCCTTTCTCCTCGGGAATGTGCTCAGGAATGTGATTCAGCGGCGGAGACTTCTTCAGGTACTCCATAAACGCCTGGCTGGAGGCCATGAAATCCACCGCTTTATCGATGATCTTCGGCACGTTCTCACCCATCTTAGCCATCATCTTCCCTCCTTTTCGGTTGTCTCTCTTAAGCCTGGTCTGGTCGCTTCGGTTTCGCTGGGGAAAAAGTGCCTTTTTGTTCACTTAAAGCGCAAAAATGCGATCGGACAGACACTTCAAAAATTATCCTTATTTTTCATGTTATTAGACTTAATGAAATCCTATCAACGTTCATCTGCGCAGGATCAATGTCGATAATTAACTATCAGGAACAACGCTCAACGCGCATACTATGGGGTATCAAACGTCTTTTACATCACTAAGTCACAGACCATGAAAGAAGTAGAAAAGAACGAAATCAAACGCCTGAGCGACCGCCTGGACGCTATCCGTCACCTGCAGCCAACCCTTTCTCTGGTGGATGAAGCAGAGAAGTATGCCGAGCTGGAAAAAGAGAAAGCGACGCTGGAAACAGAAATCGCGCGCCTGCGCGAAGTGTATGGCCAGAAGCTGAGCAAAGAAGCACAGAAACTGGCTGACATGCCGTTCCGCCGCGCTATTACCAAAAAAGAGCAGGCCGATATGGGCAAGCTGAAGAAAAGCGTCCGTGGCCTGGTGGTTATTCACCCGATGACCGCGCTGGGCCGTGAAATGGGCCTGAAAGAGATGACCGGCTTTTCGAAGACTGAGTTTTAAGTCTACGCGGGAGAGCGCCCCTCTCCCCGACCTCTCCCTTGATTGGCCCAACCAATTTAACTCCGTTCTGTACAACGCCTCACAGTTCCATCTTCCCACGCAACATATGCATTGCCTGAAGACAACATATCGTTAACCATTCTTCTTAGAACGCCCCAACATTGGCAGGACCACTTTTACATGAGCATTGCTCCGCGCTGTCTGGCAGACGAGGTGGCAACCCGTGTGCGTAAGCTGATTGAAGAACGGCAACTGGAACCCGGTATGCGGCTGCCCGCCGAGCGCCAATTGGCTGTGCAGCTTGGCGTGTCTCGCAATTCGTTGCGAGAAGCACTGGCAAGACTGGTGAGCGAAGGTTTGCTGTTAAGCCGTCGCGGCGGCGGAACGTTTGTGCGTTGGCAGCACGAACCCTGGTCTGAGCACAACATCGTGCAACCGCTGAAAAGCCTGTTGGCCGATGACCCGGACTACACCTTCGATATCCTCGAAGCTCGCCATGCAATTGAAGCCAGTACCGCGTGGCACGCTGCGCTGCGAGCCACCGACGCCGATAAAGAGAAACTCAGGCTCTGTTTTGAGGCGTCGCAAAGTGAAGATCCTGATCTCGCCTCGCAGGGTGACGTCCGTTTTCACCTGGCTATCGCCGAAGCCTCTCACAATGTTGTCCTGCTTCAGACCATGCGAGGTTTCTTCGAGCTGCTGCAATCCTCGGTGATTAAAAGCCGTCAGCGGATGTACCTCGTGCCTCCAGTGTTTTCCCGACTGACTGAACAACACCAGACGGTAATGAACGCGATTCTGGCAGGCGATGCGGAAGGGGCCCGCCTGGCGATGATGGCGCATCTGGGATTCGTTCACACCACCATTAAACAGTTTGATGAAGACCGGGCCAGACAGGCGCGCATCACCCGCCTGCCCGGCGATCCTGACAAACCCTAAGGGAGAACAAGCCATGATCATTTCCGCCGCCAGCGACTATCGCGCCGCCGCACAGCGTATTCTGCCGCCGTTCCTGTTTCATTACATCGACGGCGGGGCCTACTCGGAGCATACCCTGCGTCGCAACGTAGAGGATTTATCGCAGGTGGCGCTGCGCCAGCGAGTGTTGAAAAACATGGCCGACCTCAGCCTGGAAACGAAATTGTTCAACGAAACGCTGTCGATGCCGGTGGCGCTGGCTCCGGTCGGCCTGTGTGGTATGTATGCCCGCCGTGGTGAAGTGCAGGCGGCGGGAGCTGCCGATGCGAAAGGCATTCCGTTTACGCTCTCAACGGTTTCCGTGTGCCCGATTGAAGAAGTCGCGCCAACCATTAAGCGCCCGATGTGGTTCCAGCTTTATGTTCTGCGCGACCGTGGCTTTATGCGCAATGCACTGGAACGAGCCAAAGCAGCAGGCTGTTCGACGCTGGTGTTTACCGTGGATATGCCAACGCCAGGTGCGCGCTATCGTGATGCGCACTCTGGCATGAGTGGCCCGAATGCGGCAATGCGTCGTTACTGGCAGGCCGTCACGCATCCTCAATGGGCATGGGATGTGGGCGTAAATGGCCGTCCGCACGATTTAGGCAATATCTCGACCTATCTGGGCAAACCGACCGGGCTGGAAGATTACATCGGCTGGCTGGCGAACAACTTCGATCCGTCCATTTCGTGGAAAGACCTGGAGTGGATCCGTGAATTCTGGGATGGCCCGATGGTGATCAAAGGCATTCTCGATCCAGAAGATGCCCGCGATGCCGTTCGCTTTGGCGCTGACGGTATCGTGGTGTCGAACCACGGCGGTCGCCAGTTGGATGGCGTGCTTTCTTCAGCGCGAGCGCTGCCAGCCATTGCTGATGCTGTAAAAGGCGACATCGCGATTCTGGCCGACAGCGGTATTCGCAATGGGCTGGACGTGGTGCGTATGCTTGCGCTGGGTGCTGACAGCGTATTGCTGGGCCGCGCTTATCTGTACGCCCTGGCGACACACGGCGGCGCGGGCGTCACTAACTTGCTGAACCTGATCGAAAAAGAGATGAAGGTGGCGATGACCCTGACTGGGGCGAAATCTATCAGCGAGATTTCCCGTGATTCTCTGGTGCAGGAAGCGAAGCACCTGGCTTCAGCGCTGGCGCCTGTTGTTCGTGGAGATGCGGCGTAGTCCGTGCACTGATTTCCCCTCACCCTAACCCCTCCCCATGTACGGTCCGGAGACATGGTAGACAGGTGTTCGGGGACATGGTGAACACTATTTAACATCCTTTACCCATGGTTATCGACCTTTTCTTCAGGTCGATAACCCCCACTTTCGTGCTGTACCACCACACTTCA
>NZ_JBOFIN010000147.1:0-14081 GCF_051650185.1 Scandinavium sp.
AAGAGATAGAATCGAAAGTCCAGCAACACTGGGACGAGAAGCGCACATTTGAAGTGACTGAAGACAACAGCAAAGAGAAATACTATTGCCTGTCGATGCTCCCCTATCCTTCTGGCCGACTACACATGGGCCACGTGCGCAACTACACCATTGGTGATGTGATTGCCCGTTACCAGCGCATGCTGGGCAAAAACGTGCTGCAGCCTATCGGCTGGGATGCGTTCGGCCTCCCGGCAGAAGGCGCGGCGGTGAAAAACAACACCGCCCCCGCACCGTGGACCTACGACAACATCGCCTACATGAAAAACCAGCTGAAAATGCTGGGCTTCGGTTATGACTGGAGCCGTGAGCTGGCGACCTGTACCCCGGAATACTACCGTTGGGAGCAGAAGTTCTTTACCGAGCTGTATAAAAAAGGCCTCGTGTACAAGAAAACCTCCGCCGTTAACTGGTGTCCGAACGATCAGACCGTTCTGGCCAACGAACAGGTTATCGACGGCTGCTGCTGGCGCTGCGACACCAAAGTTGAGCGTAAAGAAATTCCACAGTGGTTTATCAAAATCACCGCCTACGCTGACGAGCTGCTCAACGATCTGGATAAAATGGATCAGTGGCCGGACACCGTTAAGACCATGCAGCGTAACTGGATTGGCCGTTCCGAAGGGGTGGAAATCTCCTTTGATGTCACCGATTACGCGGACAAGCTGACGGTCTACACCACGCGTCCAGACACCTTCATGGGTGCGACATATCTGGCCGTTGCGGCGGGCCACCCGCTGGCACAGCAGGCTGCCGCGAACAATCCTGAGCTTGCAACCTTCATCGACGAATGCCGTAACACCAAAGTTGCCGAAGCAGACATGGCAACCATGGAGAAGAAAGGCGTCGATACTGGCTTTAAAGCCATTCACCCGCTGACCGGTGAAGCGATTCCGGTATGGGCGGCGAACTTCGTGCTGATGGAATACGGCACTGGCGCAGTGATGGCCGTTCCAGGCCACGATCAGCGCGACTACGAGTTTGCGAGCAAATATGGTCTGAACATCAAGCCCGTTATTCTGGCAGCCGATGGCACAGAGCCAGACCTCTCCGAACAGGCGCTGACCGAAAAAGGCACCCTGTTCAACTCCGGTGAATTCAGTGGCCTGAGCTTCGAAGAAGGCTTCAACGCCATCGCCGATAAGCTTGCAGCGCTGGGCGTCGGCGAACGTAAAGTTAACTTCCGTCTGCGCGACTGGGGCGTTTCCCGCCAGCGTTACTGGGGCGCACCAATTCCAATGGTGACGCTGGAAGACGGCACCGTGATGCCAACCCCTGAAGATCAGCTGCCGGTGATTCTGCCGGAAGACGTGGTCATGGACGGGATCACCAGCCCAATTAAAGCTGATCCTGAGTGGGCAAAAACCACGGTGAACGGTCAGCCTGCGCTGCGCGAAACGGATACCTTCGACACCTTCATGGAGTCCTCCTGGTACTACGCGCGTTACACCTGCCCTGACTATCAGGAAGGCATGCTGGATTCCGATGCCGCCAACTACTGGCTGCCCGTCGATATCTACATCGGCGGTATCGAACACGCCATCATGCACCTGCTCTATTTCCGCTTCTTCCACAAACTGATGCGCGATGCAGGCATGGTGAATTCTGACGAGCCAGCCAAACAGCTGCTGTGTCAGGGCATGGTGCTGGCAGACGCATTCTATTACGTCGGCGAAAACGGCGAGCGCAACTGGGTGTCTCCAAAAGACGCCCTCGTTGAGCGCGACGAAAAAGGCCGCATCGTGAAAGCGAAAGACGAAGCGGGCCATGAGCTGGTCTACACCGGCATGAGCAAAATGTCGAAGTCGAAAAACAACGGCATCGACCCGCAGGAAATGGTTGAGCGTTACGGCGCAGACACCGTGCGCCTGTTCATGATGTTTGCCTCTCCAGCCGATATGACGCTGGAATGGCAGGAATCCGGCGTTGAAGGTGCGAACCGCTTCCTCAAGCGCGTCTGGAAACTGGTTTATGAGCACACGTCTAATGGCCCGGTTGCGGCACTGAATGTTGATGCGCTGAGCGAAGATCAGCAGGCCCTGCGTCGCGACGTGCATAAAACTATTGCCAAAGTGACCGATGATGTTGGCCGTCGTCAGACCTTCAACACCGCAATTGCGGCTGTGATGGAGCTGATGAACAAACTGGCGAAAGCGCCAACCGAAGGCGAGCAGGATCGCGCTCTGATGCAGGAAGCGCTGCTGGCTGTGGTTCGCATGCTGAACCCGTTCACACCGCACGTGAGCTTCACCCTGTGGCAGACACTGGGCGGCGAAGGTGATGTGGATAACGCTCCGTGGCCGGTAGCAGACGAAAAAGCGATGGTTGAAAACACCACGCTGGTCGTCGTTCAGGTCAACGGTAAAGTTCGCGGCAAAGTCACTGTACCGGTGGATGCGACCGAAGAGCAAGTTCGTGAACGCGCAGGCCAGGAACATTTGGTTGCGAAATATCTGGAAGGCGTTACCGTGCGTAAAGTGATTTACGTACCGGGTAAACTGCTCAACCTGGTCGTTGGCTAAGCGCGGGAGGAAGCGTGCGATTTCTGACAACGTTATTGGTATCTCTTGCGGTGCTCGTCACCGCAGGTTGTGGCTGGCACCTGCAGAGCTCCACGCAGGTTCCTGCCAACATGAAACAGATGATTTTCATTTCAGGTGATCCAAATGGCCCTCTGAGTCGTTCTGTTCGTAACCAGATGCGCCTGAATGGGATCGAGATTGTTGATGGCAGCTCCATTCGCCAGGACATTCCGTCCCTGCGTCTGGGCGGCGCGAGCATCGGTAAAGACACCGCATCAGTATTCCAGGACGGTAGAACGGCGGAATATCAGATGGTGATGACCGTGACCGCGAGCATTTTGATTCCAGGTCACGATATCTATCCGATCAGCACCAAGGTTTATCGTTCCTTCTTCGATAACCCGCAGAAGGCGCTGGCGAAAGATTCCGAGCAGGACATCATCATTCAGGAAATGTACGACAAAGCCGCTCAACAGCTGATTCGCAAGCTGCCGAGCGTGAAAGTGGCAGATACTGAAGCCACCAAAGAGGAAGAGCAGCCAGTGGCGGACACCACCGCCACACCGGCGACCACTCGCACCTCCACTACTCTGGGTAACTGATGATTCGGCTGTACCCAGAACAACTCCGCGCGCAGCTCTCTGAAGGGCTGCGCGCGGCGTATTTACTCCTCGGTAACGACCCGCTTCTTCTTCAGGAAAGCCAGGATGCCATTCGCGCTGCCGCGATGGCTCAGGGTTTTGATGAACACCACACCGTCTCGATTGATGCCAGCACCGACTGGAATGCCCTGTTTGCTCTCAGCCAGGAAAGAAGCCTGTTTGCCAGCCGTCAAACGCTGATGCTGTTACTGCCTGAAAACGGCCCAAACGCCGCTATCAACGAACAGCTCGCCGCCCTGACGGGGATGCTACACGACGATTTACTGCTGATTGTTCGCGGTAACAAGCTGACTAAGGCGCAGGAAAACGCCGCGTGGTGCAGTACTCTTTCCGAGCGAGCCGTGCAGGTATCCTGCCAAACCCCGGAACAAGCTCAGTTACCACGCTGGCTGGCAGCACGCGCGAAGCAACACAACCTGCAGCTCGACGAGGCAGCAAGCCAGCTTCTTTGTTACTGCTACGAAGGCAACTTGCTGGCTCTCGCTCAGGCACTGGAACGCCTTTCTCTGCTGTGGCCTGACGGAAAGCTGACGCTGCCGCGCGTTGAACAAGCCGTCAATGATGCCGCGCACTTTACGCCTTTCCACTGGCTGGATGCGTTGCTGGCGGGCAAAAGCAAACGCGCGCTGCACATCCTTCAACAGCTTCGCCAGGAAGGCAGCGAGCCGGTTATCCTGCTTCGCACGTTGCAACGCGAGTTGCTGCTGCTGGTCAATATGAAGCGTCAGTCGGCGTCCACGCCTCTGAGAGCGCTGTTCGATAAGCATCGCGTCTGGCAGAACCGCCGCCCGCTGTTTACTGAAGCGCTGAATCGCCTGAGTACTGAACAACTTCGCCACGCCGTATCGCTGCTGACTCGCACAGAGCTGACCCTCAAGCAGGATTACGGACAATCGGTCTGGGCCGAGCTCGACAGCCTGTCGCTGCTGCTGTGCCACAAAAACCTGCCTGACGTCTTTTTCGAAGGTTGATATGACTGCGTTAAAAGCCATCTATGGCGGCACTTTTGATCCGGTGCATTACGGTCACCTCAAACCGGTTGAGATCCTCGCTAACCTGATTGGGTTATCAAAAGTGGTGATCATGCCGAACAACGTGCCACCGCACCGCCCCCAGCCAGAAGCGACCAGTGCACAGCGTAAAGAGATGCTGGAACTGGCGATTGCGGATAAGCCGCTGTTTGAACTGGATGAGCGTGAACTCAAGCGCGACACGCCCTCTTACACGTCTGAAACGCTGAAAGCCTGGCGGCAGGAGGCTGGGCCCGATCGGCCGCTGGCGTTCATCATCGGCCAGGACTCTCTCATCAATTTTCCGACCTGGCACGACTATCAAAGCATTTTGGGTAATGCGCATTTGCTTGTCTGCCGCCGTCCGGGTTACCCGATGGCGATGAAAGAAGAGCAGCATCAACAATGGCTGGATGCCCATCTGACGAACCGTGCCGAGGATTTACATGACTCTCCGTCCGGCAAAATTTACCTGGCCGAAACGCCATGGTTTGATATCTCCGCGACGCTTATCCGTGAACGTCTGCAAAAAGGGGAATCGTGCGCGGAAATGCTGCCAGCAGCGGTTTTAGCGTATATTCACCAGCACGGTCTTTATCAGGCAATTTCTGAAGCTGGTTGAACGTAAACAACACGAAAAATCTCTTTTCATCCTTAACCTCCCCGCAGACCATTGACACACCCGGCAAGGCTGCTATTCTCCGCAGCCAGACTTGTCCCACCATACTGATTTACAGAAATTGTTTTACAAAAATGGCGATGCAATCGGTGTCATTGGATGGGATGATAGCCCGCCGGTGCCATCCGGCCGGAGACATTTGTCCCGACTTCGTCCTGGATTCAGGTATACTGACGGGCTGTTCATATTGTTAATCTTCACCTGACCAGGGGGAAACTTGCAGGGTAAAGCACTCCAGGATTTTGTTATCGACAAAATCGACGATCTTAAAGGCCAGGACATCGTGGCTATCGATGTTCACGGTAAATCCAGTATCACCGACTGCATGATTATCTGCACCGGCACCTCCACTCGTCATGTTATGTCCATCGCTGACCACGTTGTTCAGGAATCTCGCGCCGCGGGCATGCTGCCACTGGGCGTTGAAGGTGAAAACGTAGCCGATTGGGTTGTCGTCGATTTAGGTGATGTGATTGTTCACGTTATGCAGGAAGAGAGTCGTCGCCTGTATGAACTGGAAAAACTCTGGGGTTAATGCGTGAAGCTGCAGCTCATTGCCGTTGGGACCAAAATGCCTGACTGGGTACAAACCGGTTTCACGGAATACCTGCGCCGTTTCCCCAAAGATATGCCGTTTGAGCTGGTAGAAATTCCTGCCGGCAAACGGGGTAAGAATGCGGACATCAAGCGGATTCTGGATAAAGAAGGCGAGCTGATGCTGGCGGCGGCAGGCAAAAATCGCATTGTCACGCTGGATATTCCGGGTAAACCCTGGGATACGCCGCAGCTTGCCGTTGAGCTTGAGCGCTGGAAGCAGGATGGCCGCGATGTCAGCCTGCTTATCGGTGGCCCGGAGGGGTTGTCCCCTGCCTGTAAAGCTGCCGCAGAACAAAGTTGGTCCCTCTCCGCGCTGACCCTTCCTCACCCGCTGGTGCGAGTGCTGGTGGCAGAGAGCCTTTATCGGGCGTGGAGCATTACCACCAACCACCCTTATCACCGCGAGTAATGATGACCAGAGTAGATTAAGCAGCGGATGAAATTACAGAATTCTTTTCGCGACTATACGGCTGAGTCCGCGCTCTTTGTGCGCCGGGCAGTAGTCGCCTTTACGGGTATTTTAATCCTCAGTGGCGTGCTGGTTGTTAATCTCTATAATCTGCAAATTGTTCGTTTTACTGACTATCAAACCCGCTCTAACGAAAACCGCATTAAGCTGGTCCCTATTCCGCCAAGTCGCGGCATCATCTATGACCGCAACGGCACACCGCTGGCGTTAAACCGCACGATTTACCAGCTTGAATTGATGCCTGAAAAGGTGGACAACCTCCAGCAGACGCTTAACGATCTGCGCAGCGTCGTCGACCTTACCGATGATGACATCGCCAATTTCAAAAAAGAGCGTGCCCGCTCGCACCGCTTCACGTCCATTCCGGTCAAGGTCAACCTGACAGAAGTTCAGGTCGCACGGTTTGCGGTTAATCAGTACCGTTTCCCGGGCGTGGAAGTAAAAGGCTATAAACGTCGCTACTATCCTTATGGTTCCGCGCTGACGCACGTCATTGGTTACGTATCGAAAATTAACGATAAAGACGTCGACCGCCTCGATAAAGAAGGCAAGCTGGCAAACTATGCTGCGACGCACGATATCGGTAAGCTCGGCATCGAGCGCTACTACGAAGATGTGCTCCACGGTCAAACCGGTTACGAAGAGGTTGAAGTTAACAACCGTGGTCGCGTTATCCGTCAGTTGAAGGAAGTGCCGCCGCAGGCTGGGCACGATATCTACCTGACGCTTGACCTGAAACTTCAGCAGTACATCGAGACGCTACTGGCCGGCAGCCGTGCCGCCGTGGTAGTCACCGACCCGCGTTCCGGTGGCATTCTGGCGCTGGTGTCGATGCCAAGCTACGATCCAAACCTGTTCGTAGATGGTATTTCCAGCAAGGATTACTCCTCACTGTTGAACGACCCGAACACGCCGCTGGTGAACCGCGCCACACAAGGTGTTTACCCTCCTGCGTCTACAGTTAAACCTTACGTTTCAGTCTCAGCGCTGAGCGCTGGCGTGATCACCAAAAATACCGGGCTGTTTGACCCGGGTTGGTGGCAGTTACCGGGTTCCGACAAGCGCTATCGCGACTGGAAAAAATGGGGCCACGGCCACCTGAACGTCACCAAAGCGCTGGAAGAATCTGCTGATACCTTCTTCTATCAGGTCGCCTACGACATGGGTATCGACAGGCTTTCCGAATGGATGGGCAAGTTTGGCTACGGTCACTACACCGGTATCGATCTTTCTGAAGAGCGTTCCGGAAACATGCCAACCCGTGAATGGAAGCTGAAACGCTTTAAAAAGCCATGGTATCAGGGTGATACCATTCCCGTCGGGATTGGTCAGGGTTACTGGACAGCGACGCCTATTCAGATGAGCAAAGCGCTGATGATCCTGATTAACGACGGCGTGGTGAAAGTGCCCCATCTGTTGATGAGCACCACCGAGGAAGGTAAGCAAGTGCCGTGGGAACAACCGCATGAAGCGCCGGTGGGTGATATTCACTCCGGCTTCTGGGAAATTGCCAAAGACGGGATGTACGGCGTAGCCAATCGTCCAAACGGCACGGCACATAAATACTTCGCAGGCGCGCCCTACAAGATTGCGGCGAAATCAGGTACCGCACAGGTCTTTGGTCTGAAAGCCAACGAAACCTATAACGCGCACCGCATTGCTGAACGTTTACGTGACCATAAATTAATGACCGCTTTCGCCCCTTACGACAGCCCGAAAGTGGCGGTTGCCATTATTCTGGAAAACGGCGGTGCTGGCCCGGCGGTCGGCACCATCATGCGCCAGATCCTTGACCATATTATGCTCGGTGATAACAACACCGTCCTGCCGGCAGAAAACCCGGCAGCCGCAGCCGCGGAGGACCAATAAACATGACGGATAATCCGAACAAAAAGTCATTGTGGGAGAAGATCCACCTTGACCCCACCATGCTGCTCATCCTGCTGGCGCTGCTGACCTACAGCGCACTGGTCATCTGGAGCGCCAGCGGCCAGGACATCGGCATGATGGAACGCAAAATCGGCCAGATTGCGATGGGCGTGGTCATCATGGTCGTCATGGCACAGATCCCCCCTCGAGTCTACGAAGGCTGGGCACCCTGGCTCTATATCTTCTGTATTGTGCTGTTGGTCGCGGTAGATGCCTTCGGAGCCATTTCTAAAGGCGCACAGCGCTGGCTTGACCTGGGTGTCGTGCGCTTCCAGCCCTCTGAGATTGCCAAGATTGCCGTACCTCTGATGGTGGCACGCTTTATCAACCGCGATGTTTGCCCGCCTACGCTTAAAAACACCGCGATTGCCCTGGTGCTGATATTCCTGCCAACGCTGTTGGTGGCGGCACAGCCAGACCTGGGCACCTCGATTCTTATCGCCCTTTCCGGCCTGTTTGTGCTGTTCCTTTCCGGGCTTAGCTGGCGTCTGATCGGCGTGGCTGTTGTGCTGGTGGCGGCCTTTATTCCGATACTCTGGTTCTTCCTGATGCACGATTATCAACGCCAGCGCGTGATGATGCTGCTCGATCCGGAAACCGATCCGCTGGGCGCGGGCTACCACATTATTCAGTCGAAAATTGCCATTGGTTCCGGCGGTTTACGCGGCAAAGGCTGGCTGCACGGCACTCAGTCGCAGCTCGAATTCTTACCCGAGCGCCATACTGACTTTATCTTTGCCGTGCTTGCTGAAGAACTGGGGTTGATAGGCTTCCTGGTTCTGCTCGCGCTGTACGTTTTACTGATCATGCGCGGGTTGTGGATAGCCGCGCAAGCACAAACCACCTTTGGCCGCGTAATGGCTGGTGGTTTAATGTTGATTTTATTCGTTTATGTCTTCGTAAATATTGGTATGGTAAGTGGAATTTTGCCGGTGGTAGGCGTTCCGCTCCCGCTGGTGAGCTATGGGGGCTCTGCTCTCATCGTACTGATGGCCGGGTTTGGTATCGTGATGTCGATACATACCCACAGAAAAATGTTGTCGAAAAGCGTATAAGAGGTGCGCAATGATGCGTAAACAATGGCTTGGGATCTGTATCGCAGCGGGCTTACTGGCGGCGTGTTCGAGTGATGATGGCGTGCCACAGCAAACTGTCAGCGCACCGAAGCCGGCGGTCTGTAATGGCCCGGTGGTCGAAATCAGCGGAGCCGAGCCTCGCTACGAGCCTCAGAACCCTTCGGTCAATCAGGACTATCAGCGCGACGGCAAGAATTACAACATCGTCCAGGACCCGTCGAACTTCAGTCAGGCTGGCTTAGCCGCTATTTATGATGCAGAACCAGGCAGCAACCTGACAGCTTCCGGCGAGTCTTTTGATCCGATGCAGCTCACTGCCGCTCACCCGACGCTGCCTGTGCCAAGCTACGCACGTATTACCAACCTTGCGAACGGCCGCATGCTGATTGTGCGTATTAACGATCGCGGCCCTTATGGCAACGATCGTGTGATTTCACTTTCCCGCGCTGCAGCCGATCGTCTGAATACGTCCAACAATACCAAAGTCCGTATTGACCCGATTATTGTGGCGCAGGACGGTACGCTGTCCGGGCCTGGTACGGCTTGTACCACCATCGCAAAGCAGACTTATGCCCTTCCCTCTCGCCCGGATCTGAGCGGCGGCATGGGCAGTGTTTCTTCTGCTCCTGAGCCACAGTCTGGTCAGAGCGATGTTCGCGCAATCAGTAACGATACGCTGAAGCCGGAAGATGCCACCGGCGCACCGGTTAACAGCAGCGGCTTCCTCGGCGCACCGACAACGCTGAACAGCGGCGTACTTGAAGGAAGCGAACCGACACCTCAACCAGCCGCGCAGCCCGCAGCTCAGCCAGTTGCCACACAAAACGCTCCAGTGACTGCGCCGGGTTCTGTTCAGGGTAGTGTTGCAACAAGCGCTGCGCCTGTTGCAGCCACTGCGACAGCCGCCAGCGGCAGCTATGTGGTTCAGGTGGGTGCCGTGAGCGATCAGGCTCGCGCTCAGCAGTATCAACAACGCCTCAGCCAGCAGTTTTCTGTGCCTGGCCGGGTGACGCAAAACGGCGCGGTCTGGCGTATTCAGTTAGGGCCGTTTAACAGCAAAGCGGATGCCACGACTCTGCAACAGCGTTTGCAAAGTGAAGTGCAGCTGCAGTCATTTATTACACACGCCAACTAAAGGCAGATAAGCATCCTGGCGCGCTGAGTATGTAAAAATCATTAACAAAGTCGCGCGCAATGCAGGATGCCTGACCTTATAGCAAATGCTATAGTTAGGCACTTTTTTCACTCCATCACGGATGTCGTTGTTCTGACCATGAAGACCTCTTTCTCTGCTCGTTTACTTATCACGGCGCTGTCCGTTGCGGCACTGACCACAGCCGCCCACGCTGATGACCTGAACATCAAAACCATGATCCCTGGCGTTCCGCAGATTGACGCGGAATCCTACATTCTGATCGACTATAACTCAGGTAAAGTCCTGGCAGAGCAGAACGCTGACTCCCGCCGTGACCCGGCCAGTCTGACCAAAATGATGACCAGCTATGTCATCGGTCAGGCGATGAAAGCAGGCAAATTCAAAGAGTCTGATGTCGTCACCGTCGGCACCGACGCCTGGGCGACCGGCAACCCGGTATTCAAAGGTTCATCCCTGATGTTCCTGAAGCCTGGCATGCAGGTTCCCGTTTCACAGCTGATTCGCGGTATCAACCTGCAATCCGGTAACGACGCCTGCGTGGCCATGGCCGACTATGTTGCTGGCAGCCAGGATGCTTTCGTGGGTCTGATGAACAGCTACGTCACCGCACTGGGCCTGCAGAACACCCATTTCCAGACGGTACACGGTCTTGATGCTGATGGTCAGTACAGCTCCGCTCGCGATATGGCTCTGATTGGTCAGGCGCTGATTCGCGATGTGCCGAATGAATACACCATCTACAGAGAAAAAGAGTTCACCTTCAACGGTATCCGTCAGATGAACCGTAACGGTCTGCTGTGGGATAACAGCTTGAACGTTGACGGCATCAAAACTGGTCATACCGATAAAGCCGGTTATAACCTCGTAGCCTCTGCAACCGAAGGTCAGATGCGCCTGGTGTCCGCCGTGATGGGTGGCCGTACCTACAAGGGTCGCGAAACCGAAAGTAAAAAACTGCTGACCTGGGGCTTCCGCTTCTTCGAAACCGTAAGCCCAATCAAAGCCGGTAAAGAGTTTGCCTCTGAGCCAGCCTGGTTCGGTGACACCGACCGCGCTTCACTGGGTGTGGATAAAGATGTTTATCTCACCATCCCACGTGGTCGCATGAAGGATCTGAAAGCGAGCTACGTTCTGAACAATGCCGAGCTGCACGCTCCGCTGCAGAAAAACCAGGTGGTCGGTACGATCAACTTCCAGCTCGACGGCAAAACCATTGAACAGCGCCCACTGGTTGTTCTGCAGGAAATTCCTGAAGGCAACTTCTTCGGCAAGATGATTGATTACATTAAATTAATGTTCCACCACTGGTTTGGTTAAAAATTACACACTTGAAAGTGTGATTTCCATCCCCATATACTAAGCATGTTGATAACGACTCCCGTGGCACGCCGCGGGAGTCGTCTTTTTAAACCACCGGAGCTGACATGAAAACCAAACTTAACGAACTGCTTGAATTCCCTACTTCATTTACCTACAAGGTGATGGGGCAGGCGTTGCCTGAGCTGGTTGATCAGGTGGTGGAAGTGGTACAGCGCCACGCGCCAGGTGATTACTCCCCGCAGGTAAAACCAAGCAGCAAAGGCAACTACCACTCAGTCTCCATCACCATTACCGCCACTCATATTGAGCAGGTCGAAACGTTGTACGAAGAGTTAGGTAATATCGACATCGTACGTATGGTGCTGTGATCCCGTTGCCCGGCGCTCGCCGGGCAACACCGTTTCTGCTCTGTGATATACTCCCCGCTATGTTTTCCCGTTCCGCGGAGTTGCCGTTTTGAGTCTGAATACCCTGCTGGTTCGTCAGCTTGGCGTCCAACCTTATGAGCCTGTTTCTCAGGCGATGCATGACTTTACCGATAACCGTGATGAATCAACGCCCGATGAGATCTGGCTGGTTGAGCACGAACCTGTCTTCACACAAGGACAGGCAGGCAAGGCGGAGCACGTTCTGGTGCCGGGTGATATTCCGGTCATTCAGAGCGATCGTGGCGGCCAGGTGACCTACCATGGGCCAGGCCAGCAAGTCATGTACGTGCTGCTCAACCTGAAACGCCGAAAACTCGGTGTGCGTGAACTGGTCACATTACTGGAACAAACCGTCGTGAATACGCTGGCAGAATTTGGGATCGATTCACACCCACGCGCAGATGCGCCAGGCGTCTATGTCGGGGAAAAGAAAATTTGCTCACTGGGGTTGCGCATCCGCAAAGGCTGCTCGTTTCATGGTCTCGCGCTGAATGTTGCGATGGACTTATCCCCTTTCCTGCGTATTAACCCTTGTGGTTATGCGGGGATGGAAATGACGCAAATGCAGGATTGGGATGCAGAGGCTAAAACGGTAAATATTGCCCCCGTGTTGGTCAGGAATTTTTTAGCACTGCTAAACAATCCACCTCATAAATATATTACGGCTTAATATATTATACAGCAGGACCTGATATTTTGTCGGGTCCCCACCCCTTTTGCCTCGTTTTCCTTTACATTAATCACAACTTTCTATATTTTTTCTCCGCCCGTCTAAGAAGTGACTACGACGAGTACAAAATTTTACGTTAACACGCCACTAAAAATCGAGATGGCTCCGCAGTTCAAGATATAACTCATTGATAATAGTGATATAAATCCTGTCTCCGCGATAAAGTTGCCTCTCAAAAGCATAATAACAATAAAAACTTTTTCAACTATCATTCATATTGTGAATGAATACGGAGTACAAGTGTGGAATATAACGACCAGCCGGAAAGCCGAATAAATCCGCAAAGAGAGAATGATACGCCGCAAATCTTCAGGACCCTGCGAAATATCGACCTCAATTTATTGACGATTTTTGAGGCCGTATATGTACATAAAGGCATCGTTAACGCTGCGAAAATTCTGAATCTCACTCCCTCTGCTATTAGCCAATCCATTCAGAAACTGCGCACCATATTTCCGGACCCGCTTTTCATCCGTAAAGGCCAGGGCGTCACGCCAACCGCCTATGCCACCCACCTGCATGAATACATCAGTCAGGGCCTGGAATCCATTCTCGGCGCACTCGATCTCACAGGTAGCTACGACAAGCAGCGCACTATCACGATTGGGACATCTCCCAGCGTTGGTGCGGTGGTCATGCCGGCCATTTATCAGACGATTAAAGAGCAATTCCCTCAGTTGCTGTTACGTAATATCCCCGTCACCGATGTTGGCCTTCAACTGAGTCAGTTTCAGACTGACTTAATTATCGACAGCAATGTTCACGACACGAGAGCATTAAGCCATCACGTGCTGTACAGCGATCGTATCGTACTTGTTGCCCGTGAAGGTCATCCGGTGTTTAAAACGCAGCAAACGCAGGCGTCCCTGAGCCAGTTTGAATACACACTGCTGATGATGGAAGGTGCGGCGCATACCGAGCTGCGTAAGCGCGTGCATGAGATGTTCCCGGAGCGTCAAATCAGCTTCAGCAGTTACAACCTTGTGACAATAGCGGCGCTGATTGGTAACAGCGATCTGGTCGGATTGATGCCTGCTCGCTTCTTTACGCTGTTCTCGCGGTGCTGGCCGTTGCAGATCGTAGATTTTGCACCACTGCGAGATGAAGTTGTCGATTTTTCACTGCATTACAACAAGCTCAGTATGCGTGATCCGGTATTGCAAAGCGTGATTACCGCCATTCGCCAGGTGTTTTAACTCGCCGTCGAACCTCATTTTTTCAGTGCTCGTGCGAACGAAGCGCACAGAAAGCAACATCTGGTTTACAAATTGCCGGGCTGGCAGGCTGCTTATCACGCTTATTGATGGTATACTGCCAGCCATCAGATTCAAAAATAGTTGATAAATACAACATTCCCTTGAATTGAAACGCTTTCCTTCGTTACTCGCAACTGGAACACGCACGCTATGAGTAAACCCATTGTGATGGAACGCGGTGTTAAGTACCGCGATGCCGATAAAATGG
>NZ_JBOFIN010000148.1:0-11003 GCF_051650185.1 Scandinavium sp.
TGTTTTCTTTTCCACCAGATCAAAAAATGAGGGAAACGAGGCATGAAGAGACAAAAACGTGATCGCCTGGAACGGGCACATCAACGTGGGTACCAGGCTGGCATCGCTGGCAAATCAAAAGAAATCTGTCCTTATCAGACCTTGAATCAAAGGTCTCACTGGCTAGGAGGCTGGCGAGAAGCCATGGAGGACAGGGCAGTAATCGCCTGATGCTGTCTCTTTAAAACAAAGAAGCCTCTGCATGCAGAGGCTTCGCCGTTCTTAAGTCAGAAGATGACTCAACGGATCAGAACGCAGAAGTGTCCTGGAACAGACCCACTTTCAGATCGGTTGCTTCATAAATCTTGTGGCCGTCAACCAGTACTTCGCCATCCGCAATACCCAGGATCAGACGACGGTTGATGACGCGTTTGAAGTGAATGCGGTAAGTCACTTTCTTCGCGGTTGGCAGGATTTGACCCGTGAATTTCACTTCGCCCACGCCCAGCGCGCGGCCTTTGCCTTCACCGCCAAGCCAGCCGAGATAGAAACCAACCAGTTGCCACATGGCATCCAGGCCGAGGCAGCCAGGCATTACCGGGTCGCCAATGAAATGGCAACCGAAGAACCACAGGTCTGGATTGATATCCAGCTCTGCTTCCACGTAGCCTTTATCAAAGTTACCGCCCGTTTCGGTCATCTTAATGACACGGTCCATCATCAGCATGTTGGCTGACGGCAGCTGCGGGCCTTTTTCGCCAAACAGTTCACCGCGACCGGAGGCAAGAAGGTCTTCTTTTGTATAGGATTCGCGTTTATCTACCATGTTTTCAGTAAGCCTTATTTTGAGTTCGCGACGCAGGATAGCTAACACGTGTACGCTGAACAAGTCCGATCAGTTTGACTGGAACCAACCCAGCCAGCGCAGTGGCCACGGACGATGCCGGGTATCCTGCTGATTTGCCTGAGCAATACGCTCCTGAATGGTTTGCAGAAGCGTGGTCTGTCCTTCTTCATCCCAGACCAATTGTGTTAACAATGGCAGGGCATCCGCCACATCATCAATCGCCCACAGAGAGAACTCTCCGGCTTCAACAGCCTGCTGCACATCCTGAGCAAGACTGAGATGACGCACGTTGGCAGAAGGGATAATGACCCCTTGCTTGCCCGTCAAACCGCGCTGCTGACAGATGGCGAAGAACCCTTCAATTTTTTCATTCAGGCCGCCCACGGGCTGAACACGGCCGAACTGGTCGACGGAACCCGTAATCGCCAGGCTTTGATTAATCGGCACACCGGAAAGGGCACTGATTAAGGCACAAAGCTCAGCCATGGACGCACTGTCCCCATCGACTTCGCTGTACGACTGCTCAAACGTCAGAGACGCTGAGAACGGAATCTGCTGCTCAAGCCCCAATTCAGCCATCAAAAAGGCCTGCATGATCATCATGCCTTTCGCATGGATGTTGCCGCCCAGCTCCGCTTTCCGCTCGATATCGGTGAACTCGCCGTCGCCAATGTGTACAACACAGCTAATACGCGATGGTTCACCAAATGCACGAGGGTGGCCGGGAAACTCCACCACGGACAGGGCATTTATCTGGCCAATCTGCTCGCCCTCGGTTTCAATGAGGATCTGCTCCAGCAGGATTTCATCCTGCATGCGCTCAGCAAGGTAACCTTCACGCCACTGGCGCTGATTGAGCATCGTGGCAAGTTGTTCTGCGATAAAGGCATCACCTTCACAGAAAGCTGCCGCTTCGCGCAGCTGGCGGCCAATCCACAACGGGCACAGAGGCAGAGTTTGCTGATCGCCGGTGTAGCGAGCACCTTCCTGAATGAGTAACGGCCAGGCATCTGTTGCCGGACCGGGAAGATTCAACCCGCGAGCGACATGCCATATCCACTGACACCAGCTTTTCAGTGCTTCTTCGTCGACAATTTGCAGGTTGTCTTCATATTCACTGTAGATGGCTTTTTCGCATAACTCCGGTTCCATCTCCTGAAAATCAGCAAGGGATTCTCGCTCCCCGACCAGCATCACTTTGAGCGATAACGGCATGGAAGGGATAGAGACAGGCAGAGGACGCGAGTCATCGAAGGTCAGCCAGTCGAAACGCTGCTGCGAAACGATGTTTTTCAGACGCATCCAGAGGAGAGGCTGTGAAAGCAACGTTCGCAGAGAAAGAATCAACACCCCACCGTTAGCCTGATGAACAAGGCCTGGTTGCAGCGAGATTTCGCCATTGAATTGACGCACGCAGCCGAACAGCTGTTCTGCTTCAACCCAGTCAGCCTGAATCACGGGCCCCTGGCTTGCAAAGTTATCCGTTTGGCTGGTGGCGGCTGTCTGGCTAACCTGAGCGCCATGAATCGTGTAGCGGACACCATGAAGCGCGTCAGGAACTTTCCGGAGCTCACGCGTAGCATTAGCCAGCAGCGCGAGGTATTCAGGCTCTTCAGGTGCCTTCACCAACAGATAATCGGAAATGGCTTGTGGGTAGAGGAACTGGTCCAGCGCATAATGCAGACGAGCCTGCAGTTCGCCGGGTAAGGAATCGGTTTCGGTTGCCAAATCTGGCTGGGTAAACAGCGTCTGATAAGCCTCGAGATCGGGGACAAGATCGCGCTGTGAAAGTTTAGTAATCGTCAAAGTCGCTGTTTTTTAGTCAGATGTAAAGCGGGTGATTATACCTCAAGGCGAGAGTGAGCACACGGGGATTAGCGGGCAACTTTCCGGAAGGGGTTAGCCTCACGCCGTGAGGGTGATTTCTTCTCAGCACATCAGCAAAAACCTGTTATCCTGAAATGAGTTACACGGTCACATTGGGATCGCGATGAAATATCAACAACTGGAAAACCTTGAAAGCGGCTGGAAATGGAAGTACCTGGTAAAAAAACACCGGGAAGGCGAGTTAATCACTCGCTACATTGAAACCAGCGCCGCGCAAGAAGCCGTAGAGATTCTGCTGACCTTCGAGAACAAACCCGTGCAGGTCAATGAGTGGATTGATCAGCACATGAATCCAGCGTTGTTCAACAGAATGAAGCAGACTATCCGTGCACGCCGCAAACGGCACTTCAATGCGGAACATCAGCATACTCGTAAGAAGTCTATTGATCTGGAGTTCATCGTCTGGCAACGGTTGGCAGGTTTGGCTCAACGAAGAGGGAAGACACTCTCAGAGACAGTCGTGCAACTGATTGAAGATGCGGAAAATAAAGAGAAATACGCGAGCAAAATGACCACGCTGAAGCAAGATTTGCAGGCTCTGCTGGGAAAAGAATGATAGTTTTGGTGAATTAAGCATAAAAAAAACCCCGCAATGCGGGGTTTTTTATTAGACGAGAACTTAAGCCTGTGGCTGAGTTACAACGTCTTTGATGCCTTTAACTTCGATCTCTACGCGACGATCTGGGCTCAGGCAGTCGATCAGTGCAGCGCGAGCTTTCACGTTGTCACAGGTGTTACCTGTCACTGGGTTAGATTCGCCCATACCACGTGGGGAGATCTTGTTAGCCGGGATACCTTTAGATACGAGGTAATCGACAACAGACTGAGCACGTTTCTCAGACAGTTTCTGGTTGTAGGCGTCAGAACCGATACGGTCGGTGAAGCCCAGAACAACTACGGAACCGTCTTTAGGATCCAGGTTGCTCAGCTGGGTGTACAGCTGATCCAGTGCCTGCTGACCTTCTGGTTTCAGCGTTGCTTTGTTGAAGTTGAACAGAACGTCAGACTTCAGAGTGAAGTGCTTGGTCTGTACTTCTGGAGCTGGAGCCGGAGCCGGAGCAACAACTGGAGCAACGTCGTTCTGACCGAAACGGTAAGAAACACCTAAGCTCAGCATGCCGTTGTCTGGACGTACGCCAACGGTACCAGCATCACCGATGTTGTTAACCCACTGGTATTCCAGACGGGTAGCGATGTCGCGGGTCATTGCCCACTCAACGCCGCCAGCGAATACTGGGGAAACACCAGTGTCGTGGTTGTCGCCCTGAGCTGGGTTGTTGTTGCTGGAGTCTGCACGCCATACCATGCCGCCCAGACGGGTGTAGATGTCCAGATCGTCAGTTACCGGGTAACCCAGTTTAGCAGTCAGCTGAACGCCCTGAGCTTTGAATGCGCCGTTCTGTACGGAGCCTTTGTAAGGCATACGACCCAGCCAGTCATAACCCATTTCGAAACCAACATACGGGTTTACCTGGTAACCACCGAAAGCACCAGCGCCAAGCTGGGATTCGTGGGTTGGGCCGTTGTTGTTCAGGGAGCTGTTATACCAACCGGTATCGTGGAACTGGGACCAACCCAGCTTACCACCTGCATACCAGGTGTTATCTTTCGGTGCGGCCTGCGCTACGGTAGCGAAGCCAGCCAGTGCCACTGCAATCGCGATAGATGTCTTTTTCATTTTTTGCGCCTCGTTATCATCCAAAAATCGCCATGAATATCCATGTAGAAGTTCACGGTTAAATCCTTCACCGGGGGCGGGACCTAATTCATAAGTACGCCATATCTGTGGCTTAAGCCGATCACCCCTGGCGATGTAAAGTCTACAACGTAGTTGGAAACTTACAAGTGTGAACTCCGTCAGGCATATGAAAAAAAAAGAGTTGTATACACAATATTTAACATTTATGTTGATTTTTTGTTCATGAAAAAATGCCGGAAACCGCACCAGACAAGCATCTTGCTAAAATTGACCCCGCAAATGAAAGGGCTATCGTTCGGGCAAAAAAAATACCAGGAAAACTCCTAAATTCACTTAATGATACAAATCAGAGTGAATTTTCAGGCCAGAAAACTGTCTCGATGGCTGAGAAGTGGTTCTTACTGGTCGCATAATGAACCCCATCGCGTTACCTTCTTCGGCCGCATTGGCCAGGCGAAGATGATCTTCTTCTGTTAATTCTTCTGATACCCAACCGATCACCACGCTATAGTTTCCGGTGCGCAGCGCACGAACCATGCTTTCGAGCGTTGAGCCTGGAGACATCTGACTGACCTGCATGAGTTTAGACAAAGGCAGACCGGATGCCTGCACCCATTGGCGACTTAATTTCTGCTGAGGCGTTAACCACAGCTGCCAGCGTTCCTGCTGACCCAATTGCTGCAAAAGCGGCAGTAACAGTAGCTGGGTCATCATTGGCTGATCTTCACGATACAGCACTTCGCTGATAAGCCCAGTGGAACTGTGCTGTTGCTGACGAACTGCGGCTGCAGAAGCCATTGCGTTGCGATTTGCATAACCTGAAGTGTACATAATGTGTCCCGCCCTGTGGGTTACTGTATGAATATACAGTATACCTGGTGAGCCTAAAGATCAACCTCATTTTCTGAAAGCGCCTCGCAAAAATGTACAGATCTTTTTGCGGACGCGAAGAACATCTTGCCCCTGCATATGAAGTTCCCTATGTTTCTCATTAACGGATCCGTTATAAAAATCACCTCTTTAACGCCATGATTACAGGAAATAATCATGAAAAATATGACTTATAAAAGGATCTATGATTCTGAAGAATGTTTGTCTTCTCTGGGGAGTATTCATCACCGGGCGTTGTTTGGAGGCTACAGCCTTTCCATCGACGATACGGTCTTTGCGATGGTGGCACACGGAGAACTTTACCTAAGGGTCTGTGAGCAAGAGATGGGCTATGAGGTCGCACCACAAAGGTTGCTGACCTTAACCAAGCGGGGGCGTCCAGTATCACTGAATTATTATCTGGTCGATGAAAGCCTGTGGCGCGATCAGCCTCTGCTGTTGCAGAAGTCGGCGCAATCCTTACAGGATGCCCGCAATGAGAAAACGCAGCGGGACAGCTCGCGGCGTATGAAGCAGCTGCCGAACATTACTTATCAGCTTGAAATGCTGCTGCATGAAGTCGGGATCCACGATCCTGAAATGCTGAAAGCGTTGGGTTCCGCTACCGTCTGGTATCGGCTGCGCTGCGTTCGTAAGGATTTAAGCATCAGTGTGCTGTTTGCTCTGGAAGGGGCCATTTTGGGGATGCATGCCGCCATCATTCCTGAAACCCGCCGACAGTATCTCCAGGTATGGGCGGAGATGCTGCTGGCGGGTAAAGGAAGCTACGACGAGTGAGGTGATACCTGTTGCTGGAGACGACAAATCTCTGGCAGCAGGTTAACCATTAGCCCTATCTGTTGAACCACCAACGAGGCTTTAGTCTCAGTCCCCGGGTCGAGATCGCGAATGCGCTGCATTAAGCCTGCTAATGCAGCCTGAACGCGTTGCTCATCCGTTGGACGTTGATGAAAAGCGTCATCAACATAACAGACGGCATCATCGAGCAGCGCCAGAATGTCCGCATTTGTGAGCTTTTCCCGATGAGCGCCCAACGCAGAGATATAGCTGGTCAGCGTATGGTTCAGGCACAGCAAGCGGAAGGCAGATTCACGCATTTCTTCGGTTGCTCTGGGCTCAGTCGACATATTAGAAACCACTGAAGCGAGCTCCGCATCACGATTATGCGCGTCGCGTCGCGCAACTCGATACGCCAGACGGTTATCCCGTCCCTGATGGTATTGCTCAAGAATCGCATCAAGATAGCGACAGTTCGCGTCCAGCGCCCGGCCAAGCACGATAGGCAGATTGCGGAACTTCCAGTCTGGCCAGATAAAACTCACCGCGGCCCAGGCGATTGCACAGCCAATGAGCGTATCAATAATGCGGGGCAGAGCGACCTCAAAGCCTTCACCCAGCAAATTGAAACACAACAATACCAGCAGGGTGATGAACATGGTGGCATGCGCGTACTGGACATTTCGGAAGGCGAAAAACAGCACTCCTGTCACCACAATCAGCAGCAATTGTCCTTCCACCGAAGGTACCAGCAGCAGAACCGGCAGCCCGATAGCGACCCCGATTAACGTGCCGATCACTCGCAATGCCAGGCGATGGCGTGTTGCGTTGTAGTTCGGTTGGCAAACAAACAGGCTGGTGAGCAATATCCAGTAACCGTGATTTAACCCGGTGAACTGGATAAACGCATAGCCCGCGCACAACACCAGCGACATGCGTACGGCATGGCGGAATAAGGCTGATTCGGGTGAAAAATTGCGACTCAACCTGAGCCAGACATCACTAAACCCATGCAGACGGTCGTCGGCGAGCTGGGTTTCCGATTCACTCTGCGGCAATGCCAACTGCTGTTCTGATTCGATGGTCGCCAGCTGAGCGTCGATGGCTCGCAGGTTATTGAGCAGGTAACCCAACGCTTTAACTTGTTCTTTATCACCGCCACTTGCAGCCACACGATCAAGTGCCGCATCAAGATGGGCAAAAGCTCTTTCGAAGCGAGGATCGTGCTGATAAGGCTTGCGAAGGAGAATCGAGCGGGAGAGCTGCTGACAGGCCTGGGATTGCATAGAAAGCAGGCGCTGGAAGCGGAACATGACGTCGCTGTAACGGAAGTTATCCCGTAACGGCTGGTATTGAACGTGAGATGAGCTGGCTCGCTCATGGATATCCTGCGCCACAAAATAATAATGCAGAGTACGCCTTGTCCCTCGTTGGCCGCGATCGCCACGCAAGCGAGTCAATAAGCTCGCTTTGGTCTGATTTAATGTGGCAACTAACTGACCATTAGCCATAGCCAGCTCGACAATCGGTTCCTGTGACTGGTCTTCAATATCGGGGTCGAACAGGCGGGATTTCAGCTCCAGATAATGGGCTAACTGGTCAAAACTACGCGCCAGATTGTCCTGTAAAGGACGGATGGGAAAGATCAGGTGCCCGGTAAGCGTGAGCAGGTTGTACCACACGGCGCCTGCCAGCAGCAGTAAAGGTTGCTGATACCAGTGCTCGTAAAGCGAAACCCCGAGCATCGTATAAATGGCTATCAGTAAAGCACCAAAAGCGATGGTCGCGTAACGCTGCCCAAGCCCGCCGAGTAAAATAAAGCCGCTGGTAGAGAGCGTCAGCCCTAACGCGAAGGCCCACGGCCACGGGAAGAGCAATTCAACCGAGGCCGATGCAGTAAAGAAGCAAACCAGGGTAATCACGAGATTACGCAGGCGGCCAGCCAGGCGGTCGTCCAGATCGGCAAGCGCTGCGGCGACCACGCCCAGCGTTAAAGGAATGGTCAGTTTGACCTCACCCAGCCACCATGGCACGGCGGTCGTTCCGCACAGGGCGATGAAGATCCTGACGTTATAAAGCCAGTTACTGTTCCATGTATAGCGTTGCAATAAGGGACTTAGCATACGGCAGTCAGTTCCCGTTACTGAAAGCGACGACGAGCATTGGCTTCACGCGCGGCACGGGCGGTTTCAACAGAAACAACGCGACGGCCCACCGGCCACAGCGCAATGGCCGCAATCTTGAAGTTGGCGATACCTACAGGGATGCCGATGATGGTAATACATTGGGCAATACCAGCGACGATGTGCGTCAGGCACAGCCACCAGCCAAATAACACAAACCACAGCACGTTAAGCAGTGTGCCTCCCGTGTTCATCAGCGCGCTTTTCTCATTCGGATTAAGTTCATCGACATGAATGGCTTCGTTACCAAACGGAAACAGCGAGAGACGGGTGATTTCCCAACAGGAGCGTGTTAAAGGCAGGGTGACGATCAGCACAACACTGACCACGGTTGCAAGGAGCCAGCCGAGGGTGGTGGCAAAACCGCCCAATACAAAATTCAGAATATTCAAAATGGTACGCATAAGACCTCTGTTCAGTCCTGTGAAAAAGAAGACCTGACGATTGTAACGTTTTTTTGCGCTGGAGCACCTGGTATCTGGCGGTTACACTGTCATGGATAAGTCTACATCCGGGATTTGGCAAGACATGGAACTAAAAGCAACCGCGCTCGGCAAGCGAATGGCGCAACATCCCTACGATCGGGTCGAACTTCTTAACGCTGGCGTGAAAGTCTCTGGCGATCGTCATGAATACCTGATCCCTTTTAATCAGCTGGCTGCCATTCACTGTAAGCGCGGGCTGGTCTGGGGCGAGCTAGAGTTCGTGCTTCCCGATGATAAAGTTGTGCGTTTGCACGGCACGGAATGGGCTGATACCCAGCGTTTCCATCATCATCTGCAAACCCGCTGGCAGCAGTGGAGCGACGAAATGAGCGCCATTGCGGCAGGCGTGTTGCAGCAGCAACTGGCCGTGATTTCTGACCACAGTGCGGAAGGCAAGTGGCTCACACGTGAAGCCGTCGCCCAGTTAAAACAAAAAATTCTCACTTCCCTCGAAGCCTTGCCGGTTCCGGTAAGTCGCCTTGAAGGTTTCGATAATTGCCGTGAGCTCTGGGCGCAATGTCAGGCGTGGTTGAAAGATCTCAGCGCCACCCGGTTGAAGCACAACCAGGCCTATACCAAAGCGATGCTTGCCCACTATTCCGGTTTTTTTGAACACATTGAATCGTCACCGCTTAATAGCGCTCAGGCACGAGCGGTGGTGAACGGTGAACGTTCGTTACTGGTTTTGGCCGGTGCGGGAAGCGGGAAAACGTCCGTGCTGGTGGCACGCGCAGGGTGGCTGCTCACCCGAGGTGAAGCGGCTCCCGACCAAATCTTGCTGCTGGCATTTGGCCGAAAAGCGGCGCAAGAGATGGATGATCGCATCCGCGAACGCCTCAATACGGAAGCGATTAGCGCCAAAACGTTCCATGCTCTGGCTCTGCACATCATTCAGCAGGGCAGTAAAAAAGTCCCCGTTATCACTAAACTGGAGAACGATACTCAGGCTCGTCAAAAGCTGCTGACCCAATGCTGGCAACAGCAATGCCAGGAGAAAAAAGCGCAGGCCAAAGGCTGGCGGCAGTGGCTTGAAGAAGAAATGGCCTGGGACGTACCGGAAGAGGATTACTGGCACGACCCGAAAATTGTTCGGCGCATCGGCGCTCGTCTTGACCGCTGGGTCAGCCTGATGCGGATGCACGGCGGCTCGCAGGCAGAGATGATCGAAAGCGCCCCGGAAGAGATACGAGATCTCTTCGGTAAGCGCGTAAAACTTATGGCTCCGTTGTTAAAAGCATGGAAAACGGCTCTGAAAGAGGAGGGCGCGGTTGATTTCTCAGGCCTTATTCATCAGGCCATTAACGTCCTGGAGAAAGGCCGTTTTGTCAGCCCCTGGAAGCATATTCTGGTGGACGAGTTTCAGGACATCTCCCCGCAGCGAGCGGCACTTCTTGCAGCCCTGCGCAAGCAAAACTCGCAAACCACGCTGTTTGCTGTGGGGGATGACTGGCAGGCTATCTATCGGTTCAGTGGTGCACAGCTCTCATTAACCACGGCCTTTGAACACTATTTTGGTGAAGGCGACAGCTGTGCCCTGGACACCACTTACCGCTTCAACAGCAGAATTGGCGAGATTGCTAACCGCTTTATTCAGCAAAACCCGCATCAGCTCGCCAAGCCGCTAAACAGCCTTTCTGTGGGTGATAAAAAAGCCGTGACCCTGCTGCCTGACGATCAACTGGATGCGCTTCTCGATAAATTAAGCGGCTTTGTGAAACCGGAACAGCGGATCCTGATCATGGCTCGTTATCATCATCTCAAACCCGTTGCGCTGGAGAAGGCCGCAACCCGCTGGCCGAAATTGCAGATCGACTTTATGACCATTCACGCGAGCAAAGGGCAGCAGGCCGATTTTGCGATCGTGCTCGGTTTACAGGAAGGGCTGGATGAGTTTCCGGCTCCAGCGCGAGAATCCATCATGGAGCAGGCGTTATTGCCTCAGCCGGAAGACTTCCAGGACGCAGAAGAAAGGCGTTTGCTGTATGTGGCGATGACCCGAGCGCGGGAACGGGTCTGGCTACTGTTCAACAAACAGCAACCGTCGGTGTTCGTCGATATTCTGAAACACCTGGATGTCCCGGTGGCTCGTAAACCTTAAGAAAATCCCCTCAGCAGAGTAACACCGTTCACTTAAGATGCTTTGAGTGAACGGGATACTGGGTTTTTGAGATACGAACGGTCCTTTCTTTGGGCCGTTTTCTTTTCTCAGGCAGGATAAATTGTTTCACGTTTTCCCGCATTCTTCTCAGTTTTGC
>NZ_JBOFIN010000149.1:0-35158 GCF_051650185.1 Scandinavium sp.
AACGACACGGCGGAGCAGCGAATTAAATTTTATTTTGAAAAAATTATAATTTGTTTTGAATCAGCGGATTAAAAGCCCGGCGGTGCGGGCCAACGGGGAAGGTCTGGTAGGCCGGGTAAGCGTCAGCGCCACCCGGCAACAGAGACTCAGCGCGTTTTTTCCACTATCAACGGCTCAATATCACTCTCTTTTTTAATCACCAGCGAGTCATCACCCCGCAGGCAGGTGCCGCCATAATTGCCGCCGACGGTAAAGGTGCACACCTGAATGTACTTCCCAGCCACGTTCGGCAAACACCACAACTGCTGATAGATGTTTTTGCGGTCGACAAATTTACCTGAGCTTTGATCCAGCAACTCCTCGTCGTGGCTCACCAGGTCGATATTACTGCCGCAGCGCCCGGAAATGGGTTTGACGGCATAGCCCGTTTTCGCCAGCTCCTCGTTCACTTCAAAGTCGGTATTCAGCAGATAACGGTGGTGCGGGAAGAGCTGCCACAGTACCGGCAGAATAGCTTTGTTGCCCGGCACCACTGTCCACAGCGGCTCGAACACCATCACTTCCGGGCGCAGCAACACGTCAATCAGGCGAACTTCATTTTGCGGATGCCCGGTACGAATCGGCACCGCAGCAAATTCGGTTTCGCTGACTTCACGCACCTGCTCAATCGCGGTTTCCCATGCCCAGGTTTTCCAGACGCAGTTAACCGCTCGCCCGTCACCGTCAATCAACTGCCCGGCGGCATCCCAGCGCAACTCATCCAGGCCGTAGAGAATTTTGCTTTCAAAGCCCGCATCCGTCAGCGCCCGTTGCATAAAGCGCGCGTGATAGTTCTCTTCAAGATCTTTGTCCTGCATGATGTGCACAAATGGACGGGCAGAGCTGTGCTTCCAGGCCCCAATCAATTCACTGAGCAACTCTTCGGACGGATTAAAGCCTTTCCCCTGGTAGCCCGTTTTTGCCCATTGCTCCAGGATCAGCCCACCTTCGGTATGACACGAGGCAGAATCGGCGTTGTATTCGTACACCTTCAGCCCGCGCTCATCCATGCAGAAATCCATGCGCCCGGTGATCATATCGTGACGACGGCGCTGCCAGGAGAGACGCAAACGAGGCCAGAGAATTTTCGGGATATCAAACAGCGCCAGCAGATTGTCATCTTTCATGACTTTATCCGTGGCGTGCAGATACATCAGGTGCAGCTCGTTGGTGGCTTTAATCAGCTCCTGTTCGGCGCATTCCGTAATAGTGAAATACTGGCACGGATCTTTATTGATAAAGTGCCCGTTGGCGCGAACATAAGCCGCCAGCAGCGGTTCCTGCTCGTTCAGCCATTTGCCTTCGAACTGACCTTTGTTTTCCAGACGAGCACCCTGAATGTTCAATGCCTTCCCCGGCAGAGCCGGCTGCGGCAGGCTGTATTCGGTGTCGTCGGTCTGAATCATCCAGCCGAGTATGGTGGTGTCATCGAAGGTGTCTTCAATGACGTAGCAGCCGTCTTTCACCACCAGCGTCAGCTCGCGCGTCCACTGCTGGCCCTGCGGCAGCGGATGATGAATGACGTTTTGTTCAGCCACACGGACTTTATCGCCGATAAGCTGAGTGATCACCGCCACATGCCCGGTCTCGTTAAACTCGCCGCCTTTTTGCCAGATAAGCAAAGCGCCCGCAGTCGGCTTACGCTTTGAGCCATTCGCAAAGGCCTGAAGTGGCAGCAGATTGTCATTCACTACCTGACGCAGAAAACGCAGTGAGAAGATTTCATACGCCATACCGACATCGGTGAAGACAAAACCGTAGGTCAAAAACAGGAAGCGGCGGGCAAACTCCACGCACTGCCATTTGTGGCCCATATATTCATTGTCGATATAGCTTCGAAAGGAGGCATCACCGTGGGAGAAGCCATCGCCCAGGCTGCTGTAATTCGAGGAGTAAATCGCCACGCCTCCCGGCGCGTAACCTAACAACGTTCCAAAAGGAGCATCACTGCTGGACATACCTGTACTCATTCTTCCAACCTAATTATTCAGTTCACGGAAGCAGGCGGCTGTTTGACGTGCCGTTATCGTCGTCTGCACCTTGCCAGCTTTCTGGCATAAGTGAGTTAATCATACACCTCCCCCTCTGGCACTTCAGGATAATTAATCTTTATCCATTTGCTTCACCGTGATGCCAGGTAGATGATATTCAGCGGGAAAATGGATCACCTTCCCGGGCTTTTTATCTATGGAATACGGAACGGAATGATGCTGCCAATGGAAAGGGAAGATGATGTTGTCCTTCGCGTGAAAGGAATGGAAAAAATGCTCGAAGGAATTGTTCGCGAACTCAAAGTCAACAAGGGCGTTGTCGATGAGTTTATTCGGGACGACATCGCACGCTTTCGGCACTGTTCAAAGGATATTATCCACCACCATGTTTCTTCCGCCAGAACCGCTCGTCGGGAACTGGAGAACGTCACAATCCTCACGCAGAAAAGAGTGCGGAGCGTGGCGCAGAGTAACTGGATTTATGGATTAACCTTCGGCATGGTTATCTCACTCATTTTTCAGATGCTATAACCGCTGCGGCGGGAGACGTATACGCCTCCCGCTTTTTTTACCCCTTAAACAACCAGCAGGCGGCAAAATGACGCGGGGCAATCTCCTGCATCGGCGGTTCCTGCTGCTGACAAACCGGCATCGCGTGTGGGCAACGGCTGCAAAAACGACAGCCGCTCATGTCAGCCGTTGGGCCCGGAATGTCCCCTTTCAGGCCGCCAACCTCCAGGTGACGCACACGCGGATCGGGCTGCGGCACGGAAGCTAAAAGCGCTCGGGTATAAGGATGCGCAGGATGCGTGTAGAGCTCACCGGCCTCTGCAATCTCCACCAGCTTACCGAGATACATCACCCCGATGCGGCTGGAAATATGTCGCACCATCGACAGGTCGTGGGCGATAAACAGGTAAGTCAGCCCCAGCTCCTGCTGCAAATCCTGCAAAATGTTCACCACCTGAGCCTGGACTGACACGTCCAGCGCCGACAGCGGTTCGTCACACAGCACAAACTCCGGGCGAACCGACAACGCCCGCGCAATGCTGATACGCTGACGCTGGCCACCGCTGAACTCATGCGGGAAGCGCTGCAAATGCTCCTGCTTAAGCCCAACTTTATAAAGCAGTTCCTCGGCCCGTTCGCGCTGGGCCTGTGCGCTGTAGCCGTGAATGTTCATCGGCTCGGCGACCAGTTGCTGTACCGTCATGCCGGGATTGAGCGAGGAATACGGGTCCTGGAAAATCGCCTGCATTCTGCGGCGCAGCGGCTTAAGCGTTTTCTCCGACGCGTGGGCTATCTCCTGCCCGGCGAACGTAATCTCACCAGAAGTCACATCGAACAGACGCAAAATGGCGCGACCGAGCGTTGATTTCCCGCAGCCGGATTCCCCCACCAGGCCGAACGTTTCGCCGGGCAAAATATCGAAACTGACGCCATCCACCGCTCTGACAGCTTTCCCTTTGCGCAGCCAGCCGCCGTTCAGGGCGTAATGCTTTCGCAGCTCGCGAACGCTGATTAATGGTGCGTTGCTCATGCCTGATGCTCCTTATCCTGCCATAGCCAGCAAGCCGTTCGATGGCCTTCGCCACGTGAGTAAAAAGGAGGTTGTTTGTCGCATTGCGGCATCCGCTGCGGGCAGCGTTCGGCAAACGGACACCCCAAAGGCGGGTTGAGCAACCCCGGCGGTGAGCCTTCAATGGGCGACAGGCGATGTTCCGGATCGTCCGCGCGTGGCAGCGAGGCCAGTAATCCACGCGTATAAGGATGTGCAGGCCGCCAGAAAATATCTTCGACGCTGCCCTCTTCCATCACCAGGCCACCGTACATCACCACCACCCGACTACAGACCTGCGCCACCACGCCGAGATCATGGGTGATAAGCAGAATGGCGGTGCCGGTTTCCTGCTGCAAGGTTTTCAGCAAACGCAAGATTTGCGCCTGAATGGTGACATCCAGCGCAGTCGTCGGCTCATCGGCAATCAGCAATTCAGGATCGCACGACAGCGCAATGGCAATCATCACGCGCTGGCGCATCCCGCCGCTGAATTCATGCGGGTACTGATCGAAGCGACGCTCCGCATCGGCAATGCCGACCCGCCCAAGCATCTCGATGGCTTTGGTTTTTGCCTCGCGCTTACTCAAACCTTTATTGCGGATCAGGATTTCCGTCATCTGACGACCAATGGTCAACACCGGGTTCAGCGCCGTCATCGGATCCTGGAAAATCATGGCGATGTCATTGCCGCGAATGCGGCGCATCTGCTCCGGCGTTTTCCGGGCCAGATCTTCCCCGCGAAACTGCACGCGCCCGCCAGTGATTTTGCCGTTGTTGCCCAGTAGCTGAATCACCGATTTGCAGGTCACACTTTTGCCACAGCCCGATTCCCCGACGATACCGACCAGTTCACCTGATTGCAGCGCAAAGCTCACGCCGCGAACCGAATGCACTTCTCCGTCGCGGGTAAAAAAGGAGGTTTTCAGTTCCTCAAGCTCAAGTAAGTTAGGCATCGCGATTCGCTCCCGGCTCAAAGGCGGTACGGAACACATCGCCCAGCACGTTAAAACTGAATACCGTCAGCAGGATAAGAATGCCCGGGAACATCGCCAGCCATGAGGCTTCGCCAATGTACGACTGAGCATTGTTGAGCATACTTCCCCACGAAGCAGCAGGTTGCTGCACGCCAAGCCCAAGGAAGCTGAGCGTCGATTCCATCAGAATGGCCGAAGCGATGTTCAGCGTGGCGGCCACGATGATAGTCGGCAGCACGCCAGGAATGATGTGACGCACGATGATCCGCAAAGGGTGCTCCCCGGATGCGCGAGCGTACAACACGTATTCGCGCTCTTTCACGGTCAGCGTTTCAGCGCGGATCATACGCGACATGTTCATCCACGTCAGCAGGCTGATGATCAGAATGATGCTTTCCACGCCGGGCTTGAGGTACGCATTGAGCACCAGCAGCAGGAAGAAGGCCGGGATAGCCAGCAGGATATCGACCAGGCGCATCATCAGGTTATCGATCCACCCGCCAAAATAGCCGCTAAGCGTACCGACCAGCGTGCCAATCAGGGTGGAAAACAGCATCACTAAAAACCCGACCATCAATGAAATCTGCCCGCCGTACAGCGCGCGGGTTAAATAATCACGCCCGTATTCATCGGTGCCAAACCAGTGCGCCGCATCAGGCGGCAGCATGCGAGCGGCAAGCGACATGTGATCGGGATCGTAAGGGCTCAATCCCGCTGATAGCGCCGCGAGAATAAAAATAAACAACACCAGAAGAGAGAACTGCGCCGGACGATTGCGGCGTAGCTGGTGGCGAACGTTTTGCCAGCGTCTGCTCATCGTCGGTTACCTCAAGGTACGAATACGGGGATCGGCGAAGCGATACAGCAGATCCGCCACCAGGTTGCCGACGATCAGCATCAGCGACGACAGCAGGATGATCGCCATGATCAGCGGGTAATCCAGCGAGGTGATCGCCTGGATCCCCAGCAGGCCCATGCCCGGCCAGGAGAACACGCTTTCGGTGACGTACGCCCCGACGATCAGTTCGCCAAAGGACAAGCCAAACAGCGTGATCACCGGCAACAGCACGTTTTTCAATACATGGCGAAACAGGATGGTGCGGTACGTCGCGCCATAGGCAAGCTGCGTCTGTACGTAATCCGCCGACAATTGGCTGATGGTGTTCGAGCGCACATAGCGCACGTAGTTGGAGAGGTTGTAAAAGGTTAACGCGATGCACGGCAGAATGCCGTGGCGCACCACGTCCAGCCAGTTATCTTCCACCCCGATGGTGCGCATGCCCATGCTCGGTAACCAGTTTACTTGCACAGCAAAGACGGTGATCAGCAGGATGCCAAACCAGAAAATCGGCACCGATATCCCGATATAGGCAAACAGATTCAGGAAGTGATCGAGCCAGCGGTGTTTAAACGCGCCAGCCAACAGGCCCAGCGGCACGGCGAGAAGAATAGCCAGAATCAACGACGCACCCATCAAGCCAAGCGTGGCCGGAATGCGCTCGGCGATCATCTCCAGCACCGGGCGATGATAGATAAGCGAATAGCCGAGATCGCCACGAAAGACGTTTTTCAGCCATAAGAAATATTGCGTGGTGAGCGGCTGATCGAGCCCGAGGCTGTGGCGGATACGCTCGATATCCTCCGGCGCCATACGCGGCGTGACATAAGCTTGCACCGGATCGCCTGGCGCAAGTTTCACCAGCAGAAACGCTACCAGTGAGATAAAGAAAAGCATCGGCAGCAGTTGCAGCAGCCGACGCAAAAGCATTGGATTCACGACATTCCCTTTACAAAATGCACGGTGTGTTTACCCCCTCTCCCCTGCCCTCTCCCTTTGGGAGAGGGTTAGGGAGAGGGGATTTCCCGGCACAGAATTTTATTTTTGATAGATTTTCGACAAGTCCTGGAACATATAAACCGGTTTCGGTTCGGCTTCCTGAGTGCCGCCAAAACGCTTGTCGACCGCGACGGTCGCGTTGGTGTAGGCAATCGGGTAATAGGTCATGTCAGTGGCTACGGTTTGCTGAATTTGTTTGTAGATAGCCGCGCGTTTGGTCGCATCAGTTTCAACCGCGCCTTGATCCCACAGGGCATCGAACTGCGGATTTTTATAGTGCGCATAGTTATAAGCTTCGTTGCTCATAAACAGCGACTTATAGCCGTCCGGCTCCGGGCCCATGATGTAGCCACCGAGGTTCAGATCCCAGGCGGTGTTTTTCATGTCGAGGCTACGCTGCGACATCGCGTTAGAATCCAGCGGCATCAGCTCAACGTTCACCCCGAGCGCCTTCAGCTGCTGCTGAATATAGAGGCTCATGCTCTCCTGGGTTTTGTTGGTGTTGACGTAAGCCAGACGCAGTTTCAGATCAGCAGGTGCGCCGGAAGCTTTCAGCAAATCTTTGGCTTTTTGCAGATCGAATTTGTACTGATCCACATCGTCAGAATGATACAGCGTGTCTGGCGTCAGGAAGGAGGTCGCAGGCTTCGCGTAATCCTGTGAAGTAAACGCCGTCGTCACCAGATCGTCTTTATTGATGGCATAAGCGATGGCCTGGCGCAGATCTTTACTCTGCATCACCGGCACGTTCTGGTTGAAGGTCATGTACGCCAGACGCCCTTCCGGATAAACCACGAAGTCGAATTTGCCGGTGTTTTTCAGGCGCGACACGTCCTGCGGGTCGACCATCTTCATGTTGATCTCACCGTTTTGCAGCGCAAGATTGGCCGAGTTGCTGTCTTTCGCGAAACGGTAGGTGACGGAATCCAGCTTCGGTTTGCCGTTCCAGTAATCGTCAAAACGCGTCAGTGAGTAATACTGCCCTGCGCGATACTCTTTAAATTTGAACGGCCCGGAGCCCACCGGCGCATCGTTTTTGCTGCTCTTTTCCAGATCGCTTTCGTTAGCGAACACATGCTGTGGGATCGGATAGATCTGCACTAAAGTGCCGACAAATGCAGCGCTCACCTGCGGCAGCGTAAATTTGATGGTCAGATCGTCGACTTTGCTGACCTGCACTGGCTTGCCGCCAAACATGAACATGCTGCGGAAGAAGCTGTGCTGTTTGTCATCCAGCAGCTTATTGAAGGTAAAGACCACATCGTCGGCGGTCAGCGGTTGGCCATCCTGCCATTTGAGGTTTGGCTTCAGCTTCAGGGTGTAGCTCAGGTTATCGGCGGAAGGCGTCAGGCTTTCTGCCAGACCCCACTCGATTTTGCCTTCGTTATAGCTAAAGAGCGGGGCGTACAGCGCCTGCATAATGGTCAGCGTGGTGCGGTCGCTGGCATAAATAGGGTTCACCGCCAGCGGGTCGCCGGAAGTAATGCCAATAATCAGGGAGCCACCGTCTTTAGGCGCGGCGTTTTGATTCGCGGCTGGGGCATTGGCGGTGTCATTATTTTTAGCGTCGTCGCATCCCGCGAGACCGAGAGCCAGCGAGATCATCGCGGCGGAAAAAACCAACTTGCGCATACTTTACTAACTCCTTGCCATCAAAGGATTTATTATTTTTTGCTCTGCGAAGGTGCGCAGGACTCAGGGCATATTGGAGAGATTCCCGCACAAACTGAAATGCGATTTTCGTTTAAGCTTATATCCAAATTGATCTATGTAAGATGTTTTTAAAATAAGCCGTTAGCGATATCACGCCGCTGAATGTTAAAGATGGCAGGTGTCACCTGCTACACTCGGTCAATACTTCAACCAACAAACCAGGTACTCATATGTCTGACCCTAGCTATCAGCCTCCGAAAGTCTGGGAGTGGAAGCAAAACAACAATGGCGGCGCGTTCGCCAACATCAACCGTCCGGTGTCTGGCCCGACGCATGACAAGGAGCTGCCGGTTGGCACGCATCCTTTGCAGCTTTATTCCCTCGGCACGCCGAACGGGCAGAAAGTCACTATCATGCTGGAAGAGCTGCTGGTGCTCTGCGTCACGGGCGCAGAATACGATGCGTGGATGATCCGCATTGGCGAAGGCGATCAGTTCTCCAGCGGCTTTGTCGACGTCAACCCCAACTCTAAGATCCCCGCGCTGAGCGATCATTCCGTCACGCCACCGCTGCGGGTGTTTGAATCCGGTTCGATCCTGCTGTATCTGGCTGAGAAATTTGGCCACTTCCTGCCAAAAGATCCGGCTGGGCGCACCGAAGCGTTGAACTGGCTGTTCTGGTTGCAGGGCGCAGCCCCGTTCCTCGGCGGCGGGTTCGGCCACTTCTATAACTATGCGCCGGTGAAAATCGAGTACGCGATCGATCGCTTTACGATGGAAGCCAAACGTCAACTCGACGTGCTGGATAAGCAGCTGGCGAAAAACCGCTACGTGGCGGGCGAAGAGTACAGCATCGCCGATATGGCTATCTGGCCGTGGTATGGCAACGTGGTGCTGGGCGCGGTGTATAACGCTGCTGAATTCCTCGATGCGAACAGTTATAAAAATGTTCTGCGTTGGGCGCAGGATGTCGGCAACCGTCCGGCCGTCAAACGTGGCCGAATTGTTAACCGCGCGCAGGGGCCGTTGAACGAACAGCTGCATGAACGCCACTCGGCAAGTGACTTCGACACCAACACCGAAGATAAGCGCCAGGGATAATTCCTTCCGACCGGGCGTCATCGTCCGGTCACTTTTTTCTCACACGATATTTACACGTCAATACATTATTAGTATGAATATGTCTCACCCTGACATATGGCATATAAATGTCTGAAATCGCGCTGAAACAACAGATCCAGAACCTGAAAAAGCACAACGCCCGGCTGCTGCGCATCGCCCGTGATGCCAAAAGCAAGCTGAGCGCTGCGCTGGACGGGACGGGCCTCTGTTTGTGGCAACTGGACATTCCCAGCGGGAAATTGATTATTTTCAATCGCCGCTGGGGGGCGATGCTGGGCTATCAGCCGAAAGCCCTGAGTGCGAATTTCGAAGTGTGGCGCGAACACCTGCATCCGGAAGACAAACAGCGGGTGCTGGACGCGTTCTACGATCATCTCGACGGCAAAGCGCCGTACTATGAAGCCCTGCACCGGATGCTGCACAGCAACGGCACCATCACCTGGGTGTTGGATCGAGGTCGTGTCAGCGAGTGGGATGCGGACGGAAAACCGTTGAAAGTGACCGGCACGCATATCGACATGACCAAAGAGAAGCAGTATGAGGAACAGCTCTCGCTGCTCGCCAACCACGACCCGTTGACCGGGCTGGCGAACCGCCATGCGTTGCTGAAGCACTTCACCCGCATGCAGGAAGATGAAGCGATGTGTGTGGCGTTTATCGATCTGGATGATTTCAAAGCGGTGAATGACAGATTCGGGCACCGGTGTGGTGACGAACTGCTTATCCAGCTCAGCCAGCGCCTGCGCGAAGCCTGCCCGCCGGGTTCGGTGGTTGGTCGCCTTGGCGGCGATGAATTTGTCCTGCTGTTGCCTTTTTCGCTGAATAGCCTGTTGGTCTGGAGCACGGCGCATAATTGCCTGCGCGCAGCCCTGACGCCGTTTGAACTTGCCAGCGGCACTGCCTCGGTGGGCGCTTCTATTGGCATCAACGAAGTGCATGAAGAGGATGATTTTAGTGGCGCGCTGCTTCGCGCAGACACGTCGATGTATCAGATAAAGCACACCGGCAAGAATGGCGCGGCCATTGGGCAGACGCTGATTTCGCTCTCGGTGGAGTAGACGATAACCTGCCCGCAGGCTTACCGGGTCTTCAAGGTCAATGCCGTGCCGCCCGGCGAAACACTCAAACCTCCAGCGGGTCCACTACCGGACGCTGAAACTCCGGCCACACCAGGACGACCAGCGCCGGGTAGGCGTTGAGGCTAAACTCACGGAAACACTGCTGAAGGTTAAGCACATCCAAATCACCGCGAGGCACTTTCTCCCCGTTCAGGCAGCGTTTCTTTATATTGTCATAATATTTATACACCGCTGAATTGAGATCGCTGCAACGTCGCTGCGCCTCAAATAATCCCTCGGTGGCATTTAAATCCGCAATATTCATGCGCTTAATTGTCGCATGCAGAAAGTCGATATATTCGTGGTTAACCCGCCAGTACCACACGGGCGTAATCGCATTCATCAGCATCGAAAAATGGTCTTCACCTTCTTCTTTACTCATGGGTTTTACTGACTGAGGTGGCGTTTTTTCTTCCACCACCTCTTTTTTAAACAGACCAGAGATAACGAATAGAATAACAGCCGTCAGTAATAGCAGTGCTATCACAAAATAGATAATACTGTTCATGGTGGACTCCATTTTTTTTGATTTTAAAATTACGCCATGATATTGTCAACGAACCTCACACCTTTATTGCCCTTATCCTGTTGAACTAAAAGGACATCAGCCATGATACCCGAATCGCTGATCCCGGCCCGCTTTCATATTGCCCATACGGAGCCCTCTACCGGGGAAGCAGAAAATGATGTTGATTTAGCTCAGGGCAAGATATCGCTCGAAAATCATGAGGCAGATATATTAGCGGCGCCGGGTCGTAACGGCCAGTCACGCAATATGCTGCTGGAAGAACGCGACCGTCATATAAAGGACAGGCTGTTTCGGGTTGCCAAAATCGAAGCCTATGCGCGGGTGCTTAACGATCTGCAATTGGAAGCGGAAATTGACAGTCAGGAATTAAGTCAAATTATTGCCGAACAAACCGAAAAAATTAATGAAGCCGGAAATGAAATTTGGCTTAATTTGATTACGCGTGAAAAAACAGCATCGCTTTTTTACGATTTCCAGGCTGAGTAAAAAATGAAAGATCCCGATGATTATAACGTCAGGTTGACTTTAGATAACCAAAAAAGCGATGCCGTCATTCTGCAGCATAATCTTCAGGCACTGAAAAACGAGAAAAATGCCGTCATTGAGGAGATTGCCAAAGCATTGACCTCGATCCCGGCCTCGCTGGTTCGCATGAAGTGGCAGTATCGTCGCGAAATCTATGCCTTCCAGGTAAAAGAAGAAATTTACGGCGCGGCGCTGGCAGAAATTATTGCCCGTAATCCGCAGCTCAAAGAGAAGATCCTTGCCCACATAGAAGCCAGCTACCAGCACGTGCTGGCTCGTGAAGTCGCCACATTACGCCTGTCCAGAAAGCTCGCTGACGGCAACTGCCGCACCGCCAGCGTCAATATTGTGGCGCCGGAAGAAACCCCGCCGACGCCCGATAAACTCCGTTGATTACACCAGCCTGAAGACCGATATCGAGGTCTTCAGTTCCCCGGTCTGCCTTTGCTGCTGCTGCGCCACCTGCATGGTCTGCGCCACGTGCTGCACGTTCTCCTGCACGCTGGCATCAATGCTCGCAATGCTGCCGTTAATTTGCAGAATGCTGGCCCGTTGCTGTTCGCTCATCAGCGACAACGCTTCAACCAGCGTCAGCAGGCTGTCGATACTGCCGATCATCACCTGCATGGTTTTCCCCGCCTGCTCAACCTGATTTGCGCCCTGCTGAGTACTTTCCACTGACGCCGCTATCAACTGGCGGATATCCTTCGCGGCACTCTCGCAACGTAACGCCAGCGTACGAACTTCAGCGGCGACAACCGCAAAGCCTTTGCCATGTACACCCGCTCTCGCCGCCTCCACTGACGCATTCAGCGACAAAATATTGGTCTGGAAGGCAATCCCATCAATCAGTTCGAGAATGCCATTTATCCGCAGAGACTCATCGCGGATATGCACCATCGACGCCATCGCCGCGCGAATACTTTCGCCACCTTGCTGGGCGACATTGCTCGCCTGAAGCGCAAGCCCGCGTGCCTCATTGGCTTTCTCACTGGTTTGCACCGCAGCGCCCGCCAGCTGTTCCATCGCGCAGGCCGCCACCGCCAGTGACTGCGCCTGATTGTCCGTCCTTTCTGAAAGCGAGGTATTTCGCAGCAGTAAGGTCTGGGCATCTTCGAGCATCTGAGACACGCTGTGACTCACCTGCATCAGGGTGCTGCGCATCGTGCCAAGCGTCAGGCTGAATGTTTTGGCAAAACTTGAATGACTCGCCTGATGCGCTTCCGTCAGCGTCAGGCACCCAGGCTCCCGGTTAATCACCGAGGCTAACTTTGCCACTTCACTGGCAGAACGCGCGTCCTGCTCCATCCGCAGTGCCATCAGCACCAGAATAATGGTTTGCGCCACCACGAAGACCGCATGCATCAACACCATCTCAATGCCGGGCCCCATTTCAAAAACAACAATGCCGAACAGCGCTTTGGCCTGCAGATAGTTGAAGGCGAGATGATGAACGGCAATCACTGCCGCACCTGCGACCAGCGGCTTCCAGTCACGCCAGGCCAACAGCGCAGAGAGCAACACAAAAACGGAAAAGTGGTATTCCGTCCCTCCCGCGCCCAATTGAATGAGCAGCGCAGAGTAGGCCATCAGAATAAAGGCCAGCAGCAGACGGGTCGCCAGCTTGCCGGGTAACACCAGACACGAAACCGTGCTGAGTACCGCCAGCAGCGAAGCGACAGGCAGTGCCACGATCGTTTGTGCAGTGAGCAGCCCAAAGACCACAGAAATCGCCCACAGGATCCAGACCAGCGCCAGAATCAGGCGATCTGCCCGGCGGCGAATGGCGGAAAGGGAAATGATGTCACGTGAAGCTGAAGTTGAGCCGAATAACGTCGTGAGGGCCATAAGGGACTCCATGCTGTGCAGGTAGGTAACGCCCCGTTTTCACGGTGCTTTTTTTATAATGTTCCTGACTAAGCGTAGAGAGGTTTAAGGCGGGCGCCAGTGGCGAAACGGAATATTTCGCCGGCGAAGTAAAAACCTAAAAACATGATATATCAGTAAGATAGCGGTTCTGTTTTGGGCGACGTAACGCTCGATAAAGTCGCGTTTGGACAGCGTTTTCTGTGGCATAAAAAAACCGGCGCAAGGCCGGTTCTTTTCAATAACGGGGCATTATTTTGCCGCAGCGTGTTCTTCACCCACCAGGCCAATCTTCAGATACCCGGCCTGATGCAGCGTATCCATCACTTTCATCATCGTTTCGTAGTTCACGGTTTTATCCGCGCGGAAGAAGATAGTGGTGTCTTTCTTGCCTTCCGTCAGCGAGTTGATGGCGTTCACCATCGTCTCGTCGCTCACCGGATCGTTGCCAAGGAACATGCTGTTATCCGCTTTAACGGTCAGGTAAACAGGTTTTTCCGGGCGCGGCTGCGGCTGACTGGAAGAGGCAGGTAAATTCACTTTCACGTCAACGGTCGCGAGCGGCGCAGCCACCATGAAGATGATCAGCAAAACCAGCATGACGTCGATAAACGGCGTCACGTTGATTTCATGCATTTCGCCGTTATCGTCCAGGTTTTCGTTGAGACGCATTGCCATTGGCTATCACCCTACCCGTAATTTCTGGGCGGTACGCACCGGCTGTGAACCGCTGGCATTGAGGTCGAGGTCACGGCTTTGCAGCAGCAGAACCTGCGCGGCTACATCACCCAGCAGCGCTTTGTGGCTGCCAATCATACGAGCAAAGACGTTGTAGATAACGACTGCCGGAATAGCAGCAAACAGGCCAATCGCGGTTGCCAGCAGCGCTTCGGCGATACCCGGCGCGACGACAGCCAGGTTCGTCGTCTGGGTTTGAGCGATGCCGATAAAGCTGTTCATGATGCCCCAAACGGTACCGAACAGACCGATAAACGGAGAAATGGCACCGATGGTGGCCAGATAGCCGTTGCCACGGCCCATGTGACGACCCGCAGCGGCAACGCGGCGTTCCAGACGAAAACCGGTACGCTCTTTAATGCCTTCGTTATCTTCGGCACCCGCGGAGAGTTCCAGCTCGTTCTGCGCTTCATTAATCAGTAACGTGCTGAGGCTTTTGGCCTGGAAGGAAGAGGCAATGTCAGACGCCTGGTTCAGTGAACGTGCTTCGGCTAACAGCTGCTGTTCGCGCTTGAGGCGGCGCTTTTGCGTTAACAGTTCGGTGCTTTTGCTGAAGAAGATGGCCCAGGTGATGACCGATGCCAGAATCAGGCCGATCATAACCACCTTCACTACGATGTCGGCATGATGATACATACCCCAAACGGAGAGATCCGCCTGCATCAAATTATTACCCACTCTGTATCTCCAGGATCTAAATCACAAAATCTGAGCGTAATAATATCAAAACGTCGTCGAATTGATAGTCGTTCTCATTACTATTTACATACTGACGCAATCATGGCTACTTTTCATTGCGCTTACGCAGTAAAAAGAGGCTTAGCGGCGAGATGACAAAATTTTCTGCTTTATCGGTGAAGCCATCGCACTTCACCTGACAATCATGCTAGTTTAGACGTCCAGACGTATAAAAACAGGTAACGCGAACATGTCCGATAAGCAACTTGATACCGTGCTGGTGAACGCCGGGCGCAGTAAAAAATACACTCAGGGCTCGGTGAACAGCGTCATTCAGCGCGCCTCATCCCTTGTCTTCGAGACTGTCGAGGCCAAAAAGCACGCCACCCGCAATCGCGCCAAAGGCGAGCTCTTCTATGGTCGTCGCGGCACGCTGACCCATTTCTCTTTGCAGGAAGCCATGTGCGAACTGGAAGGCGGCGCGGGCTGTGCGCTGTTCCCTTGCGGCGCGGCGGCTGTTGCCAATACTATCCTGGCCTTTGTGGAACAGGGCGATCACGTCCTGATGACCAACACCGCGTACGAGCCAAGCCAGGATTTCTGCACCAAAATTCTCGCCAAACTGGGCGTGACCACCGGCTGGTTTGATCCACTGATTGGTGCTGATATCGAAAAGCTGATCCAGCCAAACACCAAAGTGGTGTTTCTGGAATCTCCAGGCTCTATCACCATGGAAGTGCATGATGTGCCCGCCATTGTGGCTGCCGTTCGCCGCGTGGCCCCTGAAGCGATTATTATGATCGACAACACCTGGGCCGCTGGCGTGCTGTTTAAAGCGCTGGATTTCGACATCGACATCTCCATTCAGGCGGCGACCAAATACCTCATTGGCCATTCCGACGGCATGATCGGCACGGCGGTGTCTAACGCTCGCTGTTGGGATCAACTGCGTGAAAATGCCTACCTGATGGGCCAGATGGTGGATGCCGATACGGCCTACATGACCAGCCGTGGCCTGAGAACGCTGGGTGTACGTTTACGACAGCATCACGAAAGCAGCCTGAAAATTGCCGAATGGTTAGCTCAGCATCCACAGGTTGAACGCGTCAATCATCCGGCGTTACCGGGAAGTAAAGGCCATGAGTTCTGGAAACGAGACTTTACGGGTAGCAGCGGTTTATTCTCATTTGTTCTCAAAAAACGGCTCAATGACGCCGAGCTGGCAGCGTATCTGGATAATTTTACCCTCTTCAGCATGGCCTATTCCTGGGGCGGTTACGAGTCGCTGATCCTCGCCAACCAGCCCGAGCAGCTGGCGGCCATTCGCCCGGACGCAGAGCTGGACTTCAGCGGGACGCTGGTACGACTGCACATCGGTTTAGAAAATGTTGACGATCTTATCCACGATTTGTCTGCGGGCTTCGAACGCATCGTGTAAAGTGGCAACCCAATGGACACAATTTCAGACAGTCCCCGCTAAAACTGCCTGCATTGTTGCGCCCGGGATCAAGGCATCCCGGGCGATTCAGGAGTACACTACACAGAAAATGTCAGTCCACAGGAAAGTCCATGGTTGTTATTCAGGAGATTGTCGCCGCGCTTTGGCAACATGATTTTACCGCGCTGGCGGACCCGCACGTTGTGGGGGTAGTTTATCTGGTCATGTTTGCAACATTGTTTTTAGAAAATGGTCTGCTGCCTGCGTCTTTCCTGCCGGGAGACAGCTTGTTGCTGCTCGCGGGAGCCCTGATTGCAAAAGGGGTAATGGGTTTTATGCCAACCCTGATAATCCTGACCGCCGCCGCCAGCCTGGGTTGTTGGCTAAGCTACATTCAGGGCCGCTGGTTGGGTAACACAAAAATGGTCAAAGGCTGGCTGGCTCAACTGCCCGTTAAATATCACGAGCGTGCCACCTGCATGTTCGATCGCCACGGCTTACTGGCGCTGCTGGCCGGGCGTTTCCTCGCGTTTGTTCGCACCCTTCTGCCGACCATGGCGGGCATTTCCGGCCTGTCCAACCGCCGTTTCCAGTTCTTTAACTGGTTAAGCGCTGTGCTGTGGGTCGGCGTCGTCACCAGCTTCGGTTATGCACTGAGCATGATCCCGTTCGTGAAACGCCACGAAGATCAGGTGATGACCTTCCTGATGATCCTGCCAATCTTCCTGCTGGTCTGCGGCCTGCTCGGCACGGTGATTGTGGTGATTAAGAAGAAGTACTGCAGCGCCTGATTTTTCCCCTCACCCTGACCCTCTCCCCAAAGGGGCGAGGGAATGATTTGCCCCCTCTCCCTTCTCAGGAGAGAGTCAATCACACCCCCTGCATCCCGCGAATGCGAGCCGCATCTTCCCCCGGCGTTAAACCAAAGTAGCGTTTAAACTCACGGCTGAACTGGGAAGCACTTTCATAGCCGACCTTCATCGCCGCGGTGCTGGCCTTCAGCCCGTCGTGCACCATCATCATTCTCGCTTTGTGCAAACGGTAGGTTTTCAGATACTGCAACGGCGAGGTGCTGGTCACAGATTTAAAGTTATGGTGAAACGCCGACACGCTCATATTCGCCTCCGCCGCCAGCTGATCCACGCTCAGGTTTTCCGTGTACTGGCTTTCAATTCGCTTCAGCACCCGGCTAATCAGGCTGAAATGCGTCTGGCGGCTGACCAGCGCCAGCAATGCCCCGCCCCGTGGCCCCATCAGCACGTGGTAGAGCATCTCGCGAATAATCTGTTTGCCGAGAATTCTCGCATCCAGTGGGCGTTCCATCACCTCCAGCAGGCGCTCAGCCGCACACAGAATGTCGTCAGATAAGGTCGCTGAGTTGATCCCACTCGCCGCCATCGACGGCTGAAACAGCTCGTCTTCACCGATGTCCATCAGCAGTTCCTGCAATTGCAGGATATCCACATTCAGGCGCAATCCTGCCAGCGGCACTTCCGGCGTGGCAAAGGTTTCACATTCGAACGGCAGCGGGACAGTTAATAACAGGTATTCATTGGCATCATAACGAAACACGCGTTCGTTAATATGACCGATTTTATGGCCCGAAAAGAGAAAAACGATGCCTGGCTGGTACATCACCGGCGTGCGGGTTCCGGGCTGCGTGCCGTAGAGAAGGCGGATATCCGGCAACAGCGCGGTGAGATTTTCTTCATTGTTTTTCAGCTGCTTAATTTTATCTGTCAGCAGCAGACAGGTCTCTTCGCGGTTCATTCTGGATAACATTCCGGGCAGGTTTCGATGACAACAGTGTGAACGTTACTGTTCATTTCCTCCAGCCCTCTGGAGAAATGGGCAAGACAATGGCAGGAATATGCATTGAGACTGGCCCCCTGGAAGACCACAATACACTCCATCAGGCAGCACCGCGTCTGCCCTCTTTTTCACCTGCACTTAAGGGAACAAGCTATGTTTAATTTTGACCTGCACACACCAACCCGCATTTTATTTGGCAAAGGCGCTATCGCCGACCTGCGTGCGCAAATTCCTGCCGATGCCCGAGTTCTGGTGACTTACGGCGGCGGCAGCGTGAAGAAAACCGGCGTGCTGGATCAGGTGCTGAGTGCCCTGAACGGCCTCGACGTGCTGGAGTTTGGTGGTATCGAACCAAACCCTTCTTACGAAACGCTGATGAACGCCGTGACCCTCGCCCGCGAAGAAAAAATCACGTTCCTGCTGGCTGTTGGCGGCGGTTCTGTACTGGACGGCACGAAATTCATCGCGGCGGCAGCCCATTACGCAGACGGCGTTGATCCATGGGAAATCCTGCAAACGGGCGGCAGCAAGATTGAAAGCGCGATTCCTATGGGTTCTGTGCTGACACTGCCAGCCACAGGCTCCGAATCCAACATGGGTGCGGTGATTTCCCGTAAAACCACCGGCGACAAACAGGCGTTTATGAACCCGCTCGTGCGCCCGGTCTTTGCCGTGCTTGACCCGGTTTACACCTACACCCTGCCGCCGCGTCAGGTTGCCAACGGAGTGGTAGATGCGTTTGTTCATACCGTTGAGCAGTACGTCACTTATCCGGTGAATGCCAAAATTCAGGACCGTTTCGCCGAAGGCATTCTGCTGACGCTGGTTGAAGAAGGCCCGAAAGCGCTGAAAGAGCCGGAAAACTACGATGTGCGCGCCAACGTCATGTGGGCTGCGACTCAGGCGCTGAACGGCCTGATTGGGGCTGGCGTACCGCAGGACTGGGCAACGCATATGCTGGGCCATGAACTGACAGCGATGCACGGCCTGGATCACGCTCAGACGCTGGCCGTTGTTCTGCCTGCGCTGTGGAATGAAAAACGTGACACCAAACGCGCCAAACTGCTGCAATACGCAGAGCGCGTGTGGAACATCACCGAAGGATCTGAAGACGCACGCATCGACGCGGCCATCGCGGCAACCCGTGATTTCTTCGAAGCAATGGGCGTACCGACTCGCCTGTCCGGCTACGGTCTGGACGGCAGCACTATCCCGGCGCTGCTGAAAAAACTCGAAGAGCACGGCATGACGAAAATCGGTGAACATCAGGATATTACCCTTGAAGTCAGCCGTCGCATTTACGAAGCGGCACGCTAAGGGATTTCCGCTTAACCTTTCGTTTTCTCGTATTTCGACCAGACTTAGTGTTACCCATTCACCGGATAGCGAGATGTTACCCGGTGAATTTTATCTAAGGAGGAGGGAGGAAGCATGACTCATCCAACACTCATTAAGCTTCAGGACGGCAATGTCATGCCGCAGCTGGGCCTCGGCGTGTGGAAAGCAGGCAACGAGGAAGTCGTTTCCGCCATTCATAAAGCGCTGGAGGTCGGCTATCGGTCGATTGATACCGCCGCGGCGTACAAGAACGAAGATGGCGTAGGCAAGGCCCTGAAAAGTGCAGGCGTCGCACGCGACGAGTTGTTCATTACCACCAAGCTGTGGAATGACGATCAGAAGCGTCCGGCTCAGGCTTTACAGGAGAGTCTCGACAAGCTGCAGCTCGATTTTGTCGATTTGTATCTGATGCACTGGCCCGTTCCGGCGATTGACCATTACGTCGAAGCCTGGAAGGGCATGATTGAGCTGCAACAACAGGGGCTGGTGAAGAGCATTGGCGTCTGTAATTTCCAGATCAATCATCTGCAGCGGCTGATCGATGAAACTGGCGTCAGCCCGGTCATCAACCAGATAGAGCTTCATCCTCTGATGCAGCAGCGTCAACTGCATTCCTGGAACGCCACACACAAGATCCAGACAGAATCCTGGAGCCCGCTGGCTCAGGGTGGCGAAGGCGTGTTTGAAAGAACCATCATTCGCCATCTGGCGGAAAAATACGGCAAGACCCCGGCACAGATTGTTATTCGCTGGCATCTGGACAGCGGCCTGGTGGTTATCCCGAAATCAGTCACCCCGGCGCGCATAGCGGAGAACTACAACGTCTGGGACTTCCGTCTTGATAAAGATGAACTGGGCGAGATAGCCAAACTGGATCAGGGCAAACGGCTTGGGCCGGACCCCGATCAGTTTGGTGGTTAAGCGTAAAATGCAAAAAGCCCGGTCAGTGACCGGGCTTTCTTTTATGGCTTAGCGGCTCGTCTGGCGGCAGGTTTGCCGTTAGCGACTGGCTTGCCTTTCGCGGCAGCATTTGGCTTACCGGCAACCGGATTACGCTGATGCGATACCGGCGTGTGCTTGGTGAGCGCAGGACGTGTGTTGCGGTTCTGACGACGCGCTTCACGCATCTCCTCAAGCGTTGGCGAAGGCACCAGACACTCACGGCGACCGCCGATCAGGTGTTTCATTCCCTTCTCTTCCAGCGCCTGACGAATCATCGGCCAGCCTGCCGGATCGTGATAACGCAGCAGGGCTTTATGCAGACGGCGCTGCTTATCGCCTTTCGGGATAAAGACCTCTTCACTCTTATAGCCAATCTTACTCAGCGGGTTCTTGCCGGTGTAATACATGGTGGTCGAGTTCGCGAGCGGCGACGGATAGAAGTTCTGCACCTGATCGAGACGGAAGCGGTTCTTCTTCAGCCACAGCGCCAGGTTGATCATGTCTTCATCCGTTGTGCCAGGGTGCGCAGAGATGAAGTAAGGGATCAGATACTGCTCTTTCCCGGCCTGTTTAGAATAGGTGTCGAACAGCTCTTTGAAGCGGTCATAGCTGCCCATGCCCGGCTTCATCATTTTCGACAGCGGGCCTTCTTCGGTGTGCTCTGGCGCTATCTTCAGATAGCCGCCCACGTGGTGCGTAGCCAGCTCTTTGATATAACGCGGATCTTCTACGGCGATGTCATAACGCACGCCTGACGCGATAAGGATCTTCTTGATGCCTTTCAGATCGCGCGCACGACGATAGAGATTGATCGTCGGCTCATGGTTGGTGTCCATGTGCGGGCAGATATCCGGGTAAACACAGGAGAGACGACGACAGGTTTGCTCCGCACGCGGCGACTTACAGCGCAGCATGTACATGTTGGCCGTCGGGCCACCAAGATCGGAGATAATACCGGTGAAACCGGGAACCGTGTCGCGAATGGCCTCGATCTCGTTGATGATCGACTCTTCGGAACGGCTCTGAATAATACGCCCTTCATGCTCGGTGATGGAGCAGAACGAACAGCCCCCAAAGCAGCCGCGCATGATGTTGACCGAGAAGCGGATCATCTCATACGCAGGGATACGGGCGTTGCCGTATGCCGGATGCGGCACACGTTTGTACGGCAGCGCAAACACGCTATCCATCTCTTCGGTGGAGAGAGGGATAGCTGGCGGGTTCAGCCAGATGTAGCGATCGCCATGTTTTTGCATCAGCGCGCGAGCACAGCCTGGGTTGGTTTCATGGTGCAGAATACGGGAAGCGTGTGCATAGAGCACTTTGTCGCCTTTGACTTTCTCGTAGGACGGCAGCAGCACGTAGGTTTTCTCCCACGGCTTTGGCTTCGGTGGCTGCACAGTTATCCGTTTGGCTTCAGCTTTTTTCGGCTCTACGGGCTTGTTGTCAGCGCACGGCAGATCTTCGCCGTAAGGATGTGGGATCGGATCGATTTTACCCGGCGTGTCCAGACGCGTGGAATCCACACCGCTCCAGCCTGGCAGCGCTTCTTTCACCATGATTGCGGTGTTACGCACATCGCGAATATCCGACACCAGCTCGCCCATCGACAGACGGTGAGCGACTTCCACCAGCGGACGCTCGCCGTTGCCGTAAATCAGCATGTCAGCTTTGGAGTCCACCAGCACCGAACGGCGCACGGTATCAGACCAGTAGTCGTAGTGCGCAGAACGGCGCAGACTCGCTTCGATACCACCGAGGATCACCGGCACATCTTTCCAGGCTTCTTTACAGCGCTGGGTGTACACCAGTGTGGCGCGATCGGGACGTTTGCCCGCGAGGTTATCGGCGGTGTACGCATCGTCGTGACGCAGCTTACGGTCAGCCGTGTAGCGGTTGATCATCGAGTCCATGTTGCCCGCGGTCACGCCGAAGAACAGGTTCGGTTTCCCGAGACGCATAAAGTCGTCTTTGCTGTTCCAGTCAGGCTGAGAAATGATCCCCACACGGAAGCCCTGAGCCTCAAGCATACGTCCGCAGATAGCCATGCCGAAGCTTGGATGATCGACGTAGGCATCGCCTGTTACCAGAATGATGTCGCAGCTATCCCAGCCAAGTTGGTCCATCTCTTCCCGAGACATAGGTAAAAACGGTGCCGGGCCAAAACAGGCCGCCCAGTACTGAGGCCAGGAAAAGAGATCGCGATCCGGCTGGATCAGGGAAATTGCGCTCATAGTGCTTCCGGGTGGTTAAAAAAGAACCTTCAAAGGGCGGGGATTATAAGGGAATGCGGGTGAGTGTGCCAGATCGGGGAGGGAAAATTACATTGGGAGGCCTTTATCCATGCGGAGTGTATGGCTTATATCGTGAATTTTACGGTGTACATTGCCGGGTGGCGGCTCTGCCTGACCCGGCCTACAATTTGACGCTATTTTTGTAGGCCTGTGCAAGCGAAGCGCCGCCAGGCAACATGCCTTTACGGCGCCGGGTTCACCAGCATCTGGCCAATCGAGCCGCGGTCCGCCAGTTCCAGCGTCTGGCTGGCAAACTGGAACGGGAAATGGGGCCACGAAGGCTGCCCGTAGTAAACCAGGAGTTCAACCTGGCCGTCGATCCACACCGTGTCTTTCCAGCCTCTGTCTTCCGGGAAGGGCATTGCGCCATTCACGTTGCGGATCTGGAACATCACCCCTTCAATGTGGAAGGACTGCGGGCTGTCGGCTCGCAGCGTCCAGCGCTCCCAGGTGCCCTGCTGGGCCGTCACGTCGATGCGCTGTGGGTCCCACAGCTGACCGTTGATGCCCGGATCGTCGCCAAGCGTGAAATCACGGCTACGGATTGGCGTCCCGGTCATGATTTCTTCCGGCAGCAGGCGCATTGGCAGGCTGTCTGTCACCAGCGGCAACAGGCCTGTTGGGCGCAGCGTCAGCACCAGAGTTGAAATCAAAATGCTCGACGGTTCGAAGAAGCCGCGAATACGGTCCACGATGCTCGCCGCTTCGCCGCAGGTAATCGACACTTCATCGCCATTGGTCATGTCAACGAGGATTTCGCGACGCTCGCCCGGAGCCAGTGAGAGCTGTTTGACGGAGACTGGCGCAGGCAGGAATCCTTGATCGCCGGAAATGACATGCAGAGCACGGCCGTCACTCATTTGCAGCTGATAACGGCGAGAGTTCGAGGCATTCAGCAAGCGCAGACGCACCCAGCCGCGAGAAACTTCGACATAAGGGCTTTGCGCGCCGTTCACCAGCAACGTATCGCCGACAAACCCGCCGCTGCCCGGCTCGCTGTATTCCGGCGCGCCAAAGTTATCCAGCCGTTTGTCCTGAATGATGACCGGGAAGTCGTCCACGCCATAGTGATTCGGAATGGGTAAAGACTTACTCACCTCATCTTCCACCAGCCACATTCCGGCCAGACCGCTGTAAACCTGTTGCGCCATGTGGTTCGGTGTATTCGCCTGATACCAGAGCGTGGCCGCGCTTTGACGAATCGGCAGCACCGGTGCCCAGTCGGCATTCGGTGACATCATGCGCGCCGCTCCGCCAATCAACGGGCCTGGCACCTGAAGACCACGAATGGTCATCGCCACGTTTTCCGTCAGGCGGTTGCTGTAAATCAGTTTTACGTCGTCACCGTTCCAGACGCGGATGGTCGGCCCAAGATAGCGACCATTCACTCCCCAGACTGGCGCACGCGTTCCCTGGGTGAAAGACCAGTGAGCACGTTGCAGGGTTAAAAACAGAGGTTGTCCACGACGGGATTCCAGCAGCGGTGGAACCGGCAGCGCGGGCTGTTGCCCCGCTGCATTTGCCCTCAGCGGCACCGCTCCTGCACAAAGCGCAATCCCTGATGCCTGAATAAACTGACGCCGACTGAGTGACATATTAACTCCATGAAACTGACAACTAAACAGAGGGAAACCGTTCCCAAACTGCGTTCACCACCGACATCCGGCTCGTGAAAGCGCTTACTTTTTCTTTTTTTCCGCTTCGCGACGAGCGACTTCCCTATCGAGCTCATCGATTCTGGCACTCATAATGTCGCGGCAATGCGCCGCAAGCTCACGAACCTGATCTTTGCCCCATTGCGTGCTGTCGATAGGCGGCAGCATTTCAACGATCACCAGACCGTTGTCGATGCGGTTGAGATTAATTTTATTCGATGTATTGGAAACACACACCGGAATGATCGGTACACCAGCCGCAATGGCGGCGTGAAAGGCGCCCGTTTTGAACGGCAGCAGGCCGCGACCGCGGCTACGGGTCCCTTCCGGGAACATCCAGAAAGAGATTTTGCGTTCTTTAAAAGCATTGACCACGCTGGCAATGGTGCCATGTGCTTTGGCGCGATTATTACGGTCAATCAGCAGGTTACCTGTCAGCCAGTAGAGCTGACCAAAGAACGGGATCCACAGCAGGCTTTTCTTGCCGACCGTGACCGTTGGCGGTAACACGATATTGGCAGCCGTCACCATGTCATAGTTGTTTTGATGGTTAGCGATGTAGATGGCATTGCCGAAATGTTCATGCCCTTCCGGTAAGCGTTTCTCGACTTTCAGGCCGAAAATTGGCGACAGGCGACCAAACATATGACCAAACGTCGCAACATGCTTCGGATTACGGGGGCTAAACAGGCAATAGATACAGCCAAAAATGCACACCAGAATGCAGTAAATGACAACGATGATTGCGCGAAAAATCAATAGCATAGCTACCTCTAAGAACCTAACCGCTTAGAATTATATACCGGTCAGAGGATGAAACTTGCAGAACCCTTAATAGGGTATTGTTAATCGCAACGCACGAATTAACAACGGTTTTGCCGCAAATTTTACAGCCCCTTCCGGGCGGAAGGGGCAATGGGGTTACTCTTCGCTGTCACCTGCGCTGGCGCGCAGCGGCGAGTCGATATCGATTTTGTCGATTTTCTGCAAACCGCGCATCAGCGTCCCGCGACGACCGCGTTCGCCTGTCACCTTCTGCAGTTCTTCCGGACGCAGCTTGATCTTACGTTTGCCCACGTGAATGGTCAGCGTGCTCTGCGGTGGAATGATGTACAGGTGTGCCAGACCATCAGCGCCTTTCGCCGCATCTGCGGACGGAATGCCGATTATCTTGTTGCCTTTGCCTTTCGAGAGCTGTGGCAGGTCACTGACCGGGAACATCAGCATGCGGCCAGCCTGTGTAATGGCGAGCAGCATGTCGGACTCATCTTCAATGACCAGCGGCGGCATGACCTGTGAGTTTTCTGGCAGCGTAATCAGCGTTTTACCCGCGCGATTTCGCGCAACCAGGTCACTGAAGGTACAGACAAAGCCGTAACCCGCATCCGACGCCATCAGCAGTTTACGATCGTCATTTTCCATCAGCATATGTTCGACGGTCGCCCCCGGTGGCAGCGTCAGCTTGCCGGTGAGCGGCTCGCCCTGCCCGCGTGCCGATGGCAACGAGACAGGATCGATGGCATAACTGCGCCCGGTCGTGTCGACGAACACCACAGGCTGGTTGCTCTTCCCTTTCGCGGAAGATTTCCAGCTGTCGCCCGCTTTATAGCTCAGCCCTTTGGCGTCGATGTCGTGGCCTTTGGCGCTACGCACCCAGCCCATCTGAGACAGCACAATGGTGACCGGCTCTGACGGCAGCATGTCGTGCTCGTTCATCGCCTTCGCTTCTTCGCGTTCGTGCAGCGGAGAACGACGTTCGTCACCGAAAGCTTCGGCATCGGCCTGCAGCTCTTTCTTCAGCAGGTTGTTCATCTTGCGCTCGGAAGCGAGAAGCGCCTGAATCTGATCGCGCTCTTTTTCCAGATCGTTTTGCTCACCGCGGATCTTCACCTCTTCCAGTTTGGCGAGGTGACGTAATTTCAGTTCGAGGATCGCTTCAGCCTGGGTTTCGCTGATCCCAAAGCGGGACATCAGTTCCGGCTTCGGCTCATCTTCCGTACGGATGATGTGGATCACTTCGTCGATGTTGAGGAACGCCACCAGCAAACCTTCGAGGATATGCAGGCGTTTGAGCACTTTTTCGAGACGGAAATTCAGGCGGCGGCGCACCGTATCACGACGGAAGGCCAGCCACTCGGTCAGGATCTCCAGCAGGTTTTTCACCGACGGACGGTTATCCAGACCGATCATGTTCATATTGATACGGTAGCTTTTTTCCAGGTCGGTGGTGGCAAACAGGTGATTCATCACCTGCTCCATATCGACCCGGTTAGAGCGCGGCACGATAACCAGACGCGTCGGGTTTTCGTGATCGGATTCGTCGCGCAGGTCGTCGACCATCGGCAGCTTTTTATTGCGCATCTGAGCGGCGATCTGCTCCAGCACTTTTGCACCCGAAACCTGGTGCGGCAACGCGGTGATCACCACGGCGCCGTCTTCTTTCTTCCAGACCGCGCGCATACGCACGGAGCCGCGACCGCTCTGGTAGATTTTGCGGATATCGGCGCGAGAAGTGATGATCTCCGCTTCCGTTGGATAATCCGGCCCCTGGACGATATCCAGCAGCTCATCCAGCGTGGTTTTCGGCTGTTCAATCAGGGTGATAGCGGCTTTGGCGACTTCACGCACGTTATGCGGCGGAATGTCTGTCGCCATGCCCACGGCGATGCCGGTGGTGCCGTTCAGCAGAATGTTCGGCAGGCGCGCGGGCAGCATGCGCGGTTCCTGCATCGTGCCGTCAAAGTTCGGGACCCAGTCAACGGTTCCCTGACCCAATTCGCCCAGCAGCACTTCGGCATACTTCGACAAACGGGATTCGGTATAACGCATTGCGGCAAAGGATTTCGGATCGTCCGGCGCACCCCAGTTTCCCTGACCGTCGACCAGCGGGTAACGGTAAGAGAACGGCTGGGCCATCAGGACCATCGCCTCATAGCAGGCGCTGTCGCCGTGCGGGTGGTATTTACCCAGCACGTCACCGACGGTACGGGCGGATTTTTTGAATTTGGCGCTGGCGCTCAGGCCAAGCTCGGACATTGCGTAAACAATACGACGCTGAACAGGCTTCAGTCCGTCACCGATAAACGGCAACGCACGATCCATGATGACGTACATGGAGTAGTCGAGATAAGCCTTTTCCGTAAATTCATGTAGCGCAAGGCGCTCTGCCATATCGCTCATTAATGTGTATTCCTCAATCTTTGCGCCGCACTGGGGTACAGACGGCAAGCATCGGGCGATAATACCTTATCTCGCGTGAGGAGTCACAGGGGGCCGCCGGAGGCCCGGCGGCTTCGGTTATTTCAGTGGCAGGTAGATATCCGTCTGCAATTCATGCTCCGGAACATCGTGCACAAAATTGAGGTAATGAAAGAAAGCAGGCGCATCGCGCAGGGTTTCGCCGCTGCCCGGTAGCCAGTCGCGAAACAGCGCCCACACGGTCTGCGAAAGATTATCCAGCGACCCTGTATGACGCCCGACGGCATAGCGCCCACCTTCAATTTCACCGTTGATAATGCCGAAGTCGTTCGTCGGAATCGCTTCAGAAACACTACCGCAGATATCAAAACGGAAGGCTTCCGGCGGCGTGGTGGCCGGGTCATCCCAGGCAATGCCGAAAGTTTTGCTTTCGCGAACCGGTGACAGGCCCGTGCTTTTGCGCCACTCGATAAATTTCGCCGCGCTGGCGTTCACCAAATCCGGGCTGCCGCGATGCTGCAGCATCGCGACTTTGGTTTGTGGAAAATCGACAATCTTCACGTCCATCGTTTGTGGCTCCTGTGAGGCTATTTTCGGGACGCGCTGGTGCCAGTCGAGCCAGTCCGGCTGTTGTCGAAACTGACGAGGGCTTTTACCAAACGCGGTTTTGAAGGCACGGCTGAACGATTCCGGATTCTGAAACCCGGCATCCATGGCGATATCAATGATTTTATCCTGCGGTTTAAACGCCAGCCGCCACGAAGCGTGACGCAGGCGTAACCATTGAATATAGCGGTACAACGGCTGGCCGCTGAACGCCAGAAACTGACGGTGAAAATGGTACGGCGAACAGCATGCCATGCTGCTCAACATTTCCAGAGTCAATGGTTCATCCAGATGGCGCGCGATATAGTCGCAGACCATGGTGAAACGTTCGCGGTACGCCGTTGTGATTGCTTCGTTCATCGCATCCTCCTGATGACCTACTTTGCCCGTTCGGTCGGCAACAATCCTGACCGATCTTGCGCAATGCAGCCCCGAGAAGGAAGGAGCAGCGCCGCCGCGAACACGGCGGCACGGGGATTACTTGCTGACTTTACTGATTTGCTTCACGTCGATCTCAACAGAGTTCCAGTCTTTATCGACTTCACCCTGAATTTCTACCACGTCCTGCGGGGTGACGGTAACGCCATTCCAGCGCTTGTGGTCAATGTCGACATTCACGGTGCCGCTGGCATCTTTGAAGGTATAGCGATCGTCGGAAAGACGCTCAACGATATTCCCGCGCAGCGTAACCCAGGCGTCATCGCGCAGGGACTTTGCTTTTTCAACGGTGGTGACGCTGCTATCTGGCCCAACAAAACCGCCGGTTTGTGTGGCTCCAGGGCCGGAAAAACCGCCCTGAGTATTGGCGGCAAAAACCGGGGCTGACAGTAACGCAGTAATAGCGGCAATCGCAAAAATCTTCTTCATTCTTTTCTCTCCCTTAAATGCTGTTTCACCCTTATTACACCGTGCGAATCTTAACGACTTCTTAAGAAGGAAAAAGATAATTTTTTGCTGTACAGCGCCGTGCCGCAAGGGTTTACTGACCGCAATACGGGCTCGTAAAGAGGTGAAAGGATGCGAATTTTACTGGTAGAAGACGACAAACTCATTGGCGATGGCCTGAAGGCCGGGCTCATCAAAATGGGTTTTACGCTGGACTGGTTTACCCGCGGCGAAGAGGGTAAAGCCGCGCTTTATACCGCACCGTTTGACGCCGTTATTCTTGATCTCTCTTTGCCGGGCATCGATGGGCTGGACATTCTGCGCGAATGGCGAGCCGCAGGCCGCAAAGAACCCGTGCTGATCCTCACTGCACGTGATGCTCTCGCCCAGCGCGTGGAAGGACTTCGGCTTGGCGCTGATGACTATCTGTGTAAACCGTTCGCCCTGATTGAAGTGGCCGCTCGCCTGGAAGCGCTGATTCGTCGCACTCACGGCCTGGCCAGCAACGCGCTGAGCCACGGGCCGGTCACGCTCAATCCTGACAGCCTTACCGCCTTCCTGAATGAGGAAGCGTTAACCCTCAAGCCTAAAGAGTTCGCGCTGCTGGAATTGCTGATGCGCAATGCGGGCCGCGTGCTGCCGCGCAAGCTTATCGAAGAGAAGCTGTATAACTGGGACGATGACGTCTCCAGTAACGCCGTGGAAGTTCACGTCCATCACCTGCGCCGCAAGCTCGGCAGCCACTTTATCCGCACGGTACACGGTATCGGCTACACCCTGGGTGACCAATGAGATTTCTGCGCCACTTGAGCCTGCGTCTGCGCCTGACGCTGCTGTTTATCCTGCTGACGCTGGTGGCCTGGATCTGCGCCAGCTTTATCGCCTGGCAGCAGACCACCCATAAGCTCGACAAGCTGTTTGATACCCAGCAGATGCTGTTCGCCAAGCGCCTGAGCGTGATGGACTTTAACGAGCTGCACGTCACCACGCCGGCCCTGCGCACCAAAAAGAAAATCAAACACGGGCATCTGGACGACGACGCGCTGGCATTTGCTATTTATACCGCCGACGGACGGATGGTGGTGAACGACGGCGACAACGGGCGGGATATTCCCTATCACTACCGCCGCGAAGGGTTCGACGATGGAGGGCTGACCAACGACGACGACGAGTGGCGCTTTTTATGGGTCACCACTGCTGACGGGCGCTATCGCATCGTGGTCGGCCAGGAGTGGGCCTATCGCCAGGAGATGGCGATTGAAATTGTCACTTCGCAGCTGACGCCGTGGTTGGTCGCGCTGCCGCTGATGGTGCTGTTACTGATTGTGCTGCTTAGCCGTGAGCTGGCTCCCCTGAAAAAACTCACCCGCACACTGCGGGAACGCTCACCAGAGTCCGATTCGCCATTGAGTACTTCCGGCGTGCCGGGGGAAGTTCGTCCGCTGGTTGAAGCCCTGAATCAGCTTTTCACTCGCTCGCATGAAATGATGATGCGCGAGCGACGTTTTACCTCCGATGCCGCCCACGAGCTGCGCAGCCCGCTGACCGCGCTGAAGGTGCAAACGGAAGTCGCCCAGCTTTCGATGGACGATCCCGAAGGCCGCGAAAAAGCGCTCTCTCAGCTTCATTTCGGCATCGACAGAGCCGCACGCCTTGTGGATCAGCTGCTGACCCTTTCAAGGCTGGATTCCCTTTCGCAACTGGATGACGTGGAGCGAGTATCGCTGGCTGATTTACTGCAGTATGCGGTGATGGATATTTACCATCCTGCACAGCAGGCGGGGATTGAAGTCCGTCTGAACATTGTCGACGCTCAGGTCAGCCGAACAGGCCAGCCGTTGTTGCTCAGCCTGCTGGTGCGCAATCTGCTCGATAACGCCGTTCGCTACAGCCCACGCGGCAGCACGGTGGATGTCACGCTTGAGACTACTCAGTTCACGGTTCGCGACAACGGTTCGGGGATAAGCCCGGAAGCGCTTGCCCGCATTGGCGAACGTTTTTACCGCCCACCCGGGCAGGACGAACCTGGCAGCGGCCTGGGATTGTCTATCGTGCGGCGCATCGCCTCGCTGCACCAACTGTCCGTGACGTTTGGCAACGCGCCTGAAGGCGGTTTCATCGCACGCATTCGCTGGTAACGGGATTATTGCTCATACAGCAAAAGACTTTGCACATTTTGCGAATTTCACCGCTGCGGTGTCGGCGTTACAATGGCAGACAAACTTAGTTTTCAGAGGTGTAACCATGAGCAAGATCCTGATTATCAACGGCGGTAAAAAATTCGGTCACTCCAACGGCCAACTGAACGACACCATGACCGAGGTCGCGGATGGTTTCCTGCGCGACGCCGGGCATGAAGTCCGTGTTGTTCGCGCCGACAGCGACTATGACGTGAAAGCGGAAGTGCAGAACTTCCTGTGGGCTGATGCGGTTATCTGGCAAATGCCAGGCTGGTGGATGGGCGCCCCGTGGACCGTGAAAAAATACATCGACGATGTGTTCACCGAAGGTCACGGTTCCCTGTACGCCAGCGACGGCCGCACCCGCTCTGACGCGAGCAAGAAATACGGTTCCGGTGGCCTGATTCAGGGCAAAAAATACATGCTGTCCCTGACCTGGAACGCCCCAATGGAAGCCTTTACAGAGAAAGACCAGTTCTTCCACGGCGTGGGCGTTGATGGCGCTTATCTGCCCTTCCACAAAGCCAATCAGTTCCTGGGGATGGAAGCCCTGTCAACCTTTATCGCCAACGACGTGATCAAAATGCCTGACGTGCCTCGTTATGTCGCAGAATATCGCAAGCATCTTGGCGAGATTTTTGGTTAACTGAGGGTCTGAACACAAGGAGCGCTTGAACTATGTTAACTGTGATTGCTGAAATTCGTACCCGTCCGGGCCAGCACCATCGTCAGGCTGTACTGGATGAGTTCGCGAAAATTATCCCTACCGTTTTGCAGGAAGAAGGTTGCCATGGCTACGCGCCAATGGTCGATCACGCCGCTGGCGTGAGTTTCCAGACCACCGCCCCGGACTCCATCGTGATGGTGGAACTGTGGGAAACCGTGGCCCATCTGGAAGCCCACCTGCAAACCGCGCACATGAAAGCGTGGAGTGAAGCGGTGAAAGCCAACGTTCTGGAAAGCCATATTCGCATTCTGGAACAAGGCGTTTAATTTCCACTAAATGCACGAAGCCCGGCCGTAAAACGCGCCGGGCTTTTTTGATCGAGGGGAATTACTTCTTCTTATTCAACATCGCTTTTAAATCAGCGAAGGGGTTGTAGGTGGCTTCGCCTACGTCTTTTTGCGCGTCTTCCCCTGCCACAACCGTGGTGCCGTACTGATCCGCTTCTGTGTATTTCGAGTGCTCGTGGTCATGACAATACAGGCACAGCAATTCCCAGTTACTGCCGTCTTCAGGGTTGTTGGTGTGGTCATGGTCGATGTGGTGAACCGTTAATTCACGCAGATTCGAATACACAAATTCACGCGAGCAGCGTCCGCATACCCACGGATAAATTTTCAGTGCTTTCTCGCGGTAACCGCTTTCCAGCCGGGTGTAGTTTTTTGGGATTAAAGCCATTGGAGTGTTACCTGCGCTAAAAGTGACATTTTACGATAATGCCCTCACTGTACCCAAAATAAAGCAGGAGGAAAAACGATAGTGTGTAAGCATCCCTGCAATCCGCGCCATTCACTTACCGACAGGGTTCATCACGACATCGTCGCCCTTGCTGAGAAAAATGAGGTTGCCCTCTTTTGGTATGACTTATTGAACGAGGCCGCCGGGGAGAAGAACGTACCGACTATTCCGAATTCTGCCTGACAGACTGAAAAGGGGTGCCGCACTGTCTATTCTTTATATTCACAAATAAAGGAGGTCGGTATGTCATCTGGACACAACGAATCGCCATCTTATCCGCGTCCGCCGTTTGTGGAGCAGCCCCAACCTACTCCAGGCCTGGCATCAGAGATGAAACCGCAGCCTGATCACGGTGAGAAAAGCTACAAAGGCTCGGGCAAGCTCGCCGGTAAAAAGGCCCTCATTACCGGAGGCGATTCAGGCATCGGCCGGGCCGTCGCCATTGCTTACGCCCGGGAAGGGGCTGATGTGGCCATCGGTTATTTGCCGGAAGAAGAATCGGATGCGGCGGAAGTTATTACCCTGATTCAGGCCGAAGGCCGCAGAGCCGTCGCTATTGCTGGCGATATTCGGGTGGAGTCGTTTTGTGAAACGCTGGTAGAGCGCACGGCCTCGGAGCTGGGCGGCCTGGATATTCTGGTCAATAACGCTGGCAGACAGCAGTTCTGCGATTCGATCGAGAATTTGACGACGGCGGCCTTTGATGCGACCTTCAAAACAAACGTTTATGCGCCGTTCTGGATCACACGCGCTGCCCTGCGCCACCTGAAAGAAGGGGCGGTGATTATCAACACTTCATCGGTTCAGGCCTTCAAGCCTGGCGAAATTCTACTGGATTACGCACAGACCAAAGCGTGCAATGTGGCTTTTACGAAGTCGCTGGCAAAGCAGCTTGGACCCAGGGGCATTCGGGTTAATGCGGTTGCGCCAGGCCCCTATTGGACACCGCTGCAATCCAGTGGAGGACAGCCTCAGGAAAAGGTACAGCAGTTTGGGGAAGACACCCCGCTGGGACGCCCGGGCCAGCCCGTCGAAATCGCCCCGCTCTATGTTCTGCTGGCATCCGATGAGTGCTCCTACGCGTCAGGCCAGGTGTGGTGCTCTGATGGCGGGACTGGCGTCGCCTGAGGGCTAAAACGGTTACGCTGCTCATAATCCGAATTGCCCGTTCGGCCAATGGTTATTTCAAATCCGTTGTCTTAATGACAACGGATTTTTATGCTCTAAGCTTAGAGTGGATAATTGTAAGTCTATTTCTTAGTTAAAATTATGGCTTTTTTAAGGTTGAGATATGGCACGATTTTTGTTTTATTTTACCTCCTCTAAAAGCTGCATATCACACTCACACAATTAACATTATAATTTATATTGAAAGCAGGCCAACCGCGCTTATTTACAAAAAATTACAATACCCAGTCACCTTTTCGTCGCTGTTTATGGTTAATGCAAAAATATGAACCACACTGAGATCATGAGGTTATGCTCTTTATTTCACATTCAGTTCATTGGTTATTCCGATAATTTTTTTCATCCTATCAGCGTCAATTTACGTCCAGATAGTGTTTCCTCTTATTTCAATTAGCTCCCTCTGAACGCACTGCAAAAATCGGCGTCAGGACGCCAGACTCATTAAAGGAAAACAGAAATGACTAATATCTACGATCAATCTGTCGTGCATCATCGCGATCCCGATTTGCCTCTCCCCTTACCGGCGGTGAATAGCCCCAGCGCCGTTTCATGGGGAGCTATATTTGCCGGCGCTGCGGCGGCAGCCTCATTGGCGCTGATCCTACTCATGCTGGGTGCCGGATTAGGCCTGACATCGGTTTCTCCCTGGGAGAATCATGGCCTTGACGCTGGTACCGTGGGAATAGCGGCAATTGCCTGGCTAACATTTACTCAAATCGTAGCCTCCGGAATGGGCGGCTATTTAGCCGGGCGACTGCGCACCAAATGGGTGGATACGCACGTGGATGAAGTTTACTTCCGCGATACCGCACACGGTTTTCTGACCTGGGCCGTCGCGCTGCTTGTCTCGGCGGTGTTGTTGTCCGCAACGGTGAGCTCCATCGTTGGCGGAAGTGCAAAAGTGGTAGGGTCCGTAGCAGGCGGAGCCACTGCTGCCTCCTTGACCGGCGCAGCGAGTATGGCAGGTCATTCGTCCAATGTGTCAGGGATCTCTATGCACTATTTCATCCAGTCGTTGTTCAGATCTAGTCCCTCTGCCGCCTACACGCCCCCCGCCGCAACAGACTCATCGGCGGCAGGCCAGCCTGCACCTCATCAAGCAGTGACGCCAGCCCAGATGGGTGAAGTCGCCGGTATTTTTGCCAATAGCATCGGCACCGGTTCGCTTCCTCCTGAAGACCTTCAGTATGTGGCTCAGCTCATTTCTCAAACGACGGGGATCGATCAAAAAGAAGCCGAGCAGCGCGTTCAGGCCACTTATGAAAAGGCTCAGGCGAAGCTGAAAGAGGCCAAGCTGAAAGCCCAGCAGGCGGCAGATAAGGCACGGAAAGCCACCAGCTACGTCACCCTCTGGACCTTTGTCTCGCTACTGATCGGTGCCTTCTTTGCCAGCGGCTTTGTTGAATAAATCAGATTTCGGGTAAGTCTCCCCGAAGCAGGTTGTGTTTTCAGGCAATACGCACGCTTTCTGGCATACCTGCTTTCGTCATTTTGTTCAGCGCTCGCACCATGGCCATTGCCTCCGCAACC
>NZ_JBOFIN010000150.1:0-4923 GCF_051650185.1 Scandinavium sp.
AATGTTTATGCGGGAGATTATCATTCCTGCTCCCGATTAAGACCAGCTACAATAGCACACTATATTATACGGCGAAGCCGTAAAACCCAACGTTAAACGAAGAAGCTGTCTATGGCACAACTTGTACAACTCACCGCAACGGTATCCGAAAAACAACTCGGTCAACGCTTAGATCAGGCTTTGGCCGAAATGTTCCCGGATTATTCACGTTCGCGCATAAAAGAATGGATTCTTGACCAGCGAGTGCTGGTTAACGGCGTTATCTGCGACAAGCCAAAAGAGAAAGTGTTGGGTGGGGAAAGCGTCGCCATCAATGCTGAAATCGAAGAAGAAGCTCGCTTTGAGCCGCAGGATATCCCGCTCAATATCGTGTATGAAGATGACGACATCCTCGTTATCAACAAGCCGCGAGATTTGGTTGTGCATCCTGGCGCGGGTAACCCGGATGGCACAATTTTGAATGCGTTGCTCCACTATTATCCTCCGATTGTGGACGTTCCTCGCGCAGGTATCGTGCATCGTCTGGATAAGGACACCACAGGTTTGATGGTGGTGGCGAAAACCGTCCCCGCTCAGACTCGTCTGGTGGAAGCACTTCAACTGCGTGAGATTACGCGTGAGTATGAAGCGGTAGCGATTGGACATATGACTTCTGGTGGCACGGTTGAAGAACCTATCAGTCGTCACCCGACCAAGCGTACTCACATGTCTGTTCACCCAATGGGTAAACCGGCGGTAACGCACTATCGCATCATGGAACATTTCCGTATTCACACGCGTTTACGTCTGCGTCTGGAAACAGGCCGCACGCACCAAATCCGTGTGCATATGGCGCATATCACGCATCCGCTGGTGGGCGATCAGCTTTATGGCGGGCGTCCACGTCCACCAAAAGGCGCTTCGGAAGAGTTCATTACTGCTCTGCGCAAATTTGATCGTCAGGCACTTCACGCCACCATGCTCCGCCTGTATCACCCGATCACCGGGATTCAGATGGAATGGCACGCACCTATCCCACAGGATATGGTCGACTTGATTGCCGCGATGCGTGCAGATTTCGAAGAACACAAGGATGATGTTGCCTGGTTATGACTAAGATTATCACTCCTCAATGGCCGATGCCTGAGGGCGTCGGGGCGTGCAGTTCAACGCGAGTAGGCGGTGTCAGCCTGCCGCCTTACGATTCTCTCAATCTCGGGGCCCATTGTGGTGATAACCTGGAACAGGTAGAGGAAAATCGCCGTCGCTTTTATGAAGCGGCAGTGTTTCCATCTCGTCCCGTCTGGCTTGAGCAGGTCCACGGCAACGCAGTGTTGACCCTGACAGGCGGCGAGTACGAATCGAAACGAGCCGATGCCTCTTACAGCAACAAGCCAGGACTCGTCTGCGCAGTGATGACTGCCGACTGCCTGCCCGTTCTGTTTTGTAATAAAGCTGGAACAGAAGTTGCCGCAGCTCATGCAGGCTGGCGCGGTCTTTGCGATGGCGTTCTGGAAGCAACGGTCGCGCATTTTCAGGATAAGCCAGAGAACATTCTGGCCTGGCTTGGGCCAGCCATCGGCCCTACGGCTTTTGAAGTGGGCGGCGAAGTTCGCGAAGCGTTTATGGCTAAAGATCCTGAAGCGGACTTCGCTTTTCGTCCTGTGGGCGAAAAATACTATGCTGATATCTATCAACTGGCACGCCAGCGTCTGGCAAATCTGGGCGTTCAGCAGATCTTCGGCGGCGATCGCTGCACACTAAGCGAAAAGGATGATTTTTTCTCTTATCGACGCGATCGGACGACAGGTCGTATGGCAAGTTTCATTTGGCTGATATAACCTAAAGAATCAAGACGATCCAGAAGGCTGGCTTATTTTTCATAAACTCCAGGTCTTTAACCTTGAATAATTGAGGGATGACCTCATTTAATCTCCAGTAGCAAATTTGACCTGTTATGGGAGGAGTTATGCGTCTGGATCGTCTTACTAATAAATTCCAGCTTGCTCTCGCCGATGCCCAGTCTCTCGCACTCGGGCACGACAACCAATTCATCGAACCTCTTCATCTAATGAGTGCACTTCTGAATCAGGAAGGGGGATCGGTACGTCCATTATTAACCTCTGCTGGCGTTAACGCCGGGCAGCTCCGCACTGCCATCGATCAGGCATTGAGCCGTTTACCCCAAGTGGAAGGTACTGGTGGTGATGTGCAGCCTTCACAGGATTTGGTGCGGGTGCTCAACCTTTGCGACAAGCTGGCGCAAAAGAGAGGGGACAACTTTATCTCGTCAGAACTGTTCGTTCTGGCGGCGCTTGAATCACGCGGTACGCTGACCGACCTGTTGAAAACCGCCGGCGCCACGACCGCGAATGTGACCCAGGCGATTGAACAGATGCGCGGAGGTGAAAGCGTGAGCGATCAGGGAGCCGAAGACCAACGCCAGGCTTTGAAAAAATACACACTCGATCTGACTGAGCGTGCAGAACAAGGCAAACTCGATCCGGTGATTGGGCGTGATGAAGAAATTCGTCGCACCATTCAGGTGCTGCAGCGTCGCACCAAAAACAACCCGGTATTGATTGGTGAACCGGGCGTGGGTAAAACCGCCATTGTTGAAGGTCTTGCCCAGCGTATCGTGAATGGTGAAGTGCCTGAAGGGCTGAAAGGGCGACGTGTACTGGCGCTGGATATGGGCGCGCTGGTGGCTGGTGCGAAATATCGTGGTGAATTCGAAGAACGCCTCAAAGGAGTGCTCAACGATCTGGCGAAACAGGAAGGCAACGTCATTCTGTTCATCGACGAGCTGCACACGATGGTTGGCGCGGGTAAAGCCGATGGTGCTATGGATGCGGGCAACATGCTGAAGCCTGCACTGGCCCGTGGTGAACTGCACTGCGTGGGCGCAACGACGCTGGATGAGTACCGTCAGTACATCGAAAAAGATGCGGCTCTGGAACGCCGATTCCAGAAAGTGTTTGTCGCAGAGCCTTCTGTGGAAGATACCATCGCTATCCTGCGTGGCCTGAAAGAGCGCTATGAACTGCATCACCATGTGCAGATCACGGACCCGGCTATCGTTGCGGCGGCAACGCTGTCGCATCGCTATATTGCGGATCGCCAGTTACCGGATAAAGCCATCGACCTTATTGATGAAGCCGCCTCCAGCATCCGTATGCAGATAGACTCGAAGCCGGAAGAGCTTGACCGTCTGGATCGGCGAATCATCCAGCTCAAGCTGGAGCAGCAGGCGCTGAAGAAAGAGTCCGATGAAGCCAGTCTCAAGCGCCTGGATATGCTTAATGAAGAGCTGGACGATAAAGAGCGTCAATATTCAGAGCTGGAAGAAGAGTGGAAAGCCGAAAAAGCGTCTCTTTCCGGCACCCAGACCATCAAGGCTGAACTTGAAGAGGCGAAAATCGCCATCGAGCAGGCTCGCCGCGTTGGGGATCTCGCCCGGATGTCTGAGCTCCAGTATGGAAAAATTCCCGATCTGGAAAAACAGCTGTCGATAGCCACACAGTCTGAAGGCAAAACCATGCGTCTGCTGAAGAACCGCGTAACCGACGTGGAGATTGCAGATGTTCTGGCACGCTGGACGGGTATTCCGGTAGCAAGAATGCTGGAAGGTGAGCGTGACAAACTGCTACGCATGGAGCAGGAGTTGCACAGTCGGGTTATTGGGCAGAACGAAGCGGTAGAGGCGGTTTCCAATGCTATTCGCCGTAGCCGCGCCGGATTATCCGATCCGAATCGGCCGATCGGTTCATTCCTTTTCCTGGGGCCGACCGGTGTGGGTAAAACAGAGCTGTGTAAGGCGCTGGCTAACTTCATGTTCGACAGTGACGACGCGATGGTACGTATCGACATGTCAGAATTCATGGAGAAACACTCTGTTTCACGGCTGGTGGGTGCACCTCCGGGATATGTTGGCTATGAAGAGGGGGGCTATCTGACAGAAGCTGTTCGCCGCCGCCCTTATTCGGTGATTCTGCTGGATGAAGTTGAGAAAGCACATCCTGATGTCTTCAACATTCTGTTGCAGGTGCTGGACGATGGGCGTCTGACTGACGGGCAGGGGAGAACGGTCGATTTCCGCAACACCGTGGTCATCATGACCTCTAACCTCGGTTCCGATTTGATTCAGGAACGTTTCGGCGAACTGGATTACGGACATATGAAGGATCTGGTGCTTGGGGTGGTCAGTCACAGTTTCCGTCCGGAGTTCATTAACCGTATTGATGAAGTGGTGGTGTTCCATCCGTTGGGCGAGAAACATATCGCTTCAATTGCGAAGATCCAGCTACAGCGCCTCTATCAGCGCCTCGAAGAGCGAGGTTATGACGTCCATATAGAAGATGATGCGTTGACTCTGCTGAGCGCGAACGGCTACGACCCAGTGTATGGTGCTCGTCCGCTGAAAAGAGCTATCCAGCAGCAAATCGAGAACCCTCTGGCACAGCAAATCCTTTCAGGTGAGCTGATTCCGGGGAAAACCATCAAGCTGATGGTGAAAGACGATCGAATTGTTGCGGTGCAGTAAGTCACAAAGTGACAAAAACGGGCCCTTGCGGGCTCGTTTTTGTTTAAAATCCAGGCAATACTAGATGCTTATCGATAGTTTTGTGTGAAAAGTGTTCGATCGATAATTTTTTTGAATATTATTCTTGCCACTTCAGAATTACCCCCTATAATGCGCCTCCACTGACACGGAACAACGGCAAGCAAGCCGCCGGGTCAGCAGGATTTCTCCGGAAATTCTGACAGAGAAAAGCGAAAATAAACGCTTGACTCTAAATGAGGAGAACGTATTATACGGGACCTCGAAACGGTGAGCGAAAGCCGCGTTTCAACTGCTCTTTAACAATTTATCAGACAATCTGTGTGGGCACTCAAAGTGACATGGATTCTTAATGTCCTCGGACACTAAATGAATACCAAGTC
>NZ_JBOFIN010000151.1:0-18565 GCF_051650185.1 Scandinavium sp.
ACATGTGGAGAAGTGCAGTCCGGCGCGAATTATCTACGCCACAGATTTGAGAATCTAAGGTCAGGTACGGCGTCCGGACTGCAGGCAGAAAGAACTGGCCGGCTCTTTCTGCACGTGGGGGATAATACAAGGTCGGGTCTGATTCCACCAGCGCATCAAAATCAGGATCCAGCTCGCGAAGGCGTGTCAGCCAGGCTGAGAAAATATCGTCTGCATCCGGCACGATAATCGCATCAGGTACCGCGAGATCAGACAAATTGATTACGTCATAGCTGCTTGCCATAAACAGGAATGTCCTCGATTGTTATTGCCGCCCCGGTCTCCTTATTAACGCCATCAATAGCCACAACACAGCTACCGCCGACGTTGAAAGCCACGGTGACGCTGGTGAGTTTCAGACGGGGTTCCCATTTAGCGAGAGCAGAGGCTGTCGCCGCGATGATCCGCAACCGGGTAAGGTCGTCCTGTGGGTTGTCCACCAGATCAGGAATATCGCTGCCGTAATCCCGCACCAGCACGCGACTGCCTATCGGCGTGGTCAGAATGTCGATAATGGACTGGCGCAGATGTGCAGATCCCGACAGGCGCTTGCCCGTCTGGCGATTTACTCCATTCATGCTGTTTCCTGCTGTCAGATGGTGCCGTAGTAATCCGGCCTGGTCTTAGCCGTGCTGGATTTTTTGGCGGAGGATTTGCCGGATTTGGCTTTGATGTCGACGACCAGATTCCAGGTGAAACTTAAACCTGAGTCGGTCAGGCTATAAACGAGTGATTCTGTCAGCCATTGCCGGTCTTCACGCTCGCCGAAACCGGAGGTGACGATCGGGCACTCAGCAGTCAGCGGAATGTGCCAGGGACGGCAAGGCCCATTGAGCGTCATTTTTCGTTCGTTACGGTTTGCCTGTGTCTTCTTCGATTTAACGTGATGGTCTGCGGTCGCTTTATCAGGATGAACCCATGGAGAGAGCATTGTTGGCCCATCGTGATCAACCGAACTGGCGACCGTCCGACCGTCAGCTTCTGAATAGTAATTTGCGCCAATTTTACCGCTAGATTTCTGGCTGCCCGTCGCTGTCTTCCCGGTGGAATTCCCCCGACTTCCTTCACTGTATGACCAGGTAGAAAGCTCTTCCGGAGTAATGGTCACCGGCCCCGAAGATTTACCGCTGGAATTGACCGCTGCGCCCTGCTCCAGAAACAGCCAGTAGCCACCAGCAGGTTTGCTAACAGCGTTGTAAGCGCGAGCGAGGCGGGTCATGAGATTGGCATCCGACTCCGCCGACTGATCCAGATGGGTGATTTTGATATCCATCAGTGCAGCTGCAACCCGAGGGATAAGCCCATTATCACTGGCGACCGTTTTCACTATCTCGCCAATGGTCACATCATCCCAACTGCGGCTTTTATGGCCCAGCACATCTCCCTTCTGCTTTTCAGCATTCATCGGTGCGGCGGTGGCGTAGATTTCAATCTTGCGCGGCGGCCCGCTGCTGGAAACGCCGCTCACAACAAACCAGCCCTTGTCCACCAGGTTGCCGTTGAAGCCCAGCCCAAGCCGCAGGCGGGCACCTTTCGACGGAAGCGTCAGGGTTTCAGACAGCAGGGTTATTTTCAGTTCATCAGATTTTGCAGTTGCCCCGCCGTTATCGGTCAGCGTCAGCTCCTGCAGGCTTTGCTGTAGCGCCCGGGTGATGTCCTTCCCTTCTGCCACAACGCTAAAATCCGGTCTGTATTCCGGGGTTGTAGATGTCTCCGTCATGCTAGTCCCACAGCTGGAAAGGTGATTGCTCAATCACCGGAGGCAAATCAGGCAGGGTGATACTGATCCCCGCCGGGTAGATGTCCCCTTTTTCGGACAGCCCCTGGTTGGCCTCCAGCACCTGCGACACCATGGCGGATAAACCCGCGGTGCCGTACTGCGCAGCAACGATGGCATCAAGCACATCACCGTCACGGGTTTGATAAATCATCGGCATAGTATTTCAGCGTCATCGTCCAGTTTTTATTCCGCTGGCCGCCGCCGGGCAGAAAGCGGGTGGAGACGTCGGAAAAGTCCACCACCACCCACCAGCCCAGCACATCGCCAGCCCCGCTGACCAGTTGTTGCGGCGCAGCCTTCTCGCCGATATCGAACAGGTCATTCACCGAATCGACGCCATTTCGAAAGAAAGCATGCGACTGCCCCTCCAGCCGGACTGACCGGGCCGCCTTTCCGATGTACTGCAATAAATCCTGCTTGCCGATCCGCGCCTGCTCTGCCCAGCGCCATTGCGCCTCACGTGTCAGTTGCTGGTAGGCAGTGGTGTCGATGGAGAAGGCAAAATCACCCAGCATCATCATCACTTTTGCCGCCTGAGCACCCCGGGCAGCGCTGGCCTGCGCCTGCCCGCTGGATTCAATCAGAGGGATAATTTCACTCATTGGTCGCTCCAGAGGTCATACATGCTGCTGTCGCCGGTAAAGGCGGGGTTGCTCTTCGTCACATCCGCGACGGCATCCCCAATGGCGGTTGGATCCTGCCCGGGCGCACCGGATATCTCGAAGTGATACTCAAATTTTCGGTTGTCTGTCAGCTGACGTGAGCCCGCAGAACTGCCGAAATTAGAAGGATCCTGCGTGTACCGCTTCCAGGCTTCCGCGCCATCTCCCATGCCAGAGTCACCCGCTGGTTGCTGGTTTTTTTTGAGCGTGTCGTCAAATGAAAGCAGGCTGTTTTTGGTTTCCGGCCCCAGAAAATCATCCAGAGTTTTGTTGAAGGTATCGTTGTCGTCACTGAAATATCCGCGGGTATCGGCATAGGACTTTTTGATACTGGCAGCCGCGTCGGGATTTTCCCGCAGCAGCTTATCGAACCACTCTTCCTGACCGCTGTTTTTTGCCGTCATTCGGGCGATATCCGTCGACCCCGTCATAGCAAGCGACTTCAGTACGCCCCGACGGTCGTCACGTTCATCCGGTAACAGCCAGGACAGCTTTTTCGCCAGCGCATACACGATACGGCCGACATACACCACGCCATTTCCGAACGTCAGCACACCCGGGTAGAGGTCATTTCGCAAGAAGGTGGTGATGCGCTTGATGCCGCCGCCCTTGAACCAGTCGGCCAGGTCATCCGTCAGATTGCGAATATCCGGCGCCAGCTCGTTGCCCAGCTGCCCTGAGATTTCCGCCAGCGCAGAGCTGAATACCGTTTGCAGGTTCTGCACCGCCTGATTACCGGCGATTGCGCCGTCGGCACCCTCTTTCGTAACCATGTTGTAGCGCTGCTGCTCGGCGATCAGGTCCTTGTAGCTCTTGCCGGATTGCTTGATGAGCATCAGAAACTTACTGGCCTCACCGCCAAACAAAGAATCGAGGGCAAAGGAGGCTTTCGACTGATCTTTTAGGCTCAGCGCACGCTCAATAATTTTACTGAACTGGCCCAGATCGCTGAGCCCAGCCATATCACCGGCTTTAAATCCGAGAGTCTGAAACGCGTCCTGAAGCGCCCCCTGCTTCCCGGTCTGCTTATACTCACCTGACTTGTGGAGGTACTCCTCGAACAGATCTCCGATGTTCTCGCCGTTGATGCCAAACTGCTTTGCCAGGGTGTCCCAGTTGTTGAACGTTGGCACATCAACGCCATAGCTCTTGGCAATCCCCGCACGCTCAGCGGTTTCTGCATTACGTGCAGCTGGCAGGATAAGCGTACCTAGTGCGGAAGCGACCACCCCGCCGCCGCCAATCGCAAGACCGGGAGCAGCCATACCTGCAATACCACCAGCAAATCCAGCCGCGCGCCGGAACAGTCCTTTGCCAACACCTTTGAAGGATTCAAGTTTCTGCGCTTTTGCAAGCTGTCCGTTAAGGCGCTTCTGCTCCTTCTCTGTGCGCTGGATCTCCCTGGTAACATCGCTGTACTGGCGGCTCAGCTCTTTGACACTGTTCCCGGCCATCTTTGTCTTTTTAATCTCCGCCGCCAGCTTTGACTGGTCACGGATAAGTTTTTGCGACTCTTTATCGACATCCTTCAGGCTTTTCTCCACATCCTTTGTGGAGCGTTTCCACGAGCTGTCAACACCACCCGCAAAAGTGATTGTGGCTTTAAGGTTTTGACTTGTTGCGCCCACGCTCTTCGTCCTCCCTTTCCTGATCAATCAGGGCGATAAAAGAATCCAGCGGCATCGCCAGATAATCCGCCATCGAGAAATGTAGTCGCCTGCCAAGCAGCCTTACTGCTCTGAGGATGTCGTCTTCGGTCGTTTCTCTGGCGGCAGCATAAAAACGTTGAAGGTGTCCGTCAGCTGCGCATAGTCAGCGGCGGTAAGCAGCCAGATTTCCTGCTCAGACAGATTGCAGAGCAGTGCGATCATTCGTGCCTCTTTCTCCTCTTCATTGCCACGATCTTTCGAATGGGCAATACGGTCGCGCACCAGCGGCTCACGCATGGTGACCTGCTCCATCAAACCGCCATTGTCCAGCGGAACAGGGGAATACAGTTTGATAACTCGGGTTTCAGCCGGGAAGCTCATGTTTTTCTCCATATAAGAAACGGCCCGAAGGCCGTGAAATCAAAGGCGCACTTTCGCCGCCAGGCCAGACAACACATCAACGCCATTGATTCGACGAGAAAAGCGCTCAGTGTCGATAGCGACCGTTTCAATGCCGTTGATAACCTGACGGTAGTAGTTGATGGCGATATCCACCGTGATGGCATTTTCAGACAGCGTACTGTTACCGCGAGCATCTGGCGTCACCGTCGAAACAAAGCCCTCGATCTCCTCTGACGTGTCAAGCTCAGTATTATTGCCAGTAAAGCCCTGATAGGCGGTAAAGCGCGGGCGGCTGCCGCTAACAAAGCCAAAGCTCGCCAACATATCGATATCAATACCGTAGAATTTAATCTGGCAGGTCAGCGCTTCCATGCCGTCATCAACAGGTGTAGGCGCATCCTGCGCACCGGTGCGCATATCGGTTTTTGTGATGGTCAGTACAGGCGGCGTATATTCATGCGCGCCCTGGATGCGGATCCCGTTACGGAAGAACGTCCAGACCCTGAGTTTCGTTTTTCCACTCATGCTGCGTTAAGCTCCTCTAAGGCATAGTTATTGTTCACGCGGACGCGCAGGGAGATGAGTTCAGTCGGGGATTTCGGTCCGAAGTCATAGTTGATATACAGCACGCCAGAGGCCAGCGACTCGGCGGTATTCAGCTCTTCGTCAAGCCAGGCTTTACCACCGAAGATTGCCCCCAGCCCGTGCAGCTGGCGCATATAGGCATTGATGGTATTGATGATGTCGTCGGCATTCGACTTATCCAGCGGCCTGTCCACATATTCCAGCATCGTCTCCTGAATGCTGTCTTCGATGACGTCTGCCGTGCGGCGTACAGCCTCAAAGCGGAACTGCGGATCGGTCGAGCAAAGGCGGTTACCCCAGTGCTTAAACCCTGCCCGGCGGATAATGGTGGACACGTTCTGCATGTTGAGCAGGTTCGCGTCACAGTTTTCCTCGCCCAGAATAAACTCGTCAATTTGCTCGACGCCGAGGATGTTGTAAATCTCCTGGTTGGACTTACTCCACCACCAGCCTTTCTCGTAGTCGATGCGAGCGCGCAGTCCGGCCGCCGCTGCCGAATAAGGGCGGTAAACCAGTTGGCCATCGCTGTTGCTCACCTGCACGCGCGGGCGGAGGATTTCAGTACGCGCGCCGTACATTTGGCGGCGCTGTACAACCTCTTGCAGCGTTGCGCCGGGCGCGCAATCTACATAGTTAACTGCCCGTAATTTCCCGGCCTGTGTTTCCAGCGCCTTCCCAACAGCATCATCTTCGCTGAAGCCCGTCGCAATCAGGATGCGCGGCTGGTAGGTTGTTACAGACTTGCTCTTTGACAGGGCGCCAATACCAGTAAGGATGGCCGCCCGCTGGTCTTCCACCACATCCTTTTTTTCCACTCGGACAACGATTGACAGTGCATTACGCTGATCGTTGATTTCCCCCAGAGCTTGCTGCAGCGTGCCAGCAGCACCCAGTTTCGACCAGAGCGTACTGCCAACGACGGCTACAGGAGTGTTGAGTGGAAACGGTTCATCTTCACCGCCGCTCAACTGTTCGTTGAATGGACTCACCAGCCCTGCACCATCACCGTCAACGATCACTGAAGCATCAGAAATATCGCTGACCGCGATCACCACATCTTCAGCAGTCGCCGTCAGCGTACCTGTGTCATCACAACCCAGCGTAATTGTCAGGGTCAGCCCATCCTGAACTGCAAAAGTATCAACGGCAGCGGGAGCCTGTTCATCAGGAACACCTGCAACTGCCACAACATTCAGAGTGTTTCCGTCTCGCCCTGGCAGTTTTGCCGTGAAGGTCAGGACATTATCGAGGATTGGCGTGCCAACAGTCAGCGCCGCAGCTGTTCCGTTCGAGGCATCAGGAGCAGTACCTACCAGACCGATAACGGCGGTCTGAATCGTCTGCACAGCGACAGAGCCGGAAATCAGCTCGATCGTTTCCACACCATGTAAATTAGCCATTCATTTTCTCCAGGCGTAAAAAAACCTGCCGGAGCAGGTCGATTTGTTGATGTCACATTTGTTGGTTCGGTTTTTCGGTTTGCCCGTCATGGTCGTTGTGGTTGTGGCCGTTATACGTCACGCGGATCGCACTCATTTTCCCACCGGCATCCGAAATCTCCATCGTTGAGGTAATGTTTGCCTTCACGAGAAGATCAGCATTCATGGTTGTCTTACCCTTAACTGTCAGGGTTTCCGTGATTTCTACCGGGCCATCAAGTGTGCCTTTCCCGACGATTTTATAGGTGCCGTCGCCCGCCAGCGTAATCGTCAGGGCGTGCGCCTTCCGGTCATAGCGGATCTCCGTGCCGTCGCCATAGCGGGTGATGTGCTCGCTGTCGCTTCCCTCCGGGACGGGCATTGCGCCGGTGTTCCAGCCAGGAAAGACACGGCCGTTATTCAGTTCACCACCTTCCGAGAGCACCGTCACCGGGTCGCCCACCGCGCTGGGATTTGAGTCAGAGCGGTTTTGACCAGAGAAGTACTGGCATAACGGGAGCCAGCCTGTGACTATCTCACCAAGTGCAACCCGGCACTTCGGGATTTTCCCGGCCTGGACGGAATGGATAACGCCACGGCGGACAATGTTTGCCAGGCGACGCTGCAGATCGCCAACCGCATCACTCATCAGACTTTGCCTCATAAATCAGGGTGTAATCGTCAACGTGCTTTTTACCGATATTCGGCGCTTCGCCCAGCCATACCTCACGCAATGGAGCACCAGCAGGTGCAAACGGATCAGCACCAAAGGCAGCGGCCTGGGTGAAGCTCACCCGCCAGACCAGATAATCATCCATGCGGGGATCAAAGTCGTCTTTCTCGGCGGTCGTAAAAACGGCAGGCTCAATCTGTGACAGGCCGAAGTTCTGACCGTCTACCCATTGTGTTAAATCAGCAGCGGCGGCACGCAGATAAATATCTGGCTTACTGATGGTTTGCGAAGCAGAGTCCACAACCACAAAGAAATCACACTCAAGTTCAACATTTAGCTGCCCCTCATTTCCCTCCTGGCTCCCCCAGTTATTCAGCGTGAAATACACTGCCGGAGTCACAAGGCCGGAAAATCGCGGGCAGTTTTTTTCAGGGTAAGTGTCGGCATCCAGCACCCATGGCAACTGGGCTTTGACGGAAGAAATGACGGCTGCATGATATTCAGCCAGGCTTAGCGGCTCTGCCATGGTTCACCTATACAGAGATTCTGGCCTTCACCCGGCCACGGATATCAGTTTCAAAGTGATGCATGAAAATATCGAGAGCATCGGCAAACGCGTTATCCTCAATGTAATTCAGCATCGGCTCATAAATATCAACTTCGGCCTCGTGAGTACGCCGCGTTTCCTGGTCGCGAATGACCACCGTTTTGCGCCCATCCCGCCTGGAGCGGGCAACCTCTCCGTTGGTATACATTTCGGTTGCCAGCAAAGAGCCTTTTGGGTCGAAACCAGCCTCCTTAGCCTTGCGGCTGGCTGCAATGTAGCGCCCGGTCTTACTGTCCCTGCGGTCATGATGAGGACGAACACGGCCTATCACCTTGCCTTTCAGATCCTTCACTTTGATGGCGTTGAGTCCGAACCATAGCCGGAACTCATCGAGCTGCGAGCCACGCCGCACCCGGAACGCTAACAGACGCTTGCGAACCATTGCGGTGCTACGTGGAGCAATGCCGTCTTTCAGGTCTGCCATTGCCCGCTTGCGAAGTGTTGCCGCAGTGCGCTGCAGGGCTCTCGAATAGGCTGAGCGAAACTGCTTTTGAGTGGCGCCAATACCCTCGGCTATTCGCCACACGGCACCGATATCAATATCAACCGGCAAATCACGACGTATGCGGGATGCTCTTGCCACTGTTTCAGCTCCAGTTATCAATTGCCGGGGCGACACGGCCGGCTTCGCCATAGCCCAGCGTGACGCGCGTTCGGCCTTCTTCATCAGTGCCAACGTGTGTCACCCGGTACATCACACCATTGATTTGCACACTGCACTGCTTATCCAACCCCGACAGGTCAGCAGTCATTGCGCTGAATGCCGGCGAATGATCCTGAATCTCACCACCGCCAGGGACTGAAACCGGTGTATCAGGTGCTTCAAAGATGACTGTTACCGGGCGACTTTCCGCGCCGATTAGCAACAATGCGGGAGACTCTTCGGCAAAAGCCCGATTAATCCGGGCCTCTGCTTTATCCAGCCTTTGCCGGAAGCGGTTCATCAGCCCCCCAGACGGACCGGAAGCTCGGCTTCGTTCGCTTCTGCTGGGGCCCATGCATAGCCCGCCAGGGCATTTACACCATCCGGATCGGCAACCTGCGTTGTCACCACACCATCGACCAGGAAGACTTTATCTCCCTGTTCAATAGCAATTGCACCTTTAAGCAGATTGAAAACCCCAACGGTATGCAGCACACCCGTTTCCCCTACGGGAATATCATCATGAGCCACACCAACCATACGCCCGACCGCAACCGCATCACCTGACTTAATCAGCGCAGTGGTTTCGTTCAGGTAGTCCATCGTGCGACCGTCTTCAATTAAGTTCGTTGCCATGTTATTGCTCCTGATAAGCAGGCAGCCGCGCTGCCCGCAGAGATAAAAAAACCACCTGAGAAGGTGGCTGTTAAGCTGCTTTGACTTTGACCAGTCCGCGCCAGTCTAGCGGCGCTACCCCGGCATCAATACGCACCTTGAAAGCTGCACCGTCGATGGTGAAGCCCTGCTGCTGCTCAAGGTAAGGCGCATCAACGCCATCCAGGTATGCCACTTCAATGGTGTCACGCCCCTGTGCGGCAGCCAGGTAGTAATCAGTCGCACTGCTGTCGTCCAGGCGCGCTTCAGAAATCACCGTGGCGAAGTTCTGCAGCGGGTTACTGATACCACTGTTAGCATCGGCACCTGGCACGCTGGCTGATTTGATCAGCTGATTGGCGCGGGATTCGATAGCAACAGGGGTCAGCATAAATGCAGGCCGGATGTTCAGGCGGCGCTCGCCAGATTTCTGCAACAGCATTGCCTGGCGACCCTTATCCAGGCCTTCAATAGAAAGGTCTGCAGTCACCAGGTTGCCGTGATCCGCATGGAACAACGCTTTCCCGTCGGACATTTTCGGATTGCTGGTCAACACGGCCCATACCAAATCACCAACGGTTGAACGCGCTGCCAGCCCCATAGCCTGCGGGATGCTGGTCAGCATGGACAGGTCATCATTGATAATGGTCTGGCGGTCGATGCTGAACAACTCGCCGTAGGTCGCCAGCGCAATCTGCTCGCCGCGGTCTTTCAACGTCACGTACTTATATTCAGCCCCGGCACGAACCTGACGCAGAGACTGGAAGCTTTCAAGCCCGACGCGATGAGAAACCTTGAAGTCGGTCAACGTGCCTTTGCGGGTCCACTGGTCGAAGGTTTCACCTGCATTCTCCCAGCCCTGCAGCGCAGCCTTATGAGCCACATCCATCAGGATATTGCCAAAGTCGCTGCTGCTGTGGGTAAATGCCAGACCCACCATCGCCATCGGTGCGGAATGACCGGAGATCCCGATACCGCGATCCACCAGCGAGGCGCGCGCCATTTCACGCAGCGTATAGCCGTTGTAGGCGTTGTCCTTCTCCGCGTCAGCGTAGCCTGCGCGGCTCATGATAGAAGCGCGGATTGAGTCGCCCACCAGATTGCCGTTACCCGCATGGATGTGATAACCACCATGACTCGCGCAAGGCGTTGTTCCTTCTGCGAGCGCCTTCAGCAATTTCTCCTTGGCGGAATCCACGCTACAGCTGGCATCCATGAGACATTCAGCTTTCAACGATGCATAAGCAGGAAAGGCTTCAAATGCATTATTGATACCCTGACTGCGAGCTGCATTTTTAGTTTGCTGGATAGCATCCAGCTGAATGGCAAGCGCACTGATATCTTCCTGCGACATCATGCCAGGTTTGCTGACCGGGGCCTTATTATCCAGAACGACATCTGGCTTTTCTGGGGCGGGTTTCTTTGCGTCATCCGGAAGATTTGTTGCAGATGCACGCGGAGTGATTAACGTTCTGAGTTGTTCCGGCATATTGTAAAAGTCCTTAAGTCGGTTTTCGTTCACACAGGCCGCGGCCTGCAATTCAGGTTCAAGTACATCAGCGAATCCATTTTCGATTGCCTCTGTACCATTCATCCAGGTTTCCGCTTTCAGCATAGCCTCAAGCGCTTCACGTCCCAGTCCTGTTTTTTTCATGTAGGCGCTGAGCAGTAGTTCTTCGTTTCGATCCATCAGGTCTGCGTATTTACGCATCTCGTCCGCATCACCAAAAATCCCCCCCCATGGCTTATGCACCATCACCCAGGCATTTTCCGGGATGTGTACTGTGGCACCGGGTAGGCAGATGATCACAGAGGCCATGCTCGCAGCCAGACCATCCACCCAGATATCAATCTTCGCTTTGAGGCGGGAAAGCGTGTTAAAGATGGCAAATCCCTGCATCACATCCCCGCCTGGACTGTGAACGTGCAAATCAATGGTGCTGGCATCGAAAACGCCTGCATCACGGCAGTCCCGCACGAAGTCCTGTGCAGTGATCCCCCAGCCGCCGATTTCGTCGTACAGGTAGATCTCTGCGTGGCTGTTTGCTGCCGCGCGTATTTCGTACCAGTTTTTGTCGCTGGCACTGGCCTCACCCGACAGGCTGGCTCTGGGGTTAATCATCATTCTTTGATGATTTGGTGTTATCAGGCTCATTGTTTGTTGCATCAGGAGTGGCTCCTTTATCGTTGGCGGCATCAGAATCAAACACCAGACCATGCTCTTTGTTGTATTCGGTTTCACGGATGCGCTGGCGCTTCACCTCCTGCGGAGACTTACCACGGGCGCGGGTCCACTCTGCTTCTGTTCCGGCACCACCGCGAACAATGGCTTTCCAGGCAGCGGCTTCTTTCACCGGGTCAATCCACGGCATCACTGGGCCAAGATAGAGCGCGTTGTAGAGAGACGTTCTGTCAACCTCTGGTGGAATAGAGATGTTATTGAGAGCCATCGCCAGCCAGCTACGATAGACCGGGCGACTGTGCTGCCCCACAAACCACTGTTGGAGGACGTTGTAGCCTTCGAAACTCTCGACCAGTTCCTGCCGCTGTGAGCTATACGTTCCGTTGTAATCCCGCGCGATGCTGGAATAGCTTCCGCGCGTGCCTGCGGCAACCGCCCTCATCTGACCGTTGCGGAATTCATAGAGATGAACATTCGGGCGGTTTGACTCAACCATCCCTAAATCCTCGCCGGGCTTGAGATCGTCATAAATCATGCCGGGCGCAATATCGTAATGGCGCGAGTTCCCCGGCTCAGAGTATTCGGCTTCACCATCAAGTGACGCAGCATCACCGCGTTTGATGTAGAAACCGAGTGCTGCCGAAATACGCGCGGCCACACGCTCGCTTTCTTCGTAGTCTTTGATGTCGGCCAGGCGGGGGATCACACCATGCAACAAACTAATGCCGCGCAGCTGATGCAGGCGCTTTCGCATAGCAAGGTGCAGCATATTGTCAGCGCCAATCGTTTTCAGGTCGGTGCTGAATCCTGACAGGCTTGCGGGATGGTTTTTGTAAACCTTGTAACCTGTTGGCCTCCCCCAGGCATTGACGATAATGCCCTGCCTCACCTGCTGGCCTGCCGTACTGTTCAGGTTCATCGGCACAAAATCTGCCTCCAGCATTTCCAGCGAAAACGGTACGCTGGTTGAGTGCTGCAACCCTGCCACCGGTCCACGAATCAACTGGGTGAATACCTCACCATCACGCAGCGCCGAACGCAGCAGGAGTCGCTCTGCTTCCGGGCGGGTAAACATGCCGGTGACTTCTGGCCTGATTGACCACTCCGCCCACAGTGCCGAAAGCTGTCCGGCAAAGTCAGCATGCAGATTCCCTTCCAGATCCAGCGGCTGCGGTTCAACATGGATGCCATGTGCACCGATAACCCGGTCTTCAAGTTTATCCAGCAGACCAATCACCAGATCGTGGTTTTCGTCCAGCCAGCGCCCCTGCTCACGAAGGGAGGTGCCCGCAGCAAAAACAGCGGTATCTGCCGAGCGGCCTTCGCGCCTGGTCTTTTGGGTCCGGGAGGGTAACGCCGCGTCATAAGCCTGAAGCTTTAATCGGTTTTTGGCGCGCGCTGCTGCCCACCCAGGCGACACGACGCCAAGTGTTTTTTCAATAAATCCCATAGGAAGCCTTACGGAAAGTTAGCGAGTTTGTACGGGCCGCCGCGACCGGAAAGCCTGCGCCAGCGCTTTTCCCAGTATTCCAGTTCAGCTCGCAGTGCTGCCGGGTCATGGTTGGTAATGGCACGGCCATTTACGCCAGTAAAAGAAACGCTTTTGCCGTCAAGTGAGTCAGCATAAGCCTGACGCACCGTGACGAGCATGTTTAACACCTCATCTTTTGTCACAACCAACCTCCACTTCCGGCTGAGCCCATCCATCCACCCGACGCTGAGCCACCTTGCTCGGCTTTATTTGTTGATCCCTTACGGGCGGGTTTTGGTTTCACTTCTGCTTTCTCCCGGGGTTGCTCCCCTTCAAAGATGTTGCTGTTACAGTCCTGAGACTGTGCCCACTCCGGCGGATTCTCCCAGTCACGGATCTTCTCGTAGCCGCGCAGGCTGGCAATGACCTGGGCATAACAGAAAAGGTCAAACGCCTCGTTATTGCCTTTACCGGGTTTTCGCCATTTGCCGTCCACGCCACGCTCTTCGTAGGTAAGTTCGTCGTAGAACCACTCACCCAGCCAGTCGGGGAAATGGATATAGCCCGCCCCCGGTATTTCACGCGACAGGTTATTGCTGAGCTGATCCTTGAGGGTGTCGGTTTGCAGGAGGTAGACAGGGACTTCACCACGCGCATCGGCTCGACGGTCACCACGCCCGCTGTTATCAGGGTGTATTTTGGTAATGGTTTTCTGGCGCTTGGCACTGTCGCCTTTGATGAGATAAACCCGCTTACCGATCCCGTCACGACGACACTGGCGCCAGAATTTATAGGCGTTATCAGTCACCCCTTCTTCACCACCGCTGTCGACAGCCATCGCCATGACAGGCATTCGCCTTTCCGGATCACTCTGCAGGCGGTAGCTTTTCTCCAGCACATCGGAGACCAGCAGTTGCCAGTCTTCAGGGTAGGCGCCAGGGTGAATCGGCTGAGTCTCGCCATTTTCATCACAGCGCAATGACTGGCGGATGTTATAGCGGTCCACCAGCCAGCGCTCGCCGTTCTCGCCGTAGCCGATGATCTGCACAACGAAGCGACGATTTTTACCGGCCTGCACATCAACCGCAGCCAGTAAAAAGCGCACTTTTGGAGGTACCAGCCGCTTGCCGTAATCTTCCGCCCGCGCCATCAGCACATCGGAACGACGCTGTTCCGTTGCTGAGCGTGGCAGATATGGCAGACCCCAGTCTGTATTGATAACGGTTTTGAGAGTTTCCTCGCCGCCTGTCGCCTCGTATTCCTGTTCAGCCGTCAGCAACTTATAAACCAGTTGCGACCAGCTCTGATATGCCGCAGCCGGTCCCTCCATCCAGAATGATGCAATTCTTGATCGGCGTGGCTCGCCAGTGATGCTGCCATCAGCTGAAATGCTCTGCCCTTCGCGCAACCAGACCCCTCTCCCATTTAACTCACGCTTCATGTTTGGGGTAATAGCATGGTTGCAGTGCGGGCACAGGACGTGCGCCGCCTCACTCGCCGTCAGCGGATCAGCGTCATCGCGATAGCCGGTCATCGCCTCCATTGACGGCTGGAAATATTCACCGCAATCAGGGCATGGCCAGTACCAGCGACGGCGATCGCCGCGGTTATACAAAGAAAGAATACCGGTGGTCGGCGGCGCTTCGTGCGGAGTTTTACGGCGCCATTTGCTGTCACGAATATCACGACCTGGCGAACTCTCCACCAGCGTCATCCCAGCTGACATGAAAGTGGTTGTTCGCTTTGAAGCCAGGGAGTAACCGTCACCTTCGCCGTCAATATCTTCAGGAAAGCGATCGTAATCCGTTAAGGCAACAAACCGATAATCAGACGATGACATAATATTGACTGACGGCCAGCCAATTTTTAGAAATGATCCATCCCTGAATGTTTTGTCATGAACGTTATTATCGTTGCGTCGCGGGCTCATTCTTTTCTTTACCGCAGCGCTGCTTCTGAAGGTTCTGTCAAGACGCTTCTTCGAGTGCTCCCTGGCCTTGTCCTCGGTCATTTGCACCACAAGCATATCGGAGGGATCACACACGATACTGTATACAATCCAGCCGTCGATTAAGCCGATGGTTTTCCCGGTTCGCGCGGGGCCAACAAAAATAACAGCGTCATACTCGCGCGAGGAAAGGCAATTCATCGGCTCAGTGATGTAAGGTGTCAGATCTGGGTCCCATGGTACGGAGTTACCTGCGCCCTTCGGGACGCGCATGAATTTTTTAACAGCCTCCGAAATTGGCATACGACGGGGCGGAGAAAATCCGGTGGAGATATCCCTGCCAATATTCCGGGCTGATGAAAAACCCATTATTCCTCCTCGATGATATCTCCTTCACCTTCCTGCGTTAATTCCACCGCGCACGCTTCATATGACTTTTCCTGAATGGTGTAGCGCAAATCGTCAATCGATTTCTGAACCGTGCTGACAGCCTGCGGTGTTAGTGCGCAGTCGCGCTCAAGAATATCCGGGATAGTTTCAAGCACCTGAACTACGGCCTTTCGCATGGAAGAATAAACAACGACAACTTCATCAATAGGGATCAGCTTTCGCTGTTCTTTTTCCAGCTTGATCCTCTCATTTTCAGACTGGAACCAGTCCTTTCTTTCCTTTGGTTCCATCGTTGACGGGTCATGCAGTGAGTTCGAAGCCTCCGGTTTGGAACCAAACAATGCCGGGCCAACATGCTGCAATGCATATACTGGATTGCCACGAACCGTGCCAGCCACCGGCGCATTTGCAGCGAGGAGTCTTTTTTTAACGGTGTCCCGATGCATCCCAAAGGCTTCGGCAATTTTAAAAATGCTCCAGTGATACGCATCACCGATACCGCTTACATTTGACATGGTCACCTCTGACTGGCAGGCGATCACCAATCTTATTTTTTGATTTCAATTAATTACAAACTGGTCTAATGACAGGGGGAAGGAAAGAGTGTGCAGTCGAAATCAGAGATAAATATTTATAATCAATAGATTACCAGACATGCTGCCGCCAGCATGAAAATGCAAAAACTAGCCGTTTTCCGCGTGTCCTCGCCCCCTCGGTGTTCAATATTGCCAGGAGTACCTTTTCAAATGCGATTCATTACTATTTGATGTCATTAACATTGCCGCACACTGTGGCAGCAAGGTTGTATTGCGTCAGATAATCAATGAACACCTGCGTTTTGTCGTGATAGTTGCCAGTTTCAACAGCAATTGCATCTGACGCACGCAGGAAAGCAAAGCAGATGTCCATCTTCTCACCGAGATCAAAGTCATCAGGGAGTAGCAATGGACTGAAAACGATGTGCCCCTGGCTCTTGAGTTTCTTCTGAACCTTTACGAATGCCAAAATATCCTCGCTGGTCACTTCACTGACCTTTCCATCAACAAACACTTTCATGCCATTCACCTAGATAAGCTTTGAAATTACTTTCGCCTGCCGGATGCCAAGAAACGCATGCCCAGCATCGGTTGGGTGGGTGTTGTCCGACCCGGTATACATCTGCTTGTTGTACTGGTTCACCCAGTCGTCAATATCGACGTAGGGAATATCAAGTTCCGCGCAGAGATCCATTTCAGCCTGCCGAATAGCTGTGATTACAGATACTTTCCCGAGCGGTGTAGCCGGACCAATGTTGACTATCTGCGCCAGCGGACACAGTTCGCGCACTTTTGCCACTGATGCACGGAAATTAACCTTCAACGCTTCAATGTGCCCAGCATTGGCGTCGTTGTAGCCCATCATGAAAAACACAAAGTTCGGCTGGTGAGTGATGCTTCCCAGTTTCATTTCCACACGTTGTTGAGGAATGCGCCCATCCTGTATTGATGTCCAGCCAGCGCCGGATATGCCATCCGCCAGGCCAATCGCGCCCAGCGCATCGCACATGATCCGGAAATAGTTGAATGAGCCCTGCGTTGCCCCGATGCCGACGGTGTACGAGTCACCCATGATCCAGATTATTGGCCTGTGGTTCTCGTCAGGTGTCCATATGCTGTACTGCAACTCGGTGTTGATACCACCGAACCCTGTGTTGATGCCGCACAATCGATATTCCCGGATGTCTGCGACCCCACCCCAGTCCACTGAGTAGATGTAAGGTGAGCCGCTGGTATCAGTTTTTATGGCCTCACTGGATATGCGCTGACCGTTAACGAACAAATCACCCTGGTAGTTGCCACCAACCAGACGCAACTCAAGATAAGGCGCGTCACTGGTCCAACTGATGCAGCATTGCGTCCCATTCTGCACGCCGTTACCGCGATAGCCGGGTGTGTTGTCTTTAACGTCATACCCGAGGTAATCAAATGCAGTGTCGTCGTGTCTGGCGGTTGTTTTCCCGTTGTAGATTGCCGATGCAATACCGGCATTCCAGCTCAGGTTAAGAGTGGCCCCTGTGCCATTGGGGCTGCTTGTCTGCACGGGGTTTGTTGGGGTTTCGGTGTAGATACCCGGCAACTGGACCGCCAGCGCGGTAACAGCACCATTTTCATCAACACTGAGCACGCGAACTTTTCCGCTCGCTACAGCCGTGCCGCCTATCAGGTCCAGGTTGTCTCCTACGGAATAACCACTCCCACCGCTGACAATAGACGCCCCAGAAAGACCAGTGCCTTTTGATAGCTGAAAGGCTGGCGGGTTGTCCATTACCGGGATCGGCGTAGTGCGAACCAGCGACAGGCGCTGTACACGGGAAAACCAGGATGGAAAATCACGCTGGTCAGTCGAACCTGTTTCCCGGCTTCGAGTGGTCGGGTTACGAATCGACATAGTGATACCTCACCGCCGTAAACGCCACGGCTGAAGTTGCAAAGACAGATACAGCGTTTGTGGCAACCAAATCAGCGCTACCGCCAGGCTCCAGAATGATGCTACCGGGCATCTGACCGGCTTCACCACCTGTCAAATTCACGTACAGAAAATCCGCGGCGCTCACGTTCTGAATTACCCCTGATACAGCCGCGCTATCTGTGGGCATTACTTCCAGGCTTTCACCGGGCGTGCTCGTGCCGCTATAGTCTGTCGCAATCAGCGGCGCACTATAGGCCATTGAAGGGAATTTTGCTGTCATTGGGTATCGTCCACCATAGCAAGCCAGTAGCGTCGTTCACCGGCATACAAATAGAGCGTCGGTGCGCCCTTCTCATTGTCTTCCAGTACCAGATAGAAACCGGATGCAGTGTTCGGTACGTCGCCTTCCGTTTGAACACGAGTTGCAGGATTACCCTGTAGCGCCTTCATCTGGAAGTACATTTCCTCCATACCAGCAATAACCGCCGGCACAGGTGGGACACCTGTCAAAAGGTAATCATTGAGAGTGCCGTCTGGACCATCTGGAGCAACGTAAATAAAGCCAAGTACGTCTTTCCGCCAGCCCCTCAACGCTGTAACGCAATACTTTCCCCAACTGAGATCGATGCTATAGAAACCCTGCTCGTCGGTGAGCACTTCGGGGTTTTCGTTGATAAATGAATGCGAGGTGTTTTCCAGAAGCTGAAAGCGGATCGTTACACCGGGCTCACTACTTCCATCAGGCCTGTTAAAAACTCCGGATATTACGGTCATAAATATATTCCAATGGAAATAGCAAACATTATCGAGCACTATCAGATAGGGGTCATTACGGGTTATGTCGCGCCTTTTTGCCCTGAACGGGCACAGGGCTGATTGATCCTACCCACGTAATGTGGACACAGCCCTAAGCGAGATTCTGGTTTTCGAATTGTTCCGGGCTGAGACCGCCGCACGCACTGTGGCGACGCCAGCGATTGTAATCACACTCGATATAATTAAACACTGTCGCCC
>NZ_JBOFIN010000152.1:0-36295 GCF_051650185.1 Scandinavium sp.
TGATGGCCTGGAGGCCATCATCTTTAATGGAATAACACTTGCGTACTACGACCGCAAAACCCAGAGTGTGGTCCGGATAGACTAAAAAGTGTTACCTATGTTCCCGGTCTGATCTGTCACCTATGTATCCGGTCATACATGGCGCTGACCGGGCCTACACGATCCTGTAGGCCGGGCAAACGCAGTACCGCCCGGCTTTCTTTTGGCTGCGGTGTGGCGTTTTCCCCTCTCCCAAACCCTCTCCCTCAAGGGAGAGGGGATCTGTCCGGTGTGTGGTCTTCTCCCTCTCCCTTTGGGAGAGGGCCGGGGAGAGGGGAAAACATTATTGTGCTGGCGCTGGAACAGGTTCCGCAGCCGGAGCCGCTTCAGTTGGCGCTGGCACCACAGGCTGCGCGGTACTCACTTCGCCGTTGGTCATCGTCTGTGTGACTTCTTGCTTGTTCATATTGATGGCGTGCAGCTGTCCGCTGACCGTTGGTTTAAGCGGCGCACTGGCCTGCACGTTGCCATGGGCTTTTAGCTGTATATTGCCATCGCCGGTTATCGGCAGCACCGGCCAGCCCCACTGTTGCAGGATATCTACCGGCACACCGCGACCGTTCAGGCTAATGGCGACTTCACGCTGCGGCTGCTGCGAGACGGCGGCTGTCGCTTCCAGAATGCCTTTCTCGGTGAATGCGCTCAGTTCGTTGATGTTTACCACGGAATCATTCGCCACCAGCTTCAGCGACGGACGACGGACATCCACACGATTAAACGTTGCCGCGGCGGCATTCAACGCAGCATTGCCGCGCCAGATGCCCCAGCTGCCGTTTTTCGCCAGCTGAAGATTATCGCCGTAGCCGTCGAGGGACGTGAGCTGCCACGGGAAATCCGGGTCGATGTCGATAACCAGATTTCGGCTGGCGGTGAATTTACTCAGGGTCACGCTTTGCAGCCATGCCGGGAGTTGATCCGCCCACAGCTGTTTCCAGTTTTTCGGCAGCGTGTATTCCAGCCCGGCCACGGCTGCGTCATCCAGCACCAGCGCTTTGCCATTGCGTAACCAGTTGCCGGATGTGCGCACCATGCCGCCTTCCCAGCGGGAGGTGAACTGGCGCACGGCGATGCCTTGCGGGGAGAATTCGGTGTTCAGAATGGGATCGACAAAATGCAGCGATCCGTAGATGAACTCATCGGCATTCATCGACAGGCGGCCACCGTCGCTGCTCCAGTCGCCTTTGCTGAGCGTCAGGTCACGCAAGCTCAAATCAAGATCGGCAATCGCCCAGTCCGGGCCTTGCAGGCGTGCATCAGTCACTTCCAGGCTGCCGATAGCCAGCGACGGCAAGGTGGTGAGCGGCGCGAAGAAATCCTGCAGTGATTTGTCGCTCTGGTAACGGATATCCGTCAGGCGCAGGCTGTCGACCAGCCAGCTGCCGTCGGCGTTACGTTTTGCATTGCCGGTAAGCGAGCCGCGCGCGATGTCTGCGCCAATGGTGCCGAGCGTCACTACGCCGTTATCAATGCTGCCCTGCACCAGGACGTTATTGGCTTCGATACCGTTGAGCGTCATCGAACCTGCGCTCATCTGAATTTGAGCCTGTTTGCCCAGCACATTTCCGGCTTCCGGGACCCACGGCGAGACGCCACCTGTCACACGCTGTGCGCTGAGCTCCCAGCCGGTTTCCGGGCTGTTAAAGGCCATATTGCTGAGCTGCAAAGTGTCGGCTTCAAAGGGGAACGGCGCGGTCGAGGACATCAGGTTCAGCGTCCCGTCCTGCAGGGTGATGGTATCGGCATGCAGCGGATCGGTGAGCTGGCGGCTGCTCAGGCCAATATCAACCGTTTTGGCAACCAGCGTGGCGGGTTTGCCATCGCGGCCAAAGGTGACATTTTTCAACAGAATATGCGAAGGCGAAGAGAAGCGGTGATCCATCGCATCAAAGACAATGTGGTAATCGGTGTGGGTTGAGATCCAGCCACTGACCTGGCGCGCACCCCAGCGGGTTTGCAGCAAAAAGTAGAACGCCAGCGCGACCAGCAGCACGGCGATCAACAGCCAGAACAACAGCTTCCCGATAAATTTCATCATCTTCCATCCAGTGAAGGGCTCATAAAGGAGTTATGCACGATTTGTGCGCAATCCTCAAGGAGGGATTCGTTTAATAAAATGTCACGGCGACGCCTGAAAGCGCCGCCGTGATTGAGATCAGTTCTTTTCTGGCGGGAAAACCAGATTCAGAACAATCGCGGTGATCCCGCCTGCGGCGATACCGGAGGAGAGCAGGTTTTTCAGCCAGTCAGGCGCGAACTGCAGGATCAGCGGCTGCTGAGAAACGCCCATGCCAACAGCCAGCGAGAGCGCGATAATCATAATCGCGCGACGGTTCAGCGGTTCACGCGACACGATGCGTACGCCGGAAGCCGCGATGGTGCCGAACATCACCAGCGTCGCGCCACCCAGAACAGGCTCAGGAATATGTTGCACGAAACCACTTACCGCCGGGAACAGGCCGAGGACAATCAGCATCAGCGCAACCACAAAGCCCACGTAGCGGCTGGCCACACCGGTCAGCTGGATCACGCCGTTGTTCTGACCAAAGCAGGAGTTCGGGAAGGTATTGAACACCGCTGAGACGAAGGAGTTCAGGCCATTCGCCAGCACGCCGCCTTTAAGACGCTTCATATACAGCGGACCGGAGACGGGCTGTTCGGAAACGTCAGAGGTAGCGGTGATGTCGCCGATGGTTTCGAGGGAGGTGATCATAAACACCAGCATCAGCGGCAGCAGCAGGTTCCAGTCAATGCCCAGGCCATAATAGAGCGGCGTTGGCACGGTAATCAGCGCCTGATTGGTCGGAGCGGTATTCTGCGGCAGCATATCCATCGCCCACGCCACGAGGTAGCCCGCCGCCATCGCAATCACCAGAGAAGCGATGCGCAGGTACGGGTTGCGCTGGCGGTTAAGCAGGATAATCAGCGCCAGCACCACGCCTGCCAGCAGCAGGTTTTTTGGCGCGCCAAAGGTGTGATCGGCCATGGCCGCATAGCCACCGCCAATCGACGTCAGGCCAACCTGAATCAGCGACAGGCCGATGATCATCACCACCACGCCGGAAACGAGCGGGGTAATAATGCGGCGTGCCAGATGCAGGACGCGGGAAAGCGCCATTTCCGTCACGCTTGCCAGCATCAGCGTGCCGAACAGCGCCGCCATCATCGTCGGAACATCTGCGCCACCGGTTTTCAAGGCGGTACCGCCCATGATCAGCGGCGCGACAAAGTTGAAGCTCGTCCCCTGAATCGAGAGTAAACCTGAACCGACCGGGCCCCAGGCTTTAATCTGAATAATGGAAGCCACACCCGAAGCGAACAGCGACATGCTGATGATGTGCTGAGTATCCTGCGCCGGTAAGCCGAGCGCCTGGCAAATCAGCAGGGACGGCGTGATGACCGCGACAAACATCGCCAGCAGGTGCTGAAAAGCGGCGAATAAGGTTTGTGGCAGAGGCGGACGGTCTTCAAGACGGTAGATAAGCTCGCTGTTTTGTGTCTGCGCAATCGGTTGCGCATTTTCAGCTTCGACGGTGTTCACTGACATGTTCAGAGGCAATCCATGGTGGAAAAGAGGGGATTTTAGCGAACTGCCAGGCAAAAGCAAACGGTTGCGGCTAATATAGTAAGGATGAATAAGCGACCAGTTTTTTATGCTGTTTATGCTTGTTTTGTCGCAAAATTCACCAGCTGCGGTAACTTTTTCTGTTAATTTTAGCCTCCTTTTGCGTAGAATTCGGCTCCTGATTCTAAACAAAGAGAACTTTTCGCTACAGGAAGAGACGTCGCGTGTCATTGGATCATGCGCAAACAAGGAGCTTTTATGTTTCATCTCGATACCTTATCGACGCTTGTTGCCGCAACGCTGGTGTTGCTGTTAGGACGCAAACTGGTCCACACCGTTCCCTTTTTCAAAAAATACACTATCCCCGAACCGGTTGCCGGTGGCCTGTTGGTTGCTGTCGCTCTGCTGGTGCTCAAAAAAAGCATGGGCTGGGAAATCGACTTTGATATGAGCCTGAAAGACCCGCTGATGCTGGCTTTCTTCGCGACCATTGGCCTGAACGCCAACCTCGCGAGCCTGCGTTCGGGCGGTAAAGTGCTGGGTTCATTCCTGATTGTGGTGGTAGGGCTGCTGTTAATGCAGAACGCCATTGGTATCGGGATGGCGAAAATGCTGGGCCTCGACCCGCTGATGGGCCTGCTGGCCGGATCTATTACGTTGTCAGGCGGCCACGGAACCGGTGCGGCCTGGAGCAAACTGTTTGTTGAGCGTTACGGTTTTGCCAATGCAACAGAAGTAGCCATGGCTTGTGCCACCTTCGGCCTGGTGCTGGGTGGCTTGATTGGCGGCCCGGTGGCGCGCTATCTGGTGAAACACTCTTCGACGCCAAACGGTACGCCGGAAGATCAGGAAGTGCCGACCGCGTTTGAAAAGCCGGACGTGGGCCGCATGATCACCTCGCTGGTGATGATTGAAACCATCGCGATGATCGCTATCTGTATCACGCTTGGGAAAATCGTTGCGCAATTGCTGGTCGGCACGGTGCTTGAACTGCCGACGTTCGTCTGCGTGCTGTTTATCGGCGTGATCCTGAGCAACGGTCTGGCTCTGCTGGGCTTCTATCGCGTGTTCGAGCGCGCCGTATCGATATTGGGCAACGTTTCGTTGTCACTGTTCCTGGCGATGGCGTTGATGAGCCTGAAGCTGTGGGAACTGGCCTCGCTGGCGCTGCCGATGGTGGCTATTCTGGCGGTGCAGACCGTGGCGATGGCGCTGTATGCGATCTTCGTGACCTACCGCATCATGGGCAAAAACTACGACGCCGCGGTGCTTGCAGCCGGGCATTGTGGTTTTGGTCTGGGTGCGACACCCACGGCGATTGCCAATATGCAGGCGATCACCGAACGTTTTGGCCCTTCACACATGGCGTTCCTGGTGGTGCCGATGGTCGGTGCGTTCTTTATCGATATCGTCAACGCGCTGGTGATTAAGCTTTATCTGCTGCTGCCGATGTTTGGCTAAAAAAATGCCGGGCGGCGCTTGCGCTTGCCCGGCCTACCATCTCCGGTGATCGTTGTAGGCCCGGTCAGGCGTAGCCGCCTCCGGGCGCACAGAGTTACTCGTGATCTTCCCACGCCAGCGCGCGTTTAACCGCTTTCTTCCAGCCGCTGTAACGGTAGTTACGCTCGGTGGTTTCAATCCCTGGACGGAACTCGCGCTCAATCACTGCTTTTTCCTGCAGCTCATCCAGATTCTGCCAGAAGCCAACCGCCAGACCCGCCAGATAAGCCGCGCCCAGGGCTGTCACTTCGCGTACTTCCGGGCGTTCTACTCGGGTGCCGAGAATGTCGGACTGGAACTGCATCAGGAAGTTGTTGGCGACCGCGCCACCGTCCACACGCAGGGCGTGTAAACGAATGCCGGAGTCTGCCTGCATCGCTTCCAGCACATCGCGTGTCTGATAGGCGATGGATTCCAGCGTTGCGCGGATGATATGGTTCGAGTTTACGCCGCGAGTCAGGCCGAAAATGGCACCGCGAGCATACGGGTCCCAGTATGGTGCGCCCAGGCCAGTGAACGCTGGCACCACGTATACGCCGTTGGTGTCGTTCACTTTGGTGGCGAAATATTCGGAATCGAAAGCGTCGTTAATCAGCTTCATTTCGTCACGCAGCCACTGAATGGACGCGCCCGCCATGAACACTGCGCCTTCCAGAGCGTAGTTCACTTCGCCTTTCGGGCCGCAGGCGATGGTGGTCAGCAGACCATGCTCAGATTTCACCGCGGTTTCCCCGGTGTTCATCAGCATAAAGCAGCCGGTGCCGTAGGTGTTCTTCGCCATCCCTTCCTTCACGCACAGCTGGCCGAACAGCGCCGCCTGCTGGTCACCCGCGATACCGGCGATAGGAATACGCGTGCCGCCCTTACCACCGATGTTGGTCTGGCCGTACACTTCGGAAGACTTACGCACTTCCGGCAGCATCGCGCGTGGGATATCCAGCGCGTCGAGCATTTTGTCATCCCAGTCCAGCTCATGGATGTTAAACAGCATGGTACGCGAGGCGTTGGTGTAGTCGGTGACGTGCACGCGACCCTGCGTCATACGCCAGATGAGCCAGGTATCAACGGTTCCGAACAGCAGTTCGCCTTTTTTCGCTCTTTCACGCGCGCCTTCCACGTGGTCGAGGATCCATTTTACCTTGGTGCCTGAGAAGTACGGGTCAATCACCAGGCCGGTCGCTTTGCGGACGTACTCTTCCATGCCATCGCGCTTGAGCTGTTCGCAAATCTCAGCGGTACGACGGCACTGCCAGACGATGGCGTTATAAATGGGCTTACCGGTTTCTTTATCCCAGACGATGGCCGTTTCACGCTGGTTGGTGATGCCAATGGCCGCCACTTCGTCGGAGTTGATGTCGGCCTTAGCCAGCACTTCAATCAGCGTGGAACTCTGGGATGCCCAGATTTCCATTGGGTCGTGCTCGACCCAGCCTGGCTTAGGATAAATTTGTTCGAATTCGCGCTGTGAAACGCTGACGATATTGGCGTCGTGATCCATGACGACGGCGCGGGAGCTGGTGGTCCCCTGGTCCAGCGCAACGATATATTTTTTGTCGGTCATATTCTTAAGTCCCGTAGTCAGATTACAGCGAAGCTTTTTGTTGTGAGGTGCTGCTGGCGGTGTCTTTCTCTTCCGCCACGCAGACGTCGCACGGTAAGTTGCGGCCAATCAGCTTGCGGTAGCCAAAGGCTCCGAGCGACGCGCCAACAATCGGTGCGAGCATCGGCACCAGGAAATAAGGGATATCTTTGCCACCGGTGAAGGCAACATTGCCCCAACCCGCAAGCCAGGCGAACGTTTTCGGCCCCAGGTCACGAGCCGGGTTCATCGCAAAGCCGGTCAGCGGCCCCATTGATGCGCCAATGACCGCAATCAGCAAGCCAATCAGCAGTGGCGCCATTGGGCCACGAGGCACCCCGTTGCCGTCATCCGTGAGCGCCAGAATAACGCCCATCAGGATAGCGGTAATGACCATTTCTACCGCGAAGGCCTGCACAAAATTGATATGTGGGTTCGGATAGGTGGAGAAGATACCTGCCAGATCGAGGCTTTCGACGCTGCCGCGCACCATATTGTGCGTGTGTTCAAAGTCGATGAAAAGATTGTAGTAAAGCCCGTAAACCAACGCCGCTGCGCAAAAGGCGCCGGCAAATTGAGAAATGATGTAAGGAACAACTTTACGCCCATCGAAACAGGCAAACAGCCAGAGTGCAATTGTGACTGCCGGGTTCAGATGTGCGCCGGAAACCCCTGCAGTCAGGTAAATGGCCATCGCCACGCCCAGACCCCAGATAATACTGATTTCCCACTGACCGAAGCTCGCGCCTGCAACTTTTAGCGCCGCCACGCATCCAACACCGAAGAAGATCAACAACCCGGTACCAAGGAACTCGGCAATGCACTGGCCTTTTAAGGTTGATGTTTGACTCATGATCGGATCCTGAAGACTGATGAATGATGATTGTGAACATGGAGGTCGAAGACGACCATGCTGCCATGTAGGCATAGTGTTAATTTATCGTTAACGAGCAAAAGCGAGAAATATCGAAATCAAAATCTGTGTGCCTCGTCAATAAAATGAGCGTTTTCGCGCCATCAAACGCGCATAGCGATCGCAAAAAGGGCGATCTTCGAATCACTCATTTAACGAATGAATTAACAATTAAGGGGTATTTGCGCCGAACGCTCCAGGTATAGACCGAAAAGTGTTGCAAACCACGATCTACGCGCCCCGGCGCTGGACAGGGAGGGCGGCGCTCCATACAATCGCAAGCAGAGCAGTGCACTTATTTTCGTTAAGGCGTCGCCGGGGTTCCGGGACGAGTTCAACGCCTTGCAAATTCAGGAGAGGTATGACGATGTCATTAGAAGTGTTTGAGAAACTGGAATCTAAAGTACAGCAGGCGATTGATACTATCACTCTGCTGCAGATGGAAATCGAAGAGCTGAAAGAGAAAAACAACTCCCTGGCTCAGGAAGTTCAGAACGCTCAGCACGGTCGTGAAGATCTGGAGCGCGAAAACAGCCAGCTGAAAGAACAGCAACACGGCTGGCAGGAACGTCTGCAGGCGCTGCTGGGCCGCATGGAAGAAGTGTAAGCGCTTCAGATTTTCACAAAAAGCCCCCGGCATCGTTGCGATCCGGGGGCTTTTTGTTGTGCCGCGTTCAGCGAAGTCAGGGGCTATTTTTCTTTTTCGGCGTAGCCGTAGCGCATCTCACCGTAGCCGTAGTAGCTGCTGACTTTTCTGACGATCCCATTAAGGATACAGCCTTTCACGGCAATCCCGCGCTGCTCCAGGTAGCGCAGACTCAGTGCAATCTCTTTTACGGTGTTGGCTTCGAAGCGTGCAACCAGCATGACGGTGCCCACATAGCGGCCAATAATCGACGCATCCGTGACGAGCAATACCGGCGGCGTATCGATAATCACCAGGTCGTAGCGCGACGAGGCCTCCTTCAGCAGCGCTTCAAACCGGGGATGCATCAACAGCTCAGAAGGGTTGGGCGGGATGGTCCCTCGGGCGATAAGATCGAACCCGGCATCCGGCACCGGGGTGAGCGCCTCTTCAAACGTGTATTTGCCGCTGAGGATATCGGAAAGCCCTCGCTCATGGTGGCTCTTCACCAGATGATGGACATATCCCTTCCGCATATCCGCGTCGATAAACAGCACTTTCTTCTGCGCCTGTGCGGTGACGGCGGCCAGGTTGCTGCTGATAAAGGTTTTGCCGGAGCCAGGCGTTGCGCCCGAGATCATCAGAAGGTTGTTTTTGGCCTCCATCATGCCGAAATGCAGGCTGGTTCGCAGCCCGCGTATCGCCTCGATAGCCTGATCCGCCGGGTTCGCCTCCGCCAGTAAAACATCGGAGGTGTTCTTTTTCCGCTGGCTGTTTTTCTGGTGCAGCCATTCAGAAAAGGGAACGTTGGCATAGACGCTGATCCCGCGCTCTTCAAGCAGGTCCGCCGAGACAATTCCCTGGCGCAGGAAGCTGCGCAGCAGCACGAGACCCACGGATAAGAAGAGGCCCAGAATAAAGCCCAGCAGGACAATCAGCAGCTTCTTTGGCGCAATGGGGTGCGTCAGCGTGACGGCTTCGTCAATGATGCGCACATTGCCGATGGCGCTCGATTTCGCAATGCTCAGCTCCTGCTGGCGATTGAGCAGCTGCAAATAGACGGCCCGTCCAGACTCCACGTCGCGGCTCAGGCGTAGCACCTCCTGCTGGGTCGCGGGCATGGCGCTCACCCGTTTGCTCAGCGCCGCTTTCGCGTTTTGCAGCGTGGCCCGTTTTTCCATTAGCGCGCGGTAGTTGGGGTGATCTTTTTTGTAGAGCTGAGAGACCTCAGCCTCGTGAAACGTCAGCTCGTTCAGCTGGTTGTCGACGTTAACGCTCTGTTCAAGCACGCTTTTGGCTTCGATATTGAGGTCAACGGAGTCTTTCTGCTTGCGGTAGGCGTTGAGCTTATCCTCTGCGGCATTGAGATCGCTGCTGACCCGGGGAAGCTGGGCATTTAAAAAATCGAGGCTTCTGGCATCCTGTGCGGCCTGGCGGGCAATATTCTGCGTCAGATAATGGTTGCTGATATCGTCCAGTACGCGGCTGATAAGGTGTGGATCCTGCCCGGTCAACTTCAGGATCAGCATGCCGCTGCCTTTTCCCTGGGTGGTCACGCTAAAGATTTTTTGCAAATCGGCAATCGCCAGCAGGCGGCTCTTGCGGGTGAGCGTGAACTGAGCGTCTGGCCGGGCGTTGATTTGGCGCACCACCAGGCTCACCCCGGAATCGTGCAGCCGCTCTCCGGTGCGGCCCTCCAGCCTGAACCCTTCTCCCGTCAGGCGGTAGTGGGTCCCGTCGATGACGGTCAGCGTTGCCGTTGCGCTATCGCTGATACCGCCAGGCAGCTCAAATTGGTCGATAACCAGCGAACCCGGTTTTTCTTTTTTTACTCTGGCCAGCGCACGGCCAATGAGAGGGAAATAGTCGGGGTCGACCTGGGTCTGAAGATTGAGAGCGTCAACCGTTTTGCCGAGGATCATGCGCGACTGCAATAGCGCGATTTCCGGGTCCGACTGCGGTTCGCTATCCGGCAACACCCCTGCCAGATTGTTCAGCAGGGCGTTGCTCTGCTTCTGTTCAATCTGAATCAGGGCATTTGCCTGATACACGGGCGGGTTGTTGAGCGCATACACGATCGCGATAAGGGTAAAAGCAGCGGTGATGCTCAGGATCAACCGATAGTGATCGATAAGTTCAGCGAGGAGTCGCAGGAGATCGATCTCCTGGGTGTTGCTGTCGGCCTGTAAATGCCGGGAGGAGCCTGTTGAAGACATGTCTTTACTACCCTGATTAATCGCTAAGCTTTTCGACCCAGCCCTGACAGGCCTGATCGATTAACTGATAAATGTGCTCAAAGGCTTCGTCGCTTTTGTGCCACGGGTCTGGAATATCCCTGGTCTGAAGCCAGTGACCTAACAACATGGTTTTGCTGCGCGCCTCGGGTGAAATCCTTGAGATGTGCCGAAAGTGCTCCGCTTCCATCACCAGAATCAGGTCGTATCTGGCCCCCAGGGAAGCCGTAAACTGGCGGCTCTGGTGCCCCTCCAGCGATAAACCGTGGCGCTGGGCTATGCGGATGGCCGCTGCGTCCGCCCGGCGGGCTGTCCGGACGTCGATCCCTGCGGAATCCACTGTTTTATGCGCAAGGGCACGACGCAGCAGCCGCTCACCAATCGGCGAACGGCAGAGGTTGGCGGTACAGACGATCAATATGGCTTTCGGCATGAAGGCTACCAGGTTCGGATAAATCGGGTGGTTTCGGTCAGATCGTGCACGCCGGTGATTGTCGGAACCAGCTGTGAAACGACCCGGTTCCAGCGCACCACAGGGGCACTGGTGACGTAGACGATGTCATAAGGCTGAAGCTGAAATTCGGTGCTGAGAACCATGGATGCGGCATCCCTCGCATCAAGCTGGTAGATATCGGCAATTTTGCCGCCGGGGTCTTTTTTCTTCTGGCGAATCACAAAAATCCCCGAGGCGTCGGCCAGGTTTTGATTAATACCGTCCGCATTGCCCAGGGCTTCTGCCAGCGTCATCCCGCTGCGATCCATTTTCAGCGTGCTCTGTCTGCCCACTTCGCCCATCACAAACACCTTCAGGTCGTCGTTACGCGGAACGAAAAGAATATCGCCAGGGGAGAGTAAATGGTTGTGGCTTAAATCGCCGCGCTGCATCAGGGCATAGAGCGAAATCAGCGTGTCTTTACCGTCATGGGTCAGTACCACATTTCGCCAGTCGGCATCCTCGGTGAGCCCACCGGCGGCATTAATGGCATCCATAACGGTTAACGGAATATTGGTGATCGCCTGCTGACCTGATTTATCGACCTCGCCCGTGACGTAGGCATGCTGAGAACGGAATGACGCGATGCTGACATCGACCTGAGGGCTTTCAATGACGGTCTCCAGCCGACGGGTGAGCAGATCCCTGACCTCATCAAGGGATTTCCCGGCCACCTTCAGCTTGCCCGCATAGGGGTAGAAAATGGTGCCGTCGGACTTCACCCAGTTGCCGGTATCGCTGCTGCTGCGGTACTGGCCTGCCGGGGTGGTGAGCTCCGGGTGATCCCACACGGTAACCATCAGCACGTCGCCAACGCCAATCCGGTACTCATAGTTTTTGATACGCAGATCCAGCTCAGGGTTAGGGCGAGAGGTCACTGAGGGGCCGCGTAAGCTATCGATAATCTGGGGCGTCACAGGGGAAATACTCACCCTGCTGTCGAGGTTAACGTGGCTGTCAGGAACGGCGACTTTCTTTTTATTCGAAGTATTCAGATGCTGGCCGGGTATCAGAGTACAACCGGTAAGTAGCACAATGGCAGCGGCAAAAAAACTGATTTTAGCAATTCTGTTATTCATAAATGAGATCGACGATAAAGTAACTGGCCTGGCGGGATTAATTTCAATGACGCATTACCAGTAAAGGAAATTTATTTCCTTTACTGTTCGACAATTAAAAAAAGTTTCCCGGCATGGGCCAAAAAAGGGCTGGGTCCGAATGCAAGCCCTGTTTTTTCAGGGCGTGCAGCGTAGCTTAATAGAAATTAAGCCGCAAATGAATAACGAGCTGGATCCCAAATTAGACATTACATACGAGGTCAGTTGGCCTTCAATAAGGACATTATTGATGAAAGTCACACAATGATAAAAATAAGATAAATAATTAGTTAAATACTTTTTAGGACTTTCAGATAAAACCAAAATAATGACGGATAGTTGACTCTGTTTATCCCGGGTAAATATATTTCCGCCAACGTAAGCAGCAGATTAATGCGGGCCGACGGGCTGGCGGCGATCGCCCATTTATTCCATAAATGCATAGCCAATCTTTTTTTATTCTTTAATCATCTTGTTGGTTTCTGGCAGGCTACGCTCATCACAACATCACATAAGAGAGCGGTCGATGAACAAGTTAGGCCTGGGGTTAACGCTTCTGCTGGCATCTGCCGGCGTTCTGGCAAAGGACATTCAGTTATTGAACGTGTCGTACGATCCGACGCGTGAACTGTACGACAACTACAACAAAGCTTTCAGCACTTACTGGAAACAGAAGACCGGTGACGATGTCGTTATTCGTCAGTCGCACGGCGGTTCCGGTAAGCAGGCCACTTCTGTTATCAACGGTATTGAGGCCGATGTGGTCACGCTGGCGCTGGCTTACGATGTGGATGCGATTGCCGAACGTGGGCGCATCGACAAAAACTGGCTCAAACGTCTGCCGGACAACTCTGCCCCTTACACCTCGACCATCGTGTTCCTGGTGCGCAAAGGCAACCCGAAACAGATCCATGACTGGAACGATCTGATTAAACCGGGCGTTTCCGTGATTACCCCGAACCCGAAAAGCTCTGGCGGCGCGCGCTGGAACTATCTGGCGGCCTGGGGCTACGCGCTGCATCACAACAACAACGATCAGGCCAAAGCGCAGGATTTCGTGAAGGCGTTGTATAAGAACGTGGAAGTGCTGGATTCCGGCGCTCGTGGGTCAACCAACACCTTCGTTGAGCGTGGCATTGGTGATGTACTGATCGCCTGGGAAAACGAAGCGCTGCTGGCGACCAAAGAACTGGGTAAAGACAAGTTTGAAATTGTGACCCCAAGCGAGTCGATTCTGGCTGAGCCAACGGTGTCTGTGGTCGACAAAGTGGTGGATAAGAAAGGCACTCGTGAAGTCGCGGACGCCTATCTGAAATACCTCTACTCGCCGGAAGGCCAGGACATCGTGGCGAAAAACTACTACCGTCCTCGCGATGCTGACGTGGCGAAAAAATACGAAAGCGAATTCCCGAAACTGAAGCTGTTCACCATCGATCAGGAGTTCGGCGGCTGGGCGAAAGCGCAGAAAGAGCATTTCTCTAACGGCGGTACCTTCGACCAGATTAGCCAGCGCTAACTCTCATCCTGGTGCCGGGTGGCGTTATCGCTTACCCGGCTTACCCTACGATTTATTGATTTCCCTGATTGTTTTTTAGCCATAAACCCCGGTTAATGGCCTGGCACGCAGATGCGTGAGGACAATCAAGGAATGAGGCATGGACAGACTAACGCCGGTTCGCCCGTGGCCCGCGCTCATCGCGGTCACTATCACTTTTGTTATCTGGTTTATCATCCCTGTACCCCATGGCGTCACACCGGAAGCCTGGCATTTGCTGGCGCTTTTTATCGGCACCATTGCGGCCATTATCAGTAAGGCGATGCCCATCGGGGCGATTGCGATCGTCGCCATCATGCTGGTGGCGATGACGGGCGTCACCAACCCTGGCAAGCCTGCTGCCGCGCTGAATGATGCGCTGAGCGGGTTTTCAAATTCACTCATCTGGCTGATTGGCCTGTCGATAATGCTGTCGCAAAGTTTGCTGAAAACCGGCCTTGGCGCGCGTATTGGCTACGGCTTCATTGCCTTATTTGGCAAACGAACGCTGGGGATTGCCTGGGCGCTGACGCTCGCCGAAACACTCATTGCGCCTGTGACGCCAAGCAACACCGCGCGCGGCGGCGGCATCATTCATCCCGTGATGCGCGCCATTGCCGACAGCCTCGGCTCCCAGCCCGGCAACAGTGAAAATGGCTCGACAGGCCGCTATCTGGCGCTGGTGAACTACAACATCAACCCGATAAGTTCGGCGATGTTTATCACTGCCACCGCGCCTAACCCGCTGATTGTTAATCTGATGATGAAAGGCACTGATGGCGCTCTCGAGATGACGTGGGGAATGTGGGCCATTGCCGCTTTACTGCCTGCGGCTGTGTCGCTGCTGGTGATGCCCATTGTCATCTGGTGGCTTTATCCGCCAGCGATCACGAAGACACCTGATGCGCCGCAGTTTGCTCGCGAGAAGCTCGATGAGCTTGGGCTGTTGTCTCTGGCTGAGAAAATCACCCTCGGCGTGTTTGCGCTGCTGTTGTGCCTGTGGGCAGGCGTTCCCGCGTTTGTGATGGGCAGCGGCTGGACGGTTAACCCGACCAGCGCCGCGCTGATTGGGCTGTCGATTCTGCTGTTAACCGGCGTGCTGCACTGGGACGATATCCTCAAATGCCGTGGCGCCTGGGACACCATTGTCTGGTTCGCTGCGCTGGTCATGATGGCGGAATTTCTCAGCAAGCTTGGCCTGGTAAGCTGGCTGGCGACCAGCATCGGCGCAACCATCGATGGGCTGGGCCTGCACTGGAGCGTGGCGACGCTGTTTTTAATTCTGCTTTATGTCTATTCGCACTACTTCTTTGCCAGCACGACCGCGCATATCACCGCCATGTTCGCCGCTTTTTTTGCCGCCGGGCTGGCGCTGGGTGCGCCGCCTGCATTGCTGGGGCTGATGCTCGGTTTTTCTTCATCGCTGATGATGTCGCTCACCCATTACGGGACCGGCACTGCACCGATCATCTTTGGCTCCGGCTACGCCACGCTTGGCGAATGGTGGAAAACCGGGCTGGTGATGAGCGTGGTAAACCTGATTATCTGGGGCGTGACAGGCTCGGTGTGGTGGCACTGGCTCGGCTACTGGTAAGGTTGACGCGACAAAAAGTCATAAAGGTATGTTATATCTGAGGTTACTTCATCACTCAGGAAAGTCACATGTCTAAGCAAAAGCGCCGCCTTGTCGGTTTGTTGGTTGTCATCCTGTTGCTGGTGGGCGCTGGCGTGTGGCTGTACCCGAAGGGGGATCCGAATGCGCTGCGCCATTTTGTTATCGACCAGTGCGTGCCGAACCAGCAGCAACATCAGTCTCCCGCACCTTGTGCTTCGGTAAACCTGAAGGGCGGCTACGTGCTGTTCAAAGACCGCAATGGGCCGCTGCAGTATCTGCTGATGCCGACTTACCGCATCAACGGTACGGAAAGCCCGCTGCTGTTGAACCCGCATACGCCAAACTTCTTCTGGCAGGCCTGGCAAAACCGCCAGGTGATGAGTGCTCGCCACGGTGCGCCAGTGCCGGATTCGGCGGTGTCGTTGACTATCAATTCGCGCACCGGGCGCACGCAGAATCATTTTCATATTCATCTTTCCTGTCTGCGCCCTGACGTGCGTGAACAGCTTAATGCCAGCGCTGACGCAATCAGCAGCCGCTGGTTGCCTTTGCCCGAAGGCCTGCGCGGGCATAAGTATCTTGCCCGCCGGGTAACGGAAACGGAGCTGGTGCAAAAAAGCCCTTTCCTGATGCTGGCGGAAGAGGTGCCAGAAGCGCGTGAGCATATGGGACGCTTTGCGCTGGCGATGGTGCAGCAGAATGACGGGACGTTTGTGCTGCTCGCCACAGAACGCAATCTGCTGACGCTGAATCTGGCTTCCGCCGAGGAAATCCAGGATCACCGCTGCGATATCCTGAAATAAGCCTACCCGTTCTGGCGTTTACCTGTTTCTCCTGTCGTCGTAGACTTGCTGAAAAAAACGACAGGAGACAGGTATGTCGCTCTGGCTTTCACACCCTCTGTTTTTACCCTCGCTGATTGTTGGCCTGACCATTGTGCTTTGGGCTACCTCGCTGCTGCCGGAATTTATCACCGCGCTGCTGTTTTTTACCCTCGCAATGGTGGCCAAAATCGCTCCGCCAGACGTCATCTTTGGTGGCTTTGCCTCCTCAGCGTTCTGGCTTGTTTTCAGCGGATTTGTGCTGGGAATAGCCATTCGTAAAACGGGTCTGGCAGACAGGGCGGCTCGGGCCTTGTCCGCGAGAATGACCGACTCGTGGCCGCTAATGGTGGCAAGCGTCGTCTTACTCAGCTACGCGCTGGCTTTTGTGATGCCTTCAAACATGGGCCGGATTGCACTGCTGATGCCCATTGTGGCGGCGATGGCGGCGCGGGCGGGTATTCATGAAGGGACTCGCGCCTGGTATGGTCTGGCGCTTGCCGTAGGGTTTGGCACGTTCCAGCTTTCCGCCACCATTCTGCCTGCTAACGTCCCGAATCTGGTGATGAGCGGCGCGGCGGAAGGGTCTTACGGCATTCATCTCAACTACCTCCCTTACCTGTTGCTGCATACGCCGGTGTTAGGGTGGCTGAAAGGGGTATTGCTGATTGCGCTGATTTGCTGGTTATTCCCGGGCAAGCCGCAACCGCCGGGTGAGGTTATCGCCCCAACTCCCATGAGCCGCGATGAGAAGCGTCTGGCGTGGCTGCTGGCGATAGTGTTAATCCTTTGGGTGACCGAAAGCTGGCATGGCATAGGCCCGGCGTGGACGGGCCTGGCGGCGGCCTTTGTCACGTTGTTGCCACGGGTGGGGTTCATCAGCGGCGAGGAGTTTGCGACGGGCGTAAATATCCGTACCTGTATTTACGTGGCGGGTATTTTGGGGCTGGCGATTACGGTGACGCAAACCGGTATTGGCGAGGCCGTCGGGCAAATGTTATTGCAGATGATGCCGCTCGACCCTGCTCGCCCCTTCACCAGCTTCCTGGCGCTGACCGGGATCACCACCGCCCTGAACTTCATCATGACCGCCAACGGCGTTCCGGCGCTGTATACGACCTTTGCGCAGAGCTTCGCTGACGCGACAGGTTTTCCGCTGCTCAGTGTGATAATGATTCAGGTGTTGGGGTATTCCACGCCGCTGTTGCCGTATCAGGCTTCACCGATTGTCGTCGCGATGGCGCTAGGAAAAGTGCCTGCAAAGGCCGGGATGCTGCTTTGCCTGATGCTGGCAGTGGCGAGTTATCTGCTGCTGTTACCGCTGGATTATGCGTGGTATCAGCTGCTCGGCAGGCTATAAAAAAGCCCGGTCGCGATGACCGGGCCTTGTGATTCGTTGTAGGGCGGGTAAGCGTTCGCGCCACCCGCCATGACAGCTTTAAGCCTGTTTAGCGGCTTCTGCTGCTTTAACGATGACCGCAAAAGCGTCAGCTTTCAGGGAAGCACCGCCAACCAGCGCGCCGTCGATGTCTGGCTGGGTGAACAGCTCAGCTGCGTTCGCCGCGTTCACGGAACCGCCGTACTGGATGATCACTTGTTCAGCCACTTTCGCGTCGGCTTTAGCAATGTGGTCACGGATGAATTTGTGAACCGCCTGAGCCTGAGCTGGGGTTGCAGATTTGCCGGTACCGATTGCCCATACTGGTTCGTAAGCGATAACTGCGCCTTCGAAAGCCGCTGCGCCCTGAGTTTTCAGAACGGCGTCAATCTGACGTGCACAAACTTCTTCGGTTTTGCCCGCTTCGTTTTCTGCTTCGGTTTCACCGATGCACAGAACCGGAGTCAGACCCTGCTCTTTCAGCACGGCGAATTTTTTGGCGATCAGCTCGTCAGATTCTTTGTGATAAGTACGACGCTCTGAGTGACCGATAATGATGTACTGAGCACCGATATCTTTCAGCATTTCCGCAGAGGTTTCACCGGTGAATGCGCCAGACAGGTTCAGGTCAACGTTCTGCGCGCCCAGATTGATGTGGCTGCCGCCAGCGGCCTGTTTTGCCAGATCGAGGTACATTTCTGGTGGAGCGATGGCTACGTCACAACCGGTCACGCCGCTCAGCTCTTTACGCAGGTTAGCAACCAGCTCGTTTACCATGTGGCGGCTGCCGTTCAGTTTCCAGTTACCCATCACTAAAGGATGTCGCATTTGAATTCTCCACGCTACTTAAGCGAATTAAGGAAGATGGCCGCCCGTCAGGGCAGCATGGTCTGTGAAACAGTATAGAGATCCGGCGCGGGAAAGGCTTTGCTTTTTGTCATTTATTGTTGCCTTGCAGTGACTCAGATAGCGCCAGCTTAATCGGTTCAATTGCGAAGGTTAGCCCTTTTTCGCCGTTGTCCGCGACAACATAGCGGATGGCGCCTTCACTGGTACTGTAATAGCGTTTACTTTTTCCGGCCGTGAACAATTTTTGCAGTTTCTGCAGGCTTTGCGCTTTGGTCACTGAAGGGGTGAACACGCGAATCATGGCGCTCATGTATTCGTAAGCTTTCGCTTTTGCGGCTTTCTGTTCCGGGCCCTGAATCGGCAGCCAGGTTATCTGCATCGATTTTATCTTCAGCGTGCCGCGCTCAAGCGCCGTCGAGGCATACAAATTTTCGTTAATTTTGCTGGCAGCGCGGGTCAGCGCCAGCTGATCGCGGCTGGTGGTGATGGAACGAAACTCGTTCAACGGCAGCGTTGGATTGTCGGCATTAAACGTCTCCCGGAATTGGCTAATGGAGAGGTCAAACGTCGGTGAACCGGGCAGTAAGTAAGGCGCAGTGGTGGTGTCGGCGGGTTCAGCAGATAGCGCGTACGGCCCGACAACCAGCGTTGTAAGCCCGATAAAACACAGAGTCAGCCATTTCGTCATTGATACCACCTGAGCATTTTCATGCTGACGATTAAAACGGTAAACGGCCCCGCTTGTCAAAAAGAGACCACTTCGGGGTAAACTACGCGGCATGATGATAACCAGGAATTTTCCATGACCCTACAGCAGTGGCTTTTTTCGATTAAAGGGCGCATTGGGCGCCGTGACTTCTGGATTTGGATGGGCATCTGGGTGCTGGCGATGATTGTCCTGTTCACGCTGGCCGGAAGTGGCTGGCTGAATCTGCAAACCGCCGCTTTTGCGCTGGTGTGCCTGCTGTGGCCGACAGCCGCCGTGACGGTAAAACGCCTGCATGACCGAGGAAAATCAGGCATTTGGGCGTTGCTGATGGTGCTGGCCTGGATGCTACTGGCCGGTAACTGGGCGGTGTTGCCGGGCGTCTGGCAATGGGGAGTTGGGCGGTTTATCCCGACGCTCATTATTGTGATGATGCTTATCGATCTGGGTGCGTTTGTGGGCACCCAGGGCGAAAATAAATACGGAAAAGAAACGCTGGATGTGAAATACCGCTGATCACCAGTAGTGTTCAGCGGTCATATGGCCCGGCCGACGGCGCAGGTGTTTGGTCATCTGCCGGGTGTCTTTCAGCAACTGCTGCGTATCTCGCACCATTTGCGGGTTACCGCATAGCATCACGTGGCTGTTTTCAGCCGTCATCGTCAAACCAACCGCTTCTTCCAGTGCGCCGATTTCAATCAGCGCCGGAACGCGTCCGGTTAATGAGCCAGAAACGCTCTCACGGCTCACCACGGTTTGGATCCGCAGTTTTCCTTCGTAGCGTTGCTGTAGCTCCAGCATCAGCGGCAGATAGCTTAAATCGGCGGCGTAGCGCACGGCGTGAACCAGCACCAGATTGCTGAAGCGCTCAAGATCTTTGCCTTCCTGCAAAATCGACAGATACGGCCCGAGTGCTGTGCCGGTCGCCAGCATCCACAAGGTGTCGCAGTCCGGCACTTCATCCAGCACGAAGAAGCCCGCGGCTTCACTCACCAACTGAACTTCATCCCCGGGCTTCAACGCCGCCAGGCGAGGGCTGAGTTTACCTTCCGGCACCGTGACCAGATAGAACTCAAGATCGGGATTATTGGGCGCGTTGACGTAGGAGTAGGCGCGCTGGACGCGCTCGCCGTCGATTTCCAGCCCAAGCTTGGTGAATTGTCCGGCCGTAAAGGGGTGAACGGGGGCATGAACGGTGAGGCTGAACAGGGCGTCTGTCCAGTTCTCGACTTTGGTGACTTTTCCGGTAACCCACTCCGCCATGATTTTCTCCTCGTTGCGTTGATAGTGCTATCTTCGCCAGGTAAGAAGAAGATTTCCAGCCCTCAACAGGCTGGAAAGCTCTTGCGGACAAATGATTTACAGGATGTGCAGCTGGATTTCCGGGTCTTTGCGGTCCAGATAGTGAATGGACTGAATACGGCGGATGGTGCGCGATTTGCCACGAATAAGCAGCGTTTCCGTCGTGGCGATATTGCCCTTGCGGGTGATCCCTTCCAGCAGGTCACCTTTGGTGATGCCCGTGGCCGAGAAAATCACGTTATCGCTCTTCGCCATTTCATCCAGACGCAGCACTTTCCCGGCTTCAATGCCCATTGCCGCACAGCGTTCCAGCTCAGTCTCACCAATACGACGGTTTTCTTCAGAATCGCCTTTGACGTCATGGCGAGCCAGCAGGCGACCGTGCATATCGCCATCCAGCGCGCGAATCACTGCCGCAGACACCACGCCTTCTGGCGCGCCGCCAATGCCGTAAAGCACATCCACTTCGCTGTCTGGCATGCAGGTCAGAATGGAAGCCGCAACGTCGCCATCCGGGATCGCGAAGACACGAACGCCCAGTTTTTGCATGTCGGCAATCACTTTATCGTGACGAGGTTTCGCCAGAATGGTGACGGTCAGCTCTTCCAGCGGCTTATCGAGTGCATTGGCAACATTGCGCAGATTCGTTTCCAGCGGCAGATTGAGGTCGATAACGCCTTTCGCGCCAGGGCCGACAATCAGCTTTTCCATGTACATATCCGGCGCGTTCAGGAAGCAGCCTTTATCGCCCACCGCCAGCACCGCCAGCGCGTTGGCCTGCCCCATGGCCGTCATGCGGGTGCCTTCAATCGGGTCTACGGCGATATCCACGGCATCGCCGTTGCCGGTACCAACCTGCTCGCCGATAAACAGCATAGGCGCTTCATCAATCTCACCTTCGCCAATCACGATGGTGCCGTCGATGTTGACCTTATTGAGCATGATGCGCATCGCGTTAACCGCTGCCCCATCTGCGGTGTTTTTGTCACCACGGCCCAGCCACTTGTAGCCCGCCAGGGCGGCAGCCTCAGTCACACGCGAAAATTCGATGGCAAGTTCTCGTCTCATAACGTACTCATTGTGAAAGCTAAAATGGCACGCAGCCGCGAAGGGCTACGCGTTGGAATAACGTTCGGTTTCCGGCATCCAGCGCTCAATCAGCGCCAGGGCCTGCTGCGGATATTTTTCGTGAATGTGGCGTGCAATGCGCTGAACATCGGGGATCATGGCCTGATCGCGCAGCAAGTCAGCGACTTTGAATTCAGCGTTCCCGGTCTGACGCGTACCCAGCAGTTCACCCGGGCCGCGGATCTCCAGGTCTTTTTGCGCAATTACAAACCCGTCGTTACTGTCGCGGAGGACTTGCAGGCGTTTTTGCGCGGTTTTCGACAGCGGCGCTTTATAGAGTAGTACACAGTGAGAAGCGACCGCGCCTCGCCCGACGCGCCCGCGAAGCTGGTGCAGCTGCGCAAGCCCCAGACGTTCCGGGTTTTCGATAATCATCAGGCTGGCGTTGGGCACATCCACGCCGACTTCAATCACCGTGGTGGCAATCAGCAGGTGCAGCTCGCCTTGCTTGAAGGCCTGCATCACTGCCTGTTTTTCTGCGGGCTTCATACGCCCGTGGACAAGGCCGATATTCAGTTCTGGCAGGGCGATTTTCAGCTCTTCCCAGGTGGCTTCCGCCGCCTGCGCTTCCAGTAAATCTGACTCTTCAATCAGGGTGCAAACCCAGTAAGCCTGGCGCCCCTCGTGGGTGCAGGCGTTACGTACTCGGTCAATAATCTCGTTGCGACGAGTATCAGCAATGGCAACGGTTGTCACAGGCGTACGCCCTGGCGGGAGTTCGTCGATAACGGAAGTATCGAGATCGGCATACGCCGTCATTGCCAGCGTGCGCGGGATAGGCGTTGCGGTCATGATCAACTGGTGAGGATGGAAGCCCTGCTGCTGGCCTTTTTCCCACAGCGCCAGACGCTGGTGGACACCAAAGCGGTGCTGTTCGTCGATAATCACCAGCGCCAGACCGTTAAACTGCACCTGTTCCTGGAAAATGGCGTGCGTGCCGACCACCATCTGCACCTGACCGCTGGCAATGGCTTCCTGCTGTGCCAGACGCGCTTTACCTTTCTGTTTGCCAGCCAGCCAGCCCACTTCAATGCCAAGCGGTGCAAACCAGTTACGGAAATTGTTGGCATGCTGTTCTGCCAGCAGCTCTGTTGGTGCCATTAGCCCAACCTGCTTGCCATGAGCAATAGCTCGCAGCGCGGCAAGGGCGGCGACCAGCGTTTTACCCGAACCGACGTCGCCCTGCACCAGGCGCATCATCGGGATATCCTGCGCCATGTCTTGTTCTATTTCGGCCACCACCCGCGCCTGTGCGCCAGTGGGTTTGAACGGCAATGCTGCCAGCAGGCCGTTTTTCAGATCGTCTTTGGCGCTGAGCGGCTCGGCATGATAACGCTGCGCGCCAGCGCGCAGAGCAAGCATGCTGAGGTTATGGGCCAGCAGTTCTTCCATAATCAGGCGGCGCTGGGCGGGATGTTGCCCGCTCTCCAGATCGGTTAACTGTAATGACGGCGGAGGGCGATGAAGGGTGCGCAACGCTTCAGGGAGACTCATCAATCCTTGCGCAAGTTCCGGCGGCAGCAGTTCGGCGATGGCGCAGGTATCGAGTAGATCCAGCGCCTGATCGGTGAGTTTCCTCAATGTCGCCTGGCGTACGCCTTCCGTTGTGGGGTAAACCGGGGTCAGCGTTTCCTGTAGTTCTGGTTCGCTTAAATCGCCCTGAATACGGTATTCAGGGTGGATCATCTCTGCACCGTATTTTCCACGCTTCGCTTCGCCGTAGGCCAGCACCCGGCGGCCAGTGGCGAGACTGTTCTTCATCGCTGCATTGAAGTTGAAGAAACGCATGGTGAGGATGCCAGTGCCGTCGCTTATCTGGCAGGTCATCATCCTGCGGCCGCCGAAGGTGATGTTGCTGTTGAGTACTTCACCTTCTACCGTGGCGTAAATGCCCGGCAGCAGGTCGTTGATAGGGTAGAGGTGGGTGCGGTCTTCATAACGTAGCGGCAGATGCAGCAGCAAGTCCTGTACGTTTAACAGGCCTATTTTTGCCAGCTTGCTGCTCTGCGCGGCGCCCACGCCGGTGAGGGCGCTGAGCGGCACGGCATCCAGCAGGCGGCCTTTCATGGCTTATTTCGCCGCCTGCATGGTGGCCCACCAGGCTTCGTCTGCCTCGATTTCGCCAAGAGTGTTCACATGCGGATAGGGCAGTTTTTTTCGCTTCGCCACGTGTGCCAGCACCGGGTAGCCCCCTTCAAACAGCAGTCGCTGTTGTTCCTCATCAGGCAGCATGCTGTTGGCACGTTTGTACATGCCTGCGTTTTGTCGCTGGCGCTGCGCTTCATAGAGGATCAGGGCGGATGCTACGGAAACGTTGAGAGACTGCACCATGCCGATCATCGGGATAATAATGTCCTGATCCGCAAGGTCCAGCGCTTCCTGGGTAATGCCGGTTTTCTCCTGACCCATCAGAATACAGGTCGGGCGGGTGTAATCTATTTCGCGGAAATCGACGGCTTTATCAGACAGGTGCGTGGCGAGAATTTGCATCCCACGGCCTTTCAGCGTGCTAACGGCTTCGCCGATGGTTGGATGGGTTTTCACCTGCACCCAGCTATTGCTGCCTGCGGCGGTAGACGCCATGGTACGTATGCGGTTGCCCGGCCAGACGGCGTGTACTTCATGGACACCGACGGCATCGGCAGTGCGAACAATCGCCGAGACGTTATGAGGTTTGTGGACCTCTTCCATGCAGACCGTCAGATCAGGCTGACGCCTGGCGAGCATCTCACAGATACGCGCATAACGCTGTGGATTCATAACACTAGTTTCGGTTACGGGTGACTTTAATCACATCCGGCATGACGCGAATTTTACGCATGATGTTAGCCAGATGGACGCGATCGCGTGCCGTCAGACGAATAAAGGCGCTATAGACGCGACCATCTTTCTCTTCGGTATTCAGGCTCTGAATGTTCGATGAGGCGGTGTTGATCGCGGCGGTAAGATTCGCCAGCGCACCCTGATGGTTGAACATATCCACCTTAATTTCGGTAATAAATTCCTGTTCGGTCTCTTTATCCCATTCGACCGCCATGAATTTTTCCGGCTCTTTCTGGTAACCGCGAATGTTTCGGCAGGACTCGTGGTGGATAACCAACCCTTTGCCTGGGCTGACGTGGGCGATAATCGGATCGCCCGGAATAGGGCGGCAGCATTTAGCAAAGGTGATCAGGACACCGTCAGCGCCTTTAATCGGCAGATGGCCGTGACCGGCAGGCGTTGGCTGCGCTGCGCTGGCTTCGCCCTGCTGAAGGTTTTTCGCCACCACGACGCTCATGGCGTTGCCAAGGCCGATTTCGGCCAGCAGATCATCCAGCGTCGCAAGCTTCATGCGTACCAGCTCACGATGGATATTTTCCTGAGGAATTTCAGCCAGTTTACGGCTGCCACCCAACGCGTGGTTCAGCAGACGGCGGCCGAGGCTCACGGAATCATCACGCTTGAGGTTTTTCAGCAACTGACGAATTCTGGCACGCGCTTTGGAGCTGACGACAAAGTTCAGCCACGCAGCATTCGGGCGAGCGCCCGGTGCGGTGATGATTTCCACGGTCTGACCGCTGCTGAGCGGCTGAGACAGCGGATAAGGCTGCCTGTCGACGCGTGCACCCACGCAGGCGTGACCGATATCGGTGTGCACTGCATAGGCGAAATCGACCGGTGTCGCGCCAGCGGGAAGTTCGACAATGCGGCCTTCCGGGGTGAAAACATAAATCTCATCCGGGAAAAGATCAGATTTTACGCTCTCAATGAATTCAAATGAGCTGCCCGCGCTCTGCTGCAGTTCCAGCAGGCTTTGCATCCAGCGTTGGGCGCGGATTTGTGCGGTAGTACTGCTCTCGCCGTTCTCTTTATAAGCCCAGTGGGCGGCAACCCCCATCTCTGCCATCACGTCCATGTCTTCGGTGCGAATTTGCACTTCGACCGGCACGCCATGAGGACCAATCATGGAAGTGTGTAAAGATTGATAGCCGTTCGCCTTTGGAATGGCGATGTAGTCTTTCACACGACCAGGACGTGGCTTATACAGGCTGTGCATCTGGCCTAAAACGCGATAACAGGTATCAACGTCATGAACGATCACGCGGAAAGCGTAGATATCCATGATCGAGTGAAAACGCTGCTCTTTAAGCACCATTTTGCAGTAGATGGAGTAGAGATGCTTTTCACGACCGCTGACGCGACACGGAATACCCGCTTCCTGCAAACGCCCGTCAATTTCCGAGAGGATTTTTTGAATCATCTCTTTACGGTTGCCACGCGCGGCTTTCACCACTTCTTTGATGACCCGGTAGCGGTTTGGGTACAGCGCTTCAAAACCCAGCTCTTCGAGCTCAGTTTTAATGTGATGAATACCTAAACGGTGGGCCAGTGGGCTGTAAATTTCCAGCGTTTCACGGGCGATGCGGCGACGTTTGTCCGGACGAAGAGAGCCCAGCGTGCGCATATTGTGGGTACGGTCGGCGAGTTTGATGAGGATGACGCGGATATCCTGCACCATCGCCATAATCATCTTGCGGAAGTTTTCGGCTTGCGCCTCTTTCTTGTCGCGGAACTTGAGTTTATCAAGTTTCGACACCCCTTCTACCAGTTCAGCAACGCTTTTACCAAAAAGCTGCTCCATGTCCTGGTAGGTGGCGGGGGTATCTTCAATTACATCATGCAGCAGGGCGGCCATCAGCGTTTCATAGTCGAGTTTCATCTCGGCCAGAATGCAGGCAACGGCTACCGGGTGCGTGATGTAGGGTTCACCACTTGAGCGTGTTTGTCCCTCGTGAGCATCACGTGCAACGAGATAAGCCTGCTGAAGACGTTTGATTTGGTCTTCGGGCAGGTAAGTTTGAATCAGTTGATTCAGGCTCTCAAACAGATACAAGGGCGACCCGCAGGGTTAATTAACGACGACCTTCAGCAATGGCGGTGACGGCCTGCAGTTCTGCGGCTTCCTGCTCTTGCTGCTCCTGGCGCTCACGCACATCGAGGATCTGGTTGTTGATCAGACCTTCTTCGATTTCGCGCAGCGCGATAACGGTAGTTTTATCGTTTTCTTCCGCAACCAGCGGATCTTTACCGCCCACCTGCATCTGACGAGCGCGACGCGCGGCGACCAGTACTAAGTCAAAACGGTTACCAATTTTCTCTACAGCGTCCTGAACAGTTACGCGTGCCATATAGTTGAAGCTCCACAGGTGAAGAAATGACTGGGCATGATACTGAATGTGGGTTCAGTCTGCCAATAGTTTGCTGATTAAAGCGTCATGGCGCTGCTTTTGGCGGCTCATGCGCAGACGTTCAGCTCGAATGATGGTTTTCAAATCGCCAAGAGCGGTATCAAAATCATCGTTCACAATCAGGTAATTATACTCAGCGTAGTGGCTCATTTCTGCAACCGCCTGCGCCATGCGTTTGGCAATGACTTCTTCGCTGTCCTGACCGCGACCACGCAGACGGCGGTCTAATTCGTCTTTCGACGGCGGCAGAATAAAGATACTGCGTGATTCGGGCATCGCTTTGCGAATTTGCTGCGCGCCCTGCCAGTCGATATCAAGAAACACATCAACGCCGCTTTTCAGCACTTGCTCGATGGTTTCACGCGAGGTGCCGTAATAATTGCCAAACACTTCTGCGTGCTCGAGAAACGCCTCTCTGCCGATCATTTCTTTGAATTCGTCGTGATTCACAAAGAAGTAGTGTTCACCGTGCACTTCACCAGGACGCGGCGCGCGCGTGGTGTGCGAAACAGAAACCTGGGTGTCGTACAACGGTTGGGTTTTCAGTAATGCCTGAATCAGGCTGGATTTACCCGCGCCACTAGGGGCAGAAACAATATAAAGCGTGCCTTGAGCCATGAGAGTCTTGTGTATGTGAGTCGAAAGAAAGTCTACATACGAGCCTATTATACACGTCGCTGCTGAGTGACGTAGCCCCCGTCACACTTTTTGCCTCAGTTTCTTCCATTTTGCGTACTGTTTTCCTGATTTACTTGTTTATTCCTGCAACAACGCTGATTTCTCTGGAGCCACTACGCATTCCACAAAAGTCGCACTCGAAACGCTTTTTTTATCGCGTTACAACCTGCCGCAATCAGGCAGGAGAAATGAAATGAAAGGGATAACGCGAAGAATGATTGTGCTGGCGGTAGCGCTGACAGGATGTGAAGCCCAGTCAGCTTGCCCCAAATGGTCACAAGCCCAGGCGACGCAGGAAATATCGCGGCTGGAGAAACAATTATCACAATGGGATGCCGCCTACTGGCAATCAGGGAGAAGTGACGTGAGTGATGACCAGTATGATCAGCTCAGTGCTCAGTTAAGGCAGTGGCAAGGCTGCTTCGGTGCAGTGCCGGAAGAACCTGTATTACCGCGTCTGAAGGGGAGTACGGCTCATTCCGTGGCGCATACGGGCGTGCGTAAGCTAAAAGATCGGGTATCGATGGGGCAATGGATGGCCGACAAAACCGATCTCTGGGTTCAGCCGAAAGTTGATGGCGTGGCGGTCACCCTTGTTTATCGCAATGGGAAACTGCTTCAGGCCGTCAGCCGTGGCAACGGGCTTGCAGGAGAAGACTGGACGGCAAAAGTGCAGCAGATGCCTTTAGTGCCGAAAATTCTGCGCGGTGAACTGGCAAACAGCGTCTTGCAGGGAGAGCTGTTTTTGCGCCGTGAAGGGCATATTCAGCAACAATCTGGCGGCATGAATGTAAGAGCTAGAGTGGCGGGGGCTTTGCTGAGTAAGACCAATAATGCTCTGCTGAACGATCTCTCGGTATTTGTGTGGGCATGGCCAGATGGACCCTCTCAGATGTCAGAGCGCCTGATGTTGCTCAACGAAGCAGGATTTCCCTACGTCCTGGAGTATTCACGACCGGTGAAGCGGGCTTCAGAGGTAGAGGCCCAGCGTCAGGCCTGGTTTTCTACGCCTCTGCCTTTTGTCACTGATGGTGTCGTTGTGCGTTCGGCAAAAGAACCACCTGGGCGGTTGTGGCTGCCTGGCGAAGGGAGTTGGGTTGCGGCCTGGAAATATGCTCCTGTGACGCAAATTGCAGAGGTGAAATCTATCGAATTCAACGTCGGGCGAACGGGAAAGGTTTCGGTGGTTGCTTTGCTTGAAGCCGTCCAACTCGATGATAAGCAGGTTCAACGAGTCAACGTGGGCTCGCTCAGACGCTGGAATGAACTGGATATTGTGGCAGGCGATCGCCTGAATATCAGCCTTGCGGGTCAGGGGATACCCAGAATCGATGGCGTTGCCTGGCGGGCAACTGAGCGGCACAAGCCGAACCCGCCTCTCTCATCATTGACCTCATCGACATGCTATCGGGTGTCAGAGGAGTGCCAATCGCAATTTCTGGCGAGGATGATATGGGCCGGGAAGCAGTTAGCTGTGGATAGCGTGGGTGGAGTGTTATGGCAGCAACTCAGCGAAACACACCATTTTGAGCATCTTTTTTCGTGGCTGACGTTGAGCGAAGCGCAGTTGCAGCAGACGCCCGGCGTATCTCCTCATCGTGCCCGGCAGCTTTGGCATCAGTTCAACCTGACCCGGCAGCAGCCGTTTTCAAAATGGCTTCTGGCGATGGGCATCCCGCTTAACCAAAAAGCGTTGCGGAATATTGAGGACCGAAGCTGGCAGGAACTGGTGGAATTGCAGGAGGCTGAATGGAAAAAAATCTCATGGATTGGCACCCGAAAAGCCAGCCAGATGGTGCGGTGGCTGGCCGAACCGCAGGTGAAATCGCTCGCGCTCTGGTTAGGTGAGCAAGGGATTTCGGGTTTCAACGCTCAGTGAGCGCTGTGCTTATAGTGAAAAACAGGCAGGCCGAGTTTCAGGCGAAGTGCCAGCAGGCGCAGGGTAAAGCCGAACAGCAGCGTTGCGATCACGACCACGTCGTGGCTGCTGACATAGTGCTGAAGGGCAATATAAAGCACGGCAGACGCAAAGGAGACGCCAGCATAGAGCTCTTTCTGGAAGACCAAAGGAATGCGCTTGCAGAACATATCACGCAGAACGCCGCCAAATACGCCGGTCACCACGGCGGCAATAGAGGCGATCACCGGGCCTTCGCCCATATCGAGAGCGATTTGGGCACCAATGATAGAGAACACCACGAGACCCAGCGCATCGAGGACCAGAAACAGGCGGCGCAGGTGTGGCATCACCGGGGCCACGATAGTGGTTAAGACGGCGGCGGTGGCAACGATGATCACATATTCAGGATGCTTCACCCAACCGAGCGGGTAGTGACCGAGCAGAATGTCGCGCACAGACCCGCCGCCCAGTGCAGTGGCCGTGGCGATGATGATGACACCAAAGGTATCCATGCGACGACGTCCGGCCGCCAATGCGCCGGTCATCGCTTCCGCGGTGATCCCAATCAGATAAAGAATATGTAGCAACATGTTCGCCCCCGTCGATGATGGCGGGAGAGTAGCGATTTGTGCGACAGATCACGATTGAGAATTTCTAAGGCAAATCAAAAATGATTAGTTTTTCTAATTCACTAAGGCTTAATTATTGGTGCTTAATGAGAATATGAATTTGTTTATAGATTAGAAAAATTATCACGTTTATCAAAAGTTGAAGGAACATAAGATGATGAACATTTCTGCAATGTTAAAAGCGCTGGCGAACGGGGTTAATCCCGAGACGGGCGAGTTTATGAGTGCTGGATCTATAGTGAATCAGCCTGATGCTATCCGATTGTTGTTTACGCTTTCTGACGAGCTGGCAGACGAGCCTGAAAAGCAGAAAAAGGGAAAACTGACGGCGGAGGAGCGCCAGCAGAAGAACATCGCGGAAGGCCGACCCGCAAAATCTTATTTCCCGTGGACGGAGTCAGAGAAGGGCTTGCTAGAAGAAGGCTTCAGGGCTGACGAAACCATAGAAGTACTGAGCGTGAAGTTTGAGCGTTCAGTCAGGGCAGTGGCTATTCAGCTGGAAAAGATGGGGCTTATTACTGCCGAGCAGCTGCTGGCGTTATCGTAAAAGAAAAAGGCCCGTAATAACGGGCCCTGGGTGATTACTCGATGTTCTGGATTTGCTCGCGCATCTGCTCAATCAGCACTTTCAGCTCGATGGCGGAGGCGGTGACTTCGGCATTGATGGACTTGGACCCGAGGGTATTCGATTCGCGGTTGAACTCCTGCATCATGAAGTCGAGACGACGACCAACGGCCTCTTTCTTCTTCAGGATGTTCCAGGTCTCTTTCACGTGCGCTTCGAGGCGGTCAAGCTCTTCCGCGACATCGATTCGCTGGGCCATCATCACCAGCTCTTGCTCAAGACGGTTGTTTTCCAGCTGAACCTGGGCTTCTTCGAGCTTGGCGACAAGACGCTCGCGCTGCCACTGAAGGATTTCCGGCATATGTGCGCGTACTTTTGTGACTTCAGCGCTTACGCCGTCCAGGCGTTGCTCAATCAGGGATTTCAGCGCTTTGCCTTCGGTTTCACGTGCGAGAATGAAATCATCAAGCGCGCCATCCAGGGCCGTCAGGATTTCAGCAGTAATGGCGTCCAGATCCTGTTCCTGGGCTGCCATGACGCCCGGCCAGCGGAGAATATCTACCGGGTTAATTTCGCCTTCGTCACTTTGCATCTTCACCCAGTTAGCCGCATTGACTAACTGACGAGCCAGATTTTCATTCAGGATAAGTTCGCCCTGAGCGCTTGGGTCCTGTTCAAAACGCAGCGTGCATTCCACTTTGCCGCGAGTCAGGCGTGAGCGGATGCGTTCACGTACTACCGGCTCCAGGCTTCGAAATTGCTCCGGCATGCGGAAGTAGGTTTCGAGATAACGCTGGTTTACCGAGCGCAGTTCCCAGGCGGCGCTGCCCCAGGAGCCCTTAATTTCACGGCGGGCGTAGGCGGTCATACTGCGGATCATAGACGTTCCTGTTTTTAAAGGAGAGATGGGGGGATTATAGCTACCGGGGCTTTCTCATGATAGGAATAAGCGCGTTTAATCCGTATAATGCGCAGCCACATTCGTTTTAAGCCGGAGATTTATCATGCGTCCAGCAGGCCGTAGCGCTCATCAGGTGCGTCCCGTAACCCTGACCCGTAACTACACCAAACACGCTGAAGGCTCTGTGCTGGTCGAATTCGGTGATACTAAAGTCCTCTGCACCGCGTCCATTGATGAAGGCGTACCGCGCTTTCTGAAAGGGCAGGGCCAGGGCTGGATCACCGCCGAATACGGCATGCTGCCACGTTCCACGCATACCCGTAATGCCCGTGAAGCGGCAAAAGGGAAGCAGGGTGGCCGCACTATGGAAATCCAGCGTCTGATTGCTCGTGCGCTGCGTGCGGCTGTGGATCTGAAAACGCTGGGCGAATTCACGATTACCCTCGACTGCGATGTTATTCAGGCAGATGGCGGCACGCGTACTGCGTCTATCACGGGTGCCTGTGTGGCGCTGGCTGATGCCCTGAATAAACTGGTTGCCGCGGGCAAACTCAAAACCAACCCAATGAAAGGCATGGTGGCTGCGGTTTCTGTGGGTATCGTCAACGGCGAAGCGCTGTGCGACCTGGAGTACGTTGAAGACTCCGCCGCGGAAACAGACATGAACGTGGTGATGACCGAAGATGGTCGCATCATCGAAGTTCAGGGTACGGCTGAGGGTGAGCCGTTCACCCACGAAGAGCTTCTCACCTTGCTGGCGCTGGCCCGAGGGGGAATCGAATCCATTGTAACGACGCAGAAAGCGGCGTTAGAAAACTGATTTTAAGGGCGACGTTGTCGCCCTTTTTTTTGTCCAAAGAAAAGCACAGAAAGTAAGATGAGGAGCGAATCCATGAAACCGTATCAGCGCCAGTTTATTGAATTTGCGCTTAACAAGCAGGTACTGAAGTTCGGCGAGTTTACGCTGAAATCCGGGCGCAAAAGCCCCTATTTCTTTAATGCCGGGCTGTTTAATACCGGGCGCGATTTGGCACTGTTAGGCCGCTTCTATGCCGAAGCGCTGGTGGATTCGGGGATTGATTTTGATCTGCTGTTCGGCCCGGCCTACAAAGGGATCCCGATTGCCACTACCACCGCAGTAGCGCTGGCTGAGCATCACGAGCGCGATGTGCCGTACTGCTTCAACCGCAAAGAAGCCAAAGATCATGGCGAAGGTGGCAACCTGGTGGGTAGCGCGCTCGAAGGGCGTGTCATGCTGGTGGATGATGTGATTACCGCCGGTACCGCTATCCGTGAGTCGATGGAGATTATTCAGGCTAACGGAGCAACGCTTGCGGGGGTGCTTATCTCGCTTGATCGTCAAGAGCGCGGCCGCGGTGAAATCTCGGCGATTCAGGAAGTGGAACGCGATTACGGCTGTGAGGTGATTTCTATCATCACCCTGAAAGAGCTGATTGCGTATCTGGAAGAGAAGCCTGAAATGGCGGACAGCCTGGCGGCCGTTCGCGCTTATCGCGAAGAGTTTGGCGTATAAAACCAAAAACCGGGCGTTTTCGCCCGGTTCTTTTTACTGCAGTTGAGCGTATACCAAAGGCCAACGCGCATCGAAATCATCGGTTGGGCGGTATTTAAACTCACTACGAACGAAGCGGGACAACATCCCTTCGCAGAATGACAATAGCTGGCTTGCCAGCAAAGACTCATCCACGCTGTAGCCTTCGCCTTCACGCATCTTCTTTTCGCGCAGTACCTGGCGGATTTGCGCTTCAATACGCTCAAAAAGCTGATTGATACGCCCCTGAAGCCTGTCCTGTTCGAACATCAGCGCATGGCCTGTCAGAATGCGGGTAAGGCCTGGATTTCGCTCGCCAAAACCTAGAATAAGCAAAACAATCAAACGCAGACGCGCCCCGGTATCTTTCTCATCCTTCAGGATCAGATTAATACGGGTAATCAGACTGTCTTCAATAAACTCGATAAGGCTGTCGAACATGCGAGTTTTGCTTGGGAAATGACGGTACAGTGCGGCTTCAGACACGCCCACTGACGCCGCCAGTTTCGCGGTTGTGATTCGCTGACTGCCATCGCTGGATTCAAGCATAAGTGCCAGAGATTGAAGTATTTCTTCGCGACGATTCCTTTTCGCGGTTTGTTTTTCTGCCATGTTGTAAAATACCCCTGAAAATTAACACTTGTCAGGCGCGCATCCATACCGCGACCGCAAGCCTTTGCTTGCGTTGGTGTTATTGCATTATTTCGCTGCTGGATGCTGCGTCAGGACGCTTATTTACGTCCTGAATGGCCGAAGCCGCCTTCGCCACGGTCGGTGGCGTCAAATTCTTCCACCAGATTAAATTCCGCCTGAACGACAGGAACAAAGACCATTTGAGCAATACGTTCGCCCGGCTCGATAGTAAAGCTCTTCTGCCCACGGTTCCAAACAGAAACCATCAGCTGACCCTGATAATCAGAATCGATAAGGCCTACCAGGTTGCCGAGCACCACGCCGTGTTTATGGCCCAGGCCAGAGCGAGGCAGGATAACGGCAGCCAGAGACGAGTCAGCGATATGAATAGCAAGGCCTGTTGGCAGTAGGGTTGTTTCACCTGGAGCCAGTTCTACGGCGTCATCCAGACAGGCTCGCAGGTCAAGTCCGGCAGAGCCGGAGGTGGCGTAAGTTGGCAATGGGAATTGCTCACCCACACGCGGGTCCAGAATCTTAACGTCGATTTTTTTCATCATAACGGGTAACGATCTCGTCCAGTAGTAGTTGGCCCAGGAGTTCCTTTCGCGCAAGCGGTAAGACTTTGTCTCCATCCTGCCAAAAAAGGTGCAGCGCATTGTTATCGCTATTAAACCCTTGATTATCTTGTGATACGTCGTTGGCACATATCAGATCAAGGTTTTTACGGGCACGTTTTTGCCGTGCGTATTCTTCCACATTATTTGTTTCTGCGGCAAACCCTACGACATAAGGACGAGCGTTTTTCAGAGCGGCAATACCTGCGACAATATCCGGGTTTTTGACCATTTTCAGTGTTAATTCATCGCCTTGCTTTTTGATTTTCTCATCCGCAATGGCTTGTGCCCGATAATCCGCCACCGCCGCGCAGCCGATGAAAATATGCTGCTTTGTGGCATTGGCCTGCACCGCGGCTTCCATCTCCAGCGCGGTTGTCACATCAACGCGTTGTACAAACGGTGGCGTTGGCAACGAGACTGGGCCGCTGACCAGCGTGACGTTTGCGCCCCGTTTGGCTGCTGCTGCCGCAATCGCAAAGCCCATTTTGCCCGAGCTGTGATTGGTGATGTAACGCACCGGGTCCAACGGCTCGCGGGTCGGGCCAGCGGTTATCATGATATTGAGATGTTGCAGATCTTTGACAGGCGAAAAATGCGCAGCCGCCATATCCACAATGGTCAATGGGTCGAGCATTCTTCCTGGGCCAACGTCTCCACACGCCTGGCTGCCGCTGTCCGGGCCCCAAAGCAGAAGCCCACGTGATGCCAGCGTTTCAAGGTTGTGCTGGGTCGCGGCGGCTCGATACATCTGCTGATTCATTGCAGGCACTACCGCAATCGGTGCGGCTGTTGCCAGGCAAATCGTTGACACCAGATCGTTTGCCATACCGGCGGCAACGCGGGCAATAAGGTCGGCCGTTGCTGGAGCCAGAATCACCAAATCGCCCCATTTGCCCAGTTCAATATGGCCCATGGCGGCTTCAGCGGCGGGATCAAGCAGGTTGTCAGACACCGGATAACCTGACACGGCTTGCAGGCTCAAAGGAGTAATGAACGCTTTTGCTGCGTCTGTCATGGCGACGCGAACATCAGCACCACGCTCGCGCAAACGGCGAACCAGTTCAGGGGTTTTATAGGCAGCGATACCGCCGCTGACGCCGAGAACGATTTTTTTACCGGCCAGGCTCATCATGATTCTTTCCTGTGGAGGACATCGGAATCTTGCCATTTTATCACAATCATTCTGCACTCGTGCTGCAAAGGAAAATCAGTCTGCGAGGCGCTACGCAGAGATGTTATCTCCCTGTCGCCAATGCCCAAAAGTGCATGACAGAATGGGCGAAGTCAGAAGGAGAAGGTCTATGGAAACGGACGAGCCGATTCTGCCGCGTGAGAAAATGCAGGTGGATGGCATTGAATCGCTGTCGGATACCGAGCTGTTGGCTCTGTTCCTGCGCACCGGTAATCAGCGTAGGGACGTGCTGGCCTTTGCGAATTATTTGCTGGGCCGCTTTGGTTCGTTGCACGGGTTGTTGTCGGCACCGGAGGATGCCTTGCTCGACACCGAGGGCATTGGTATTGCGAAATATGCTCAGCTCAAAGGGATAGCTGAACTGGCCCGGCGTTTCTTCAGCATGCAGCTACTGCTGCTGGAAGACCCCTTACGCAGCCCGAATGCGACGCGGGATTTTTTACGTAGCCAGCTGGCCTGGGAGGAGCGTGAGATCTTTATGGTGATCTTCATGGACAGCCAAAATCGGGTGATCAGGCACTGCCGGATGTTCACTGGAACCCTCAGTCACGTTGAGGTTCACCCCAGAGAAATCGTTCGTGAGGCGATTAAAAGCAACGCCGCCGCGCTGATCCTGGCGCATAATCATCCTTCCGGAAGTGCGACGCCGAGTAAAGCAGATAGAATCATTACCGAGAGAGTGGTAAAGTGCTGCAACTTCATGGATATACGTGTTCTCGATCACCTGGTTGTTGGGCAAGGAGAGATAATTTCCTTCGCTGAACAGGGCTGGATTTAGCGATCCATTGGGATCTTTGTCTGTTCGGGACTTGAGCACACCGCGGAGTCAGCGTATACTACGCCACCTTTGAGAATCTCGGGTTTGGCATTTGGGCCTGGCTGCACGAGTTCACTAAGAACCGTCAAACCGGGCTGTAGCAGCCTGACGAGGCGCCAATACCCTATACGAAGCTCGAGCTAATTTGATTTTTGGAGAATAGACATGTCCCGAGTCTGCCAAGTAACTGGCAAGCGTCCGGTGA
>NZ_JBOFIN010000153.1:0-5744 GCF_051650185.1 Scandinavium sp.
CAAACTCGGTACGTAATGACATGGTATCTCTCGCATCCCAGGGCATAAGCGACTCCATAAACGGGTTCTTATGCCTTAGTTGTAAGTGTCTACCATGTCCCCGAACAAGTGTTCATGATGTCCCCGGACCGTACACCCAAAGGGGCGAGGGGATGGTTTTTCCCTCTCCCTTTTAGGGAGAGGGCCGGGGTGAGGGTTAGTCAAATTTCTGCTATTCTGCCCGCGCAATTAAGGGGGCAGCATGCTTAACATCGTTTTATTCGAACCAGAAATCCCGCCGAATACCGGCAATATCATCCGCCTGTGCGCCAACACCGGATTTCGTCTGCATATCATCGAACCTATGGGTTTTACCTGGGATGATAAGCGTCTGCGCCGGGCCGGGCTGGATTACCACGAATTTACCGCTGTGAAGCGCCATGCTGACTATGCCGCCTTCGTTGAAGCCGAACAGCCTCAGCGCCTGTTTGCCCTCACAACGAAGGGCACGCCTGCTCACAGCGCGGTGAGCTATCAGGATGGGGATTTTTTGATGTTTGGCCCGGAAACACGCGGCCTGCCAGCCAGCATTCTTGATGCCCTGCCGCAATCACAGAAAATCCGTATTCCGATGATGCCAGACAGCCGCAGCATGAATCTGTCCAATGCGGTGTCAGTGGTGGTGTATGAAGCCTGGCGTCAGCTGGGTTATCCGGGTGCGGTATTGCGGAGTTGATACGTTTGCCGGGTGGCGGCTATGCCTGACCCGGCCTACAAACCACGTAGGCCCGGTAAGCGCCACCGGGCAGTCAATCAAATGCCGTCACCAAACTCAAAGGTATGGTGAATGCCGTTGAAGTGCTGGTCCATATCCATCGCGGGTTTATCGCTGTCTGGCTTGCCAACAATACGCGCTGGCACACCTGCTGCTGTCGTATGCGGTGGCACCGGTTGTAAGACGACAGAACCCGCCCCAATCTTCGCACCACGCCCGACTTCGATATTGCCGAGAATTTTTGCTCCTGCGCCAATCATCACCCCTTCGCGAATTTTCGGGTGACGGTCGCCGCTGGTTTTCCCTGTACCGCCGAGCGTCACGGATTGCAGGATTGAGACGTCGTTTTCGATAACCGCTGTTTCCCCCACCACGATGCCTGTGGCGTGGTCGAGCATGATCCCCCGGCCAATTTTTGCTGCCGGGTGAATGTCGACCTGGAAGGTCACCGACACCTGATTTTGCAGGAAAATCGCCAGCGCGCGACGCCCCTGATTCCACAGCCAGTGGCCGATGCGATAGGCCTGCAGCGCATGGAACCCTTTCAGATAGAGCAACGGTGTGGAGTATTTGTCGACTGCCGGGTCGCGGGTGCGCACGGCCTGAATATCACAGGCGGCGGAGGCGATCATTTCCGGGTCGGCGGCGTAAGCCTCTTCCACCACTTCACGAATCGCGATGGCAGGCATGATTGAGGAGGCAAGCTTATTGGCGAGCATGTAGCTCAGCGCGCTGCCCAGGTTTTCGTGCTTCAGGAGCGTGGCGTGGTAAAAACTGGCAAGCATGGGCTCGCAGTCAGCCAACGCGCGAGCTTCGGCTTTGATATTGTTCCAGACAATTTCCAGTTCTTCACACGGCATTGCATACTCCAGAAGCGATGATAATGGCCGGTCAGTTCTGTGCCGACCGGGCCATTCAGGTAACAACGATTCCTTGCGATTAGCGGTGGCTGCGCTCTTCCTTGCTGGCGCGACCTAATAAGGTCAATGCTGCCTCGCGCGCGTTTTTTCCGCAATACAATACCTGATAAATTTCCTCGGTTATTGGCATTTCGACACCAAAACGGTGGGCAAGTGCCCTCACCTCTTTGGTATTGCGGTAGCCTTCAACCACCTGGCCAATCGCATCCTGTGCGCTTTGTACGTCTTTGCCCTGGCCAAGCGCCATGCCAAAACGACGGTTGCGCGACTGGTTGTCGGTGCAGGTCAGCACTAAATCGCCCAGCCCTGCCATCCCCATAAAGGTGGAAGGGTCAGCACCTAACGCGGCACCCAGGCGTGACATTTCTGCCAGACCACGGGTAATCAGCGCCGTACGTGCGTTGGCGCCAAAGCCAATGCCGTCGGACATGCCTGCGCCAATCGCGATGACGTTTTTCACCGCCCCACCCAGCTGCACACCGATAAAATCAGGGTTGCTGTAGACGCGGAAGCTTTTGCCGCAGTGCAGCAGCTTTTGCAAATCATCGGCAAATTGCGGATCGGTGGAGGCCAGGGCAATCGCCGTTGGCATGCCTGCCGCCAGCTCTTTCGCGAAGGTTGGCCCGGAAATCACCGCCAGCGGGATAGCCTCACCCAACGCTTCGCGGGCGACATCCTGCAGCAAACGACCGGTTTCTGCTTCCAGCCCTTTTGTGGCCCATACCAGGCGCGCATCAGGACGTAGCAACGGTTTCAGCTGACGCAGCACTTCGCCAAACACATGGCTTGGCACGACGACCAGAATATCGCGGCTGGCGGCTAACGCTTTGGCGAGATCGGTTTCGAGATGCAGCGTATCGGGGAAAGGCACATCGGGAAGGAAAGCCGTATTACAACGGTCACGTTGCAACAGCTCGATATGTTTTGGGTCGTGGCCCCAGAGCACAACATCGTGCCCGTTTCTTGCCAGGGTGATGGCAAGAGCGGTGCCGTACGAACCGGCACCGATCACAGTCATTGCAGCTTTACGTGCGTTCATCAGGCATCCTGATGTTGTTCAGCACCTTCGCCAGCCTGCTGCTGCAGATAGTTCATGAACAGCGCATCAAAGTTCACTGGCGCAAGGTTCAGTTGCGGGAATGTACCGCGACCCACCAGGCTGGTGATGCATTCGCGAGCATACGGGAACAGGATGTTCGGGCAGTATGCACCCAGGCAATGCGCCATCTGGTTACCGTCGATGCCTTCGATGGAGAAAATGCCGCCCTGCTGAACTTCACACAGGAACGCGGTTTCTTCACCCAGAGACGCGGTAACGGTCACACGCAGTACGACTTCGTATACGCCTTCAGCCAGTTGGGTAGAAGCCGTATCCAGATCAAGTTTAACCTCTGGCTGCCAGTCTTTCTGGAAAACATGTGGCGCATTTGGCGCTTCAAAGGAAACGTCTTTGGTGTAGATGCGCTGGATCTGGAAAGTCATTTCTGGGTTGTTTTGTTCTGACATCTTTTTGTCCTTAAAAGGGTTATTTCAGCAGGGGATCAAGTCCACCACGTGCATCAAGTGCATACAAGTCGTCACAGCCGCCAATGTGCTGTGCATCAATAAAAATCTGCGGCACCGTGGTGCGGCCACTACGTTCAATCATCTCTTCGCGCTTCGCCGCGTTACCATCAATGGGTAACTCCTGGAAACTGACGCCTTTTTCGTTCAGCAACGCTTTTGCGCGGTGGCAGAACGGACAAGTTGCTTTGGTGTAGATCTCGATATTGGCCATAACGTTACCTCAGATAATTACTTACCACGAACCAGCGGCAGGTTTTCACCGCTCCAGCCAGCAACACCTTCTTTCAGAACAAACACGCGCTCAAAGCCCGCTTTATTCAGTGCAGTGGCCGGATCCTGTGCCTGCATACCAGAACCATCAACAACAATGATGGGTTTATCTTTATGCTTTTCAAGCTCACCGAGGTTATTGGCTTTGATTTCAGTCGGCAGCAGGTTAATCGACCCCGCGATATGGCCTTTACGGAAATCGTCACGCTGACGTAAATCCACCACCACCGCCTCTTCTTTGTTGATAAGACGGGTCGCTTCGCCACGGGTGATCACCTTAATTTTCGAGGTTAACCCTTTGAATGTCGTGAACAGAACGGCTGCCAGTAAGCCAACCCAGGCAATGCTCAGGATAGGGTGGCGACTCACAAATTGCATAATTTCTTGCATGGGGGGTAATAACTCCCGACTCAGTGATTAAAATTCAGGAAAGGAGTATACCTGTGCGTTTGTGCAAATACAGCACGCGGACATAAGCTAATCCATTTTCTGCGGCCTGAAACGAAAAAATAAGAGCAAAAATAACCAAACTTACCGCCAGCCGGACCCGATCTTTGATCTTCCGAGGCAGATTTATCGATTCAGCTGTAGTAAAATTACGCAAATTTTTTATCTTGTGAGCATAGAGGTTGTCGCAATGTCTGATACTAAAAAACCGATGGTACTGGTGATTCTGGATGGCTACGGCTACCGCGAAGACCAGCAGGATAACGCGATTTTCAACGCGAAAACGCCGGTCATGGATGCCCTGTGGGCCAAGCGCCCCCACACGCTGATTGACGCCTCCGGCCTGGAAGTCGGTCTGCCAGACCGCCAGATGGGTAACTCCGAAGTGGGTCACGTCAACCTGGGCGCGGGCCGTATCGTGTATCAGGACCTGACGCGTCTGGACGTCGAAATTAAAGAACGTACGTTCTTTGAAAACAGCGTGCTGGCGGGTGCGGTTGATAAAGCGGTTGCCGCTGGCAAAGCCGTTCACATCATGGGCCTGCTGTCTGCCGGTGGCGTTCACAGCCACGAAGACCACATCCTGGCAATGGTAGAACTGGCGGCGCAGCGCGGTGCTGAAAAAATCTACCTGCACGCCTTCCTCGATGGCCGCGATACTCCGCCACGTAGCGCAAAATCCTCTCTGGCAACCTTTGAAGAGAAATTCGCCGCGCTGGGCAAAGGCCGCGTAGCGTCTATCGTAGGTCGTTACTTCGCGATGGACCGTGACAACCGCTGGGATCGCGTTGAGCAGGCCTATGACCTGATGACGCTGGCGAAAGGTGAATTCCAGTTCAACACCGCAGTGGAAGGTCTGGAAGCCGCCTATGCTCGCGACGAAAACGACGAATTCGTGAAAGCGACCGTTATCCGCGCTGAAGGCCAGGCTGACGCAGCCATGGAAGACGGCGATGCGCTGATCTTCATGAACTTCCGTGCCGACCGTGCTCGTGAAATCACCCGTGCTTTCGTGGACAAAGGCTTTGACGGCTTCGCGCGTAAGAAAGTGGTCAATCTCGACTACATCATGCTGACCCAATACGCGGCAGATATCGATGCTCCTTGCGCATACCCACCGGCTTCTCTCGAGAACACCTTTGGTGAGTGGATGGCGAAGAACGACAAAACGCAGCTGCGCATTTCTGAAACCGAGAAATATGCACACGTCACCTTCTTCTTCAACGGCGGCGTAGAAGAGTCGTTCGCAGGTGAAGAACGCATTCTGATTAACTCCCCGAAAGTCGCGACCTACGATCTGCAGCCAGAAATGAGCTCTGCGGAGCTGACCGAAAAACTGGTTGGTGCGATCAAAGGCGGCAAATTCGACGCCATTATCTGTAACTATCCGAACGGCGATATGGTCGGCCATACCGGCGTGATGGAAGCGGCAGTAAAAGCTATCGAAGCGCTGGATCACTGCATTGATGAAGTGAGCAAGGCTGTCGAATCCGTTGGCGGCCAGCTGCTGATCACCGCAGACCACGGCAACGCCGAGCAAATGCGCGACCCGTCCACCGGCCAGGCGCACACCGCGCACACCAACCTGCCGGTTCCGCTGATCTACGTTGGCGGCAAAGCGGTGAAAGCGGTTGAAGGCGGTAAGCTCTCTGATATCGCACCGACCATGCTGACGCTGATGGGGATGGAAATCCCGCAAGAGATGACTGGCAAGCCGCTGTTCATCGTGGAATAATCCCTCCCCATGAGGGGAAAGGCGATTTTTTCAAATACATGGATCGCGACGG
>NZ_JBOFIN010000154.1:0-21280 GCF_051650185.1 Scandinavium sp.
GGGCGACAGTGTTTAATTATATCGAGTGTGATTACAATCGCTGGCGTCGCCACAGTGCGTGCGGCGGTCTCAGCCCGGAACAATTCGAAAACCAGAATCTCGCTTAGGGCTGTGTCCACATTACGTGGGTAGGATCAAATTACCGACACCCTGAACCGTAAGCAGAGAGGATGGGAGGCCATTCAGAACGAATCTGGCGTGAATCATGCTGTCACCCTGACATTCCAGCCATCGGTGAACTGAATGCTTCCGTCGCAATATTTCCAGGTGATTTTCTCGTAGCGTAACTCTACGGCTTCATTATGGTTGTGTTTTTCCATCGACTCGCATTTAACGTTATGCATGACGGGAGTTACGCCGACGATTTTTACATTTTCAAGGAACATGTTGAAATACTCTACTTCCTGCCCGGCATCGTTGATGCGAAACCATTTTATTTCTGCTGACTTCAATGTCTGACCAGTAGCTACAGCTCGATACAAATAGGGAGAAGACGAGTCAAACTCTTTTTCAATAGTGAGCGGAGAGTGAATACGTGTGCCCGTGAGCTAGCCAGTGCTTCCGTCAGTGGGAATATGAAGCCCATGGCTGAATGAGAGCACTTCAATACTGCCTTCGCGGTCATGTACATCTACAGACCCTTTGATGTCCGCGCCGCCATCGTCCTTTAACCAGAGATAAGCTGGAATAGCCATTTTATTTGATCCTTCAAGTTTGAGATGTGCAAAAAAACACAGACACTATAAGGGCAAGAATGCTATCTTTCCATAAAAATACATATATATCATAGTGATAGATTTCATTGTTTTATTTTCATGGCAAATGAAGTACGGACTGGGAAAATTGATGTTGTTATGTAAATCGCTGTATTTGCTAATATGATTGAGAAAATTCTCCATTCAAGGATTCGGTGTGAAGAAACTGCTGTTCGTGATGCCGCTGCTCAGCGTGCTTACAGCCTGCGATAACGCGTCAGTGCCGGTGGCATTTACCCCGGAAATGGCCAGCTTTTCGAATGAGTTCGATTTCGATCCGCTGCGCGGCCCGGTGAAAGATTTCAGCCAGACGTTGATGAACGAAAAGGGCGAAGTGACCAAACGCGTCAGCGCGAAGCTCTCAACGGAAGGGTGTTTTGATCTCATCGAACTGCACGACCTGGAGAACAACTCCGGGGCGACGCTGGTGCTGGACGCCAACTATTATCTGGACGGCATGACTCAGGAAAAACGCATTTTGTTGCAGGGAAAATGCCAGCTAGCAGGCATGCCAGCGGCGGGACTGACCTGGGACACGGATGACAACGGGTTTGTGGTGGCGGCCCATGGCAAAGCATTGACCGTAGATTATCACTACGACAAAGACGGATACCCCTTGGGTAAAACGTCAAAGGGCGATAACGAAACGCTGAAAATCATATCAACCCCTTCGAAAGATGAACGTAAAAAGCTCGATTACACAGCGATTAGCACGCTGAATGACAAAACTATCGGTAACGTGGCACAAACCTGCGATTACGACAGGCATGATAATCCTGTGAGTTGCAGTCTGGAGATTGTGGATGACAGTGCAACCCCGCCGGTGAAGCAGCATTACACCATCAAAAACACGATTGAGTATTACTGAGCCGTCGGCTTCAGCAGGTTCTGTGCACCCGCTTTATGCTTGGGCAGATATTGATGCTGGAACAGGCACATACGAATGGTGTTGCGGTATTCACCATTGATGAAAAACTCATGGATGAGTTCACCTTCAACCTGAAAACCGAGTTTGCGATAAATATGAATCGCTTTCTCGTTTTCCTTATCCACAATCAAATACAGCTTGTACAGGTTCAGCACCGTAAAGCCGTAATCCATCGCCAGCAGGGCGGCTCTTGAGGCCAGACCTTTCCCCTGAAATTCCGGGGAAATAATGATCTGAAATTCTGCGCGGCGATGAACATGGTTAATTTCCACCAGTTCGACCAGACCCGCTTTTTCGCCATCACATTCAATCACAAAGCGGCGTTCGCTCTGGTCGTGGATGTGTTTGTCGTAAAGATCGGAAAGCTCAACAAACGCTTCATACGGCTCTTCGAACCAGTAGCGCATGACGCTGGCGTTGTTGTCGAGTTGGTGAACAAAGCGCAAATCCTCGCGTTCGAGCGGGCGCAGCTTAATGGCATAAGCATCGGCCATGTGATGTCCTTTTGTGAGCATTGAGTGCAGAAAAGAAAGGGTGCTCGCAAGCACCCTCAGGGATTACGGTGCGATGGGGCGACCGGTGTTGCGATCGAGGCAGCGCAGGGTGTTGGGTTCCCAGTACGCGTTCAGATTGGCGCTTTGTTCGCACTTGTCGCGCGTATCAAAGGCGACGTCTGTTTTGTCCCACTCTTTCTCTGCTCGGGTATTCACTTTCTGACGCAGGGAACGGGTATCGTTCCACTGTTCCTTGTCCATCGCAGCATTCTGTTTGCTCTGTGCGCTATCACCAGACTCAATGATCAGTTTGCTGGTCTCGGCAGTTGCCGTGGCGGTGTACACGACGGCACTCAATGCCAGCATCGCCGTGAGACACAGGCGTTTGCTTAAAGTCACTTTCATGGCTGTTTCCTTACAGGATAAAAACGGTAAACCCACAGGAGAAGTTTACTACAACTCCTGTACAGGGAATACCCGCGCAGCGGCGTAAAATCTCAACCATGTGACAATCAGAAATGAAAAAGAAGGGCGCTCAACTGACGTCGCTGAGCGATGATTTGTACATCCGAACCGCTTCGTTCACATCTTTGGTTTTGACGAAGGTAATTTTCGCCCCGTTACTGTAGATGTCGTAGCCGTCCTGATTAAATCGGAACACCAGGGTATTTCCGCGAAAGCGAATCACCTTATCTTTCACGCCGATCCCCTGGCGGCGCAACACAACCGTTGCCATTCTGTCGATACCCATAATCCTGCACCTCAATGGCCGTGAGTCTGTGAGAGAAAGCGATTTTCCCTTTATTCAGATTAATTTATCCTTAAGGTCTTTGCAGACATTGATCCGAAAATAAACGTTTATGTTAAAAACAAGTTTGCTGTTCTTTGCGACAGCACTGTGCGAAATCATCGGCTGTTATCTGCCATGGCTGTGGCTGAAACGCGGTGCAACGGCATGGTTATTACTGCCAGCAGGGCTTTCGCTGGCGCTGTTTGTCTGGCTGTTGACGCTGCATCCGGCGGCGAGTGGCCGAGTTTATGCTGCCTATGGCGGGGTTTATGTATTTACCGCGCTGCTGTGGTTACGCTTTGTCGATGGCGTTCGATTGAGCCATTACGACTGGGCCGGGGCCGTCATCGCGCTATGCGGCATGATGATTATTGTGGCGGGATGGGGACGGGTCTGACGTTTGACGGTGATCTGAATCAGGACCGTCAGGTAATGAAAATGTTTCTAAACTGTGATCGTTAAGCGCTTTCTTGCCTGGTCTCCTTGTATGGTAGTCGTCCGGGTTTATAGAGTGTGCCTCAGCGCTGCGGCTGATGGCGCATTTCTCTAATAATCTGACCCGGAGTGTTTATGGCAACGAATGTGGTGGAAGAGGCGGCGTTGAGCAAACCCGCCAGAATAAAAACGATTCAGACGGTCACGCTAAGCTTGTTGTTTATCGCCGGTATCGTGAATTTCCTCGACAGATCCTCACTGAGCGTCGCCGGAGAGGCCATTCGCGGCGAACTTGGCCTCTCGGCCACTGAATTTGGCGTCTTACTTTCCGCGTTTTCACTTTCTTATGGATTATCGCAACTGCCTGCTGGGATCCTGCTCGACCGCTTTGGCCCGCGAGTGGTGCTGGGCGCTGGGCTGATTTTCTGGTCTGCGATGCAGGCGGTAACCGGCATGGTGAACTCCTTCTCCCATTTTATTTTGCTGCGAATTGGTCTTGGGATCGGTGAGGCGCCATTTATGCCTGCCGGCGTGAAATCCATTACCGACTGGTACGTGCAAAAAGAGCGTGGCACTGCGCTAGGCATCTTTAACTCCTCAACGGTGATCGGTCAGGCAATTGCGCCCCCCGCGCTGGTGGTGATGCAGTTGGCCTGGGGCTGGCGCACCATGTTTGTGGTGATTGGCCTGGCGGGGATTCTGGTCGGCATTTGCTGGAATGTCTGGTATCGCAACCGGGCGCAGTTTTGCCTGACTGAGACGGAACGCGAATATCTCTCGGCCCCGGTTGCCGCAAAGCCAAAGCTGGCCTTCAGCGAGTGGCTGGCATTATTTAAGAAACGCACCACCTGGGGCATGATCCTTGGTTTCTCTGGCGTGAACTATACCGGCTGGCTTTATATCGCCTGGCTGCCGGGTTACCTGCAGGCAGAGCAGGGCTTCAGCCTGGCGAAAACGGGCTGGGTGGCAGCGATCCCTTTTCTGGCTGCGGCTGTTGGCATGTGGACTAACGGTTTTATCGTCGATGCGCTCGCTCGTCGAGGCTATGATCTGGCGAAAACTCGCAAGACAGCGATTGTTCTTGGCCTGACGTTCTCTGCGCTTGGCACATTATTGGTCGTGCAATCGTCCACGCCGACACAAGCCGTGGCGTTCATTTCGATGGCGCTGTTTTGCGTGCATTTTGCCGGAACCTCGGCCTGGGGGCTGGTGCAGGTCATGGTGTCAGAAACAAAAGTGGCTTCCGTGGCGGCAATCCAGAACTTTGGTAGCTTTGTGTTTGCCTCGTTTGCGCCCATCGTGACGGGCTGGGTTGTTGATACCACTCACTCCTTCAATCTGGCGCTGGTCATTGCCGCCTGCGTCACCTTTGCTGGCGCGTTGAGCTACTTCTTCATCGTTAAAGATCGCATCAACTAACTCCTTCCTCCCTTCTCTTTGACCTGGCAGTTTTGCTGCCAGGTTATCTCTCACATTTTTGTGATCCACTGTGACTTTTTTGATAACTATACTTGTATGGTAGTTACAGGTTTGCGTATATATCCCCACCAACACAGAGAGCAGGGAACGAAAATGAAGATTGTTGCAGCAGAAGTGTTTGTCACATGTCCGGGGCGTAACTTTGTGACCCTGAAAATTACAACCGACGACGGGATCGTTGGGCTTGGCGATGCCACCCTCAATGGACGTGAGCTTTCCGTTGCGTCTTATCTGAAAGATCACTTGTGCCCACAGCTGATTGGCCGCGACGCCCATCGAATCGAAGATATCTGGCAGTTTTTCTACAAAGGTGCGTACTGGCGTCGTGGGCCGGTGACGATGTCTGCTATATCGGCTGTTGATATGGCGTTATGGGATATCAAAGCGAAAGCTGCCGGAATGCCGCTTTATCAACTGCTGGGCGGCGCTTCCCGTGAGGGCGTAATGGTGTATTGCCACACCACCGGCCACTCCATTGATGAGGTGCTCGACGATTACGCGCGCCACAAAGAGATGGGCTTTAAAGCCATTCGCGTGCAGTGCGGCGTGCCGGGCATGAAAACCACTTATGGCATGGCGAAAGGCAAGGGCCTGGCGTATGAACCCGCAACCAAGGGCCAGTGGCCGGAAGAGCAGTTATGGTCCACGGAGAAATACCTCGACTTTACGCCGAAGCTGTTCGAGGCCGTGCGTGAAAAGTTCGGGTTTAACGAACATTTGCTGCACGACATGCACCACCGCCTGACGCCGATTGAAGCCGCGCGCTTCGGCAAAAGCATCGAGCAATACCGCATGTTCTGGATGGAAGATCCGACGCCTGCGGAAAACCAGGAATGCTTCCGCCTGATTCGCCAGCATACCGTCACGCCCATTGCGGTGGGTGAAGTCTTCAACAGCATCTGGGACTGCAAGAAGCTTATCGAAGAGCAGCTCATCGATTATATCCGCACCACCATTACGCACGCAGGCGGGATCACCGGGATGCGTCGTATCGCAGATTTTGCATCACTTTATCAGGTTCGTACGGGGTCACATGGCCCGTCTGACCTGTCACCGATTTGTCACGCCGCGGCGCTGCATTTTGACCTGTGGGTGCCTAACTTCGGCGTGCAGGAATATATGGGCTACTCCGAACAAATGCTCGAAGTGTTCCCACACAGCTGGACGTTTGACAACGGCTACATGCATCCAGGCGATAAACCGGGGCTGGGCATCGAGTTTGACGAGAAGCTCGCCGCAAAATATCCCTACGATCCGGCCTACCTTCCGGTCGCTCGCCTCGAAGACGGCACGCTGTGGAACTGGTAAGGAGCATTGAGATGAAAAGTATCGTTATTCGTCAACCGAACGAATTAGTGATTGAAGAACGTGATGTACCCAATCCCGCAGCGGGCGAGGTGAGAGTCAAAGTGAAGCTGGCAGGAATTTGCGGTTCCGACAGTCACATTTATCGCGGTCATAACCCCTTTGCGAAATACCCGCGTGTGATTGGCCACGAGTTTTTTGGCCTGATCGATGCTGTGGGCGAGGGCGTCAGCGCAGAGCGAATCGGCCAGCGTGTCAGCGTGGACCCGGTAATCAGCTGCGGGCATTGCTATCCGTGCTCCATCGGCAAGCCCAACGTTTGTACTTCACTGGTGGTGCTGGGCGTGCATCGTGATGGCGGCTTCAGTGAATACGCCGTTGTGCCTGAACGCAATGCCTGGGCGATCCCGGACAGCATTCAGGATCAACACGCGGTGATGATCGAACCCTTCACGATAGCGGCGAATGTCACCGGACAGGTGAGTCCGACAGAACAAGATGTGGCGCTGGTGTATGGCGCAGGCCCGATGGGGCTCGTCACCGTTCAGGCCCTGAAAGGGGTTTATAAAGTGAAGCAGGTCATCGTGGTGGATCGCATTCCAGAGCGCTTGATGATGGCGGAACGCAGCGGTGCAGACTGGACTATCAACAACAGTGAATTTTCGCTACCGGATATGCTGGCGGAGAAGGGCATTAAACCCACGCTTATCGTCGATGCAGCCTGCCACCCGACCATTTTGCAGGAGGCCATCACCCTGGCTTCTCCGGCTGCCCGAATTGTGTTGATGGGGTTCTCCGGCGATCCCTCTTCAGTCATTCAGCAGGGAATAACCGGCAAGGAGTTGAGTATTTTCTCTTCACGTCTGAATGCCCATAAGTTCCCGGTCGTGATCGACTGGCTGAAAAACGGGCTTGTCGATCCGGAAAAACTGGTCACTCACGAGTTCGATTATCGGGACGTGACCGACGCCATTACGCTTTTTGAGAAAGATCAGAAGCGCTGCTGCAAGTTTCTGCTGACCTTTGCAAAATAATAAAACAGACGCGAGTTGAGTTGTCCGCACTTTATTCAGAGACAAGATTATGACGCAACATCAACCTGTACGAAGCACTAAAGATCTGGTTCGGGCGGCGGTATCAGGCTGGCTGGGCACCGCGCTGGAATTTATGGATTTCCAGCTCTATTCCCTCGGCGCAGCGCTGGTATTCCATGAAATCTTCTTCCCGGAACAGTCGGCTGCGATGGCGCTGATTCTGGCGATGGGGACTTACGGCGCAGGTTACATCGCGTGAATCGTCGGTGCGTTTATCTTTGGCAAAATGGGCGACCGCATCGGGCGTAAACGGGTGCTGTTTATCACCATCACTATGATGGGCATTTGCACGACGCTGATTGGGGTACTTCCGACCTACGCACAAATCGGGATTTTCGCCCCCGTGTTGCTGGTCACGTTGCGAATCATACAAGGGCTGGGCGCGGGGGCAGAAATATCAGGCGCTGGCACCATGCTCGCGGAGTATGCCCCAAAAGGGAAGCGCGGGATCATCTCTTCGCTGGTGGCGATGGGCACTAACTGCGGGACGCTTAGCGCCACCGCTATCTGGGCCTTTATGTTCTTCGCCCTAGATCGCGAAGAGCTCATTGCCTGGGGCTGGCGTGTGCCGTTCCTCGCCAGTGTCGTCGTGATGATCTTTGCTATCTGGTTACGTCTGAACCTGAAGGAAAGCCCGGTATTCGAAAAGGTCAGCGATGGCGAAGGGGTTGTCCACGCCTCGCAGGAAGCTTCACTTGGCGCGATGTTCAGCAGCAAATCGTTCTGGCTGGCAACCGGACTGCGTTTTGGTCAGGCGGGCAACTCTGGCTTAATCCAGACTTTCCTCGCAGGCTATCTGGTCCAGACATTGCTCTTCGACAAAGCCATTCCGACGGATGCGCTGATGATAAGCTCCATAATCGGCTTTGCGACCATCCCGCTTTTGGGCTGGCTGTCAGATAAGGTCGGGCGTCGTCTGCCGTACATTATCCTGAATATTTCCGCCATCATTCTGGCTTATCCGATGCTGGCTTTGATCGTCGATAAGAGTTACAGCGCCAGCACGATTATGCTGTGTCTGATTGTTATCCATAACGTGGCGGTGCTGGGGCTGTTTGCCCTGGAGAACATCACCATGGCGGAGATGTTCGGCTCGCGTAACCGCTTTACCCGAATGGCGATTGCCAAAGAAGCCGGTGGCCTGGTGGCTGTAGGATTTGGGCCGCTGCTGGCGGGCATATTCTGCAACATGACAGGCAGCTGGTGGCCGATGGCGGTCATGATGATCTGTTACTCGCTGATTGGTTTGCTCGCTGCGGTGCTGATGCCGGAAGTGTGTGACCGCGACCTGAGTCTGGCACAGGATGCGGCGGAACCCGCACCAGCTAAAGCCGAGGCAAGAGTAGGGCAATACAGCTAGTTATCCCTTCTCTCAGGCGACACAGTTCACGCTTTGTCGCCTGATATTCTCTTCTTGTATGGTAGTTGACTGAAATCAAAGATGTCATACCAATTGCGTGAGATGGTCTACATCCTTCGATTCGACAACCTCACACGACAATGAGCAACCTCATGAATAATACCTTGTTGAATGCCAAAGCGTCCCTTCCGGCCTACGATCGTAACAAACTGGTACCACGCATCGTCCATCTCGGGTTTGGTGCTTTCCATCGCGCGCACCAGGCCGTTTACACCGATATTCTGGCTCAGGAGCACAACAGCGACTGGGGCTACACCGAAGTAAACCTGATTGGCGGTGAACAGCAAATTGCTGATTTGAAACAGCAGGATAACCTCTACACCGTCGCGGAAATGTCTGCCAATGCATGGACAGCGCGAGTGGTTGGCGTGGTGAAAGAAGCGCTGCATGCCCAGGTTGATGGGCTTGAAACGGTACTGGCGAAAATGTGTGAGCCGCAGGTGGCGATTGTCTCGCTCACCATCACTGAAAAAGGCTACTGCCATTTACCGGCGACCGGTGAACTGAATGTCGATCACCCGATGATCGTCGCCGATCTGCAAAACCCACATCAGCCAACCTCCGCGATTGGCGTAGTGGTGGAAGCGTTAGCGCGCCGTAAAGCGGCTGGTCTGGCACCGTTCAGCGTGATGTCCTGCGACAACATGCCAGAAAACGGTCAAGTGTTAGGCAAAGTGGTTCGCGCTTATGCGCGTGCGCTGAACAGCGAACTGGCAGCGTGGATCGAGCAAAACGTCACTTTCCCGTCCACAATGGTCGACCGCATTGTGCCGGCCGTCACCGCAGAAACGCTGGATAAAATCGAAGCAATTACCGGCGTGCGCGATCCGGCGGGTGTAGCCTGTGAGCCGTTCCGTCAGTGGGTTATCGAAGACAAGTTTGTGGCAGGTCGTCCGGACTGGGAGAAAGCGGGCGCTGAACTGGTGTCTGACGTTATCCCCTTTGAGGAGATGAAGCTGCGTATGCTGAACGGCAGCCACTCATTCCTTGCTTATCTGGGCTATCTGGCCGGTTATCAGCACATAAACGACTGCATGGAAGACGCTAACTACCGTAAAGCGGCCCATGCGCTGATGCTGAAAGAGCAAGCGCCGACGCTGAAAGTGAAAGGCGTTGATCTGGCTCGTTACGCCGATCTGCTGATTGATCGCTACAGCAACCCGGCGCTGCGCCACCGCACCTGGCAAATTGCGATGGACGGCAGCCAGAAACTGCCACAGCGTATGCTGGATTCTATACGCTGGCACTTAGCCCACAAAAGCGACTTCTCGCTGCTGGCGCTGGGCGTGGCAGGCTGGATGCGTTACGTCGATGGCAAGGACGAGCAGGGCAATGAGATTGAAGTCTGCGATCCGCTGTTAAGCACTATTCATAGCGTGGTAAAAGGCAGCGAACAGGGCGAAGCCCGTGTCAAAGCCCTGTTCGGTATCGAAGCCATCTTCGGCAAAGAACTGCCGCTGGAAGGGAAATTTGTCGAGCAGGTGACGCAAGCTTATCTGTCCCTGCTGGCGAAAGGGGCGAAAGCCACCGTCGCCGGGTTTGCCGCTAAGCTGTAATGAAAAAAGCCGCCTCAGAACGAGGCGGCTTTCTGTCTTAATCTTCTATTTATTCTTCGCTAAACCAGTCGCTGTTTTCCTGACGAATCAACAACACCGATTCGCTGATTTCCTGCAAATGTTGGGTCATCGCTTTATCAACTGCCTCGACGTCGCGTTTTTCCAGGGCGCTGAAAATCACCTGATGCTGACGCAGCAACATCTCGGGAGAAGAGACGTGGTCGAGGCTCATGTAGCGCACCCGGTCGATGGCGGCTTTGATGTTCTCGATGGTGTCCCAGGCGAGCTGGCAGTCTGCAATCTGTGAAAGCAGGGCGTGGAAATCATCGTCGAGCTGGAAGAAGTCCGTCAGCTGATGGCGATCAATCGCGATGCGCTGCTGGTTGAGATTCTGTTCGAGCTGATAGCTCTGTGCATCGGTGATTAACGTTGCCGCACGGCGAACCACGGCGCACTCAATCGCCTGGCGAACGAAACAGCCGTTACGAACCTGCGAGAGCGAAATTTTGTTCACATAGCTGCCGCGCTGTGGGCGGATCTGAATCAGGCCGTTTTCAGCCAGTTTGATAAACGCTTCACGTACCGGCTGGCGTGAAACATCAAACCGGACCGACACCTCTTTCTCAGACAGCGGCGTACCGGGGGCTATCAGACAATGCACGATGTCCCGACGTAAAATACGATAAATCTGCTGATTCACGGGTTGTGTCGGATTGAGTTGCGATTCTGCGGCCATTGCGTTTTCTTTGTGACGGGTTAAGTGCGTTATTTTACGCTGATTTTGTTGTCAGGCACATACCCGGCCAGTAGGCCGGGCGAGTTTATTGCACAAATGCGCGCTTATCCCTGACGATGGATACTTAAACCGGCATAAGTCTGGCTGACCGGCATCATTTCCAGAGTATTAATGTTGACGTGTTTCGGTAGCATTGCCACCCACCAGACGGCCTCAGAGATATCTTCCGCAGACAAGGCATTGGCATTTTCATAGGTTTTATCGGCTTTGGCGTCATCGCCTTTAAAGCGCACATTGGAGAACTCGGTGCCGCCGACCAGGCCTGGCTCGATATCGGTTACGCGAACGGCTGTGCCGTGCAAATCGGTACGCAAATTCAGGCTGAACTGACGCACGAACGCTTTGGTCGCACCGTACACGTTGCCGCCGGCATAAGGCCAACTGCCTGCGGTGGAGCCAATGTTGATGATGTGCCCGCAGTTGCGCTCGACCATACCCGGCAGCACGGCACGGGTCATGTAGATCAGGCCTTTGTTGTTGGTGTCGATCATCGTTTCCCAGTCATCGACATTGGCCTTTTGCGCAGGCTCCATACCCAGAGCCAGCCCGGCGTTGTTGACCAGAATATCGATATTGCGCCAGTCAGCGGGGAGGTTGGCGAGCGTCTCTTCAATGGCGGCACGATGACGAACATCCAGCTGTGCGGTCAGAATGTTGTCGCCAAATTCTTCTTTCAGCTCTTGCAGACGCTCATGGCGGCGTCCGGTGGCGATGACTTTGTGTCCATTGGCGATAAAACGACGGGTAATGCTCTCACCAAATCCGGCGGTAGCGCCAGTAACCAGTACAATCATTCTTCCTGTTCCTCAAGGCTTTAACTGTCGTCATACCATAGCATGCAGCGCGAAAGAGCGTGACAGGAACTTTGTTGCCCGATGTGGCACCAGCAGGGTGCAGCGCAAGACCGACCTCGCACAAAGAACGTGCAATAGCATTCTGTTCCTTGTCGGACCGTGATGAATGGAAAATACACTTTTATGCAATGCAACCGTTTGCCGAAATAAGCAATCGGTTGCGGGGTGAATACTATTCAGTTTGTTGCGCAAATGAATGAATAATACATAAGGCATTGAATATCAACAACAATGCCAAAAACCGAATCTGGCACTATCTTTGCAAAATCCCTCTGACAATTCATCTGCAGCAATAAGCCGGATGTTCAGCGGCAAAGAAGAGGTCGGAAATGATCGAATATCGCCACGCGCTGCGTGCCAGCTTTTTTGATATTACCGCAACAGCCGATACGCCCCAGGAGATAGCCAAAAAAGTTCGCTATCTGGAGGACGGATTGCTGTTTATCGGCGAGGGCGCTGTTCGCGCGTTGTTGCCGTGGGAAGAAGGGCGCATGCTCCTGCAACACCCTGATGAGTGGATTGACCTGCGCGGCAAACTGATTGTGCCGGGTTTCGTTGATACCCACCTGCATTACCCGCAAACCGAAATGATCGGTGCCTATGGTGAACAACTGCTTGAATGGCTCACCACTTATACGTTCCCGGTGGAAAGTCAGTATGGCAATAGCGGGCACGCGGCACAGATGTCTGCTTTCTTTCTCAATCAGTTGCTCTCAAATGGCACCACCACCGCGCTGGTGTTTGGCACCGTACATCCGCAGTCCGTTGATGCGTTATTTGCCGCTGCCGCAGAGCAACATATGCGGCTGATTGCGGGCAAAGTAATGATGGACAGAAACGCGCCGGATTACCTGACCGAAACGGCGGAACAAAGCTATCAGCAAACGCGGGAACTGATTCAGCGCTGGCATCATCATGGTCGTCTGGGCTATGCCATCACGCCCCGTTTTGCGCCTACGTCTTCGTCTGATTTACTGGAGGCGGTACAGCGGCTGCGCGTGGAGTTTCCCGATACCTGGCTTCATACGCATCTGAGTGAAAACCCACAGGAAATTGAGTGGGTCAAAGCACTTTGGCCCGAGCACCAAAACTACCTCGATGTTTACGATCACTATGGCCTGACGGGCAGACGCAGCGTCTTCGCCCATGCCATTCATTTGCAGGAAGCCGAATGGGATTGCCTGCACCGGAGCCACTCCGCGGTGGCATTTTGTCCTACCTCGAATCTGTTTTTAGGCAGCGGCCTGTTCAGGCTGCAAACCTGCTGGCAGAAAAAAGTCAACATGGGCATCGGCACCGATGTGGGCGCGGGCACCACGTTCAGTATGCTGCGCACACTCGGCGAGGCTTACAAAATAGGCCAATTGCAAAGCTATCGACTGTGCGCCAGTGAAGCGTTCTATCACGCCACGCTCGGCGGTGCCCGGGCGCTCTGCCTGGAGCAACACATCGGTAATTTTAACGTCGGTAAAGAGGCGGATTTTGTGGTGCTGGATGTGGCGGTCACACCGCTTCAGAAGCTACGCGCCAGCCGCTGCCGCGATATCTATGAACAGCTTTTCATGCTGATGACCCTGGGAGATGACCGCAATATCGTGCAGACGTGGATCAACGGTGAATGCGCCTGGCGTCGCGATGTGCTGGAGGACGCCGCATGATTCAATTTTTACTCAACCAACAGCTCGTCCGGCTGGAGAAGATCGACCCGAATCAGACCGTCCTGAACTGGTTGCGCCGGGATGCCCGACGCTGCGGTACCAAAGAAGGGTGCGCTTCTGGCGACTGCGGCGCGTGCACGGTCGTGGTTGCCAGCGCCCTGGACGGGAAAATGCATTATCAGAGCACCAACAGCTGCTTATTGTTGGTCGGCCAACTTCACTGCAAGCAGCTTATTACCGTGGAGGATTTGGCTGATGACGGCCAGCTTCATCCAGTGCAGCAGGCTATGGCCTGCGGGCACGCTTCTCAATGTGGTTTCTGCACGCCCGGCATTGTGATGTCGGCCTTTGCGATGCAAAAAAATGGCGCAGAGGCGATGGCTGAAGCGGTAGCGCATCACCTTGGCGGTAATTTATGCCGCTGCACCGGTTATCGACCAATAGTCGATGCCGCTTTGCAGGCTCTCGGTTCACCTGATGAAGACCGTTTCCGCTTGCAGGAGGCAGAAACTGTCCAGGCCTTGCAGGCAATCAATACCCGCCGTGCAGAGGGAAGCCGCTGGTTTACCCCTGAGAGCGTCGATGAACTGGCTGAAATCTATGAACGTCACCCGCAGGCACGCTTGCTGGCGGGCGGGACGGATCTGAATTTGCTGATTACTCAGGCTCATCAGCGTTTTGAAAAAGTGATTTCCTTGCAGCAAGTTTCTGACTTACAGGGGAGTGAGATCAGCGGAAATCGGCTTGAAATAGGCGCAATGACCAGCCTCACACAGTGCCAGCAGCAGCTGCGCCATGTTCTGCCTGTGTTCAGCGAGATGCTTGACCGCTTTGCCTCGCGGCAAATCCGCAACCAGGGCACCCTGGGCGGCAATCTGGCGAATGCTTCACCGATTGGTGACTGCGCACCGGCGCTGCTGGCAATGGATGCGCGCCTGAGATTGCGCTGCGGCAGCGCAACTCGTGAAGTGGCGCTGAGCGATTTTTTCATCGGCTATCGGCAAACCGTGCTCGCGAGCGGGGAGTTTATCACTCACGTTCTGATTGATGATGTGACGTTGTCACACAGCCTGCGTTTGTGGAAAGTCTCTAAGCGGCGCGAGGACGATATCTCTGCGGTATTCGGTGCCATCAATCTGGAGATCGGCGCCGGAACCGTGGCGCGGGCGAGAGTGGCGTTTGGCGGCATGGCTGCCGTTCCTGCGCGGGGGTCACTGTGCGAGTCGGCGCTGACGGGGAAACCGTTTAACAGTGCAACACTGAAACGGGCCTGTGAGGCGCTGGCAAAGGATTTTGCCCCACTTAGCGACGCGCGAGCCAGCTCGGATTATCGGCTTCAGGTGGCGCAAAACTTGCTCAAGCGCTACTTCCTGCAACATCAGACGGTCTGCGCCGTGGAGGTGAGCGATTATGTCGGGTAAATCACCAGCCGTTTCAGAGGCGCTGTTAAAAGCGCAATTTCTTGAGCAGCTCCAGGGGCGAGCGGGAAAACCCCGGTTGCATGAAAGCGCAGAACGCCACGTCAGCGGTGAAGCGGAATATATCGATGACAAAGCGGAGCTTGCCGGAACGCTGCATCTTTGCCCGGTGCTGAGTGACTGCGCCCATGGGCGTATTCTTTCAATCGACACCGCGGCTTGTCTTGGCACGCCCGGCGTGGTGCGGGTGCTCGACTGGCGTGATGTGCCCGGCGAACTCGATATCGGCCCGCTGGCACCTGGCGATCCGCTGTTTGCCAAAGCGTTGGTGGAGTATCACGGCCAGGTTATTGCCATAGTTGTGGCTGATTCACCGGAAGCCGCCCGGGCGGGTGCGAAATCGGTCAAACCAGAGATTGAACCGCTTCCGGCGATCCTCGATGTGGAAGAGGCGCTCGCAAAACGGCATTTCGTCGAGCAACCTCACGTCCAGCAGCGCGGTGACGCAGACGCAGCCCTGAGCGTGGCAACCCATCGTCTGAAGGGGCAGTTTCATATTGGCGGTCAGGAGCATTTTTACCTGGAAGGCCAGGTCGCCGTCGCCATTCCCGGCGAAGACGGTGCGATGCAAATCTGGTCTTCTACGCAGCACCCGACCGAAGTGCAAAAACTGGTGGCCTCCGTGTTGGGCGTAAACCAAAGCAAAGTGACGGTAGATGTGCGACGGATGGGCGGAGGGTTTGGCGGGAAAGAAACCCAGGCAGCAGGCATTGCCTGTCACGCTGCACTGGCGGCGCGAGTCACCGGGCGCCCGGCAAAGCTGCGACTTTCACGCCGGGATGACATGCGAATCACTGGCAAACGACACCCGTTCTTTGTGCGTTACGACGTTGGTTTTACGGCTGAGGGTTTGTTGCACGGCGTTGTCATCGATCTGGCGGCAAACTGCGGCTATTCGCTGGATTTATCAGGATCTATCTGCGACCGGGCGATGTTCCACGCCGACAATGCTTATTATCTCGGCGATGCCCGAATCACAGGATACCGTTGCCGCACGCATCTGGCTTCCAACACCGCATTCCGTGGCTTTGGTGGCCCGCAAGGGATGGTGGCAGTCGAACAAATCATGGATGCGATAGCGCGCTATCTGGGGATTGACCCGTTGCTGGTGCGCCAGCGTAATTTTTACGGCGGTGAAGGGCGAAACGTCACCCATTATCACCAGCAGGTGAAGCAGAATCTGGCTGAAACGGTCGTCGGGCAGTTGGCCGGGAGCGCAGGCTATCAAACGCGACGGGCTGAAATCACCGCCTTCAACGCGCAAAGCCCGATTCTTAAACGCGGGCTGGCGCTGACGCCGGTCAAATTTGGCATCTCATTTACCTCCAGTTTTCTCAATCAGGCCGGAGCGCTGATCCTGATTTACAGCGACGGCACGGTGCAGCTCAATCACGGCGGCACCGAGATGGGGCAAGGGCTGAACACCAAAGTGGCGCAAATAGTCGCGGATGTCCTGCAAATCCCGTTAAGCGCCATTCAGGTCACCGCCACCAGCACCGGAAAGGTGCCAAATACGTCACCGACGGCCGCATCCTCCGGAGCCGACCTCAACGGCAAAGCAGCTGAAATTGCCGCGCAGACGCTGAAACAACGGCTTATTACGATGCTCATTGAACAGCATCATTGCCCTGAAGATCAGGTGACGTTTTCTAACGGAGTGGTTCGCGCTGGGGATAAATATTTCAGCTTTGCACAAGTGGCCATGCAGGCCTGGCTTAATCAGGTCCCCCTCTCAGCGACAGGCTTCTACAAAGTGCCCGGTATTCACTATGACCGGCAGGCGGGTCGCGGTGAGCCGTTCTACTATTTTGCCTGGGGCGCAGCCTGTTCAGAGGTGATCATCGATACGCTAACCGGTGAATATCGGCTGCTGAGAACCGATATTCTGCACGACGTGGGCGCTTCGCTGAACCCGGCACTGGATATCGGGCAGATTGAAGGCGGATTTATTCAGGGCGCAGGCTGGCTGACCACCGAGGAGCTGAAATGGGACCCTCGCGGGCGGCTGCTGACCGATGGGCCGATGAGCTACAAAATTCCGGCCATTACTGACAGGCCAGACGTGTTCAATGTCGCTTTATTGCAGGCGCACGCCAACAGCGCAGAAACGGTGTATCGCTCGAAAGCCGTCGGAGAGCCGCCTTTTATGCTGGGGATTTCCGTCTGGTGCGCCTTACAGGATGCGGTTTCTGCCGTCGCCGGTTATCGACAGCATCCACATCTGGATGCGCCAGCTACGCCAGAGCAGGTCCTGAAGGGCGTGATGAGGCTGGAGGCGGGCGATGATCAAAGCTGACGAATGGCTTGACGTGCTACTAGGCCTGCGGGAGAAGCGCATTCCCGCGGTTATCCTGACGCTGCTACAGGATAAAGGCTCCGTGCCGCGCGGAGCAGGCACCAAAATGATCGTCAGTCGTGATGAGAGCTGGCTGACGATTGGCGGTGGCAATCTGGAATATCAATGTCTGGCTATCGCCAGGGAAATGCTGCTCTCCGGCACGCAAACCCCGCGTCAGGAGACATTTGCGCTTGGTGCGCGTGCGGGCCAATGCTGTGGCGGTATGACCCAGGTATTGTTTGAGCCCTGGGGATTGCCACAGCCGGAGGTTTACGTTTTTGGCGCCGGACATGTCGGTCAGGCTTTGGTGGCGATTCTGGCGACGTTGCCATGTCGGGTTAACTGGGTTGATGAGCGGGAGAACCAGTTTATTAACGCGCCATCAGACGTGCATTGCATTCATACCGACGACCCTTGTGAAATCGCGAAAGAGGCTCCTGATGACAGCCTCTTTGTGGTGATGACTCATCTTCATCCGCTGGATTTGGCGCTGGCTGAAACGCTGTTGCGGCGAGGGCGTTACCGCTATCTGGGCGTTATCGGTTCACAGACCAAGCGCCAGCGTTTTGACTATCTACTCGAAGGAAAGGGCATCAGCGAAGAAAAGCGTAGCTCGATGCGTTGCCCCATTGGGCTGCCCGATGTGAAGGGAAAGCTCCCCGCAGAAATCGCCGTGGCGGTGGCGGGAGAAATCATTGCGGTTTATCAGGGGGCTGCCTACTCTAAGGACGTTACCGAAATCAGGAGTAAATGATGGCCAGTGTTAACCCGTTTTTAACCGTCAGTCTGTTGCCTTATCAGGCTCCGCACTTCGATTTGATTGACGATGCCCATTATCGGCCCGCCTTTGATGAAGGCGTAAAACGTAAGCGTGAAGAGATTGCCGCCATTGCTGATAATCCCCAGCCTGCAAGTTTTGAAAACACCTTCGTGGCGCTGGAAAAAAGCGGCGCGCTGCTTGGGCGAGTGACCTCAGTCTTCTTCGCTATGGCGGCGGCGCATACCAACGACGCCTTGCAGAAACTGGATGAAGAATTCTCTTCCGAGCTTGCAGCGCTCGCCAACGATATTTATCTCAACGACAAGCTGTTCGCGCGTGTCGATAACATCTGGCATCAACGTGAAACCGCCGGGCTGGATGCTGAGTCACTGCGTTTGGTTGAGCTCACTCACCAGCACTTTATTCTGGCTGGCGCGAAGCTGACGCCATCGCAGAAAGAGGCGCTGCGGGCGCTCAATACGGAAGCGGCAACCCTGAGCAGTCAGTTTCAGCAGCGCTTATTGGGCGCGGCGAAGAACGGCGGGCTGGTTCTGGACTATCGCCATCAGCTCGATGGGCTATCCGAAGACGAGATCGAAAATGCAGCCGCTGCGGCACGGGAGAAAGGCCTGAACGACCGCTGGCTGATCCCTCTGCTGAACAATACGCAGCAGCCCGCACTGGCTCAATTGCGAGACAGGCAAACCCGGCAGAATCTGTTTAACGCCAGCTGGATGCGTACGCAAAAAGGTGACAACAACGATACCCGGGCCATCATCCTGCGCCTGGTCGAAGTGCGAGCGGCGCAGGCAAAACTTCTGGGCTTTAAAGATTACGCGGATTTGAGCACCGCCGACCAGATGGCGAAAACCGCCGATGCGGCGCTGACCTTTATGCGCAAAATTGCTCCTGCGGCACGCGCACGCGCAGAGCGTGAACAGCAGGATATTCAGCATGTGATTGACGATCAGCAGGGCGGTTTTAGCGCCGAAGCCTGGGACTGGCCGTTCTACGCCGAACAGGTGCGGCTGGCGCGTTATTCCCTTGATGAATCCCAAATTAAACCGTATCTCGAACTGAATTCGGTGCTGACCGAAGGCGTATTCTGGGCCGCAACTCAGCTGTTTGGGGTGCGATTTGTCGAGCGGTTCGACATCCCCGTTTATCATCCTGATGTTCGAGTCTGGGAAATTTTTGACACCGACGGGCAAGGCATGGCGCTGTTCTACGGCGATTTCTTTGCCCGTGATTCAAAAGGCGGCGGCGCATGGATGGACAACTTTGTGCAGCAATCGACTCTGCTCGACACGCGCCCGGTGATTTACAACGTCTGCAACTATCAGAAGCCCGCAGAAGGCAAGCCCGCGCTGCTTTCCTGGGACGATGTGGTGACGCTGTTCCACGAGTTTGGCCATACTTTGCACGGCCTGTTTGCCAGCCAGCGCTATCCGAGCCTGTCGGGGGCGCAGACCCCACGAGATTTTGTTGAATTTCCGTCGCAAATTAATGAGCACTGGGCGAGCCATCCACAGGTGTTTGCGCGTTACGCCCTTCATTATCAAAGCGGGGAGCCGATGCCTGAAGCACTGCGCGCCAGTATGCAGCGTGCGGCAACCTTTAACAAAGGGTACGACATGACCGAACTGGTCAGCGCCGCGCTGCTGGACATGAACTGGCACAGCCTGACGGAAAACCCCTTGCCTGAAAGTGTTGAAGCCTTTGAGACTGAAGCCATCAAACGCGAAGGTCTGGATCTCGCCGCAGTACCGCCACGTTATCGCAGCAGCTTCTTTGCGCACATTTTTGGCGGGGGCTATGCCGCGGGCTACTACGCTTATTTGTGGACACAAATGCTGGCGGACGATGGCTTCCAGTGGTTTGTGGAGCAGGGCGGCCTGAATCGGGAGAACGGCCAGCGTTTTCGCGAGGCGATCCTGTCGCGTGGCAATACCAGCGATCTGGAAGCGCTGTATCGTGACTGGCGCGGGCACGATCCGCTGCCGGAGCCGATGCTGAAAAATCGCGGATTGAGTGAATGACAAAGGAGTGAATCGATGTGCACGAATCTGTTCGATAATGCCCTGCGCTATGCCGACGAAAAAAAGTAATTCTCTAAAGGCTCTTCGGAGCCTTTTCTTTGAGCGGGATAAGTAAATACCCTGCTAATAAATAGCCTGTAATGTATTATCTGCGCTCAGATTACTCTTAATGAGCAGAATTCTGTATTCTATTGCATCTGTTTTATTTTCATTCGAAAGAGGGGCGTAAAGATATTGTTGTGAGAATTAAAGGAATAAATTATGCCGTATACATATTTTTAATCTAAATCACGCAGGCAAGCCTACACCAAAAACACATTAATATAACAAGAAACATCCTGTCTGAATTAATTCCTTTTAAATTAGTGTATTAAAAAACAATTATTCACTGGCTTACTGGTCTGTCCATTGCCGAAAAAACTGAATATGATGCCTCCCGTCCTCCGTTAGCCATTAACAAAACGGGTCTGGGCAGAAGGATAAAGGCATGCAGTCATTGATAAGGAATAATGGATTGACAGACTCGTTCTTTTAATAAATGACGGGGTGATTAAATGAATAAGAAGTTAATGATAATAGCAACGATGGCGGTGGCAGGCGGAATGTTTTCTCAGTCAGCCTTTGCAATCAGTGAAGCCTACCGTGCACAACTGGAAAAATCGGGCTGCACACAAGTTAGCGAGGCTAACGGAACATGCAATCCAGCACATTCCGGAAAGCAGAATCAACACGCACAATCCGAGGCTGACCGTCGTAGCGGTGTTGCAGAGCCACAAGCCGCTCGCGAAGTGGCCCGTGATATCGATTCCAATATTGCTGGAAAATATCAGGGACAGGCGGTGGATTATATGCGCGCCACGGGCTGGCAGCCGATGAATGAAGAGCAAACGCGCTGGAAAAAGGCGGGCTTTATTGCGGAATTTGATATGCAGCCTTCAGGCAAACTGATGGGCGTCATTATTCACTAAATAGCTGCGCCGAATAGTAGATCACTTAAAGGGAACTCAGCCCGGATTGTGCGATCTGATCAATCGCCAAACCAACCAAAATCACCAACTGGACTGAGCAATGCCGATCATAGCACCCATCCCCCGAAATGAA
>NZ_JBOFIN010000155.1:0-2675 GCF_051650185.1 Scandinavium sp.
AGAGACTGGATGCCATCAATCAATTGCGTGTGGATCGCGCGCTTGCTGCCATGGGGCCCGCTTTTCAGCAGGTCTACAGTCTTCTGCCGACATTGCTTCACTACCATCATCCGCTGATGCCGGGTTACCTCGACGGTAACGTACCCAAAGGCATTTGCCTCTACACGCCTGATGAAACTCAACGCCACTACCTCGACGAACTCGAACTCCATCGCGGCATGCCGCCGCAGGCCACTGCAAAGGGTGAACTGCCGATAACCGGCGTTTACTCGATGGGAAGCACCTCGTCTGTGGGTCAAAGCTGTTCCTCCGATCTCGACATCTGGGTTTGTCACCAGGCCTGGCTGGATAACGAAGAGCGCCAGCTGTTGCAGCGTAAATGCAGCCTGCTTGAAAGCTGGGCGGCGTCGCTGGGCGTGGAAGTGAGCTTTTTCCTGATCGACGAAAACCGTTTCCGTCATAACGAAAGCGGCAGTCTGGGTGGTGAAGACTGCGGTTCTACGCAGCACATTTTGCTGCTCGATGAATTTTATCGCACCGCGGTGCGCCTCGCCGGGAAACGTATTCTGTGGAATATGGTGCCGTGCGAAGAAGAAGAGCATTACGACGATTACGTCATGAAGCTCTATGCGCAAGGCGTGCTGACGCCGAACGAATGGCTGGACTTAGGCGGATTGAGCTCGCTCTCCGCAGAAGAGTACTTCGGTTCCAGCCTGTGGCAGCTCTATAAAAGCATTGATTCACCGTACAAAGCGGTGCTGAAGACCCTGCTGCTCGAAGCCTATTCCTGGGAATATCCCAACACGCGCCTTCTGGCCAAAGACATTAAGCAGCGCTTACATGACGGCGAGATAGTCTCTTTCGGCCTCGACCCGTACTGCATGATGCTTGAGCGCGTCACAGATTATCTGCTGGCGATTGATGACACCACGCGTCTGGATCTGGTGCGTCGATGTTTCTATTTAAAAGTCTGCGAAAAACTCAGCCGTGAGCGCGCCTGTGTGGGCTGGCGTCGTGAAGTCGTCGGGCAGTTAGTGAAAGAGTGGGGCTGGAGCGAAGAACGTCTGGCGATGCTCGATAACCGTGCTAACTGGAAAATCGATGAAGTGCGTAAAGCGCACAACGAACTGCTCGATGCGATGATGCAGAGCTACCGTAATCTGATTCGCTTCGCGCGCCGCAATAATCTGAGTGTTTCCGCAAGCCCGCAGGATATCGGTGTTCTGACCCGTAAACTGTACGCCGCGTTTGAAGCGCTGCCGGGTAAAGTCACGCTGGTAAACCCGCAAATCTCCCCGGATCTTTCCGAGCCGAACCTGACCTTTATCCATGTGCCGCCGGGCCGAGCCAACCGTACAGGCTGGTATCTCTACAACCGCGCACCGAACATGGAATCCATCGTCAGCCATCAGCCGCTGGAATATAACCGTTATCTTAATAAGCTGGTGGCCTGGGCCTGGTTCAACGGCCTGCTGACTTCACGCACCCGCCTGTTTATTAAGGGCAACGGCGTTGCCGACCTGGCAAAACTGCAGGAAATGGTAGCCGATGTGTCGCATCACTTCCCGCTGCGTTTACCTGCGCCTACGCCGAAAGCGCTCTACAGCCCGTGCGAGATTCGCCACCTGGCGATTATCGTCAATCTTGAATATGACCCGACGGCGGCGTTCCGCAATCAGGTTGTGCATTTCGATTTCCGTAAGCTTGATGTCTTCAGCTTCGGCGAAGAGCAAAACTGCCTGGTGGGCAGCGTCGATCTGCTTTATCGCAACTCGTGGAATGAAGTGCGTACGCTGCACTTTAACGGCGAGCAGGCGATGATCGAAGCGCTGAAAACCATTCTGGGCAAAATGCACCAGGACGCCGCGCCGCCAGATAGCGTCGAAGTCTTCTGCTACAGCCAGCACCTGCGTGGGCTGATTCGTACTCGTGTGCAGCAACTGGTTTCTGAGTGTATTGATTTGCGCCTCTCAAGTACCCGTCAGGAAACCGGGCGCTTCAAAGCGCTGCGCGTGGCGGGGCAAACCTGGGGTCTGTTCTTCGAACGTCTGAATGTGTCAGTGCAGAAGCTGGAAAACGCGATTGAGTTTTATGGTGCCATCTCCCACAACAAGCTGCATGGCTTGTCAGTGCAGGTGGAAACCAACCATGTGAAACTGCCGTCTGTTGTGGATGGGTTTGCCAGCGAAGGGATCATTCAGTTCTTCTTTGAAGACACCAGCGATGATAACGGCTTCAACATCTACATTCTGGATGAGAGCAACCGGGCGGAGGTTTATCACCACTGCGAAGGCAGTAAAGAAGAGCTGGTGCGAGACGTCAGCCGCTTCTACTCCTCGTCGCATGACCGCTTTACCTACGGCTCAAGCTTTATCAACTTCAACCTGCCGCAGTTCTATCAGATAGTGAAGACGGACAACCGCGCGCAGGTCATTCCTTTCCGCACCCAGGCCATTGCCTCCGTTGCGCCTGCCAATCAGGACGCTGCGGCACCGCTTTTACAGCAGTATTTCTCTTAAGCGTCGGGTGGCGGCTTCGCCTGACCCGACCTTGTATTATCCCCCACGTGCAGAAAGAGCCGGCCAGTTCTTTCTGCCTGCAGTCCGGACGCCGTACCTGACCTTAGATTCTCAAATCTGTGGCGTAGATAATTCGCGCCGGACTGCACTTCTCCA
>NZ_JBOFIN010000156.1:0-14211 GCF_051650185.1 Scandinavium sp.
AACGACACGGCGGAGCAGCGAATTAAATTTTATTTTGAAAAAATTATAATTTGTTTTGAATCAGCGGATTAAAAGCCCGGCGGTGCGGGCCAACGGGGAAGGTCTGGTAGGCCGGGTAAGCGTCAGCGCCACCCGGCAAAGGCAGGGATCAGGCCAGCGTACCGACCACGCTCAGCTCGCTGTCTTCAGGGATCTCGTTGTAAGAGAGAATCGTCAGGCCGGAGGCAAACAGACGGCCATAGCGGGAAATCAGCGGGCGCAGCTGAGGTGTCACCAGCAGAACAGGCGACAGCCCTTTGGCTTTCATCTGCTCTTCAATCACCGGCATGTTGTTTTGCAGCTGGGTCAAAATATTCGGGTCCACCGGGAAGCTGTCCAGCGAGACTTTCCCGGCCTGCTGCGACTGGTTCAGGGCCGACAGCAAAATATTCTCCAGCTGGTTTTCCATGGTGAACACCGGCAGCTTACGCTTATCGCCATTAATCGTGTTCACAATGGCGCGACGCAGGGCGTATCGCACGTCAGAAGTCAGCAACAGCGGATCTTTGGTCATCGTGGCGCTGTCTATCAACGTGGTGGCGATAGTGACGATGTCCTTCAACGACACATTTTCCAGCAGCAACTGACGGTAAACCCGTAACAGTTGGCTGTGGTTGAGCGCATTCCCCAAATCCTCCGCAAGCTTCGGCGCCAGTGCGGAAAGGCGACCGTGAAGATGTGTAATGTCGTCGTAGTTAAACAAGTCCGGCAGGTTTTCGCGCGCAATACGGTTGATGTGGGTGGCCACTACGCTTGCGCAATCCACCACCTGATAACCCAGATTGAGCGCTTCGGCACGCTGATTGTGGTCAATCCACACAATCGACATGCCATAAGCCGGGTCAACGTCCAGCACGCCATCAATCTCACCGTAGGTTTCCGTGCCAGGGATCGCCATCAGCTTATCGGCATGCACTTCGCCCATGGCCCGACGAATGCCGTTGATGTGAATCGCATATTGCGCCGGTTTAAGGCGGAAGTTTTCACGAATACGAATTTCAGGCAGCAGAACGCCGCAGTTTTCCGATACCACCTGCCGCACGCCGCGCACGCGCTGAGAGAGCTGATTCCCTTGTGCCGCATCCACCAAAGCCACCAGTTTATAGCCAAGATTCAGGCCAATTGGCTCCACCATGGGAATGCTGTCCCAGCTGATGTCCGGCATCTTGTCATTGCTGAGCGCATCACTGATGGCGGCAAAATCTTCCTCTTTCGTTGCGGCGGGTTTGACCTCCTTGCCCTGACGCCAGGCAACAAAACAGAGGATTGCTGTAAAGCTCAGGAAGGCGATGTGCGGCATATTCGGCACAATCGCCAGCATGAAGAGGATAAACGCCGCGGTGTAGAGCACCGAAGGTTTTGCCAGCAGCTGAGATTTGATTTCCTGGCTGACGTCGTTGCCATCGCTGACGCGAGTTACGATGATCGCCGCCGCGGTGGATAACAGCAGGGAAGGGATCTGTGCGACCAGACCGTCACCGATGGTCAGCAGAACGTAAGTCTGGAAGGCGTGCGAAGCATCAAGGCCGTGTTTGAAGATCCCGATACAGATCCCGCCCAGCACGTTGATGATAAGGACCATGATCCCGGCGACCGCATCGCCGCGCACGAACTTGGACGCACCGTCCATCGCACCGTAGAAATCGGCTTCACGCGCGACGTCTTTTCGTCGTTCACGCGCCTGCTGCTGGTTGATAAGCCCGGCATTGAGATCGGCATCGATAGCCATCTGTTTACCCGGCAGTGCATCCAGCGTAAAGCGAGCCGAGACTTCGGAAATACGCTCGGCCCCTTTGGTGACCACCACGAAGTTGATGATCATCAGGATGACGAACACCACGAAGCCGACCACGAAGTCGCCGCCAATCACCACCTGCCCGAAGGCTTCAATGACTTTACCGGCAGCGCCTTCACCTTCATGACCGTGCAGCAGGACCACTCGTGTGGATGCCACGTTGAGCGAGAGTCGCATCAGCGTGGTTATCAGCAGCACCGTCGGGAACACCGCAAAATCGAGCGGGCGCTGAGAGTTGATCGACACCAGCAGAATAAGCACCGCCAGCACGATGTTGAAGGTGAACAACACGTCCAGCATCATCGGTGACAATGGCAGAATCACCATTGCCAGCACGCTCAGGATCAGCACAGGGACGCCCACGCGGCCCTGCTTCAGAATGGCAAGCTTCTGCTGAAAATTACTGTTTGCCATGTTCGTCTAACACCTCTTTCGGGAGTGATATTTGCCTGTTGAGGCGGGGTTTTGTTTTGTGTTTGCCGGTACGCCAGGACTTCAGCTGCATCACATAAGTCAGGACGTGGGCGATGGCGCGGAACAGCTGCGCCGGAATTTGTTGATTCACGCGGGTGGTGTGGTACACGGCACGCGCCAGCGGCGGGAATTCCACCACTTCCACATCGTGTGATTTCGCGACTTCGCGAATATAGAGCGCGATGTCGTCGACGCCTTTCGCCACAATGTAGGGCGCCTGGGCTTTGTTCGGATCGTATTTCAGCGCTACAGCGTAGTGCGTCGGGTTGGTGATCACGACGTCCGCGGTTGGCACTTTACGGCTGATCTGGCCCATCGCCATCTGGCGCTGTAGCTGGCGAATACGGCCTTTGATTTGCGGGTTACCGTCGTTGTTCTTGTGCTCTTCTTTCACTTCCTGCTTGGTCATGCGCATCTTTTTGGTGAACATGAATTTGCTGAGCGGCACATCGATAACGGCGAACAGGACGATCACCGCAATAAAGTTACTGATGACGCCGTGAAAAATGTCGAATCCCCGGTACACCGCCTGATTCAGCCACAGGCGCTGCAAGAACAGCATGGGCTCCATCTGCTTGTGGATGGCGTGATACATAATGCCCAGCAGGATGCCGCACTTGAGGATCATCTTTGCCAGTTCAACGAAATGGTTGCTGTCGAACAGGCGCTTGATCCCGCTTAATGGGCTGATTTTCTTAAAATCAGGCTTCAGTTTTGCCACGCTGAACATAAAGCCGCCCGGCACCAGGCTTGCAATAATGCAGGCGATGGGGATCGGCGTCAGCGAGGCGATGATGCGCAGCATGATGTGCACCTGCGTCAGCAAAAACTGGTTCAGCGCGCCGGGATCGTCGAGTTTGCCCGCCATCATGCCCACCGCAGTGAACGACTCACCAATCAGCGTTTTGTACCACGGCATAAAGGCCGTGATGGTCATGAACGAGGCCACCAGACCGACCGCCATGGTCAGATCTTTTGAACGGGGAATATCCCCTTTTTCACGCGCTTTACGTAATTTGCCCGAGGTGGGTTTTTCGCTTTTATCCCCCGACATCAGTAGTTCCTTACCGCATCCAGCTTCGCGAGGATTTCATTGGTCAGATTGAGGTAGTGATCGGGAATATTGCTCATCATCATCGACACGCACAGCAGGCCAAACAGCATGCTGATGGGAAAGCCGAGGGAAAACAGGTTCAGCGAAGGCGAAATACGGTTAAGCAGGCCAAAACCGCCTTGCACAATCATCATCACGAAGGTGGTGGGTAGGGCGATGAGCGTGGCGGTCGAAATAATCCAGCCGAAGCTCTCAACCACTAATTTCAGCGTCGGGCGATTTAGCGCCTCGCCGATGGGCCAGTAAGTAAAACTCTTGTACAGCACGGTCACCAGCAGCAGATGGCCGTTCATGATGAAAAACAGCAGCGTGGCAAAAATGGTGATGATTTCAGAGATAACGGGCGTGTTGACGCCGTTCACCGGGTCATTCATGGTCGCCATGCCCAGACCCATGTTCATCGCCAGAATTTGTCCGGCGGTTTGCAGCGCGGTAAACACCAGACGCAGGATCAGCCCGAACAGCATCCCCCAAAGCAATTGCTCACCTATCAGCAACACCGTGCGCATGGAGAGCAGTTCGCTCAGCATCACTTGCTTTTGCAGCATTGGGGTAATGATGATGGACAGCATCAGGGCGAGCGCCACGCGTGAACGGCGGGATAACGCGTGGTTATCCAGCACCGGAGCGAAATGCAGCAGCGCCAGAATGCGGAAAAACGGCAGCAGCAGCGCCAGCAGTGGCGTGTAGAGGGTCTGAATCTGAATACCCATGGCGTTAACTCACAAGCGTTGCAGCCTGATGGAAAATATTGATTGTGAAATCCACCAGTTGAGTGAGTATCCACTTACCGCCAAACACTAGTACGCCAAGGGAAACCACCAGACGCGGCAGGAAGCTAAGGGTTTGTTCGTTGATTTGCGTCACCGCCTGAAACACGCTGACGCACAGGCCAACCATCAGGCTCGGGACAATCACCACGGCGGAAACGATCAGCACCAGGCGAACGCCTGCGGCAACCACATCGCCCGCAATGTCCATGTTCATCATGATTACAGCCCTCTGACGCTTGCGGTCAGCGTGCCGACAATCAGCGTCCAGCCGTCGCAGAGTACGAACAGCATCAGTTTAAACGGCAGGGAAACAATCAGCGGTGACAGCATCATCATGCCCATCGCCATCAAAATGCTCGCCACAATCAGATCGATAACCAGGAACGGGATGTAGATCATAAAGCCAATCTGGAAGGCGGTTTTCAGCTCGCTCAGCAGATAAGCCGGAGTTACTACCGTCAGGTCCTGATCTTTGGCATCGCCTTTCACACCGGCGATATCCATCATCTGCGCCATCGCTTTGTTGTTGGTTTGCGAAAGCATGAATTTTTTCATCGGCACTTCAGCCGTCGCCAGCGCCTGAGGCAGGGTCAGCTCATTGTTCTGAAAGGGGATAACTGCTTCCTGATAAATTTTGGTCCACACCGGGTGCATCACCAGTAGCGTTAACGCCAGGGCAATCCCGGTCAGCACTTTGTTCGGCGGGCTTTGTTGCAGGCCCATCGCCTGACGCAGAATCGCCAGCACAATGACGAAGCGCGTAAAGCAGGTCATCATCAGCACCATGATCGGCAGCAGACCCAGCAGGGTCATCATGATTAAGATTTCAATCTTAACGCTGTAATCCTGGCCGGCCTGAGTGGCGGTCGAGCTGAACAACGTGATATCGCCGTTGGCAGCAAAAGCCCACGGCGAAAACAGCAGCCCGATGGCCAAAAGCGTGGCCAGGCTGCTGCGTGAAAATACGCGTTTCATCGGGTTAATTCGCCGAGATCTTTCGTGTTAAATTGGAGAATGCGCAGGCCATACTTGTCGTTCAGCATCACCACTTCCGCTTTGCCGAACAGAATGCCGTTCACTTTGATGTCCAGGGGTTCACCGGCCAGTTTGTCCAGTTCCACCACGGAGTCATTGTTCAGGGTCATCAGCTCTGCCAGCGAAATGTGTGCCGAAGCCACTTCGAGGGTCAGCACCACAGGAATGCGGCTGAACAGCGACATCTTCTGCATCTCGCTCATGCCCGGGGTTGGGGCGGCATCGGGCTGAATATCCATGCGGATATTGCCTTCGACGGTCTCTTCTTGCTCAAACTCATTGAGGTTCAGATCGCCGAGATCCAGACTTTGGCCAAATTCTTGTTGCAAATCACTCATATTGTTTCTCAACCGTACTGCCAGACAGGTCACTCAGGAAAAGTTTGCCGCGATCTTCGGCTATCTCCGCATCGAAGATCTGTTCCTTACCGATGAACACGGGGACTGGCTCATTAATGAAAATAGGGATGATGTCCCCTGGTTTTAAATCTGAAAGCTGGGCTACCGTCAGGTTGAGGTTAGCCAGCCGGGCATTCAGCGTTAACGGAAGGCAATGGAACATGCTTTCTATCTGCGTGGGCGTTGGCGACTCGGGTGGATTTTCCCCGTTTTCGATGGCGCTATTGCGCAGTCTGGCGAGGTAGTGATCCACATGCTTTTCATCAAAAAGCAGCGTAAAGGTGCCATGCTCATAGCCAGCAAGCGTGTAGGTAATGCTCCACGCCCAATTATTGATAACCACTGAATTGTCGGTTTTGATATCCAGTTTGCAGCCGAAGCTCTCTTCGTCGACTAACAGACAGGTGAGCTCTTTACCTATTTTTATCTTCAGGCGCTCTTCGGTTTTCGTGACTTTTTCATCCTCTGCCTGAGGCTCAGCGTCGCTGTCGTCGCGCAGGCCATAGTAGTCGTAGAGGATATTCAGCAATAAAGGGCGCTCAATGCTGATGGCGATATATCCGTGTTGGGTCGAAAATATCTGTGCATTTTTAAAACTCTGGTCAATGCCAAAGTGCATGGTTTTTAACGCCACATTAACGCGCAGCTTTTTTAAGAAATAAATACTGAGCTGCGAATCGGTAATGTCGAAGCGATCATTGATGATCTTTGGCAATTTATGCCAGGGGCGTCCCAGTTTTTGCGCATCCAGGGTTGTCACTTCTGGAAGTGCATCGCTGTGATAAATCCTGAATGTCTGTGATGCTGGGTTCATGGCTCTGTTCGCTAAGTTTGAAACGTGATATTAGCCCGAATAAAAAGGAAAGTGATTTTCCTTTTTCGTGAGACATCTGCGTGAGTAAATGACGCAATATCGGCTGTGACAATAAACAGCAGATTTCGGTGCTAATAAATGTTGAACGATTAAACCGCTTTTCTTCCGCCCGGGCAAGGTCTCTGTCGTTATTATTCCATTATTTAGAAATCACATTTTAAGATTAATAAGTTTGTGTAACTACATGATTTTTATTGATTAATATTTTAATATCGCTAAAAAATTAAGACTAATCTAATGGGGAAGGTATAGTTCCTCCTGATTGAAATCCAGAGGCGCTTCGACACTTCCGTGTCACTCCAGAAAGCGTACTTGAACGAGTTAAATGTATTTTTACCTGGTGTGTTCTCTTGTGAGTGGCCAGAGAATTTATTTTAACGTATTACCAATAAATTGGTGAGCTAATATGAATTTGTTTTCTGAACACGAAGTCAGTAAAGAAAGTGGATTTGTTGCCAGTGCGGCACAAAGTAAAAGTGTATTTTCTTTAGCGCGACGTGTTGCACAATATAATGTTGCAGTGCTGATCACGGGTGAGACAGGGACCGGGAAAGAGTGTATTGCAAAATATATTCATGAAAGTGCAGGCAACCCTGACGCACCGTATATCGGTGTTAACTGCGCCGCCATTCCAGAAAGTATGCTGGAAGCTATCTTATTTGGTTATGAGAAAGGTGCATTTACCGGGGCGGTCACAAGCGTCGCCGGGAAATTTGAACAGGCGAACGGCGGCACTCTGTTACTGGATGAAATCGGTGATATGCCTTTGGCATTGCAGGCGAAATTACTGCGTGTGCTTCAGGAGCAGGAAGTCGAACGCCTGGGAAGCCCAAAGCGTATTCCTCTCGATATTCGTTTGATTGCCTCCACCAACAAAGATTTGCAGGTCGAAATTGCCGAAGGCCGTTTTCGTCAGGATCTCTTTTACCGTATTGCGGTGGTGCCTATCAACATCACGCCATTGCGTGAGCGCAAGCAGGACATCATCCCGCTTGCCGCGCGGTTTATTGCGAAATATGAAGCGTTCCATAATGGCGAAATCCAGCTTAGCGATGAAACCTGGCAGTCCCTGCTGGCGTACGACTGGCCGGGTAATGTACGTGAACTGGAGAACGTGATTCAGCGTGGGATCATTCTCAGCAACGGCAAAGAAATCACCGCCAAAGATTTCGGTCTGACCCCGGTTAACAGCGATATTTCACTGGCGAACAAAGTCAGTGAAAGCCTGTCTGCGTATCACGACCAAAAATCCACCTCGGAAATTCAAAACGTGAAGCTGCACGGTCGGATGGCGGAGTACCAGTACATCATCGACCTGCTCAAACGGAACAACGGTAACAAATCAAGAACCGCAGAGTTTCTGGGCATCACGCCTCGGGCCTTGCGCTACCGTCTGGCGTCAATGCGGGAAGAAGGGATCGATATTGTCGCGTTTAGCTAACAATTAAGGACGAACACATGGACAAGATTAGCGCTATCGGTATCAACACCGAACAACAAACGCTGCTCAAGCAGATGTCGCAAGTGGCCTCACAGGCCGGCGTTACCTCACTGGATATGCCGGTGATGGCAGCAGACTCCAGCTTTGCGAGCGGGGCGACCAGCAATACCTCTTTTGCCAGCGTGCTGCATCAGGCTGTCGACAACGTCGACGGGCTGCAAAAAAGCGCAGACGCCAGGCAGCAAGCCATCGATATGGGTCAGAGCGACGATCTGGCCGGAGCCATGATTGAATCCCAGAAGGCCAGCGTGTCGTTTAGCGCCATGGTACAGGTTCGCAACAAGCTGACCTCGGCCCTGGATGAAGTCATGAATCTCCCTCTCTAAGGTTCACAGAAAGTGTTAAACAAGTTAAAAGCGCAATTCGCTTCGCTGCCCGTTCCCGAGGCGCTGAAAAATCCCCGCTGGCTGATGATCGCCGGCGGTGTCGTGCTGGCCGGAGGGATCGTTTTTTCACTCTGGAACAGCGATCGCGGTTATGTCGCGCTGTACGGACATCAGGAAGATATTCCTGTCGCGCAGGTGGTCGAAGTCCTTGGCACGGAAAACATTCCTTATCGCATCAATCCAGATAACGGGCAGATCCTGATCGCGGAAAACCGACTGCCCGCGGCGCGTATGGCGCTGGCGGCCAAGGGGATCACCGCCATCAAACCTGACGGCTACAACCTGATGGATAAGGAAGAGATGCTCGGCAGCAGCCAGTTCATTCAGAACGTGCGCTATAAGCGCAGCCTGGAAGGGGAACTGGCGCAGAGCATCATGTCCCTTGATCCCGTTGAGCAGGCTCGCGTGCATTTGGGGATCACCGAAGGCAGTTCGTTTGTGATGAACAACAAGCCGGACAGCAGCGCTTCCGTGATGCTGAAACTCCGCTACGGCACGCACCTGACGGATGAGCAAGTGGGTGCGATTGTGCAAATGGTCGCAGGCAGCATGCCGGGCATGTTGGGCAAAAACGTTCGCGTGGTGGATCAGGCCGGGAATTTATTGTCTGAAAACTATCAGGGCGGCGCGGAAAATCTGGTGAACGTGCGTCGCGGTGCTGAAGCGGCCGATCGCGTGAAGCAGGAAACCACGAAAAATATCTCCAGCCTGCTGATCCCACTGGTCGGGCAGGGCAATTTCCGTATCAGCGTCACGCCAACCATGGATCTGAGCAGCGTCGAAGAGACTCAGGAACATTACGGCAAAGATCCGCGCGTCAGCGATGAAAACGTCTCTAAAGAGAACACCACCAACCAGCTGGCGTTAGGCGTTCCGGGTTCACTGAGTAACCGTCCGATCCCTGTTCCGGGTGCAGCCGCACTGCCTCCAGGTGCTGCGGCACAGGCGAACAACCAGAAATCAAACCAGGGTTCGCTCTCCAGCCGCAGTCAGGAACAGCGCAAGTACACCTACGATCGCGATATTCGTCATATTCGCCATCCGGGGTATCACCTTGAAAAATTGCAGGTCGCTGTTGCGCTGAACAAACTCGCACCGGGTCTGAAAAGCATGCCACCGGGGCAGCTGGAATCCATCACACGTATGGTGGAAGAAGCGGCAGGTATCAATAAATCACGCGGCGATTCCCTGACGCTCGACACGCTGAGCTTCGTGCAGCCGCCAGACTACACGCCGCCGCCGCTGAAATGGTGGGAAGATCCGTCCATTCAGCACTGGGGCGAAATGGGCGGCATCGGCCTGTTGGCGCTGTTAACGCTGCTGTTTGGCGTGCGTCCTTTGGTGAAACGCGTGACGACACAACGTCAGGAATTGCTGACTGCCAGCAACGCGGCGTTGCAAGCCACGGAAGCGGCAGAGAGCGATGGCGCACCGACCAGAGACTCTCCGCTGTCGTTGACGCACTCCTTCCCGTCAGATATTGCGCTGCCGCCACAGGGTTCCGGCCTTGAGGACAAAGTGGAATATCTGCAAATGATTGCCGAGAGCGAAACCGAGCGTGTCGCTGAAGTCTTAAAACAATGGGTGAACAGTAATGAGCGAAGCAACAGCCAGAAATAACAGTAAAAGCGGTTCGCGCAGCCGTCTGGATCAGGCTGCTATCCTCCTGCTGAGCATCGGTGAAGATGCGGCAGCGAAAGTGATGCAAAAGATGAGCCGCGAAGAAGTGGTGCTGCTGAGTGAAACCATGGCTCGTTTGCATGATGTGAAGCTGGTGCATGCGCGTAATGCGCTGAACACGTTCTTCGAAGAATACTCCGAGCAGAGCGGCATCAACGGTGCCTCGCGCAGCTACCTGAAAGGCATTCTTGAAAAAGCGCTGGGCGGTGAAATTGCCCGCAGCGTGATCAACGGTATTTACGGCGATGAGATCCGCCACCGTATGGCGCGTCTGCAATGGGTCGACACGCCACAGCTGGCGGCGCTGATTGCTCAGGAGCACCTGCAATTGCAGGCTGTTTTCCTCGCCTTTTTGCCGCCGGATGTGGCCGCCAGCGTGTTGAGCTCGCTGCCGGAAGAGCGTCGCGATGAAATCGTCTATCGTGTGGCACGTCTGGATGATGTTAACCCGGATGTTATCGACGAACTCGAGCGTCTGGTCGAGCGCGGTGTGGCTGTGCTTTCCGAGCATGGTTCGAAAGTGGTCGGCATTAAACATGCGGCCAACATCGTGAACCGTATTGCCGACAACCAGCAGGTGCTGCTGGATCAGCTGCGTGAGCGTGACAGCGACGTGCTGGAGCAAATCACCGACGAAATGTACGAATTCTTTATCCTCAGCCGTCAGTCACAGCAGACCATTCAGCGTCTGCTGGAAGAAGTGCCGATGGAAGAGTGGGCGATTGCCCTGAAAGGCACCGAGCCGGTGCTGCGTCAGGTGATTTACAACGCCATGCCAAAACGTCAGGTCACGCTGCTGGAAAGCACCACCTCGCGCCTTGGCCCAGTGCCAGTCAGCCGTATCGAGCAGGTGCGTAAAGACATCATGGGCCTGGTTCGCCAGCTTGCAGAAGAGGGGGATATTCAGGTGCAGCTCTTTGCGGAAGCGACGGTGGAGTAACCGATGTTCAAGAAACGCACGTTGTCGCTGGACAGCCTGACCCCGCGTCGCAAAGCGGTGGTGAAACCGCGATTGTACAAGTTCCCACCGCTTAAAAAGAGCTGGCAGAAGAATGCCGTTGAGCAGGTGGCGAGCGATGAGTCGGGCCTCGATCCTGAAGCTTACGAGCAGCAGCTTACACAAGGCTTTAATGACGGTCTGAACCGTGGGTTTGCTCAGGGCATGGAAGAGGGCAAGGAAGAAGGCTATCAGGAAGGCGCTCGTCTTGGTTTCGACGAAGGCATGCGTAAAGGTCTGGTGGAAGGCAAGGTGCAGGCGCGTCAGCAGTTCCAGGAAGCGGCACAGCCTGTGGATTCCATGATTGATCAGCTGGAGTCCTTTCTGTCGAACCTTGAAGTTCGCCGTCGCGAAGAGCTGCTGCAACTGGTGGAAAAAGTCTCCCGCCAGGTGATCCGCTGTGAACTGACGTTGCATCCTACCCAGCTTTTGACGCTGGTTGAAGAAGCGCTGACCAGCTTGCCGCAGCAGCCCGATCAGGTGAAAGTGCTGCTCAATAGTGAAGAATATCGCCGCATCAGCGACACCGAACCGGAAAAAGCCCAGCAGTGGGGCTTAGTGGCCGATCCCGATCTCGAACCGGGCGAATGCCGGGTTATCACCGAATCCGCCGAAATGGACATTGGCTGCGAGCATCGCCTGAATCAGTGCATGACCGCGCTGAAAGAGAACCTGCTGCCGGAAGCGCAGAATGAGTGATTTTGATTTCGAGCAGGCGCTGCGCTCCATCGACAACATTAACCTCGCCCGCGTGGCGGGGCGACTGGTTCGCGCGAACGGCATTTTGCTGGAAGCGGTGGGCTGCCGTCTGGCTGTAGGCCAGATGTGCCGGATTGAATCCGACGACCATGAGCTGATTGATGCCCAGGTTGTCGGTTTCGATCGCGAGGTCACCTATCTGATGCCCTTCAAACAATGCTCCGGCATGATCAGCGGCGCTCGCGTTTTTCCGGCTGAAAAGCAGGAAAGCGTGATGATTGGCGATCAGTGGCTCGGACGAGTAATTAATGGTCTTGCCGAACCGATGGACGAAAAAGGCAAACTCACCGGCGACACGCCATTGCTGACTCAGGCGCCGCAGGTGCATCCGCTGAAACGCCAGCCGGTGAACACCCCGCTGGACGTTGGCGTGCGTGCCATTAACGGCATGCTGACCATCGGCAAAGGCCAGCGCGTCGGACTCATGGCGGGCAGCGGCGTAGGGAAAAGTGTGCTGCTCGGCATGATCACCCGTTTCACCCAGGCGGAAGTGGTGGTGGTCGGGCTGATTGGAGAGCGTGGCCGTGAAGTCAAAGAGTTCATTGAAGAAGCGTTGCAGGAAGCGGGCCTTAAGAAGTCGGTCATTGTGGCGGCACCTGCAGACGAATCCCCCCTTATGCGTATCAAAGCCACCGAGCTATGCCACAGCATTGCCAGTCATTTTCGCGATAAAGGCAAAGACGTGCTGCTGCTGGTCGACTCACTGACGCGCTACGCCATGGCACAAAGGGAAATTGCCCTGTCGCTGGGCGAACCGCCTGCGACCAAAGGCTATCCGCCTTCGGCTTTCGGCATGATCCCACGGCTGGTGGAAAGCGCCGGGAACAGTGAAAGCCTGGGCTCGATGACCGCCATTTATACCGTGCTGGCGGAAGGGGACGATCAGCAAGATCCAATTGTCGACTGCGCGCGAGCGGTGCTCGATGGGCACATTGTGTTATCTCGCCAGCTGGCGGAGTCCGGGCACTATCCGGCCATTGATATCGGCCAGTCGATCAGCCGCTGTATGAGCCAGGTGACGTCAGGCGATCACCGTAAAGCGGCCATCAACCTGAAGCAGCTTTACGCCGAATACCAGAACATCAAACCACTGATCCCGTTAGGCGGTTACGTGGCCGGAGCCGATCCGCTCGCCGATAAAGCGGTGAAACTGGCGCCAGCCATTGCCCGATTCCTTCAGCAGCAGGTGCACGATGCTTCGCTGCTGGATCAAACCCTGACAGACCTGAAAACCCTCGCCCAGGCGGGCTAAGGAAAGCTATGAGCAGGATGATTACCACACTGGAACAGTTAAAGCGCCTGCGCCATCAGGCCGTGGATGACCTGACCACCAAACTGACGCAGCAGCAGCAAATCAGCACCCGCTGCGGGCGCAATATCGACACGTTGAATTCACTGGCGGGCAGCGTCACCAGCGAAGGGCTGCTGGATGCCACCATGATGGTGAATCACTCGGCCTATAAAAGTAATATTCAGCGCGTGGTGAACTGGCAAAAACAGCAGCAGGCGCTGGCTGAAGCCGAAGCGCGTCAGCTAAAGCTCAAGCTGCTGGCGGAAGCGAAGCGCGAGAAAAGCGTGGAGCTGCTGCTGGATATGCGCCGCGATGAGCTACGGGCTGAGCAGGACAGACGTGACCAGAAGCAGACGGATGCGGCCTCAGCGCAATGCTGGCTGCGTCAGCATCAGGGGCGGTAAGCGGTGAGGCCTTTTGCGTGCTCTGAGGCTCCTCCACAAGTGTTTGCGATTCAGTGATTACTTTCCTGACTGGCCGTGCTTTTCTCTGCGTCGGGTGGGATGGAAATTAACTCTGGCGGCTCTGAGGTGATACCCCCATATGGGTGACAACATTGAGTCACTGATTCAACAGGGTGTTGAGATCTATCTGGTGGCATAAATAATAATTAAGCACCGAAGATGATAATAGCTGGAGATCTCTCTGGCTATTTTTTTAACGATTATATGATGGTGCCATTATCGATTTTATATTTTAAAATCTGTGTTGTTGAGTGTGGGTCGGTTATTTATTTAATATAAACAAATATCAATATTGATATTCATAATATCTACATTTCGCTAATGAAAATTAGCTTGTTAATTTGTTATGGCTCTCCTTGTGGTTATCTTACTGTTCCTTCAGGTCTATATGTTTTTAATGGACTCTATTATCTTCATAAGATAGAACGCAGCCAATGTGGTGACCTGTTTCTTCCTCTTATATTAAAGGAACTATTATGACTACCTCACTAAAAGAACAGCAAAATGACATGGCCGCCGCGCTGGCGATATCAGACGCCCGACCTTTTACCCCTTCACCACCCTCGCCGACGAAGGTGGTGATTAACGGCATCTATGATGACCACGGCAAACAGACCGGTAACGTTGACGA
>NZ_JBOFIN010000157.1:0-29885 GCF_051650185.1 Scandinavium sp.
AGAACAAACTCGGTACGTAATGACATGGTATCTCTCGCATCCCAGGGCATAAGCGACTCCATAAACGGGTTCTTATGCCTTAGTTGTAAGTGTCTACCATGTCCCCGAACAAGTGTTCATGATGTCTCCGGACCGTACAGGGGAGAGGGTTAGGGTGAGGGGGAATTACCGTCCGCCCGATAACTCCATAAAACTGCCCGTCACGTAAGAAGCTTTATCGCTCAGCAGCCAGACAATCGCCTGCGCCACCTCTTCCGGCTGACCGCCGCGCTGCATCGGCAGCATCGACTTCACCCTGTCAACCCGGCCCGGCTCGCCGCCGGACGCGTGCATTTCGGTATAAATCAGACCAGGACGCACACAGTTCACCCGAATGCCCTGCGCTGCCACTTCCAGCGCCAGCCCGGTCGTTAAGCTATCCACCGCCCCTTTAGAGGCCGCATAGTCAACATATTCGAAAGGCGCCCCCAATCTCGAAGCCGCCGAAGAGACATTCACGATAGCCCCGCCTTTGCCGCCATGTTTGTGCGACATCCGCTTCACGGCTTCCCGGCAACACAGAAAATATCCGGTGACGTTGGTGCTCAGCACGCGGTTGATTCGTTCCGCGCTTAGCCCTTCAATGGTGCTTTGCTGGAACAAGATCCCGGCGTTATTGACCAATGCGGCCAGCGGTTCGCCTTCTCTGTCCAGTGCCTCGAACATGGCCAGCACCTGTGCTTCATCGCTGATATCCGCTCGCACGGCGAAGGCTTTTCCCCCTGCGGCGATGATGTCATTCACCACCTGCGTCGCGGCTTTGATGTTGTGGTGGTAATTCACCGCCACGGTATAACCAACCTGTGCCAGAAGCAGCGCGGTCGATTTACCTATCCCACGACTCGCACCTGTGACCAATGCCATTGCCATTTTGTTCTCCCATAGAAAAAGGCGCCGAAGCGCCTTTAAAAGATAGCTGAATCACTTACTGATATTCGCTCATCGGCACGCAGGAGCAGAACAGGTTACGGTCGCCGTAAACGTCATCCAGGCGTTTCACCGTCGGCCAGTATTTGTTCGCCATGCCGGCCGGGAACACCGCCAGTTCGCGGGTGTAACCATGATTCCACTCGGAAACTAACTCGTTCTGAGTGTGCGGCGCGTTGACCAGCGGGTTGTCTTCCAGCGTCCACTCGCCCTGTTTCACTCGGGTGATTTCGCTGCGAATCGCCAGCATTGCCTCGATGAAACGATCGAGTTCAACTTTGCTTTCTGATTCCGTCGGTTCAACCATCAACGTGCCCGCTACCGGGAAGGACATGGTCGGCGCGTGGAAGCCGTAATCGATAAGACGTTTGGCGATATCCAGCTCGCTGATGCCCGTTTCTTCTTTCAGTGGGCGAATATCGAGAATGCACTCGTGCGCCACGCGACCATCACGGCCGGTGTACAGCACCGGATAAGCATCCTGCAAACGGGTCGCGATGTAGTTGGCATTCAGGATTGCCATCTGGCTCGCTTTCTTCAGCCCTTCCGCGCCCATCATGCGGATGTACATCCAGCTGATTGGCAGAATGGATGCGCTACCAAACGGTGCTGCGGAAACCGCGCCCTGACGGGTCAGCATGCCTTCAATCTGCACCACGCTGTGGCCTGGCACAAACGGAGCCAGGTGCGCTTTCACGCCAATTGGACCCATGCCCGGGCCGCCGCCGCCGTGCGGGATACAGAAGGTTTTATGCAGGTTGAGGTGTGAAACGTCCGCGCCGATAAAGCCCGGAGAAGTGATGCCGACCTGCGCATTCATGTTCGCGCCGTCGAGATAAACCTGGCCGCCGTACTGATGCACAATCTCGCACACTTCGCGGATAGTCTCTTCATACACACCGTGAGTTGACGGGTACGTCACCATGATGCAGGAGAGGTTCGGGCCAGCCTGCTCTGATTTCACGCGCAGATCCGCCAGATCGATGTTGCCTTGTTTGTCACAGGCCACCACGACAACCTGCATCCCTGCCATCTGTGCGGATGCCGGGTTGGTACCGTGCGCTGAGCTTGGGATCAGACAGATATCGCGATGCCCTTCATTGCGGCTTTCATGATAGTGACGGATGGCCAGCAGGCCTGCGTATTCACCCTGCGCGCCGGAGTTCGGCTGCATGCACAGTGCGTCGTAACCGGTCAGTTTCACCAGCCAGTCGGAGAGCTGGTTGATCATCTGATGATACCCTTCCGCCTGATCGGCCGGGCAGAACGGATGCAGTTCTGCAAACTCAGGCCAGGTGATGGGGATCATCTCTGCCGCCGCATTCAGCTTCATGGTGCAGGAACCCAGCGGGATCATCGCCTGGTTCAGCGCCAGATCTTTGCGCTCCAGAGAGTGCATATAGCGCATCATCTCGGTTTCGCTGTGATAGCGGTTGAACACCGGATGCGTCAGGATTTCATCTTCGCGCAGCATCGCCTGCGGAATCGAACGGCTGTCGTGCGCCACGTCTTTATCCAGCGCGTCCACGTTCAGACCGTGGTTGTCGCCCAGCAGGACGCTGAACAGCGCCAGCACGTCTTCGCGAGTGGTGGTTTCATCCAGCGTGATGCCCACAGCGTTGAGGATGTCGCTACGCAGGTTAATTTCTGCGGCTTCAGCACGAGCCAGCACGGCGGCTTTGTCGGCAACTTCCACGCACAGGGTGTCGAAGAAGTGCTCATGACGCAGCTTCAGGCCTTTTTGCTGCAAGCCCGTCGCCAGAATATCGGTCAGGCGGTGGATGCGGCCTGCAATGCGCTTCAGGCCAACCGGGCCGTGGAAGACGGCATACAGGCTGGCGATATTTGCCAGCAGCACCTGAGAAGTACAGATGTTGGAGTTCGCTTTCTCGCGGCGAATATGCTGCTCACGAGTCTGCATCGCCATGCGCAGCGCAGTGTTACCGGCGGCATCTTTAGACACGCCGATAATACGGCCTGGCATGGAGCGTTTAAATTCATCTTTCGCCGCGAAGAACGCTGCGTGTGGGCCGCCGTAGCCCATTGGCACACCAAAGCGTTGTGCAGAGCCGAAGACGATGTCTGCGCCCTGCTTGCCAGGTGCCGTCAGCATCACCAGCGCCATAAAGTCAGCGGCAACGCTCACCACGATTTTGCGTTCTTTCAGCTCAGCAATCAGCTTGCTGTAGTCGTGAACTTCACCGGTGGTGCCCACCTGTTGCAGCAGCACGCCGAACACATCCTGGTGATCGAGCGCTTTGTCAGCGTCGTCGACAATCACTTCAAAGCCAAAGGTTTCTGCGCGAGTGCGAACCACATCCAGCGTTTGCGGGTGAATATCCGCAGCAACGAAGAAGCGGTTAGCGTTTTTCAGTTTGCTGACGCGCTTAGCCATCGCCATGGCTTCTGCCGCGGCGGTCGCTTCGTCCAGCAGGGAAGCCGATGCGATATCCAGCCCGGTTAAATCCAGCGTGACGGTTTGATAGTTCAGCAGCGCTTCCAGACGGCCCTGTGAGACTTCCGGCTGATAAGGCGTGTAAGCGGTGTACCAGCCTGGGTTTTCCAGCATGTTGCGCTGGATAACTGGCGGCAGCTGCACGGCGGTGTAGCCCATGCCAATGTAAGACTTAAAGCGCTTGTTGCGGCTGGCGATGGCTTTCAGCTCAGCCAGCGCGGCGAACTCGGTCGTCGCTTCACCGACCTGCGGTGGCGTTGCCAGCTGAATGTCCTGCGGCACGATCTGGCCGGTCAGCGCATCCAGCGACTCTGCGCCCACGGCGTTCAGCATGTCCTGCTGCTGTGCCGCATCCGGGCCAATATGGCGTTCAATAAAAGCGCCGCGATTTTCAAGCTGACTTAGCGTCTGTGTCATGAGCGAGGGTTCCTGAAGCGTGCAGTGAATAGTGTTCTGTCATTCCCGTCGAAAAGGAATGGGGGGAGGAGGCGCATTCCCCCTCTCCCCGACCCTCTCCCCAAGGGAGAGGGGGATAATGAATTACTCGTCTTCTAACAGAGCTTCGTACGCAGTGGCATCCAGCAGCGCGGCAACTTCAGCTTCATTGCTGGCTTTGATTTTGAAGATCCAGCCTGCGGCATACGGCTCGCTGTTCACCAGTTCAGGGGAATCGCTCAGCTCATCGTTGACGGCCACGATTTCACCGCTGATTGGCGCGTAGATATCGGAGGCCGCTTTCACGGACTCAGCCACTGCACAGTCATCGCCTGCTTCTACGGTTTTGCCCACGTCTGGCAGGTCAACAAACACCATGTCGCCCAGCAGCTCTTGTGCGTGCTCGGTGATCCCAACGGTGTAAGAGCCGTCTGCTTCTTTACGCAGCCATTCGTGTTCTTTGCTGTATTTCAGTTCTGCCGGTACATTGCTCATTAAAATTTCTCCAGAAAAAATAATCGATTACACGACGGCTTTGCCGGCGCGTACAAAAACAGGTTTGGTCACTTTGACCGGCATTTCACGATTGCGAATTTGCACTACCGCTGTTTCGCCGATACCTGCCGGAACGCGAGCCAGCGCGATGCTGTAGCCAAGCGTTGGCGAGAAAGTGCCGCTGGTGATAATGCCTTCGTGCTGATTGCCCTGAGCATCGCTGAAGCGGACTGGCAGCTCACCGCGCAGTACGCCTTTTTCCGTCATGACCAGGCCAACCAACTGTTCGGTGCCATGCTGACGCTGTGACTCCAGCGCTTCACGCCCGATAAAATCACGGTCTGCCGGTTCCCACGCAATAGTCCAGCCCATGCTTGCCGCCAGAGGTGAAACGCCTTCGTCCATCTCCTGACCATACAGGTTCATGCCCGCTTCCAGACGCAGCGTGTCGCGTGCACCCAGACCGCAAGGCTTCACGCCGGTCTCGACCAGCGCGTGCCAGAAATCAGCAGCTTTTTCATTTGGCAGCGCGATTTCATAGCCTGCTTCGCCGGTATAGCCGGTTGTGGCGATAAACAAATCGCCTGCCTGCACGCCAAAGAACGGCTTCATGCCTTCAACGGCTTTGCGTTGTTGGTCATTGAGCAGACTGCCAGCTTTCGCCTGAGCATCCGGGCCCTGAACGGCAATCAGCGCCAGGTCGTCTCGCACGGTGATGTCAATGCCGTACGGCTCAGCGTGCTGAGTGATCCAGGCAAGGTCTTTTTCGCGGGTGGCGGAGTTAACAACGAGACGGAAATAGTCTTCAGTGAGGAAATAAACGATCAGATCATCAATGACCCCGGCGGAGGCATTGAGCATGCCGGTGTACAGCGCTTTGCCGGGTTTGGTCAGTTTGGCCACGTCGTTGGCGAGCAGGTAACGCAAGAATTCGCGAGTGCGGCTGCCGTGTAAATCGACGATGGTCATGTGGGAGACATCGAACATGCCAGCGCTGGTGCGTACGGCGTGGTGCTCATCGATTTGTGAGCCGTAGTGCAGCGGCATCATCCAGCCATGGAAGTCCACCATGCGGGCACCGCACAGCGTGTGTTGTTCATACAAAGGCGTCTGTTGAGCCATTTTGTCCTCGTTGAGTCAGCGGGGCCAGCCAGGTGCTTTGTGAGCAAAAACGCTGCACAAAGCCCAGCGTCGACACCACTCCTGGGCATCGACGCAAACGTTCTCTTTTGCCTGACGTTACCACCGAAGACCGTGGTAAACCATAAGGCAGAGCAATCCATCAGATTAGCTTATGACCAAAATGCTGGAAAAACTCTACAGAACGATCGTCTGGCTTACTGCGACTAATGCCACATAAAATTAACATCAAAGCAAAATATTCAGCGCATGATGGTATTTCATGTGGGAAATCGGGCGAATTTTCCGTAGGGATTTTTTAGCTGGATTAAAAAAACTAATGCGAAAAAGTGCGTAAAATTAGATTATTTCAAACGAGGAGAGAAAACCCGACGTGGCCGCCGGGCTGAGAAATGTGATCGGCTTAACGCAGCCAGCGAGGAAGATCGTTCAGGCCCATAGCCTGACGAATGAGCTGCGGTTTGACACCGGGGAGCGTATCGGCAAGTTTTAACCCGATATCGCGCAGCAGTTTTTTCGCCGGGTTGACGCCAGCGAACAGTTCGCGGAAGCCCTGCATACCGGCAAGCATCAACGCAGCGCTGTGCTTACGGCTGCGCTCGTAGCGACGCAGATAGAAATGCTGACCAAAGTCTTTCCCTTGCGCGTGCAGGCGACGAATCTCTTCAATCAGTTCTGCCGCATCCATAAAGCCCAGGTTCACACCCTGTCCCGCCAGAGGATGGATGGTATGCGCGGCATCTCCCACCAGCGCTAAACGGTGCGCGGCAAACTGACGTGCGTATCGCCCCGTTAACGGGAAGACCAGCCGTTCGCTCTCAACCTGACAAAGGCCAAGGCGGTTATCGAACGCCACGCTGAGCGCCTGATTGAACGCGGCTTCATCAGCATGCTGCATTTTTTCAGCATCCTGCGGCGACAAAGACCAGACGATGGAACACAGATGCGGATCGCTCAGTGGCAGAAACGCCAGAATACCTTCTCCGTGAAATGCCTGTCTCGCAATCGCCTGATGCGGCTCAGCCGTACGGATGGTCGCCACCAGCGCGTGATGGCGATAATCCCAGGAGGTAAGCGCAATATCTGCCTTATTGCGCAGCCACGAGTTGGCGCCATCAGCGCCAATCACCAGGCGGGCGGTCAGCATGCTGCCATCTTTCAGGCTGAGAAACGCTTCGTTTTCCCCCCAGGCGACCTGCGCCAGTTCGGCGTTTGCCAATAAGGTCACCTCCGCACAGCGCTGCGCTTTTTGCCACAGCGCATGATTAATTACGCTGTTCTCCACGATATGCCCCAAATGGCTGAAACCAAGGCTTTCGTCATCAAAGCTTATGCGGCCGAAGCTGTCCTGATCCCACACTTCCATGCCGTGATAACGGCTGGCGCGCGTACCAATAATGTCGGCCCAGACATCAAGGCGGGTGAGTAATTTTTCGCTGGCGGCGTTGATGGCTGAAACACGAAGCTGCGGCGCAGCATCTTGCGCGACCGGCTGCGGTTCGTTTTGTTCGATTACCGCCACTCGCAATCCGCTGCCCTGTAAACCACACGCGACAGCCAGCCCCACCATTCCACCACCAACGATAGCGATATCAACACTTTGCACTGAAAAACCCCTTATCTCGCTACTCTGCCGAGGGTACGTTGAGCCAGCACGTCACGCGCCGGACTGAATAATTCCATGGCCATCAGGCCGAGGTTGCGCCCGGCGACCAGCGGCGCCCAGCGATTTGCGAACAGATGCACTAAGCCATCCGTCACGCCGATGGTCGCATTTTTGTCGGTATCACGGCGCTTTTGGTACTGGCAAAGCAAGGCATAGTCGCCCGCATCGTCTGCCTGTGCCAGCATCTCCGCCAGCGACATCACATCACGCAACCCTAAGTTGAAGCCCTGACCGGCTATCGGGTGCAGCGTTTGCGCCGCATTGCCCACTAACGCTAAACGGTGCGAAACAGCACGCGTCGCGGTCATCAAAGAAAGTGGATAAGCGCTGCGGCTGCCGCTGTGCGTAATGCGCCCCAGACGCCAGCCAAAGGCTTGCTGAAGCTCATGACAAAAACGTTCATCAGCCCAGCTGAGCACATCATCGCGATTATCCAGAGGATGGCACCACACCAGCGAGCAACGCCCATCTGACATCGGTAACATCGCCAACGGGCCATGCTGCGTGAAACGCTCGAACGCTCGCCCTTGATGGGGTAACGCCGTGGTCACATTAGCAATGACGGCCAGCTGTTCATAAGGCTGCTGCTGCCAGGCAATGCCGCACTGTTCACCAAGGGCTGAACGGGAACCGTCAGCCGCCACCAGCAATTTGCCTGTCAGGACGGTGCCATTGTCCAGCGTGACGTCGACCCGATCCTGGCTTCGGCTAAACTGTTCGACTCGCGCCGGGCAGTGCAAGGTGACGCCAGGGGCTTTGCGCAACATGGAGAAGAGACGCTGGCCGACATCATGCAATTCCACTACCTGCCCCAGGGCGGGCAAGTGGTAATCCTCTGCCTCAAGCGTGACAAAACCCGCATGGCCGCGATCGCTGACGTGCACGGTGCGAATGGCCGTTGCGCAATCGCGAATCGCCTGCCAGATACCGACTCGCTCAAGCTGCTGGCAAGTTCCAGCCGCAAGCGCAATGGCCCGGGCATCAAACCCGGGGTGTTGCTGAGACTCAGGCGAAACCGCTTCAACCAGATGGACAGGTAACTGCCCTTTACTGAGATGAGAAAGGGCTAACGCAAGCGTTGCCCCCGTCATTCCTCCGCCGACGATGATGACACTCATGCTTTTTGCGCCGCCATCAGCGCTTCAATATCATCAGCCTGCTTCACCACGCTTGCCGTGAGGTTCTCGTTTCCGGTTGCCGTGATCACAATGTCATCTTCGATGCGAATGCCGATGCCACGATAGCGCTCTGGCACATCAGCATCCGGCGCAATGTACAGGCCGGGTTCCACGGTTAACACCATACCGGGTTCCAGCACGCGTGAGCGATCAGGACCGTAATAGCCCACATCATGCACATCCATTCCCAGCCAATGACTCAGGCCATGCATGAAGAATTTACGGTGTGCGTTGTCAGTGATGAGCTGATCGATATCGCCCTGCAAAATGCCCAGTTTCACCAGCCCCGTAACCATAATGCGCACGACTTCGCCGGTCACATCCTGAATCGTTGTGCCTGGGCGATAGAGCGAGAGCGCCGTTTCGAGGGAGTCGAGCACGATGTCGTAAATCTCACGCTGGGCTGGGCTGAACTTGCCGTTTACCGGGAAGGTGCGCGTGATATCACCCGCATAGCCTTGATATTCACAGCCCGCGTCAATCAGGACTAAATCGCCGTCGCGCAGTTCGAATTCATTTTCGGTGTAGTGAAGAATGCAGCCATTTTCGCCGCCGCCAACAATCGTGTTGTATGAAGGGTAGCGCGCGCCATGGCGGTTAAACTCATGATGAATTTCACCTTCAAGCTGATACTCGAACATGCCTGGCCGGCATTTTTCCATCGCACGCGTATGCGCCAGCGCGGAGATCTCCCCTGCCCGGCGCATAACGTCGATTTCTTCTGCCGATTTGAACAAGCGCATTTCATGAACCAGCGGTCGCCAGTCAACGACTGAAGACGGCGCTTTCAGGTTCTGGCGCGAGCCTTTACGCAGCTTATCCAGCGCAGCGAATACAATGTTATCCGCATAAGCATACTCGCCCTGAGCGTGATACACCGCATCCAGACCGTTGAGGAGCTGATAAAGTTGCTCGTCGATTTCACTGAACGCCAGCGCTCGATCCACACCCAGTTTCTCGGGCGCGGCTTCCTGGCCTAAACGGCGGCCAAACCAAATTTCAGCTGTCAGATCGCGGACGCGGTTAAACAGCACGCTGTGATTGTGGGTGTCATCACTTTTGATCAGCACCAGCAGCGCTTCCGGTTCGTTAAACCCGGTGAAGTAGCTAAAATCACTGCTTTGGCGATACGGGTATTCCGTATCCGCGCTGCGAATAGCTTCCGGTGCGGCGAAGATCAGTGCCGCGCTGCCGGATGGCATTTGCGCCAGCAGCTTCTGCCGACGCTGAAGGTATTCCTGCTGTGTCATGACACCCTCCAGAGCATTCTTGTTTTTAGTGTAAGGTCGGTTTCTGCACTTCCGGCGCGGTAGGCTGCGGATGCGTGAAGGTATCGTGGCACAACAAAGCGGCTACTCGCACGTACTCAACGATCTCCTCGAGCGACATCTCCAGCTCTTCCTGATCTTCATCTTCGTCGTAGCCGAGTTGCGCAATGTTACGCAGATCGTCAATGGCTTCGCCGGTTTCACCTTTCACTTTATCCAGCTTCGGCTGAGTCACGCCCAGGCCTAACAGGAAGTGGTTGACCCAGCCCGCCAGCGCATCGGCGCGCTCGAAGACGCTGACTTCATCACCGTCCGGCATGTAAAGCTGGAATAAAAAGCCTTCATCTTCCAGCGCATCGCTGGTGACCGCGTGGATCTTACGCAGCACTTCAGCCAGTTGATGGCCAAATGCCATCCCTTCATTGGTCAGGTCATGAACCAACGGCAGCCAGCTGCTGTCTTTGTTGCCGCCACACAGCATGCCGCTAATCAGCCCGTGCATCTCAGCAGGCGTTAGGCCTACTCCCTGCTGGTTAAGTAACTGGTTAACGTCGTGGTAACCAGGCATTTCATTCTGTATAGACATGCGCATTCGTCGTCGTTGGGGGGAAGTTCATGTTATGCTACCACTTTGGACCCTGGTGAACCAGAAAAGGGCTTGTATGTTCACACTGGGGTAGCTATAGTGTCGCCCCTTCGCGGACCCCAGTGCGGGATGCGGAGGCAGCGCAGTCAATCAGCAGGAAGGTGGCATGTCTGCAGAACCCGTCGATATCCAAATTTTTGGCCGTTCACTGCGAGTGAATTGCCCGCCTGAACAAAGGGATGCCCTTAATCAGGCCGCGGACGATCTGAATCAGCGGTTGCAAGATCTAAAAGAACGCACTAGAGTCACAAATACTGAGCAGCTGGTGTTTATCGCCGCCCTGAATATCAGCTACGAGCTGACGCAGGAAAGAACGAAGACCCGTGACTACGCTGCCAGTATGGAAACCCGAATTCGGATGCTCCAACAGACCATCGAACAAGCGCTGCTTGATCAGGGTCGCATTACCGAAAGAACGGCGCCCAACTTTGAATAACACTTCATGGTTAACTATGGTAGAGTGACCCTGAAGACCAAATTTCTCTGAGATGTTCGCAAGCGGGCCAGTCCCCTGAGCCGATATTTCATACCACAAGAATGTGGCGCTCCACGGTTGGTGAGCATGCTCGGTCCGTCCGAGAAGCCTTAAAACTGTGACGACACATTCACCTTGAACCAAGGGTTCAAGGGTTACAGCCTGCGGCGGCATCTCGGAGATTCCCTACCTTCCTCTTCTGCCATGACACGACATTCTGTAGTCACTTCATCAAGACAACTCATTCGCCAGACTATCCGGCAACAGCGCCGCGCGCTAACCGCCGAACAACAACGTCATTTCGCTCAACAAGCTGCTTCACGCATGATGGCCTATTCGCCCGTTGTGATGGCGCATACTGTGGCTTTGTTTCTCTCTTTTGATGGCGAGCTGGATACCCAACCGTTGATCGAGCAACTTTGGCGTAGCGGCAAGCGAGTCTATTTGCCGGTTCTGCATCCTTTCAGCCCGGGAAATCTGCTGTTTCTGCATTACCATCCTCATTCTGAATTAGTATTTAACCGCCTGAAAATTCATGAGCCTAAGCTGGATGCACGAGATGTTTTGCCGCTCGACGAGCTGGATGTTCTGATAACGCCGCTGGTTGCCTTTGACAGCCAGGGTCAACGTCTGGGGATGGGCGGTGGTTTTTACGATCGCACCCTGCAAAACTGGCAGCAACATGGCCTGCATCCCGTTGGCTATGCGCATGATTGCCAGCACGTTGATGCCTTGCCGGTGGAAAAGTGGGATATCCCGCTGCCTGCGGTGGTGACGCCTACGAAGGTGTGGAGTTGGTGAATTTGTTGCCCGGTGGCGCTGCGCTTACCAGGCCTACAAAAATCGTAAATACGTCGGCCCGGCAAGCAAGGCGCCGCCGGGCAATCATATCAATCAGTAAAGCAGACGAGCGCGAATCGTCCCCGGAATCGCCTTCATGCTTTGCAACGCTTTCTCTGCGACATCTTCTTCCGCTTCGATATCAATAACCACATAGCCCATTTGCGGCGTGGTTTGCAGATACTGCGCGGCGATGTTCACGCCTTGCTCAGCAAAAATCTGGTTGATGGCCGTCAGTACGCCAGGACGGTTTTCGTGAATGTGTAGCAGACGGCGGCCACCGTGTAATGGCAGAGAAACTTCAGGGAAGTTCACCGCAGACAGCGTGGAACCGTTATCGGAGTACTTCGAGAGTTTACCCGCCACTTCCAGACCGATATTTTCCTGCGCTTCCTGAGTCGAACCGCCGATGTGTGGAGTCAGGATGACGTTGTCGAATTCGCACAGTGGAGAAGTGAACGGATCGCTGTTGGTTGCCGGCTCCGTTGGGAACACGTCAATCGCCGCACCTGCGAGATGCTTACGTGCCAGCGCATCGCACAACGCAGGAATATCCACTACGGTACCGCGAGCGGCGTTGATCAGCAGAGAACCGGGCTTCATCAGCGCCAGTTCTTCCGCACCCATCATATTTTTGGTGGATGCATTTTCCGGAACGTGCAGACTCACCACATCGCTCATGTTCAGCAAGTCAGACAAATGCTGAACCTGGGTCGCGTTACCCAGTGGTAGTTTGTTTTCGATATCATAGAAGAACACGTGCATGCCCAGCGATTCCGCCAGAATGCCGAGTTGGGTGCCGATATGCCCGTAACCGATGATCCCGAGCTTTTTACCACGCGCTTCAAAACTGCCCGCCGCCAGTTTATTCCAGATACCGCGGTGCGCTTTGGCGTTCGCTTCAGGAATGCCACGCAGCAGCAGCAGCAGCTCGCCAATCACCAATTCAGCCACTGAGCGGGTATTGGAGAACGGGGCGTTGAAGACTGGTACGCCGCGTTTGGCCGCAGCGTTCAGATCAACCTGGTTGGTGCCGATACAGAAGCAGCCAATTGCCACCAGCTTTTCAGCCGCCTGGATAATCTCTTCGGTTAAATTCGTACGGGAGCGCAGGCCGATGAAATGGGCATCACGGATCGACTCTTTCAGTTGCTCAGCGTCGAGCGCGCCTTTATGAAACTCAATGTTGGTGTAGCCTGCCGCACGAAGGCTATCGAGTGCTTTTTGGTGCACACCTTCGACCAGCAGAAACTTAATCTTGTCTTTTTCCAGCGATACCTTAGCCATTTCCCCGCCCTGTCTTTCTTGTCGTGATGTTGTGGTGAACGAATGTCCACCCGAGCCAACATATCAAAAAAATCTATTGCGGCAATATGAACGTTTGCGTCGGCATCCTGAGGAAATGTCATTCAGCGGTAATTGTCAGCATAAAATGCTGGGTGGGAATCCACACACAGTGCGTAATTGAGATGAAGCCATGAAATGTGACACAAGTCACCAAATTTAACCTGGCTGAAATTTTTTACGGGGGCAGCCTGCGCCCCCGTCAGATCATTTTACGATGGTTTTCACGCCATCAGCCGTACCAATCAGCGCCACGTCTGCGCCACGATTGGCAAACAGTCCAACGGTGACCACGCCAGGAATACCGTTGATGGTATTTTCCAGCGCGACAGCATCAAGAATTTCCAGACCATGCACGTCAAGGATCACGTTGCCGTTATCCGTCACCACATTCTGACGATATTCCGGACGACCACCCAGCTTCACCAGCTCACGAGCCACCGCGCTGCGCGCCATTGGGATCACTTCCACCGGCAGCGGGAATTTGCCCAGAATCGCCACCTGCTTGGAAGCATCAGCGATGCAGATAAACTTGTCAGCCACGGACGCGATGACCTTCTCGCGGGTCAACGCTGCGCCACCGCCTTTGATCATCTGCATGTGATCGTTAATTTCGTCCGCGCCATCGACATAAATGCCGAGACGATCCACTTCATTGAGATCAAAAACGTGAATACCGAGGCTTTTCAGCTTTTCGGTTGAAGCATCCGAGCTGGAGACTGCCCCTTCAATCTGGCCTTTCATCGTGCCCAGCGCATCAATAAAATGCGCCGCGGTGGAGCCGGTGCCCACCCCTACGATGGTGCCCGGTTGGACGTATTGAAGTGCTGCCCAGCCAACTGCTTTTTTCAGTTCATCCTGCGTCATGGTTTTTGCCTGTGGTGTGATGGGATGGCGCGCATTATAGATCATTCATGCCAGAAATGTCCGCGCAGCGCCCTTGTGAACGTCGCCAATTTCGATCTGTATCAAACGTAAATTTATGTCATAGTGCGAGGTAACGAAGAATAAGGAGCCCGTCAGAACACATGAAACGTCCGGACTACAGAACACTACAGGCACTGGATGCGGTCATTCGGGAACGCGGGTTTGAACGCGCCGCACAAAAGCTGTGTATTACCCAGTCCGCCGTCTCCCAGCGTATTAAACAGCTGGAAAATATGTTCGGCCAACCGCTGCTGGTGCGTACTGTTCCACCGCGTCCTACGGAGCAAGGTCAGAAATTGCTGGCTCTGTTGCGTCAGGTTGAACTGCTGGAAGAAGAGTGGCTCGGCGATGAGCAAACCGGCTCCACGCCGCTGCTGTTGTCACTGGCGGTGAACGCCGACAGCCTGGCGACCTGGCTGTTGCCTGCCCTTTCGGCCGTTCTTTCTGATTCCCCCATCCGCCTGAACATTCAGGTGGAAGATGAAACCCGTACCCAGGAACGTTTACGTCGGGGCGAAGTCGTTGGTGCAGTCAGTATCCAGCCGCAGGCGCTGCCGAGCTGCCTGGTCGATCAACTTGGTGCTCTGGACTATCTGTTCGTGGCATCAAAGTCGTTTGCGCAACGTTACTTCCCAAATGGCGTAACACGCTCTGCCCTGCTCAAAGCCCCGGTTGTTGCGTTTGATCATCTGGATGATATGCATCAGGCGTTCCTGCAACAGCACTTCGATTTACCGCCGGGCAGCGTGCCGTGCCACATCGTCAACTCGTCCGAAGCCTTCGTCCAGTTAGCCCGCCAGGGCACCACCTGCTGTATGATCCCGCATCTGCAAATTGAACGCGAACTGGATAGCGGAGAGCTTATCGACCTGACGCCTGGCCTGTTCCAGCGCCGGATGCTCTACTGGCATCGCTTCGCCCCGGAGAGCCGCATGATGCGTCGGGTGACGGACGCGCTGCTGGAATATGGGCATAAGGTTTTACGCCAGGATTAAACAGAAAAGCCGGGAAATCCCCGGCTTTTTTATGAAAGACTCTCTGCTACTGAGCGGGTTTCTGCGGCTCTGGCGTCTTCTCAGGCTCCGCCGCTTTCTGCGGTGCTGCCTGAGTCGGTTCTAGCTGGAACACCACATCAACCTGATCGTCGAACTGAATGGTCGGCTGCTCGTAAGTTTCCTGCGCGTCTGCTGCTGGAGCCGCACTCGCTTTCATCATCCGTACCATTGGGCTCGGCTGATAGTTAGAAACGTGGTAGCGCACGCTGTACACCGGCCCCAGTTTCGCGTTGAAACCGGAAGCCAACGCCGTTGCCTGATGAATCGCATCATCAATGGCCGCTTTACGTGCTTTATCCTTATACTCATCCGGTTGCGCAACGCCCAGTGAGACGGAACGAATTTCATTCAGCCCCGCTTTCAGTGCGCCGTCCAGCAGTGAGTTCAGTTTATCAAGCTGACGCAAAGTGACTTCCACCGTACGCACGGCACGATAACCTTTCAGAATGCTTTTACCATTCTGGTAGTCGTAATCCGGTTGGGTACGCAGGTTCGCAGAGCTGATGTCTTTTTTGGCGACACCGTTCTGCTCAAGGAAAGAGAGATACTGACCAACACGATCGTCCGCTTGCTTCTTGGCCGATGCCGCGTCTTTCGCTGCAACGTTCACTTCGATTGCCAGCGTGGCGATATCGGGTGCCGCATCAACGCTTGCCGTGCCTGAGGTGACAATGTGCGGTCCATCCGGCAATTCATTTGCCTGCACCGACACTGTACTTAATCCCACTAATGCCGCCAGGGCCATCACTTTAAACTTCACTGTCGTTCCTCCATGTTACGTATTCACCCGAAACAGGGCGCATGCCTGCAAGCTTAGCTTCTGAGGACTAAATGTCCATAAGACATGGCTTAGTTGAACAAGGCGTGAACATGGGAGATCCCTTCTTTTGCCAGTTGAAAAGCGATAAACCACATCACCAGGCCCACCAGTAAATTGATGATGCGTTGCGCCCGAGCCGTGCGCAGACGTGGAGCAAGCCAGGCGGCCAGCAAAGCCAGGCCAAAGAACCATAAAAACGAGGCGCTGACGGTGCCCAGTGCAAACCAGCGCTTCGGTTCCACATCCAGTTGCCCGCCCAGACTTCCCAGCACCACAAACGTATCCAGATAGACATGCGGATTAAGCCACGTCACCGCCAGCATTGTGGCGATAATTTTCCAGCGCCCCTGCTTCATCACTTCCGTACTCGCGAGCTCCAGATTGCTGCCCATCGCCGTTTTCAGCGCACCAAATCCGTACCACAATAAAAAGGCTACGCCGCCCCAGGTGACGCCCGCCATTAACCATTCTGACTGCATCAGCAAAGCACTTCCGCCAAAGATGCCTGCGCATATCAAGAGCAAATCACTGAGGGCGCAGAGAAAAGCAATCATGATGTGATACTGACGGCGGATGCCCTGATTCATCACAAAAGCGTTCTGTGGCCCAAGAGGCAGGATCATGGCAGCGCCAAGGGCAAGCCCCTGAAAATAATAAGATAACATGATTAATTTCTCTGAATTACTTGTCGATGGCGAGACTATAGCGCGGGCATAACATTAGAGGAAATGGATAATTTTAATACCTTATTAGCTACATTAATAATTGGCGTGAGCAACTTTTTTCGCATAGCTATTCATTTAAAGTAAATAGAAAACGAAAAGCCCGCTTAAAGCGGGCTTGTCGTTAACGAGTAAGACTACGCGGCCTCGGCCTGCTCTTTCGCCCGTTTGAAGTTCACATCCATTTGTGGGAACGGGAAGCTGATACCGTTGGCGTCAAAGTCGCGTTTTACGCGCTCCAGCACATCCCAGTAGACGTTTTGCAGGTCGCTGCTTTTGCTCCAGGTACGGACAACAAAATTCATGGCGGATGGCCCAAGCTCATTCAGGCGAACCGTCATTTCACGATCTTTGATGATGCGTTCATCTGACTGAATGATGTTGGTGAGCAGCTGTTTGACCTTATCGATGTCAGAGTCATACGCCACCCCAATGATGAATTCATTGCGACGAACCGGTTCGCGGGAGAAGTTAATGATGTTCCCGGCGATGATTTTCCCGTTCGGGATAACCACGATTTTGCCATCCACGGTGCGCATGGTGGTGGAGAAAATCTGCACATTAAGCACAGTGCCAGCCACGCCGCCCAGATCAACATACTCGCCGGCACGGAATGGGCGGAACATCACCAGCAGCACGCCTGCCGCCAGATTGGACAGCGAGCCCTGCAATGCCAGACCGACCGCTAAACCTGCGGCACCCAGAACGGCGATAACGGAAGCCGTCTGGACACCGACGCGCCCCAGGGCGGCAATCAATGTGAAAGCGATAATGGCGTAACGCAGCATCGCGGAAAGGAAGTCAGCCACGGTGGCATCAATCTGCCGGGCGCGCATCACACGGTTTACCGCATTGGACACCAGTCGGGCAACAATCATCCCGACGATAATAATGGCGATCGCGGCGACGATATTCACCGCATAGCTCAGCAGCAGCGCCTGATTGCGCACCAGCCACGAACCAGCATGATTAATACTGTCGACAACATTCAAATCTTCCATCTGATAATCCTTATAGCAACCCAAAAGGGAACACAAAACTCGACGACTCTGCAAAAAGGCAGTCTGTTAAGGTTAAACAAGAATCGTCTGTAATGCCAAACAGATCACAAAATCAGAGGGAATCATCATGTTGAAAAAGCAATAAAAAAGCCCGCTATTAAGCGGGCTTAGGGCAGAAAACGAAAGGCAAAAAATTACAGAACGTCAACCGCGTTCAGTTCTTTGAATGCCTGCTCCAGACGCGTGATCATGGAGGACTGAGCTGAGCGCAGCCATACGCGCGGATCGTAGTATTTCTTGTTCGGCTGGTCGTCGCCTTTCGGGTTGCCCAGCTGGCCCTGCAGGTAAGCTTCGTTGGTTTTGTAGTATTGCAGGATACCGTCCCAGGTTGCCCATTGGGTGTCGGTATCGATGTTCATTTTCACTACGCCGTAGCTTACGGAGTCTTTGATTTCCTGAGCAGAAGAACCGGAACCGCCGTGGAAGACGAAGTTCAGGCTGTTGTGCGGCAGGTTGTGTTTTTTGGACACGTATTCCTGAGAATCACGCAGGATAGTCGGGGTCAGAACCACGTTACCTGGCTTGTAAACACCGTGTACGTTACCGAAAGAAGCCGCGATGGTGAAACGTGGGCTGATAGCGTTCAGTTTGGTGTAAGCGTAGTCAACGTCTTCTGGCTGAGTGTACAGGGCAGAAGCGTCCATGTGGCTGTTGTCCACACCGTCTTCTTCACCACCGGTGCAACCCAGTTCGATTTCCAGGGTCATGCCGATTTTGGACATGCGCGCCAGGTATTTGGAACAGATTTCGATGTTCTCTTCCAGAGACTCTTCAGACAGGTCAATCATGTGAGAAGAGAACAGTGGCTTACCGGTAGCCGCGAAGTGTTTTTCACCCGCATCCAGCAGACCGTCGATCCACGGCAGCAGTTTCTTCGCGCAGTGGTCAGTGTGCAGGATAACCGGAACACCGTAGTGCTCAGCCATCTGGTGAACGTGATGCGCACCAGAGATTGCGCCCAGGATTGCTGCGCCCTGAGGAACGTCGGTCTTCACGCCTTTACCCGCGATGAAAGCAGCACCACCGTTAGAGAACTGAACGATAACTGGCGCTTTAACCTTCGCAGCAGTTTCCAGAACCGCGTTGATGGAGTCAGTGCCGACGCAGTTTACTGCTGGCAGAGCGAAGTTGTTTTCTTTAGCTACCTGGAAAACTTTCTGTACGTCGTCACCTGTGATGACGCCCGGTTTTACGAAATCAAAAATTTTAGACATGTTACGTAGTCCTGTATCTTCGGCCGAAAAAAGAGGTGCGAGCCTTAAGCACGCTGAAAATGGGGTTAGCTTTCGCTAACCCTCAATTGACTTACTTCTTAGCGCGCTCTTCGAGCATCGCTACTGCCGGCAGAACTTTGCCTTCCACGAATTCGAGGAATGCGCCGCCGCCAGTGGAGATGTAGGAAATCTTGTCTGAGATACCGAACAGGTCGATAGCTGCCAGAGTGTCACCGCCGCCTGCGATAGAGAACGCTTCGCTGTCTGCGATAGCATTTGCTACGATCTCAGTCCCTTTGCGGAAGTTCGGGAATTCGAATACGCCAACCGGACCGTTCCACAGAATAGTTTTGGCGTTTTTCAGGATTTCAGCCAGTTTCTGTGCAGAAACGTCACCGAGGTCCAGAATCTGCTCTTCATCTTTGATGTCGTTAACAGATTTCAGGGTTGCCGCTGCGGTTTCAGAGAACTCAGTCGCGACGCGAACGTCTGTTGGAACCGGGATATCGCAAGTGGTCAGCAGACGTTTTGCTTCGTCAACCAGGTCCGCTTCGTACAGGGATTTACCGACGTTGTGGCCTTGAGCGGCAACGAAGGTGTTGGCGATACCACCGCCAACGATCAGCTGGTCAGCGATTTTCGACAGGGAATCCAGAACGGTCAGTTTGGTAGAAACCTTAGAACCACCCACAATCGCAACCATTGGACGAGCTGGGTTACCCAGCGCTTTGCCCAGGGCATCCAGCTCAGCAGCCAGCAGCGGGCCTGCACAAGCGACGTCAGCAAATTTGCCGATACCGTGGGTAGAAGCCTGCGCACGGTGCGCAGTACCGAATGCATCCATCACAAAGACATCGCACAGTGCAGCGTATTTTTTGGACAGCGCTTCGTCGTCTTTTTTCTCGCCTTTGTTGAAGCGAACGTTTTCCAGAACCACCAGTTCACCGGCAGCCACTTCAACGCCATCGAGGTAATCTTTTACCAGACGAACTGGATTAGACAGTTTGTCTTTCAGATAGTTAACAACAGGCAGCAGAGAGAATTCTTCGTTGTACTCGCCTTCGGTCGGACGACCCAGGTGGGAAGTTACCATCACTTTCGCGCCCTGTTTCAGCGCCAGTTCGATGGTTGGCAGGGAAGCACGGATACGCGCGTCGCTGGTGACTTTACCGTCTTTTACTGGAACGTTCAGATCGGCACGGATGAAAACGCGTTTACCAGCCAGATCCAGATCGGTCATCTTAATTACAGACATGGTGAATCCTCTCGTTGATTCTAAAGTTTTGCAGACGCACTCGCGCCTTACCTGAAACCTGTAGCGGCCATCGCTAACGTTGTGTCGAGCATTCTGTTAGCGAAACCCCATTCATTATCACACCAGACCAGCGTTTTGATCAGATGCGCGCCACTGACCCGCGTCTGCGTGCCGTCAACAATGGCACTGTGCGGATCGTGGTTAAAATCGATTGAGACCAACGGTAATTCCGTATAGTCAACTATACCATGAAATGCCCCCTGTGCCGCTTTTTGCAGCAACAGGTTGACTTCACAGGCTTTTACCGGATTCTTCACGGTAACGCTCAGATCGATGGCGGTGACGTTAATCGTCGGGACTCGCACCGCAATCGCTTCAAAACGGTCATTAAACTGCGGGAAAATTCGGGTGATACCTGCCGCCAGTTTGGTGTCGACCGGAATGATCGACTGGCTGGCCGCACGGGTGCGACGTAAGTCCGGATGGTACGCGTCGATCACCTGCTGATCGTGCATCGCCGAGTGGATTGTCGTGACCGTGCCAGATTCGATGCCCCAGGCATCATCAAGCAGTTTAATGACAGGAATAATGCAGTTCGTCGTGCAGGAGGCGTTGGAGACAAGGCGATGGTCAGACATCAATTCGTGGTGATTGACCCCGTAAACCACCGTTGCGTCAAGGTCATTGCTGCCAGGATGTGAAAAGAGCACTTTCTTTGCGCCAGCGGCAAGATGGGCTTCCCCGTCGGCTCGCGTACCGTAGACGCCGGTGCAGTCCAGCACCACATCCACACCCAGTTCACGCCACGGCAATTGCTCAACGGAAGGCTCGTGCAGTAAACGGATGGCATCTTCGCCCACAAACAGCTGTTCCCGCTCCTGGCGTACATCCCAGGCAAAGCGCCCATGGCTGGTGTCATATTTCAACAAGTGCGCGATGCCCGCAGCATCCGCCAGTTCGTTGATTGCCACCACGGTTATCTCCGCACGACGCCCGGATTCATATAAAGCACGAACCACGTTACGTCCAATGCGACCGAAGCCATTAATCGCTACGCGTACGGTCATAGGTCTCCTGCAAGGCTTTCCCTGATATTGAGTGGCTGAAAGCGTAGTCCAGCCTCACCCGGAAAGGAATCCCTGCTGTCACAAACTGCGACTGATTGATTATTTGTCGAACATTTAATCGACTGAAACGCTTCAGCTAGAATAAGCGAAACGCGGAATAAAAGGAACGATTGTCCAGGGAGAGAAGCTTTCAATATGACCTGCGTCACATTTTTGGTGGAATAATTTACAACAAATTTACAGCATTAAGGAATAGCGGACACAAAAAAGCCGAGGCATCCCCGGCTTGTTTTGTAGGCCTGCTAAGCGCAGCGCCAGCAGGCACTTCTGCCGGGCGGCACTGAATTTGCCCGGCCTAAGGTTTGCATCGCAGCCTTTATTACAGCAGCTCTTTCGCCTTCGCGACCACGTTCGCAACGGTGAAGCCGAACTCTTCGAACAGCAGCTCTGCTGGCGCTGACTCACCGAAGGAAGTCATGCCAACGATCGCGCCGTTCAAGCCGACGTATTTGAACCAGTAATCTGCAATACCGGCTTCTACCGCAACGCGAGCAGAAACGGCTTTTGGCAGTACGGATTCACGGTAAGCAGCATCCTGCTTGTCGAATGCGTCGGTAGACGGCATGGAAACCACGCGCGCTTTAACGCCTTCAGCGGAGAGCTGATCCCATGCCGCCACGGCCAGTTCAACTTCAGAACCAGTCGCGATGAAGATAACCTGCGGCTGACCGTCGCAATCTTTCAGCACGTAACCACCGCGAGCGATGTCTGCCAGCTGCTTCTCGGTACGATCCTGCTGTGCCAGGTTCTGACGGGAGAGGATCAGCGCGGTTGGGCCATCTTTACGCTCGACGCCATATTTCCACGCCACTGCGGATTCCACCTGGTCACATGGACGCCATGTGCTCATGTTCGGGGTCACACGCAGAGAGGCAACCTGCTCAACCGGCTGGTGAGTCGGGCCATCTTCACCCAGACCGATGGAGTCGTGGGTATAGACCAGAACCTGACGCTGCTTCATCAACGCAGCCATACGTACGGCGTTACGCGCATATTCAACGAACATCAGGAAGGTTGAGGTGTACGGCAGGAAACCACCGTGCAGAGAGATACCGTTCGCGATGGCAGTCATCCCGAATTCACGTACACCGTAATGGATGTAGTTACCGGCAGTGTCTTCGTTGATTGCTTTAGAACCCGACCACAGAGTCAGGTTGGATGGCGCCAGGTCAGCGGAGCCACCGAGGAATTCTGGCAGCAGCGGGCCGAACGCTTCGATAGCATTCTGAGACGCTTTACGGCTGGCAATTTTGGACGGATTAGCCTGAAGCTTAGCGATGAAGTCGTTCGCTTTCGCGTCGAAATCAGAAGGCATATCCCCGTTCATACGACGGGTGAATTCTGCGGCTTCCTGTGGGAAGGCTTTCGCATAAGCAGCGAACTTCTCGTTCCATGCAGATTCTTTCGCCTGGCCTGCTTCTTTCGCGTCCCACTGAGCATAGATTTCAGACGGGATTTCGAATGGCGCGTATTTCCAGCCCAGCTGCTCGCGGGTCAGTGCGATTTCAGCGTCGCCCAGCGGTGCACCGTGTGAGTCGTGGGTACCGGCTTTGTTTGGGGAACCGAAACCGATGATGGTTTTGCACATCAGCAGAGAAGGTTTGTCGGTGACTTTACGCGCTTCTTCTACTGCACGTTTGATAGCGTCCGCGTCGTGGCCGTCAACGCCACGAACGACGTGCCAGCCGTAGGCTTCGAAACGCTTCGCGGTGTCATCGGTGAACCAGCCTTCAACGTGGCCGTCGATGGAGATGCCGTTGTCGTCATAGAACGCCACCAGTTTGCCCAGCTTCAGGGTACCCGCCAGGGAGCACACTTCGTGGGAGATCCCTTCCATCATGCAGCCGTCGCCCATAAAGGCGTAGGTGAAGTGGTCGACGATGTCATGGCCCGGACGGTTGAACTGCGCAGCCAGCGTTTTTTCAGCGATAGCCATGCCCACAGCGTTAGCAATGCCCTGACCCAGCGGACCGGTGGTGGTTTCAACACCGGCGGTGTAACCCACTTCCGGGTGACCTGGGGTTTTGGAATGCAGCTGACGGAAGTTCTGCAGTTCAGACATCGGCAGATCGTAGCCTGTGAGGTGCAGCAGGCTATAAATCAGCATAGAGCCGTGACCGTTGGACAGCACGAAGCGGTCACGATCGGCCCAGGACGGGTTCTGCGGGTTGTGGTTCAGGAAATCACGCCACAGGACTTCGGCAATGTCAGCCATACCCATCGGGGCACCCGGGTGACCGGATTTGGCTTTCTGTACTGCGTCCATGCTCAGCGCACGAATAGCATTAGCAAGCTCTTTACGTGAGGACATTTTGACTCCAGATCGGACTGTTGAAGGCCATGCCAGACGCTTGACTACAGCGTGTTTTAGGCTACGCCGGAAAAAAGTGACAACAATGTAACCCAAGCGGCAAGCCATGTACATGGAGCATCCGCGCGGTGCCTGGGAAATCTCTGGAATGTGTTCAACGGTTGCGCAATCTTCTCGCGCCGTTATCTTTATTTTCTTTATACTTCGTCTGAGATCTGCCGTTCAGGCGGGTGAGAAAATTCAGACAATGACGACGCACCTATTACGGAAAATTGATGATGAAACTACACACTGCGGTGTTGGCCTTTGGGATGGCGAGCGTTCTGACCGGCTGTCAGAATATGGATTCAAACGGTCTGATGAGCTCCGGTGCGGAAGCCTTCCAGGCTTACACCATCAGCGACGCTCAGGTCGTCGCCCTCAGCGATAAAGCCTGTCAGGACATGGACAGCAAAGCCACTATCGCCCCTTCCAGCAGCGATTATGCCAAACGCCTGACGAAAATTGCGTCCGCGCTTGGCGATAACATTAACGGTCAGGCCGTGAACTATAAGGTTTACGTCACCAAAGACATTAACGCTTTTGCGATGGCCAACGGCTGTATTCGCGTCTATAGCGGGCTGATGGACATCATGACCGACAACGAAGTCGAAGCGGTAATCGGCCACGAAATGGGTCACGTTGCGCTTGGTCATGTGAAGAAAGGCATGCAGGTTCAGCTTGGCGCTAACGCCGTGCGCGTCGCCGCGGCATCTGCGGGTGGCATTGTCGGTAGCCTGTCACAATCTCAGCTTGGTGACTTAGGCGAAAAACTGGTGAACGCACAGTTCTCCCAGCGCCAGGAATCTGAGGCGGACGATTACTCTTACGATCTGCTGCGTAAACGCGGGATCAATCCGTCAGGGTTAGTCACCAGTTTTGAGAAGCTGGCGAAGCTGGAAGCTGGCCGTCAAAGCTCGATGTTTGACGATCACCCGGCTTCAGAGGAACGTGCTCAGCACATTCGCGATCGTATGAAGGCTGACGAAATTAAATAAAAAAATGCCGGGTGGCGGCTATCGCCTGACCCGGCCTACATTTCACGACCCTGTAGGCCGGGCAAACAACGTGCCGCCCGGCATTTATTGTCTTACTCGCCCTTCTTCGCCGCCTGGATGTACAGCATTTCCAGAGCCAGCGTCGCTGCGGCCAGCGCGGTGATCTCAGACTGATCGTAAGCTGGCGCAACTTCCACTACGTCCATCCCCACGATGTTCAGATCTTTCAGACCACGAACCAGTTTGATTGCACGATCGGAGGTCAGGCCGCCGATAACCGGCGTACCGGTACCCGGTGCAAAGGCAGGATCCAGGCAGTCGATATCGAAGGTCAGATACACCGGCATGTCGCCAACAATCTTCTTCACCTGCGCCAGAATATCGTCAACGCCACGATCGTTGACCTGTGCTGCATCCAGCACGGTAAAGCCGTTGTCTTTGTCGAACTCGGTACGGATACCAATCTGCACAGAATGGTTCGGGTCGATCAGACCTTCTTTCGGTGCGGTGAAGAACATGGTGCCATGGTCGAATTCGCAGCCGTTGGCATAGGTGTCGGTGTGCGCATCGAAATGCACCAGAGCCATTTTGCCGAAGTGTTTTGCGTGCGCGCGCAGCAGTGGCAGCGTGACGAAGTGGTCACCGCCGAAAGAGAGCATGCGTTTACCGGCAGCCAGCAGTTTTTCCGCGTGAGCCTGCAGCTTTTCGCTCATTTCACGCGCATCACCAAAGGCATACACCAGGTCACCACAGTCGACCACGTTCAGACGCTCACGCATGTCGAAATCCCACGGGAAGCGGTTGTGCTCCCACGCCAGGTTGGTCGACACCTGACGGATAGCCGCAGGGCCATGACGACCGCCCGCACGACCGGAGGTTGCCGCATCAAACGGGACGCCGGTGATAACCCAGTCAGCATCGCTGTCGTAGGGCTGGAAGTTCAGCGGCAGACGCAGGAAGCCAAAGGCGTTCGATACCAGCGAGTTGTCGTACTGATGACCTAAAGTGCTCATAAAGATAACCTCTTATACCGTCGGTAATTTATGACAGATGAAAAAAAATCCCTTCCGCGTCGTTAGGCCCGACGAGGAAGGGATCGATTCGTGTGTACTGCTTGTTAGGGCGATTATCGCCAAAATTTTAATCGGGTCAAGCGTCCAGCGTTGGCTTTGTCGGATGCCCTCTCCCATAGGGAGAGGGAGAAAATCAAACCGGCTCGGATCAGTCCCCTCTCCCTTAGGGAGAGGGTTAGGGAGAGGGGGAACTACGCCCGCCCTCCCACGGAAGTTACTCGTCTTCCAGATACGTATACCCGTACAAACCAGCCTCGAACTCTTCGAGGAACTGCTGTTGCAGCGCATCGTCGAGATCGGTTTGTTTGACCTGATCGCGGAACTGAGTCAGCAGTTTTTTCGGGTCGAGCTGAACGTACTCCAGCATATCCGCCACGGTGTCGCCTTCGTCGGAAAGCTCCACTTCCACGCTGCCGTCAGGGAAGACAAACACGTCAACCGCTTCGGTATCGCCGAACAGGTTGTGCATGTTGCCCAAAATTTCCTGATAGGCGCCGACCATAAAGAAGCCCAGCATTGGCGGGTTCTCCGGATCGTACTCCGGCATTGGCATGGTGGTGGCAATGCCGTCGCCATCGACGTAGTGATCGATAGCACCATCAGAGTCACAGGTGATATCCAGCAGCACCGCGCGGCGTTCTGGCGCATGGTTCAGCCCTTCAAGCGGCAGCACCGGGAACAGCTGGTCGATACCCCATGCATCCGGCATTGACTGGAACAGGGAGAAGTTGACGTACATTTTGTCCGCCATGCGCTCCTGCAATTCGTCAATGATCGGGCGATGCGCACGGTTACTTGGGTCGAGCTGTTTCTGCACTTCGTGGCACATGTTCAGATACAGCTGCTCTGCCCAGGCACGCTCTTGCAGGCTAAAGGTGCCGGAAGAGTAGCCCACATGAATATCGTGCAGATCCATCTGGCTATCATGCAGCCATTCACGCAGTGAACGACGACCGCCTGGCTCATGCATCTCTTGCCAGGTTTCCCACATGCTTTGCAGCGCGCGTTGGGCGTCTGCCGCAGGTGCGGTAGCTTCGGTGTATTCGTTACGCTCAACACCGATGATGTTGGAAACCAGCACCGTGTGGTGTGCAGTCACTGCACGCCCGGACTCGGTGATGACCGTTGGGTGCGGCAGGCCGTTCTCTTCACAGGCATCGCCAATCGCCCAGATAATGTTGTTGGCATACTCATTCAGGCCGTAGTTCACGGAGCAATCAGACTGTGAACGGGTGCCTTCATAGTCCACGCCCAGACCACCGCCCACGTCGAAGCACTGAATGTTCACGCCGAGCTTATGCAGCTCAACGTAGAAACGGGCTGACTCACGCACGCCAGTGGCGATATCACGAATATTCGCCATCTGCGAACCGAGATGGAAGTGCAGCAACTGGATGCTGTCCAGACGACCATGCTCGCGCATGATTTCGACCAACTGAAGCACCTGGCTCGCAGCCAGGCCGAATTTCGATTTTTCGCCGCCGGAGGACTGCCATTTACCGGATCCCTGAGAAGCCAGACGAGCACGCACACCAAGGCGTGGCACCACATTCAGGCGCTCCGCTTCTTCCAGCACGATAGCGATTTCAGACATCTTTTCGATGACCAGATAGACCTTGTGGCCCATCTTCTCGCCGATCAGCGCCAGGCGAATATACTCGCGGTCTTTGTAGCCATTACAGACGATAACGCTGCGAGTCATGCCAGCATGCGCCAGCACCGCCATCAGCTCCGCTTTGGAGCCTGCTTCAAGGCCCAGCGGTTCGCCGGAATGGATAAGGGATTCAATGACGCGACGATGCTGATTCACCTTAATCGGGTAAACCAGGAAATAGTCACCGTTGTAGCCGTAGGATTCACGCGCACGTTTAAAAGCGGCGTTAATCGAACGCAGGCGATGTTGCAGGATCTGCGGGAAGCAGAATAATGCAGGCAGTCGCTGTCCTTGCGCTTCACGAGCTTTGACCAGCCTGGCGAGATCCACGCGCGCATCAGGCACATCGGGATCCGGACAAACGCTGATATGACCCAGCTCATTGACGTCGTAGTAATTATTGCCCCACCAGGCAATGTTGTATGTACGCAGCATCTTGCTGGCTTCCTGAGAGCTCATTGCCACCTCCTGCATGGAACGTAGTACACCCTGTTCGCCGGCTGACGAAGGGGAAAATAAAGACATGTCGTCAGACATAGCGAACCTCAAATGTTGTCGAAAGTGTAAAACAGTTGACTACTATCGCAATGTTACTAAGCGATAACAACCCATAAACAGCCTTGTGCGCCAGCAGAGAATGCTGCGCGTTCGCCTGCGCGACCGGTTTCTTGTTCATATCAGTGTAAAACATAGACCCGAGGTGTGTGGCACCAACGGAGAAACCACGAGAAAACCCCTAAGTAAAGGAGCGCCCAAGTCCCATTATCACAGCGCCTGGTCGGCTCTGGGATCCTGAGATGTGCCCGAATGGCAATAACTTCGGCAGCCAGGTATCAAAGAGAGAGGAAATGATGGGGGTAAACGCACACCAGAGCGGCATGACTGAGTCTGCAAAAAACGATGGTTCATTATGTCGTATCACCTCCACGCCAACCCACCTGAGCCAGCGACAAGCCAAAGCCAAACTTTTCCGTGTAAAAAAACACGGCTTAACCCGGCTGGAAGTGGCGACACGAAAGGAAACCTCGTGCGCTTTTTTGAGTGAGCCGCGCGCGGCGTTTTATACCGAGAAGCAGGGTAAAAAGCAAAATAAAAATGCGCACTCTTCCACCGCTGTCAGGAAAAATTGCCAGGGGATAAGACAAGCGAATGAGAGGTTCCTCAAAAAAAACTGGCATTCAGGCGAAACTCTGACCTAAAATAGCCATCCAGATGTTAATCCATCTATACTGATTAACACCCAGACTGTTTGTGTGTTTACCTGCAGCCTTTGGTCGAATCGTTTATCAGAGACTTTATCTACAACAGTTTGAGCTAACCAAATTCTTTCCAGGTGAAATAAAACATGGCAAAACACCTCTTTACGTCCGAGTCCGTATCTGAAGGGCATCCTGACAAAATTGCTGACCAAATCTCTGATGCAGTGCTTGATGCGATCCTCGAACAGGATCCGAAGGCGCGTGTCGCGTGCGAAACTTACGTTAAGACCGGTATGGTTCTCGTTGGCGGTGAAATCACCACCAGCGCGTGGGTGGATATCGAAGAGATCACCCGTAACACGGTCCGTGAAATTGGCTATGTGCATTCTGATATGGGCTTTGATGCCAACTCCTGTGCGGTGCTGAGTGCTATCGGCAAACAGTCTCCGGATATCAACCAGGGCGTTGACCGTGCTGATCCTCTGGAACAGGGTGCGGGCGACCAGGGCCTGATGTTCGGCTATGCCACCAACGAAACCGACGTACTGATGCCAGCGCCAATCACCTACGCTCACCGTCTGGTTCAGCGTCAGGCTGAAGTGCGTAAAAACGGCACGCTGCCATGGCTGCGCCCGGATGCGAAAAGCCAGGTCACTTTCCAGTATGACGACGGCAAAATTGTCGGCATCGATGCAGTGGTGCTCTCCACCCAGCATTCTGAAGATATCGATCAGAAATCCCTGCAAGAAGCAGTGATGGAAGAGATCATCAAGCCTGTGCTGCCAACCGAGTGGCTGAACAGCGCGACCAAATTCTTCATCAACCCGACGGGTCGTTTTGTTATCGGTGGCCCAATGGGCGACTGTGGTCTGACCGGCCGTAAAATCATCGTGGATACCTACGGCGGCATGGCTCGTCACGGTGGCGGTGCATTCTCCGGTAAAGATCCGTCTAAAGTTGACCGTTCTGCAGCCTACGCGGCACGTTATGTTGCGAAAAACATCGTTGCTGCGGGTCTGGCTGACCGTTGTGAAATCCAGGTTTCCTACGCAATCGGCGTGGCAGAACCAACGTCCATCATGGTTGAAACCTTTGGTACTGAGAAAGTCTCTACCGAACAGCTGACCCTGCTGGTGCGCGAGTTCTTCGACCTGCGTCCATACGGTCTGATCCAGATGCTGGATCTGCTGCACCCAATCTACAAAGACACCGCGGCATACGGTCACTTTGGTCGTGAATCTTTCCCTTGGGAAAAAACCGACAAAGCCGCTCTGCTGCGCGAAGCTGCTGGCCTGTAATAAGCCACTGCGTTATGCCCCTCAAAGGCCAGCCTCGTGCTGGCCTTTTGCTTTTCTGCGCGCCTCTTTTTGCCGGGTGGCGCTACGCTTACCCGACCTTGTATTATCCCCCACGTGCAGAAAGAGCCGGCCAGTTCTTTCTGCCTGCAGTCCGGACGCCGTACCTGACCTTAGATTCTCAAATCTGTGGCGTAGATAATTCGCGCCGGACTGCACTTCTCCAC